>CAWKEA010000001.1:0-9526 GCA_963848635.1 uncultured bacterium
TTGTGCTCATTATAACTCATTGGATTCTCCAGGTAAGTGGAAAAACCACTCAAATTATGAGGCACTCGCGTCTGCCTTGCTTGTTGCGGAGGCCGGAATCGAACCGGCAATCTTCAGGTTATGAGCCTGACGGGATACCGTTACCCTACCCCGCTGTAGATTCTGATTATACCATGTGTTTTATATAATGCAATGACGAAAGGTGGATCACATCAAATATAGAAGAATTCCTCGAATACCTGCCGGTAGAGGTTGATGACCCGCTTCGCTTCGTGCTGGTCGAGATGAAAATCAGATCCTTCATGGGCTATCTGGTTCCTTACCTTGTGCGCTTCCCAGGCTTGATCGAGGGTATTGAAATCGGCTTTGTTCGCTTGCTTCAACTGTTCGCCGATACCTTCGCCTTGGTAGCTCATCTTGGTCAAGATCTCGCCGAGTATGATATCTGCCTCGATGATAGCCTGCCGCCAGTCGCTCGCGTTCGGCGAATCCGCGTGATTCATGACGTTCTGCCATTTTTTTGAGAGAGCTGGATCGCCTTTCACCGCATCATCCACCGCAAGCTCGACTTTGAGGTCATAGAGCTCTTTCTCTTTTTTACGTATATGCTTTGTGCCTTCAACCGCAGTGACGATGCCGACGACGAGCAGACTCGAGACTATGATCGAGATGCCGAGCAACCAACCAAAAGCGCGCTCGGCGACAAAGATCGCTAGCGGATAATAGGCGCTAAAATAGTGCTGGAAATAAGGACCGAAACTCTTTGAGAGGAGCGAGAAAACGGTCGGGGCAAGAGCTATGACAACCACAAGCGCGATGAGGATAACTCCGAGCTCTATTCCTTTTTTTTCTTCCTTTTTCATCGGTACAAAATATATGATCAAAATTCTGCGGTCCAAAAACAAAAAATCCTCGGTGGTTGCTGAATCGTAAGCCTGGTTCCCTTAACCTTCATTATATCCCAACTTCTATATCCTTACCTGCAGAGAAGAGCGTCGATTCGTCGCCATGTCTGCCGGTCAATTGCATGCCTATCGGGAGCTTCTTTCCGTCGATCTCAGCAAAGCCGGCAGGCACTGACAATGCCGGCAAGCCCGTCAGATTGGCCGTCACGGTGAATATGTCTTCGAGATACATAGCTACCGGATCAGCTGTCTTTTCGCCTATTTTAAAAGCCGGCGACGGTGCCGTCGGTGTGAGCACGATGTCAACTGATTGAAAAGCCTTCATGAAGTCATCGGTGATGAGCCGGCGGACCGCGTTCGCCCGATAGTAATATGCGTCGTAATAGCCCGATGACAAGACATATGTCCCGAGCAGGATGCGGCGGCGCACTTCCGGGCCAAAGCCTGCGGCGCGGCTGGCGAAATAATCGTCGATGGAACTCTCGCCGTCGGCATGCAAGCCGTATTTGACGCCATCGAACCGCGCCATGTTCGAGGAGATCTCGGCAAAATTGATGATGTAATAGACAGGCAATGCGTAGGCATTCGCCGGCAATTCGATGTCCTTGATCTCATACCCAAGGCTTTTGAGCTTCTTTTCCACAGCTTCAAAGACATTTTTAACGCTGGCGGCTATGCCTCCCATAGCCATGAACGAGCGCGGAATGCCGATAACAGGCTTTTTTTTGCCGATCTTGCCCGGCTTGTACGTATCTACATCAAAAGTTGTACTGTCATTCGCATCTTTGCCTTGGATAGCGTCAAAGATGATCTCGGCATCTCCAACGGTCTTTGCTATCGGACCGATCTGGTCAAAGGAAGATACGGCCGCCATAAGACCATAACGAGAGACTGCGCCATACGTCGGCTTCAATCCGGCTACTCCGCAAAAGCTCGACGGCTGTCGTATCGATCCGCCGGTATCCGATCCCAAGGCCGCCAGGGCCATTTGAGAAGCGACTGCCGCGGCCGATCCACCGGAAGTGCCGCCAGGCACGCGAGACGGGTCGTGAGGATTTTTTGTCACGCCGAATGCAGATTTCTCCGTCGAGCCTCCCATGGCGAATTCGTCCATATTGGTGCGACCGAGAAGGACCGCTCCATGCTCTTGTTGCAGTTTTTTTATGACGGTCGCGTCATATGTCGCTTTGTAATTCTCCAGTATCTTTGAAGCGGAGCTGGCTGTTTTTCCTTTCACTAAAATATTGTCCTTTATCGCAAGAGGGATGCCCATAAGGAGCGGGATCTCTTTTTTTTCTTTCTTCAAAGCAGTGATGGCATTATCTGCAAATTCGGCTTGAACGAGGACATCGTCGTAGATTTCGAGATATGCGTGCACGTCGCCGTTTTTCTTTTTTATCTCGTCCAAGTAAGCTTGAGAAAGCTGAACGGCAGTGTAATCCCCTCTCACGAGAGATTCATGCGCTTTTGTTATGGTCAAATTGTGTAAATTGATTTCCATGGCGATTGTTTTTTGGATCTTAAATCATGGATCGTGAATCTAAAGTATCTTTTTGACCGCGACAAAATCGCCTTCTCTTTTCGGCGCTTCATCGAGGAGCCGCTCGCGATCCTCGGCAGAGGTTTTAACGACAGCATCTTCGCGCATGACATTTTTGACCATGCCTGGCTCTGGTTTGAAATCGCCGATCGGCGCGGCTTTTATCTGGTCTACATAGGCGAGGATAGAATCGACGTCTTTGGCCAAGCCTTCCTTTTCCGTCTCAGAAAGCCGGATCCTGGCCAAATTCGCCAGGTTTTCTATGTCTTTTTTCGAAATCATACGAATAGTGTATAGCAAAATCGCTTTTGAAGCTACACTATAAAAAACACACTATAAAAAAACCTCAGAAGATCATAGATTTCTTAGATGCTTTTTGATGTAATGAAGCCGGGCGCGATAAAGTTATGTCTTTGGTTTTTCACAGCAACGAATCACCCCACCGCAAGAGGTGAGAAATTCTCATCGATTGAAAATCTGGTCTCTGTATCGACCTCTCGTTTTCTTGATTCTATACAATTGCAAATGAATCGCATTTAGAATCAATCATACGGCTCATTTTTGTCAGTCAATTGCGAACGATTCGCAATTATTTATTCCGGCTAGCGAGAAGCGGCGTGGCCACCAGTAGGTGGACATGACGTTCGAGCGAAGACGGAAGAAAGGTCTAATACCGCGTAGCTCTGCTACGCCAAAGAATGAGCGAAGCTCATGCCACTAAATACCCCGTGGCAAGCCACGGGGAACCTTTATTTGCAATAAAAATGAGGTGGTGGAGACGGTTCTTTCTTCAAATAGAGATACAAATGTGACGCCTTGGCTTTCTTGCTTCTACTTTATCAACTTCAAAAATTCCGCTTCAGAGATCACTTTGACGCCAAGATCTGCCGCCTTTTCCAATTTCGAGCCGGCATTCTCCCCTGCCACGACATAATCGGTATTCTTCGAAACAGAGCTTCCGGCATTGCCGCCGAGATTGCGCACCATTTCCTCGGCCGCCGTGCGTTCGAGCGTCGGGAGCGTGCCAGTGAATACGAATGTTTTTCCAGAGATGTCGGGGTTGCCGGCTTTTTCTTTGTCCATAGGCAGAGCTTCGATTTTTACCTGTTCGAGCAGGTTGGCAACCAATTTATTATTCGCGGCCGCCTTGAACCAATCGATAACCGACTGCGCGACGACAGGACCGACGCCATAGATCGCCTCTATCTCTTCAAAGTCGGCTTTTTGTATCTTTTCAAGAGAGCCGAAATGCTGTGCGATGTCAAAAGCTGTCTCTTCACCGACTTGCGGAATTGAAAGCGAGGCAAGAAAACGCGGCAAAGAAACGGTGCGAGCAGTCTCGATGGAAGCGAGCAGATTGTCTACGGACTTTTCGGCAAATCGCGGCAGGGCAAGCAGATCGCCTTTTTTCAAGGTAAAGATATCGTCGAACGTCGAGATCAAGTCGTGCTCAAAAAGCGCGTCGATGATCTTTGGGCCGAGCCCGTCGATATCGAAGCATTTTTTTGAGGTAAAGTGATAGAATTTGCGTTTCGTCTGCGCGAGAGAATCGCGAGCCACACAGCGCCAAGCCGCCTCGCCAGGGACGCGCTCCATACTGCCGTCGCCGCCGCAGGCAGAGACATGCGTCGGCCATTTGAATGGTTTGGAATCCCTCGTGCGCAATTCTTTTACCGCAGAGACGATATCGGGGATAACATCGCCCGCCTTTTGCAGGATGACGGTATCCCCGATGCGCACATCGAGGCGCTTGATCTCGTCTTCATTATGCAAAGTCGCGCGCGAGACGGTCGAGCCGGCTACGACGACAGGCCGCAGATGCGCCACGGGAGTGATGACGCCGGTACGGCCGACTTGAAACGTGATATCTTCCAGGATCGTCGTGACCTGCTCGGCCGGAAATTTGAAAGCGATGCCCCAGCGCGGCGCTTTGCCGGTGTAGCCGAGCGAATTCTGCAAACCGAGGTCATTCACTTTTACCACGATGCCGTCTGCCAGATAATCCTCGCGCGGCATCTTTTTTTGCCATTCTTTCCAGTACGAGATGATTTCGTCCGCACCCCCACAAAGCCTCCAGTGCGGATTGACGGCGAAACCGAGCTCTTGCAAAAGCTCGAGCGATGCCTCTTGTGTCTGGGGCATATCGCTATATCGCGCGATGTAATAGATGAAAGTCCGGAGCTTGCGTTCAGCGGCTATCTTTGGGTCAAGCTGGCGGATCGAACCCGCCGCGATGTTGCGCGGATTCGCGAATGGCTCAAGGCCAAGCTTCTTTCTGCCCTTATTCAAAATAGCAAGCTGGCTCTTTGCCATCCAGACCTCGCCTTCGACGATGATATCGACTGGTTTATTCAACGTAAGGGGGACAGATGGGATCGTTTTGACGTTTTCCGTGACGTCCTCGCCGGTCGTACCGTCGCCGCGAGTGGCGGCCTGCTTGAGGATGCCTTTTTCATACGTGAGAACGATCTTGAGACCGTCTATTTTGTGCTCGCAAAGATAGGTGAGATTTGTATTTCCTATTTTCAAGAATCTCTTCGTCCTCGCGTCGAATTCGCGCATCTCTTGTTCTGAAAACGCGTCGTTGAATGACCATTGCGGCACGGCATGGCGCACTTTTTTGAATTCTTTGAGGGGCTCGCCGCCGATACGCACGGACGGGCTGTCTGCAGTACGGAGCTCAGGATGCTCTTTTTCGATGGCCACGAGCTCATGAACGAGCGAATCGTACGCCTCGTCGGTGATTTCGGGCTTGTCGAGGGTATGATAGAGCCGCTGATGGCGCGATATCAGTGCCTTGAGCTTTTCCAAGCGCTCTTTTGCCTCTTTTGGTGCCGTGCTTTTCATGCGCTCATTATAGCAAAATGAAAGGTACTTGTTTCAATAAACAAAGATCTCTAAAAGCAAGATTTGGCGTCTAATAACGATGGTTGTTATAGTTGAAATTTGAACTGAAACAACCGATTATGACAAGGATTGACGCTTTTACTTTAAATATTTTTTGATATTCTTAATATCTCCATTAAGAATAATTGGTTTCATATGCATAATCTCAACATGATATCTTGCTATTTCTGGTGATGGAGGAGGATATAATAAAAATATTATCTGTTTCAAATAGTATGCAAGACCAAGTTCGATCAAACAATTGGATCCAATATAGCCGTCAACTCCATCTTTCGGATAATTCAATAATAGAATCGCATTGCACTTTTCTTGAGCATTCATGCAAGCTCTGATTATGTCTGTTCTTTCGCAATGCTCTAAATCTTCATTTAATTTTAAGTCCGGACTATTAAAACAATCGTGCGTATCAGGCGCAAAATCTGATTCAAATCCCAATTCCTTCAATAATTATTTTGTCTCTATTATTTTTCCAGCAAAGGTCATACTTCCCGCAATAAAAATTTTCATGCTGAATACTATATCATATTCCTGGCAATAATTAGTGATCCCATGATAGAACTTCGCTTGATCGCATTTTATCAGCCCAACTACACAACAATGAAACAACCACCAACCATCCGTGACCTATATCCCCACCTTACGGATGAAGAACTTGAAGAACTGACAGAAAGAAATCGAATTATCTAACAATAAAAAATGAAGCACTTGGTTTTTTAAATTCCTAATTTTTTGTTATTTCTACCAAATGGTGGAGATTAATGAACGACGTTAGAACCGAATTTATGATGGTATATCCTTACTGATGTTAATATTGTTTCTTATGTTAAAAAAACCCGCTTCAAACAGACAACGAATTAGTCTTGTTTGAGAGCGGATTTGTTTTCAGAAAAAACTGCTTGCAATCGCAACAATTTTCATTGAAACAACGAAACAGAGGCCAAAGATCATGGGCAAAGAAATAACTGCCACAAGAATAATCACCAAAGGTGCAGAACCAGCCAACGATAATGTCGGATCTTCTGGATTTTCTGCCCACAACTGTTCTTCATCGTTTCGTTCATCTTGATACCACTTCCATAAAATATATATATTCAAAGCGGCACAAGGTAAAAAAAGGACGACTGACAATATGTTAGTAATCATAAATACTCCTTTTCAATGAACATGTCACTTGGTGCTCTGTTGAGCTATTGAGGTGAAGTGACACACTTAATTTGTTTTAACTAGAATTATGATAGCACGGATGATACTATTCTGTCAAGAACAGCAAAACAGGTTCGGACCTGTGTTCGGCTTAAAACGTAGCTATTTTAGAGAAAAATATGAAAAACCAAGAAAAAAACTTGATTTTCCTTATGGGTGGCGTCGCTGCGCTAAAGCTTCGCGACATCCTACAAAAATATAGTCGCTTCGCTCTTTATTTTTGTGGACCTACGGGGAATCGGACCCGGCCTCGTCCATGCCATGGACGCGTCGTACCATTAGACTATAGGCCCAAAATTAAGCTCTGATTTTTCAATCGTATCACACGTTTGAATACTTTTCAAAAATGGCGTAAGCTACAAGAACAGCCCGAAGCACTATGCACCCTTAGCTCAGTTGGCTAGAGCGCGCCCTTCACACGGGCGAGGCCACACGTTCGAATCGTGTAGGGTGCACACACAATATGATAACTCTTGGCATCGAAACATCATGCGACGAGACGGCGCTATGCCTTCTTGAGACAAAAGGCGACTATCCTGCGCTTGAATACCGCGTCCTTTCGCATATCATCCATTCACAGATCGACATCCATGCCAAATATGGAGGCGTCTTCCCTATGATGGCAAAACGCGAGCACGCAAAACGCCTGGCTTCCCTTCTCGAGCAAGCGATCAAGGAATCTGGAATCGGCACGAAAAAGATCGAGACGAGCACGACAGATTTGGAGAATATGAAAAAGATATGCGGCGAGCATGACCAAGAATTATATGAGTCGATCATCCATTCTCTTTTGATAGAAGAAAAACCGGCCATCGATCGCATCGCTGTCACTCACGGACCCGGGCTCGAACCGGCCCTCTGGGTCGGCATCAATTTCGCAAACGCTTTGGGAGCGCTGTGGAAAGTTCCTGTCATAGGGATAAATCACATGGAAGGCCATATCGTCGCGTCGCTCGCGCAAAGCGCCGAGACCAAACACGCTTTCGAAGCATTGATCGACTGCTCATTTCCCGCTATCGCGCTTCTCGTCTCCGGCGGCCATACCGAAATTGTCCATATCAAAGAAATCGGCGACTACAAGATCCTCGGCCGGACGCGCGACGACGCCGCTGGAGAAGCTTTCGACAAGGTCGCCCGCATGCTCGGCCTTCCATATCCCGGCGAACCAGAGATCTCAAGACTGGCGGAAATGGCAAGAAAAGAATCGGATACTGCAGACAAACCTCCGAAAGAAATATCCGGAGGTTTGGCCAGGAAAATAATTTTTCCACGCCCTATGATCGACGCCGACACGCTCGACATGTCGTTCGCGGGGCTGAAGACCGCCGTTCTGTACGAGCTTCGCAAGCATGAAGAAATCGATGAATGCCTGAGACGAAAGATCGCCCGCGAATTCGAAGACGCTGTCACTGATGTAATCGTTTCAAAGCTCGGCAAAGCTTTTGCCGCGCACGGAGCGCGCGCCATCATCGTCGGAGGCGGAGTCATGGCGAACAAGCATATCCTCACAGCCTGCAAAGATTTTGCCGCTTCCCATGGCGTCGACTTTTTGCCGCCTGCTGCAGGCCTTTCTGGCGACAACGCGCTCATGATCGCTCTTGCGAGCGTTTTTCACGAGGAAAATAAAATTGAAGTACTACGGGCACAAGGAAATCTTTCGCTGTAAGCTACAGATCGAGACTCTGTCAGTTCGAGACTCTTGCACTATCTGCTTATTCTTGCTATTATTTAGTAGTCATAAGTATTTATAGGAAGTCGGCCTGGCCCCCGTTTTCACTTGTAACATTTCTCGCAAAAAATGTCATTCCTTACCAACAATCAAAAGCTCGACACGCCGACAGAGCGCATGTTCGCTTTTTTCCGCATGGCGAGGGAGAGCATATTCTGCGCAAAGCCCCATTGTTCCTCTTCATTCATGGATATCGCCATATTGAACGCGGCCGTCGAAAAGCATAGCCCGTCGATGAAAGACGTCGCGGACATGCTCAGGATAACCGGGCCTTCCGCAACGGTCATCATCGATCGGCTCGTTGAAAAAGGCGAGCTCGTCCGGATCGAAGACAAGGAGGACCGGCGCGTCGTACGGATCGATATAACAGAATCGGGCAAAAAGATCCTCAAGAACGGCATGAAGGAAAGCGAAGACGGCATGAGACGCCTCCTATCCGTCATCAACGAAAAGGAGCGGACTGAGCTTGATCGTATCATTACAAAAATAATCTCACTGAAATAACAGCACCACCATGTTTACAAAGTTCCTCGAGCACAAAACCACTCTTACCATCCTTTCTATCCTGGCAATAGGCACAGTGATCGTCGGCGGCTATTATGTCGTGCGGCCCGAACAGCAGAGCCTTGCCACTTCGCCTGCCACGATCATGGATCTGCAGGAATCCGTCACGGCTTCGGGCGACATCGACTCTGATGAGAACGTCTCCCTTTCGTTCGAGAACAACGCCATGGCCGGCGAAAGCGGGGGAACAGTCGCGGCAGTCAATGTCGCGGTCGGCGATCATGTCTACAAAGGCGAAATACTGGCCTCTCTCGATAACAGCAACCTCCTTGCCGAGCTCCAAGGGGCAAAAGCAGACGTTTTGGCCGCGCAAGCAAACTTGGAGACGCTCGAGAATGGTCCGACCTCGCAGACCTTGAATGTCTCGCAACAGGGCGTCTCTACGACAGAATCGGCTCTGTCGACGGCAATGGAAGACTCGTATCTGAAGGCATCCGATGCGATCCTGAACAAAAGCGACTCTCTTTTTCAAAATGGCACGAGCGCCAATCCGACCATCGTCATTCCGACAGATTCATATGTCATAGGCCTCGATCTGAATAACGACCGTGTCGGCATTTCAACGCGCCTCAATCAGTGGAAGTCCGATCTGGCCTCGAGCACATCGATACGTGACGCTCTCATCACAGAATCATCGGGCACTCTTTCATCCATAAAAACGTTTCTTGATACGATGAC
>CAWKEA010000002.1:0-89720 GCA_963848635.1 uncultured bacterium
CCTATGAGATACAAAAGGATCCCTATGGCGGCAAAGCATCCTGCTGACAATATGACTGCGTCTTCATCGCTCATGTGGTTTCCCAGCACCGAAGCGATGAACGGGAACGTCGTGACAAAGAACAACAGCATATTGTTCAGCTTCACGATAGTGCTGTCAAAATTCTTTATGATCGCGAACAGCCTCGTATGAGACATCCAGAAACGGGCGATAATGAAAAAGGTCAATGCGAAGCTGATGAATGCCGCCGTATTCGCGCGCAGGAGCGGTATGATCGATTGAACGCCGGCTCGAACAGGCAGATCTATCAGGTTAAGGACAAGCAGGGTTATCGCTGAACGACGAGGATACGCCGTCAGTAAAGCCAAAAAGCCTATCTACTGACCAGGCAATGCTCGATTTCTCTTTTTTACATTGCTTTCCATCCATTCAGCATTACTGCCGCTCAAATAAGCATATTTATTTCATCAGTAATGGCTTTATATCTGAAGCGGCCTCTCTATGTCGGATATTCCAATTTTTGTTTAAAGATTGACAAGAAAATTCCAACAACCCAACTAATAATGAATATAAAAATATACTACATGATCGTCGGCATGAGCGCGGGAATCGTCTCGATCGCCTCATTCTTGTTCGTCACATTCAACTGGAATATGCTCGCCACGGGATGGATGTCCGCTATCTGGGCGAGCTACGCCACAGTCGTCGTCACTGGCTGTATCTCATTTCATGAGCTTCTAGGCTTGCTTCGGAAAAATACATCTGGCTTTAAACAAAAATGTCCCTGATGCCGAAATACAGCCGATGCCCAAAAATGTAATCGATTCACGCATCGTACGGCATGGCTTGGACATGCAGACACAACGCTGGACGCTGGCGTATTGGCCTGCTCAGTCGCCAACCAAAAATAAAACCATCATGGACAAGGGAGAATACTCTTAAGAAGATTCTTATAATAGAAGATGAGAGAAGCCTGCGCGAAGCTCTCGCGGATATTCTGACCATCAAGAATTTCTTGCCTTTTTCGGCAAAGAATGGAAAGGAAGGCGTTGAAATAGCAGCAAAGGAGCATCCGGACCTCATCCTCCTCGACCTAATTATGCCTGAAATGGACGGGACGATTGCGCTCAGATGATTCGCAACAGCTCTTGGGGCAAGAGTCCCCGTCATAATCCTGACTAATTTGAGCGAAACAAATGAACAATTGATTGCCGGATCGATGGCGCACTCCCCGACATATTATCTGATAAAGTCCGACTGGAAGCTTCATGACATAATGAAGAAGATTGAGGATATTTTGAAGATATAAAAAATGAGCAATAGACTTACAACTTCAGCGTCTGATGACATAATCCTTAATCTCAAAATCTTAGCCCAAGAAAAGGAGATGTTGGCGCAAATTAGCTATAACTGCCGCGAAGCTTGCCGCGACTGCAAAGGAAAAGGAAGTCGTCAGGCGCAAATTGGTGGTCACTGCAGCCAAGCTCGCTATGACTGCAAAAAAATTAGCAGCGACGGCTGAAGAAAAAGAAAGCGTCAGACAAAAGCTCGTCGTGACCGCAGAGAAGCTGGAGATGTCTCACAAAACGCTCGAACAAAAAGTGCTCGAAAGGACTAAGAGCCTCGAATTGTCAGGGCAAAGGAAGGCGCGATTTTGTTATCGATCGGCGACGGCCTCATTGCCACTGATGAGAATGGAAAAATTATCCTCATAAACGAGACTGCTGAAAGGCTGCTCGGGAGGAAAAAGAGGAAGTCATCGGCAAGACTTTATTCTGAAATAGAGCTCTTCGAGGATGAAGAAGGCACGCCTGTTCCCCTTGAAAAACATCCGGTGAATATGGCCTTAAGAAGCGGCACGAAAACTACCGGCACCACCTATTACAACATGAGAAAGGATCGGCACGAAATTCCCTGTGGCTATTACTGTGACGCCGGTCGTTCTCGCGGCAAGGTCATCGGCACGATCAAGGTCTTCCGCGACATCACCTACGAGCGCGAGATCGACAAAGCAAAGACTGAATTCGTCTCGCTCGCCTCGCACCAGCTGCGCACTCCCCTTTCCACAGTCAATTGGTATGCCGAGATGCTCCTCGAAGGAGATGTGGGTGAATTAAACGGCAAGCAAAAAAAATATCTCGACGAGGTGTATCGCAGCAACAGGCGCATGGTCGAGCTCGTCAACGCGCTTCTCGACGTTTCCAGCCTCGAGCTCGGCACATTCGTCATCGAGCCAAAATCGACAGATGTCTGCAAGCTCGCGCGGGATGTGATCCATGAGCAGAAACCGCAGATCGACTCAAAGGAGATACGTTTCTCTCTGAAATGCCCCAGGGGCATCTCGCTCATGGAAGCAGACCCAAAGCTCATGCGAATGGTCATACAGAACATTCTGTCGAATTCGGTGAAATACACGCCGCCGAATGGGAGAATCAGATTGTCCATTTCGCCGATCAAGGGAAAGAATATCAGCATCAAGATCTCAGACTCGGGCTACGGCATCCCAAAAAAACAGCACGACAAGATCTTCACCAAATTGTTCCGTGCCGACAATGTCAGGGACAAGGACACCGATGGCACAGGGCTCGGGCTCTATATCGTCAAATCGATCGTCGAAAAGTCGGGAGGAAAGGTATGGTTCACGTCGGCGGGAGAGAACCGCGGCACCGCTTTTTATGTGACCTTGCCTCTTGAGAGCAGAGGACTGGGGCGCAGAGGAAAGACAGACATTAAAAGCTAGCTCATGAACAAACAATATACTATGAAAAAACAAACGACGCAGAGCAAGAAAACGACCAGAGCAAAGAAGAAAACCATCCTCGTCATAGAAGACGAGCGTCCGCTCCTTGCGGCAGTCAACGAGAAGCTCGAGATGAACGGCTTTGGCGTGATCGCCGCCCAGAGCGTCGACCAGGTGTTCAACGCGAACCTCGAAAAGAACGACATGGGTATCCTGAGCGCGCGCACGATACAAGAGGCGCTCGAATATCTCGGCGACCTCGAAAAGGTCGATGCGATATGGCTCGACCATAACCTCGTCGGCAAGGAGAACGGCCTCGATTTCGTCAAAAAGTTCAAGGCGAACGGCGGCCGGTGGAAGAACATCCCTATATTCGTGATATCGAACACGGAAAGCCGAAAGACCATACGAGCATACATCGAACTCGGCATCAGCAAATACTACATAAAAAGCAATCATAGGCTCGATCAGATCATCGAAGACATAAAATCGTCCTTGAGCGGCAGGACGAGACGAAGCAAGCAAACGGACCGGTAGTTGTAATGATCTTGAGCTTTATACGTCATTAGGAGCGTCGGTGAGGTCGAACATATCGCATTTCCTTAGACATAACAACAAACAACCATGCCCACATCTTTTATCGCTTTGACATTGGTTATAGTTGTCAGCTTCGGGTCGTTTGGGATCGCCATCGCCCAGGCTAAAGATGCCGTGCCTATGGCCTTATCGACCGGTAGTCAGAGCCTCAACAAAGAAAACAAGGGCTCGCTTGCGAACGATTATTATTTTCAGTCCTGGAACTGTTTAACAGACTTTTAACAAAATCACATCCATGCTATTCACCATCGCAACAATTCTCATAGTACTGTGGCTCCTCGGAATAGTCACGTCGTACACTTTGGGCGGCTTCATACATATCTTGCTTGTCGTCGCGATCATCATGATCCTCATCCGGTTGATCAGCGGAAAAGGCATATAGGGAGCTTAGTCCGTCATCTAGAGCGCAACCGCGATCGAGACCTGTCTATTGTAAAGTATCTTCAATTTTGCCAGGCCGCGATGGGTTTGCACGGCGACGGCGTTCTTTGTCTTGCCAGTGATGAGCGACATCTCCTTGATGGTGAGATTCTGCACATATCGCATATGCATGATCTTCCGGTACACCTCTGGCAGGCGTTGGATCAAGAATATCGCTGATTTGCCGTCCATCGCGTCGACGACATTTTCAGGATCGCATTCGCTCGGCTCAAAGCCTTTCTCAAAGAGAGCGTCGAGAGAGGTGCTTTTGTGTTTCCGGTATTCGTCGATGATGAGCCTGTTGAGGATATGGTAAAGGAATGCTTTCATCATATTGACCTGTCCCCCCTTGACCATATATTTCCATGTCTTCATGAATGTGTCCTGCACGAGATCTTCCCCGATCATGCGATCGTTCATCTTGAAGGACGCATACGAATTGAGGCCGTCCTTGTAGTCTTTGTGAGCCACAGCCAGGGTCTCCTGACGTTCATTTTCTTGTATTTTATTCTTTTCTTGTATCTTATTCATTGTTGTTGTTTATGCATCGTTGATGTGGTGCCGTATCAGTTCGCTGTCCATTACAGCGCCATTACAAATGGTCAAACGCGACGGCACTGAAATCAAATTGCATCCGATGGAATCGTGCTTTGATGGGACATATCATATTACAGCGCCGTTACCGCGAATGCAGTGAAAGAGGTTGTATCGGACTCAAGTATACCACATTACACGTCATATGTCTCGATATTCACCATCGAGTCTGTAATAGGAAGGGATCCATAACGGCGTCTATGTTGTCAAAAGCATAAGAGTGGAGGTCGACCGCACTGTCTCAAATGAATGATCCATTAGGCTCTGCGCACTAAACATCGAAAGCATCATCCCTTTATCATTAAAAAAATTAATATAAATAAAATCATGAAATATTTCAAAACATCAGCGAACAACATCATCGCAGGAGGCATAGCGACAGCGGCTCTGGCCGTTGCGTTCCTGCCGGCTATCTCTTTCGCACAGCCGCTCGATAGCAATTTGAGCATCGGTAGCAGCGGATCCGACGTATCGGCTCTCCAATCGTTCCTCTCGCAGGATGGCACCAATTATCCGCAAGGCATGGTCACCGGATACTTCGGCTCGATAACGGCGGCGTCGGTCACCAATTTCCAAACGACGAACGGCATCACTGCAGACGGACAAGTCGGACCTGTGACTCTCCCCGTGCTCAATCTACAGATGTCACAAGCGCCTTTGATAGCGGCAGTCACGGTCAACATAGGCTCGAACAGCGCCATTGTAAACTGGAACACGAGCGTGCCCTCGGAAGGCGTCGTTTATTACAGCACGAGCCCGCTCACTCTCGGCGGCCATGAGAACTATGTCTATGTGAGCGGCGCTACAGCCATGACAGACGCGGGTTTGCACTATTCGCAGAGCATCTCAATACCAGGACTCCAGTCAGGAACGACCTATTACTACTCGGTCTATTCCACGAATCAAATAGGAAATGCGAGCGTCACGTGGCCATCCACTTTTCAAACAGCATATTAGATAAAAGAGCATTAGAGATAAAAGCTGACTATACAAAAAGCCTCCCGTTTGAATCGGGGGCTTTTTTGTTATAATGCTGTGATGATTGCTTTCTCTTTAAAAAAGCCATCGATTGCCTGATTTCTTGATTTTTTATATATCTCTACCGTCGGGCATCCACACGAAATCATGAAAAAGAAAAAACAAAAAGTCGTCGTGATCCTCGGTCCCACAGCGAGCGGCAAAAGCGATCTGGCCGTTTCCATCGCAAAAAGATTCAATGGCGAGGTCATCTCAGCCGATTCAAGACAGGTGTATCGAGGCATGGATATAGGCACCGGCAAAATGACAAAAGAAGAGATGCGGGGCGTCCGGCACCATCTGCTCGATGTGACGAGCCCGATAACCCAATTCAACGTCGCCGAGTATCGCCGTTTGGCTCAAAAAGCCATAGATGACATCGGCACGCGAGGCAAATTACCCATCGTCTGCGGAGGCACGGGCCTCTATATAGATTCTATCTTTAAAGACGATCCTTTCCCGAATATTCCGCCCGATGAAAGCTTGAGGGACAGGCTCTCAAAAAAACCGGCAGACAAGCTTCTCCTTGAATTGAAAAAAATCGATTTGAAGCGCTGGCAGACTATATCGGCTAATCCGTCGGAAAGAAAAAACGCCCGACGTATAGTCAGGGCGATCGAAATAGCGAGAGCGATGGAAAAAAGATCAATGGAGAGGCGACCGGCGAATACTGATCATTGGCAAGCCGGGAAAGAAAGAAAAACCCGTCAGAGCCAAAGATATGCCGAAACGTCGCCCCTCCAATATCAGTATGCACCATTTTTCATAGGTGTCAAAGTTTCAAAGGAAAACCTTGAAAAATGGATAATAGCACGGCTCATGAGACGTCTGCGGCACGGAATGCTGGCCGAGGCTCGCCGACTGCATGCGCACGGGCTGTCTTGGAAGCGCATGGAACAATTCGGTCTCGAATACCGGTATGAAGCCCGCTATCTGCAGGGCAAGATATCAAAAAAAGAATTCATCGACAAACTGAGCATGGAGATCCGGCGCTACGCGAAACGGCAGATGACGTGGTTCAAGAGGAACAAAGCGATCGAATGGTTCTCTCCGACAGAACAGCAGAAAATATTCGCCCGCGTCGCTAATGCATTATCTCGAAACAGACTTTCTTGAAAAGGATATCTACCGCACCTGCCAGCCTTCGCCTTTCACTCCTTCATAGATTTTTTCCATGAAGCCATGCACCTCTTCATCGGACAGCGTCCTATCCATCGATTGGAAGATCATGCGGAATGCGTATGAAGTCCTGCCGTCTTTTGAGAACGAGTCAAAAAGATCCGGGCCTTTGACCAAGAGATCGCCGGAAGCGTTTTGCGCGGCTGTGGCGATGACTTTCCTGACTTCATTTGCCAAGATGTCATCTTGTACGAAAAGCGCGATGTCGCGGACGATGAAAGGATACGGGGATATCCTTGCGTAACGATTCGATGAAGCCGGACCAAAGCCGAGGTCAGCATACGAAGCGCCATCTCTCATCTTGAATGATTTCATGATCTCTTCCATGTCGATCTCACAGACGAATTTCGCTCCGGATTTCATGCCGTCGATATCGGCGAGCTTTATCCCGAGCTTCAGGTTCATGTCGGCGATGATCGCGTCGACCATCTCACCGATAGTAAAGCCTTTGACCTTCTTGACCTGGGCGATGCCGAGCGAAAGCATCGTCTTCTCGCCTTCTTTTGTGAAGACTCGGCCGATCTCGAATATCTTGATCGTTTCAAGCCCGAGCAAATCCGCGTTCAGAACATTCCTTTCGATGCATGCCTTCATGCTGTCAATGAGATTCGCGCGGGCGAAGGCCTTGTCTTTGGCGAGAGGATACGCCGTTTCCACTTCCCCATTGGAAACAAGGCTATAAAGGCTCACTTCAGAAAAGCCGATCGCGGCAAGCATATTTTTTATCTTTTCGGTCAAGTAGAACGTCGGCAAGATAGCGACCGGAATAGCTGTCTTTGGCGGCAGGACGCCCTGAATCTTGTCGTAGCCATAGATGCGACCGACTTCTTCGACGATATCATCAGGAATGGTCAGGTCGAGGCGCTCGAATGGGATAAGCAAATTCCACGGTTCAGTGAAAGAAACAACCTCACCTCGTTCATTCATATTCCCATTTTCACCACCAACTTTTATTCCTAGATTTTTAAGGATCCTTTTGATCTCATCGAGCGATATATCGACGCCGAGCCTTTCAGAGATATATGCCGGGTCTATCTCGATGACGGTCTGCGACGGCTTGACCGGATACGCATCGACGATCGGGCCGAATCTGGCGAGCGGCGACGCTTCTTTGATCAGTACAGAGGCGCTATCCATGCCGCGCGAAGCCAGTTCCGGAGTTATCTCGTTCTCATAGCGCTTTGAAGCCTCGCTCCGCAGGTCGAGGCGCGTAGCAGTGCGTCGAATCGCGGAAGGCTCGAAATTGGCTGACTCGATGATGATGTGCGTGGTCGAATCGGTGATGCCTGTGCGTTTGCCGCCCTTTACGCCAGCGATGGCGATAGGTCCGAGGTCGTCCGCGATGACGTGGTCGCTTTCGAGCAATTCGACGTGCCTATCGGCGCCTTCGGACGAATCGAGAAGCTCGATCTTCTCGCCCTTCTTTGCGGCACGCACGACAATCGTTCCTTGGACTTTGTCCGCATCGAAGGCATGGAGAGGCTGTCCTGCGTCGAACATGACATAATTGGTGATATCGACTATGGAATTTATGGCTCGTTGGCCTATGGATCCAAGCGCCGTCTGTATCCACAAAGACGACTGCTCTATCTTTTCGATCTCGATATAGCGGCCCATGTAGCGCCGACAAAAATTTGGCGCGTCGATCCGTATAGTCGGCTTCTTGTCGATCGAATCCGGCGTCTTTTTTTCAAGCCATCGGATTTTCTGAGGCAATTTCGCGAGCGCCGCGACCTCGCCAGCCACTCCTCTGTGAGACAAAGCGTAATGCGCCCGATCAGGCAAGACTTTGACATCGAATATCGTATCTTTGACCTTGAATTCTTCGCCCTCCCTCGTTTTTTCTATGGTTTCTATCTCTTCCCTTCCTTCGACTTCAAATGAATGGAACGTAAAAAGCTCGGCTAGATTTTCCGCCGCAGGCATCTCCCCTTCAAAATATGTCTTCAGCCAATTGCGTGATATCTTCATGTTTATTTATCTCCCGCCCAGACGAATCTGGGCATCTTCTTGTCGAAAACTTGGACCCGATACATCGTGCCTTTCTTTGAATGCTTGTATATGCCTGGTTTGATATTCATAGTTGTTAAAATTGATTGACAAAGCGGAGGTCGCCGCCGTACGACAGGCGCACGTCGTCATAGCCGAATTTGAGCATAGCGATACGGTCGACCCCAAAGCCGAAGGCAAAGCCCTGCCATGCTTTTGGATCGAGCCCGACTGATTTGAACACGTTCGGGTGGACAAGGCCTGAACCGCCCATCTCGAGCCACCTCCCTTTGAGCTTCATGAAGACCTCGAGCGACGGCTCGGTGAAAGCAAAGAAGCTCGGTCGGAACTGTATCTCGACATCCGGCCCGAACAGGCTCTTGAACATGGTTTCGAGCACTCCTTTCAAGTGAGCGACGGTCACGTTCCTATCGACGTAGAGCGCTTCGATCTGATGGAACTGCGCTTCGTGCGTTGCGTCCGTCGCCTCATTCCTAAAGACTTTGCCGGGCACGACGATGCGGAACGGCGGCTCGACGCCCGCTTTTATTTTTTCTTCCATATATCGTATCTGCACCGACGAAGTGTGCGTTCGGAGAACCATGTGCTTTTCTTTGCCGACTTCCTCGTCTTCAACTTTTGACTTTTGACTTTCGGCTTTCGACTTTATCCAAAACGTATCCTGCATGTCGCGCGCAGGATGGTCAGGCGCGATATTGAGCGCGTCAAAGTTGTGGAATTCGTCTTCCAGTTCCGGCCCATCCGCGATCTCGAAGCCGAGATCATAAAAGACCGAGTATATCTCACGGATGATCTGTGTGATCGGGTGAAGGTGGCCCTTTTGAATCTGTTCCATATCCGTATACTCTAGCAAAAAAGACAGAATATTTCATCTGTCATCTTGCCTTGGTATCATTTGCGTTGCTAACCCGTCTTGTTACTTTTTATAGCTGGCCTTGTCGTCGGCGTCGAGCATATCGAAAAGGGTCGCTTCATTATCGAGACCGAGGCGCTTGTTCTCGCCTTCAAGCCAAGCTTTCTTTTCTGGGCTATCGGCATAATTGTTCGAAGAGACCATATCATTCCATTCCGAGATCTCTGCGGCAGTCTTTGTCTGGCCTTCCTTTTCGACCCATGCGGCGATCTCATCGTCCGAATGTCCCTCTGCGACGAACGCCTTGAAATCATCGCCTTTGATATCCATCGAGCCAAACAGCTGATTGTCAAGCGGACAGTCGAAATGGTATTCGCCTATAGTGCCAAAAAGGAGCGCGCGGCATTTGTCGATTGTGCGGCCGAGTATCATAAAGCCTCCCACCTTTTCGTGGGGGCTGCGAGGCGGTTCCTTTGTCAGATCTTTGCCTTTTTTGTATTCTTCTTTCATAAAATTTATTTTAATGGCGGTTAATATACGACAGTGATACTACGTTTGGGAGACGATAAAAGATTCAATCCATTACGTTTACCAGACTAAAAACGCGATCGAGATGATACCAATCACTGCGCCGATAGCTTGGATGACAGTGATCGGCTCATGGTATATGAAATAACCGAGAATAGCTGCGATCAAAGCAGACGCGACGCTGAATATGATGACGCCTCGCCCGAGACCAACGCCATCTTTGAGGCTGACGAGCCAAAAGACATTAGATACAAGGTAGGCCGCCACACCAATCGCTGCAAGCCACCATTTGTCGCGGATTGATCACTCCTTGGAGAAGACATCGGCAGTAAGCTCAAATGCGATGACGGCGACGAGCGGGATGATCCATTTGAGTTTCATCGGAGCCGCCTCCCAGACTTGAACTGGGGACCTTCGCTTTACAAAAGCGTTGCTCTACCAACTGAGCTAAGGCGGCATTGACTGGTTGACAGTAGAACTTTAAACTAAAAAATGGAAAAAGTAAAATGCGCCTGCAATCGGCGCTCTTTATTTTACAAAGACATTCGATTCATCAGAGATCTTCTTCAAGAAGAACGAAGCGCCTCCGATGCCCGCTGTATCGACCTTGCCTTGGACCATATCGATGACTTTCTTTGAATGAGGATATTTGCGAGCGATATGGAACAGCTTGATATAGAGACTGCGCAACCAGGACAAGATGCCCGCGGCGACCCACTGGAGAAAGGCTATAAACGTATGTTTGTTGAAATAAGAGACGGCCGTGCGGATATCGGTGTGGATCTTGTTGAAGATATGGTCATTCCTGTCGGCCAGCGCGGACAGGAAATATTTCTTGCCGAGGACGAGCTCGCGATGCTTCATCCAGAGCATGGCGATGATGAGCGCGAAGGAGAGATAGAAAAGCGTGATAAGAGCGATCATAGTGGTTTGATTGAGAATTGCAATCGCAATTCAAATTATAATTCGCGGTCTTATTTTTCCAATACCGCAAAACGCGTGAAGCGTCCGATGTCTATCTTTTCGCCGAATTTTTGCATGGCCGCGTCGATGAGGCCTTGGATCGTCACATCAGGGTTCTTGACGAAAGGCTGATCGAGAAGGACCATCTCGCCGAAATAGCCGGCAAGCTTGCCTTCGAGGATCTTTTCCTGCATGGCGGCTGGCTTGCCCTTGATCTCCTCGGCAAAGACTTCCTTGGCCGCCTTCATGTCTTCTTCCTTGATGTCTGATTTTCTCAAGAACTTTGGATTCGTGGCGGCAACATGCATAGCGATATCGCGGGCCAGAGTTTTGAATTCATCGCTACCAGAGACAAAGTCGCTCTCGGACAAGAGCTCGACCATAGTGCCGACGCGGCCTGTCGCGTGCATATAGCCGGCGATAGTGCCCGCCTTAAACGTTCTGTCAGCCTTTTTGGCGCCGAGCTCGCCTGATTTCTTGCGCAGGATGACGAGGGCCTTTTCCATGTCACCGTTAGCCTCCTCGAGCGCCTTCTTGCACTGCATGATAGAAATACCCGTTTGGTCGCGGAGGGCTTTGACTTGTTCTGTGGTGATGGTTATAGTCATAGGTTTTTGGATAGGCTTCAATTTTAACAAAAAACTGAAAAATGTGCAAACAGCTCTTTGAACGCCGCTCGGGGCTATATGAATTGCATTTCAAAAGATAATTTTGCAATAGAAACTATTTTTTACAATGTACGTACATTGTAAAAAGTGCTCATACTATGAAGTATCTTCACGCCTGCGCTCGACCAGCCGGTTAAAAGACGTCAGGCGTTCGTTTCTTTCAGCTTCTTCAGGTTTACTTTACGACCTCTTCTTTCTTTGCTTCCGGCTTCGCTTCCGGCTTTTTGGCCAATTTACCCTCTTCGTAAGCTTTGGCTATCTCATTGACGAAGAAACGGATGCTTTCCTGCGAAGCGTCGTTGCCGACGATCGGATATGTTATGCCATTGATGTCACAATCAGAGCCAGCTAGAGCGATGACCGGGATGCCCATGTCTTGCGCTTCTTTGACAGCGTTTATCTCGGAGCGGGAATCGACGACAAATACCGCCTTTGGCATCTCTTTTATCGAGGCGATTCCGCTGAAAAGATGATCGAGGCGGTCAATCTCGCGGTCGATGAGAAGGCGCTCTTTTTTGGTGTATTTGGCCAATTCGCCCTTTTCGCGCTCTTCCTGGAGCTTTTCGAGCTTGTCGATGCGCTTCCTGACTTCTTTGAAATTGGTGAAGGTGCCGCCGACCCAGCGTCCGTCGACAAAAGGCATATTGATAGACTGAGCCGCGGCGCGGATAGCGGCGCGAGCCTCATGCTTGCCGCCGACAAGAACGATCTGCTTGCCCTCTGCCGCAACCCCAGCAACGAATTTTTTGGCCTCTGCGAGCAAAGCGCTCGTCTTTTCAAGATCGAATATCTCGACTTTATTCTTGACCCCAAAGATATACGGCGTCACGGATGGATGTCGGCGCGAGCGAGAAAAGCCGAAGTGGGTTCCGGCTTTGAACATGCTGTCTATGACGGTATTTGGTTTTTCCATATGAGGCTCCAGCTTAGCAAAATAGGGGTTTTAAGTCAAATTCACGTGTCAAGATGTCATCTATACATTGAGGCCTCGCCTATACACGCATACCTATCTGAAAGAAAAACCGATCAACAGCAAGAGAGCGGCATATAAAAAATCGAAGTAAAAGAACCGGAGCTTGTTCGCGAGCCAGATGAGCCAAAAAAACGGGTAGATCAGGATGCCTCCTTTTTTCAAGACATTTCGCGCATCTTCATCGCTCGGAAAAGCGCAGGCGCCTGCCGCAAAACCGATCCAGATGAGGATGATACGGCCTGTCAAAACTGTCGAGACGCGCAATGACACATAGGCCAAAGCGATGGCGACGGCAGAATTCACTATAAGCGGCCCGATCGATATGAAAAAAGTCTGATAGAGATGCGTCGGCTCGTCGTGGATGACATAGCCTGCGGGATTGCCGAGCCTCCAATATCTGACTTTTTGAACCGGCACGCCAGTGATGTTGCAAAATATCTTGTGCGCGAATTCGTGAATGATGACGCCCGGAAAGGTGACGATCGACACGAGCCAGTTTGGGATGAGGAACATGGTTATATTATAACCTATCAAGAAGTGCTTCGGCCTGGCCACGCACGATTCTGCTGAATCGCCTGTCGGCAGATGGGCGGGTTTTGTGTTGTGCGGCCAGGTGTATGTGTGCTCTTTTTAAAAATGTAACTTTTAAAGTCGTAGAACTGTAAGAATTTCCACGATTCTTAGCCGTATAATTGGTAATAATTGGCCTAAATCGTATAATTATACGACTCAAAAAGCTGGGGTTTTAAAAGAGGTACCGACTACCCGTCAAACGCTTCGACTTGGTCAATCAATAGAAGGTTTTTTGTTTAAGTCCTGTGGTATATGATATCTCTAAACTTGAGGCCGCAAATTGCGACCTCAAGTTTACGAAAACGTCCAGGTAGATAGGCGGGTTTTGTGTTTTATGGCAGCTTATTTTTCCCATTCTCTACCATCAAAATTTCCTTTTATACTTTTAATTTTACCGACAACTTTAAGTTTCTTGATAAATTTATAGTAACTATGCAATAAAGCCTCCCAACCGATTAGTTTTAATTCGATCTCGTCTCCTTTTATCTCTATGGACTCCAAAATAGAGCTTAATGTATAAACCTTTTCTCCAACTTTAAATCTATAAGCGGGGTCAAATTCAGGAATTTCTTTCTCAATAACATTAATAATTAAATGAAGGTTACTTTTTGCCTCATCCTTATCTTTCTTTGATTTCCATTGGGGTTTAGTAATTTTAACAACTAACTCATTATGAACATAAGATATAAACTTACCAACCATATTCATACAGTTCTCTAAGTATTCATCAGAAACGTCTAACCCTTTTTCCTTCGTTCCATATCTTGCTCTATACTGTTCATCAGTCTTTGCCAAAATCCTTACACCATCTTCTGCCATACCGAGTGAATGAATAAAAAGATGCCTCCTGTCGTAAAATTCCTTTATGCTATGATAATTAATTCCGAAATTATTAAAATCAACATCAAAAACATTATTATAGTATTTTTCAGTCTCAGATAGCCCACCACTCGTTAGACTGCGTCTATCTCTGGCTAATAATTTATTGAAAAGCTCGTCTAATGAATCATATGAGAGTATCTCACCAACAGAAAATTCAATTTTTGAATCACGATTTTTAAATGGTTCAGAAGTATATATGAACACGTCGCGAATAGTATCAATAAAAAAAGCTTCGAGTGCAGAAATAATTCTTATGAAGATCAGCTCCCTGAGATATTCTGACGAATATTTTGACAAGTAACCCCTGACTTCATCTGCAGTTTCTTTAAAAGCAAATCTCCTAAACATAAGTGGTTTATCACCGATAATTTTTTTCTGTTCAATTTGAAACCCAAGATAACTTTCTGTATTAGAAAAAGTAAAAGAACCAATCTTGTGTAATTTCCTCAGCTGTTCTAATTCTCTGTTGAACTGTTGGAATGAATTCAGTTCCATGAATAATTTTTAATCATATTCTTACAAACAAATCATGCTCGCGAGCGAATCGCCTTCACGCAGCTTCATGACGCGAACGCCTTGTGTGGCGCGAGACAATGTCGGAATCTCTTTCAAATCGGTGCGAATGACCTGCGAGGCCTTCGACATGACCACGATCTCGATGTCGTCGTCAGTGACGACTTTGGCGGCCATGAGAGAGCCGGTCTTTGGCGTGACGTTCATAGTCAGGATGCCGGAGCCGCCTCGATTCTGGACTTTGTATTCGGAAAGCTTTGTCTTCTTGCCATAGCCGTTCGCGCCGAGGACGAAAAGCGCCGGGTTCTTGGCGTCTTTCGAGACGACATCGGCGGAGATGACGTGGTCGGCGGCGATCTTTTTCTTTGCATCTTCTTCGGCAAGCTTGATCACGCGGACGCCGGCGGCGCTACGGCCCATCTCGCGCACATCTGATTCCTTGAAATGGATCGACTGTCCTTCCTGCGTTGCGATGACGATATCATCGTTCTTTGATACGAAATTGACCGAAATGAGCTCATCACCGGCGTCCAATGTGATAGCGATCAAACCCGAACGTCGAACGTCTTTGAAATTTGAGGCGGACGTCTTCTTGCCCGTGCCGTTCTTGGTCACCATGATGAGCGACAGACCATCGGCCGCTTTCTTGTCCTTTGGCATAGGTAGGATAGAAGTGACCTTTTCGCCGTCAGAGAGCGACAGGAAGTTCATGATCGACTTGCCTTTTGTGGCGCGCTTGCCTTCAGGAATATCATACATCTTGATCTGATATGCCTTACCCATATCAGTAAAGAAAAGCAGATCGTTGTGCGTCGTGCCGGTGACGAGGTGCGTGATGAAATCCTCCTCTTTTGTGTCGAGGTCGACGACGCCGACGCCGCCGCGCTTTTGCTTGCGATATTCGTCAGGATTCGTCCTCTTTATATAGCCGCCTTTTGTCAGAACGAGAACGGACTCCTCGTCCGGTATGAGGTCCTCGGCGTTGAATGCTTTGACGCCGTGCTTGATTATCTTTGTCCTCCTCGGATTGTCGTATTTGGCCTTGATCTCGTTGAGCTCGTCCTTTATGATGCCGCGCACTTTTTTCTCACTGCTCAATATCTCCTTCAATTTGCCGATAATCTCCTGGATTTCCTTCAATTCATCCAAAATCTTCTTCCTCTCGAGACCAGCCAGCTTTTGCAAGCGCATGTCCAAAATCGCCTGCGCCTGGAGGTCGCTGAATTTGAACTTCTTCATGAGGCCTGCCTTTGCGTCGGCGACGTCACTCGATGCGCGGATGAGCGTGATGATCTCGTCGATATGGTCGAGAGCTTTTTTCAAGCCGAGCAAGATGTGCTCGCGCGCCTCGGCTGTGTCGAGGTCGAATTTCGTCCTGCGGCGGATGACTTCTATCCTGTGGACGATGAATTCTTCGAGGATCGTCTTGAGCGAAAGCGTCTGCGGCACGCCGTGAACGAGAGCGACGGTGTTTATATGGAAAGTATCCTCGAGCTGGGTGTGTTTGTACAAGAAATTCAAGACTTTTTCAGGATAGGCGCCCTGCTTGAGATCGATGACGATGCGAAGGTCCTTGTCTGATTCGTCGCGCAAGCCGCGTATGCCGTCGATCGATTTGTCTCGCACAAGATCAGCGATCTTGACGATAAGATCGCTCTTGTTCACGCGAAATGGGATCGAGGTGATGATGATCTGAAACTGGCCTTTCTTGTCCTCGATTATCTCTGCCTCGCCGCGGACGACGATGCCGCCCCTGCCGGTCGAGTATGCATGCCTGATATCGTTTTCGCCATACATTATAGCGCCCGTCGGGAAATCGGGGCCTTTGATGAATTGCATAAGGTCGTCGGTCGTGGCGTCCTTGTTCTCGATCAGATGCGTCGTAGCATCGACGACTTCGCCCAGATTGTGCGGAGCGATGTTCGTGGCCATACCGACAGCGATGCCGAGCGTGCCGTTCAAGAGCAGGTTCGGGACAGCGGCCGGCAGTACTGTCGGCTCCTTGCGCGTGCCGTCATAGTTCGGACGAAAATCGACGGTGTTCTTCTCGATATCGCGAAGAAGCTCTGACGAGATGCGCGACATCTTTGCCTCGGTGTAACGCATGGCTGCAGCTGGGTCGCCGTCGATGTTGCCAAAGTTTCCTTGGCCTTGGACAAGCGGAGAGCGCATGCGGAAATCCTGCGCCATGCCGACGAGCGTGTCGTACACGGCGACGTCGCCATGCGGGTGATAGTTTCCGAGCACGTCACCGACGACGACAGCCGACTTGCGGAATTTCGCGGTCGATGTCAGGCCTTTTTCGTGCATGGCGTAGAGGATGCGGCGGTGCACCGGTTTCAATCCGTCGCGCACGTCCGG
Source organism: uncultured bacterium (assembly GCA_963848635.1). Lineage (GTDB taxonomy): Bacteria > Patescibacteriota > Minisyncoccia > Phycocordibacterales > PALSA-1337 > JAGWNR01. The sequence continues at coordinate 16,872 of CAWKEA010000002.1, forward strand.
CAGAGCGCGAGCTGTGATGACCGACATGGCATAGTCGAGATACGACGTGCGCATCTCGGTCGTGATAGGAGCATCGATGAGGCCCAAGGCAGGGTCGCGCGGGACTTCGGCAGCAGCATCCGTATCTCTGTTTTTGTCGCTCTTTTTTGGCATAAAAACGAAAAAGCACGAAGCTTTTAAGTACGTGTATTATACCAAAAAGAACAGAAAAAGCGAGAGACGCGGAAACCGTATGTCAAGATGACATCTCGATCACTCGTGCTTTCAAAAACCTCCATTTCGAGCTACAATATCCGCATGTCAGAAAAGCCAGAAAAATCAAATAAGCTCTCGACAGAACCATACAAAGGCGTGCGCGACTTTTATCCTGCCGACATGGCCGTGCAGAAATATATCTTTGAAAAGTGGAAGAAGACCGCGGAGAGCTTCGGCTATGAGGAATACGGCGCCTCCGTGCTCGAGCCGGCGGACATGTATCGGGCAAAATCAGGCGAAGAGATCGTCAACGAGCAGACATACACTTTCACTGATCGCGGCGAGCGCGAGGTCACGTTGCGGCCGGAGATGACGCCGACGGTCGCTCGCATGGTCTCGGCCAGGAAACGCGAGCTTGTCTTCCCCTTGCGCTGGTATTCGATACCGAATCTTTTCCGCTACGAACAGCCCCAGCGCGGCCGCGTGCGAGAGCATTGGCAACTGAACGTCGACCTCTTTGGCGTGGACTCGATCGAGGCGGACATCGAGGTCATTTCCCTTGCCTACCAAGTGATGAGGAATTTCGGCGCAAAGGACAGCGATTTTGAGATACGGGTGAATGATCGTGGATTAATGAACTCAATTGTTCAAGAAATATTGGAAATCAACGATAAAGTGATAATAACAAAACTCTTTAAAATAATCGATCGAAAAGAAAAAATGCCTCAGCGAGATTTCGAAATTGCGACTGGACTTTTAATTGATGAAAAATCAATCCTCTTAACGAAATTATTGAATTGCAAAAATATTGAAGAATTAACCACTATTATTTCTCAGAATAATAAGAAGGTTAGTAACGTAGTAGAAATAGCAAGTTTTATCGAACAACTTAAAGGGTTGGGAATCAAGAATATTCGCTTTGATCAAAGTCTCATGCGCGGTTTCGACTATTACACCGGCATGGTCTTCGAGATCTACGACACGAGCCCCGAGAACAAGCGCGCGCTCTTTGGCGGCGGCCGATATGACGATCTGGCCTCCCTTTTCGGCGGCGACAAGATCCCTGCGGTCGGCTTTGGCATGGGCGACGTGACGATCAGAGACTTTCTCGAGACCCACAGTCTCCTCCCAAGCACAAAAGGCCCGGCTGATTATTACATCTGCGTCATGAGCGAGGCAGAAGCGGCTTTTGCCGAAAAGAAAGCAAAAGAGCTCCGCGACAAAGGCTCCCGCGTCGCCGTCGACTTTACCTATAAAAAGATCGGTGAGCAGATAAAATCCGCCGATAAGCGAGGCATACCGAGCGTCATCGTCATCGGTCCCGAAGAAGCAAAGAGCGGCAAAGCAAAGGTAAAAGATTTGAAGACAGGAGAAGAAAAAGAATTGTAAGAACGGACTTTACAAGCTTTACGGACTTTTTAACTTTATAAACTCACTTTCATGCGCGTCATCACCTTTGATATAGAGACAAAGAACTTATTTCAGGATGTCGGCTCCTCAGATCCGGCGGCTTTGGATGTGTCCGTCGTCGGCGTGCACGATTCCGAGTCGGGCGAATACACCGGCTTTCTTGAAAAAGATTTTTTAAAGATGTGGCCATTGTTCGAAGCGGCTGATGCCATCGTCAGCTTCAACGGAGACCATTTCGACATTCCAATCTTGAACAAGTATTACCACGGCAACCTGTCGAACATTAAAAGCATCGATCTCATGCTCGAGGTGCAGAAAGTCCTCGGACGAAGGATCAAGCTCGATACTCTGGCCGAAGCGACGCTCGGCAAGAAAAAGTCGGGAAACGGCCTCGAAGCGGTGACATGGTGGAGAAACGGAGAAGTCGAAAAAGTGATGAAGTACTGCCTCGATGACGTGCGCGTGACCCGCGAGCTCTATGAATATATGCGAGACAACGGATCGGTCAAATATCGCGAACAGGGCATCATAAAAGAATTAAAGATAGACACCGCCGGATGGGACAAAGCGCCGCAAGCGGCCATGAATTTTTCATTGCCGTTCTGATGCAGGAATGGGAGGCATCGAAACCAGTCTGAGCGCCCATATCGCGCTTTTACATTATGATATACTTAATTTACAGCAAATTAATCATATATAATCATGGAACCAAACCAAGAGACTAGACCCCAGCAGATACTTACGATACCGATGGCGATCGTTTTGGCTGCCGTCATCATAGCCGGAGTTCTGCTGTATATGTATCGTCCGACTGCTTCTATCCAGCCAGCGGCAAATAGCCAAACTGCACCATCAGCAACAGTTCCCGACACCAGCTCTCTGCCGCCCGTCACTGCGAGCGACCACATCCTCGGCAACCCAAACGCTCCGATAAAGATCGTCGAGTATTCCGATCCGTCATGCCCATATTGCAAGATGTTCCAGACGACCATGCTTGAGATCATGCAAAAATACGGCGCTTCCGGACAGGTTGCTTGGATATATCGCGATTTTCCTCTCGACAAACCCGATCAGAACGGCAGTGTGCTCCATCCGAATGCAGGCACGCAGTCAAACGCTTTCGAATGCGCAGCCTCCGTCGGTGGCGATGCTGGTTTCTGGTCCTATGAAAAAGACTGGTTCACTACGTTTCCTTCCGACGGCGCGGACGAATCGTCGAGCGTCGACAATCAACAGATAACGCAAACAGCCATCGATACCGGCCTCGATACGACAGCGTTCAAGGATTGCGTCGCGAGCGGCAAGCTCTCTAAAGCAGTCGATAGCGAATATGCCGCCGGTCTTGCCCTCGGCATCGAAGGCACGCCGACCAGCTATCTCGTAACATCAACGAGCCAGCCGATCGCCATTCAGGGAGCACAATCATATGCGGCGCTTTCGGCGGCTATCGATGCGATCCTTGCGAACAACGAACAAGGCGCCGCTTCTACGACATCGGCGCAATAGTTACGAGTGTGCGATAGTTACGACTGTATTATATTTACTGGTCACTACGTAACTGATTACCAAATATTAGCCCATTGTTGAGCCACAGTTTCCGCTAAGTGGATCTGCAGGCACCAACAACGCATGTATTGTTCAAGAAATAAAAGTTAAAAAATAGAAAAAATGCCACGGTAATTGGGTAGTATGCCTCTTATTTTCCATTTTCGAGTAATTGCAAATCATTCGCAATTAAGCTTGATTTAATGGCTTACTTTCGTTATTCAATTGCAAACCATTCGCAATTAGACGTCTGTATAAAAAGATCGGACAAGGAGAGATCGCCTCCGGCCGCGTTTTTATTTTTTCAGTTTTTCTTTTTTCAGTTCCTTCTTTTGTCTTTTCATGTTTAATCATTCCTCCCCCCCTATCAAAGACTGGCTCTTGTCAATCCGCACCATTCGCAGTCAGGGTCATCGCATCTGCTTTTAACAAGCTCGCCTGACCAGACGCTATCGATGAGGCTTTGGATCTGCCGCTGTACGTCTGCTATGTCGTCAAGGCTTATCGGCAAAGAAACGATCGGGCAACGGCCTTTTTTGTCTGGCGAGAGGAAAACAAGCGCAGGTGTCACCTTCTTGCCCTTCCAACGCGGCTCATCGGCGAGCAAGATGCGATAAAAGACAAGCTGACGAAAATAATCGCCGTTTGAATTCTTGGTCTTGCCTTGTATCTCATTCATCGACATCCCTTCGCGGGTCTTATAGTCGAATACATAGAGCTCGGCGCCCGTGTCGACGATGGCATCGAGCTTGCCGTGGAGAGGGATCGATATTTTTCCGCTGTCAGAGATAGCATCTCGATCTGTACGAGATGACATCTCGTACACGGTCTTGGCCCAACGTTCGGTGAATACCGTGGCCTGCGCAGGAACAGCGAAATGCGGCTCAAGCGCCTTTGCCACAGCTGGTGCATCATCAAACAGCTCTTTCTTGACCGATTCCTTCTCCAAAGCGGCGAGAAAAGAAGTATCCAGGTATTCGGCTGTTTTTTCCAAGATAGCATCTCGGATATGATCAGCTGTGCGATCCGCTTCTTTCCATATCGAGGAGATAGCATAATGCATCGCGGTGCCTTTTTCCGCCGCAGGCGAAGGCGCTTGCGGCAATTTCAAGATGCTCAAGAATAAGAATTTATTCGGGCACTCGAGAAAATGGTTCAGAGCAGTGACGGAAAGGCCATTTTCAAGAAGGACATGCTTGGCGATAGCTGTCATCGCAAGATGGGCAGAGGTGCTCCCTTGGATTTGTACAAGGTCCGACCTTGTACTCGGCAATTCCGCTTCGACTCGCGGAACAAGGGTTGTCGCGACGCTTTTGGGGTCAAGCTCGGCTATGAATCGGAGCGGCGTCAGGGATTTGCCGTCGCCTTCTTCGAGAGCGGTCAAAATGACGGCGTGCTTCTTGGCTCTGGTCAAAGCGACATAGAAAAGCCTGCGCGTATCACGGATATCATTGCCGCTCGTGCTCTTTTCCGGCAGAACGAAAGAAGCCCCGCGAGCCTTTCCTATCCATGCTTCTTCTGTGGCGTACGGGATAAAGACATAGTCGAATTCAAGGCCTTTCGAGCCATGGGCTGTCATGGCGGAGATAGGCAGATCAGGAGCGCCGACGGACACTTTGACCGTCTTCGACTCAGCCGATCGGCGATAATCGAGCATGGCTTTCATCAGTTCAAGAGGGCTTTGGACATTCCCTTCCCGTGCCAGCGATTCGGCCAACGTCATGACGCCCCGCCAGACATGGATGGCCGCGGGAACACGGCTGGCGATAGAGGAGAACCCGGAGATCTCTGCGGCATGCACAAGGAAAGCGACGGCGCCGTCTTCTTGCATCTTTTTTTGCAAGTGAACGAGAGCCGGAATCTTTTGTTCCAAGGCAATTCCATGACTGGATTCCGGCACAGAGATCCGGCTTTGCAACTGTCCGCTTCTCAGAGATCTGATCAAGAGGATCGACTCGCTGATCGGGATATTCCACATACCGATCGCTATGGTCTTGGCCAAGCTGTCTGTTCGTGCGGGATCAGAGAGGAATTCGATCAGGTCAAAGAAGACTGCCCCTATTGGATGATGGAATATGTCGACGCTCCTCTCCGAAGACACGGGAATATGGTTTGATTCGAGGAGACGTATGACGCGCTCAAGATCGCGATTGCGCCGCGTGATGATGGCGATAGTGGCCGTTGGCTCATCTCTCGATATCGTTTGAAGCTCTTGGACAAGGTATTTTTCGATCGCTGAGACATTTTCGCCGGTGATGATGTCGAGCAGTCGAGGCGTTTCTTCATCTTCATTTTTTTGATGCGAGCCTTCAATAAACCGTTCCGCATTCCTTTTTTTATTTTTAGATGCATCTACGCTTTTTCTCGCCGCCGTAAGCTTTACGCGCAGATTTTTATGATCGTCGCCTTCATAATTGTTCTCTATCATGGCAAAAGACGCGTCCAAGATGCCTTGGTGCGAGCGATAGTTCGAATCGAGAGAGATGACTTGCATAGCCGGCCAGCGTTTCTGCAAGGTCAGAAAATTCTCGACGGAAGCCCCTTGGAATCGATAAATGGCTTGCTTCTCATCGCCGACGATGAACAGATTCGGCGTCTCAAAGAATTCGGCGATGACAGCGACGATGAAATTCTGGGCATCGTTCGTGTCCTGATGCTCGTCGACAAGCAGGTATAGGAACCGTTCCTGAACGAGCCTGAGAAAAAGCTCGTCATTGCGCAGAGCGACCAGGATCTCGATGATGAGGTCATTATAGTCCATCTTCATGTTTTCTCGCTTATCTTTCTCGTATCTTTCATAGACTCGCGAAAAAATCTCGGTTCGCTCGCATTTTTCTATGCGTTCTTGCGCTTCCGCTTTCAACATGCCTTTTGTCGCGCCGCGGGTCGATATCGAACTCTCGTCATTCTGGATTCGTTCGATTTCTTTTTCGGCGAACTCGCGCACCATCTCTGGCGTTAAGGCATCCCTCTTCGCATCGTCGATGGCGCGCATGATGGCTGAGATATAGGCGTCAGGCTTGCCCGTCGGCCGGAGATCGCGGAACGCGGGCTCGGCGAGAATCGACCGTATGAGCGATTCTTGTTCGACATCGCCCATATGAGAAAGCCCCTCGAGATGAAGGAAATGATCCGGATATTCCGCGATCATCGCCGCGGCAAAGCTATGGAATGTATGCAAAGCTATCTCGTGCGCACGGTTGCCGATTATGCCTTGCAATTTTGAGCGCATCGCCTTGACGCCCGCATCGGTATACGTGATAGCCAAAATGCCCGATGGCGGCGTGTCCGTGCGTTTCAATATATTAGCTATGCGCAAGGTGAGTATCGTCGTCTTGCCCGTGCCCGGACCGGCGATGACCATGACCGGCCCGTCAATGGCATCGACCGCTCTTTTCTGGGCAGGATTGAGAGATCCGTATTTTTCTTCAAAAGCTTCGGAATTCATGGGATGTACTAGTATCATATCAGAATAATCGCGTGCGATGAGATTCCTCTGATCTTCTGTAATAAACTACCTCACAGCAAGCTGTAGTAGCCGGAATAAAAAAGACCGCATATTGCTATGCAGTCTTGTGAGAAACGCTATCTGGCCGAAACATACCGATGGCCACTAAACGTAAACGGTTTTGCGACTCAAAATTACCAGGCCGAGCATTCCAGCGCTCAATAACATGGCGGTGGAACCGCCGTCAGGAAGCATGATTACAGTCGCCGTTCCATCGACATTCGGATTGCCCCATCCGAACCCGGGCGAATTGCCATAACCATTGAGATTTGGCACGTTGCCATTGGATTGATCTGCGGACAGATAGATGCCCGCCCCGGACGAATGGCCGCCGATGTCGGGAGCCGTCAGGAATAACAGCCCGTACTCGTCGACGAAATAGGTGGCATGAACGTCCACCAGATTGTCGACAAGCGGCAAGTTATCGCCATTGTTGTTTGAAACGACGACGCCCAGATTGGGAGGAGTCGACGGGTTGACGGGCGCCAAATAGTCGTAGTCGACCGTGACTAAACCGTAAGTGACATCGAGATATCCGCCGGTCGCAAGACCGGAGGTGACATCGACCTGCCCGACTGCGCTCCATCCACCGCCGTTAAAGGCGATATTATAGGGCGTCGCCCATGCGCTCATACTCACACCCGCGGCGCAAACCGCCGCCAATAAACCAAGCATTATTTTTTTCTTCACTTTGTCTCTTCCTTTCCTTGTTGTTTGTTTTGTTGTATGACTCCTCGAGTTTTCACACGAAGACTGTCAAAGATCCCGCACCGATCGTTCAACGGTATCTGCCCGCGATTGTAACATATTTATATAAAAAAACAAGCCCTTAAGCTTGTCTTCGTTGATGCGGCCTTTGCTTCAATAATTCCTCAATCTCCCGGCTTTTTCGTGCTGTCGTATCTTTTCATGGGCTTTTGCCTCGATCTGGCGGATGCGCTCGCGGGTGACCTCGAACTCCTTGCCGACCTCTTCGAGGGTATGCTGGACGCCGTCCATCAATCCACAGCGCATCTCCAGGATCTTTCGCTCTTTTTCCGACAATTCATTCAGGATCTCGCGCACCTGGTCAGCCAATATGCGGCGGGAGCTTTCCTGATCCGGCGATAGGATCTTGTCGTCTGCGATAAAGTCGCCGAGAGTCGATTTATCCTCGCCTTCGTCGCCGACCGGCATCTCGAGCGAGCCGACCGGTTGGTCGATCTTTTCTATCTGATATATCTTGTCGACCTCGATTCCCATCTCGGTGGCGATCTCTTCTGGCAATGGGTCGCGGCCGAGGTCCTGGGTCAGACGGCGGACGACTTGCTTGTATTTGGCGATCGTCTCGACCATGTGAACCGGCACGCGTATGGTGCGGCTTTGGTCGGCCAATGCGCGAGTGATGGCCTGGCGTATCCACCACGTGGCATACGTCGAGAACTTATACCCTTTTGTCCAGTCGAACTTGTCGACTGCCTTGAACAATCCGAGGTTGCCTTCCTGAATGAGGTCGAGCAGGGTCAAGTCAGGAGAACGGCCGACGTATTTTTTTGCGATAGAGACGACGAGGCGCAGGTTCGCTTTGGCCAAAAGGCCCTTAGCCTCGTTGTCGCCGGCGGCAATGTGCCGTGCCAGCTCTTTTTCGCGCGCAGCGGAGATGAGCGGATACTGGCCTATCTCGCGCAGATACATCTGTATGGAATCATAAGCGGAATCTCCCGAACGCGATCCATATGAATATTTTTTGGATGCTGGAGCGGCGTCCTTCTCAACACTGAGAAGACCCCCTCCTTCGAGGATGTCGATGCCGGAGGCGGCGAACTTGCTGTACAAGTCATCGAGAAAAGAAATGTCGGATTCGACGGTCGGAAATTCCCTGAGTATCTCGTCATATGTCACGAAGCCGCGCTCCTTGCCCTTGACCATGAGCTTGCCAGCCTTTGTGTCGGATATCTTCTGAGCGTCCTTCTGTTTTTTTGACTGTTGCGATTTCTTTGATTCCTTCGGTTTTGCCGCCGAGGCCGGCTTCTTGTGTATTGAAATGGGCTTTTTTGAAGCCTTTGTTGTGCTCTTCGTATTTATTTTTTTTGACGTGCTTTTTGCCATTATGGCTCTATAAGGACCAGGTTGACAATTCTAAAGCAAAACGAATAAAGGCGCAACGTTGACATGTGGACAAGTGGGTGGTAGGGTTCGGAGAGACAACAATAAAACAAATACGGAGGTACTTTATGTTTGATGAAAACACTTTGAATGTTCACGATCTCTGTCACGCATTCTTTACTGGGATGCTCAATGGATATGCCGGAAATTCCAAAACGAGCTTGATTCCCGAATTGGCCGCCAAGATTATGACTTGGAAAGAAGGCCATTACGCCTTGGTCGACCATTGGCAAACGACAAAGCTCAGCCGAAAAAGCTTTGGAACAACCATGATCTCCTTTGACGATGACATCGTCTGGGAGATGCAATACTGGGGTGAGTACAAGGATGAAGTGATTCCGTTTCTGAAGGAAGCTTTAGCGGCCGCTTATGGGGATAGATTGTTCTGCGGCGGAAGAGGGGCATATCGTTTCGAAAAGAGCGGCCTGCTGTATGTTAATGTTCCATCTTCAAACGACTTTGAAGATTTCAGCGGCAAGGAAATGGTGATAAACGGAGCAGGCCATGTCCAAGGATGGCACAAATACCGCGGCATGCAGACTTGGCGCAATGGAAAGTAAAAACTGATCGACTTCCCTTTCGATCTTCAAGCCCTGCGCAACCTGCGGGGCTTTTTTATTGCAAAAGTCAGCCTTTCACAAAATGAGATTAAGAAATCTTTACAAATTTTTTAACTTTTCTTAATGATCATTATATATAATTTGCGATATGAATGAAGAATATGTAAAGGAATTCGATCTTTGGAATACCAGGAAAAAAGAGATCGAGAAATCAGTTGTCGAACGTCTATGCCACGAACGAGAAGTCTGGTGGTGTGCGCTTGGCGTCAATATTGGCTTGGAACAAGATGGTAAAAATGAATTATTTGAAAGACCGGTTCTAATCCTAAAGAGATACAACAAAAACTTGGTTCTCATTTTACCCGTTACAAGCACAGAAAAAGACAATGCATATTATGTGAAGATAAAGAGTGCCATGGCTTCAAGCGTCATTTTGTCGCAAATCAGATCAATAGACAGTAAAAGGCTCTTAAGAAAGGCGGGAATGATTTCCATGAAAGAATATCTTTTCATATTCTTTAGCCTTCTTAGAACATTGCTACCATAAAAGACGAAACCCCGCCAAAAATATGAATTTAAGGCGGGGAATCTCGGAGGCCGAAGCCATTGTACTGATATTTTAGCAAACCTACCTCCTTTGTCAACCAATGCTTGTAAAATGTTGTAAAAAAGAATCACTCCTTCCTCCTTTTCCTCACGTCTTCCAACTTTCTTGAGAGCTCATGGCACAGCTTGCCTGCGGCGTTCGATTTGTCGATATCCTTCTCCCGTTCGGCGGCGGCGAGGTCGGCCATGGCCTCCGCAAGCCTCCCCTTTAATATATCTTCCTCGAAATTGATCATGAGCTCGTCGAGCTCTTTTTTGATGTCGCGGCCTTCACCGTAGGTGATCTCTGCCTCAAGGACGAGCTCGTCGCGAAATGGAGCGATATCGGCGATCATCTTGTCATATCCGTCGCCGACGATCTCTCGGAGATGATCAAAGTAGCCTTTTGGCGCGATAGATGATTTTTCAGGGCTCTTTTCGATTGAAGTAAGGATGCCGAAGAGCTTGCGCGCGACCATGTCGAGGCGTGCCGGCGAGGCAGGCTTTGGAGCTGTGGCATTATCCCTCGCCGTTGCGAGCGCGGCCCGAGATTCCGAAGCGGCTTCGGCAGATTTCTTTTCAAGGACGGACTTGAGGTCATCGCGAACCGCTTCTTCGGACAGGCCGGTTTTGGTGTGGATCATCTTGATCCAGTGCGAGCGCTCCATACTGCCCTTGACCTCGGCGATGAAGGGCAAGACCTTTTCTCGGATGGCTGTCGGGAGCTTCCGCGGATCGAGCTTGGCTTTGCCGTCGGACGAAACAGTTTCCTTCATGATGCCGTCGAGGACGAATTCGACGATCGGCTTTGCGTGGCGCAGAGTTTCCTTCCAATTCTCGGGATTTGCAAGGACAAGATCGGCGGGATCCTTCCCCCCTTCTATATCGGCGATTTTGACATCCATGCCGAGATTGAGGGCGATGCGAGCGGCGCGGAGAGCTGCGTTGTGACCCGCTTTGTCTGAATCAAAAGCAATGAGCAAGATTCGGCGACAAGCGGCGGATGATGCCGAGATTGTTCGTCACCTGCTCGCGTGAGATGGTATCGTCAGCGAGCGCGTGCCCGAGGCCGCGACGGTATTCTTTATTCCCGCCTGATGCGACATGATGAGGTCCATCTGGCCTTCAACCAGAATCGTATAATCCTTTTTGCGGATCTCGCTTTTCGCCTTGTCGATGCCGTAGAGAACGGCTGATTTATCGTAGAGCGGCGTGTCCGGCGTGTTTATATACTTGCCCTCGCCTTCCTTTTCATGAAGCAAACGGCCGGAAAATGCGATAACGCGGCCGGATGAATCCATGATCGGAAACATGACGCGGTCGCGGAAACGGTCGTAATAATTGCCGGATCCGTCTTTCCTTCTTGACCAGGCCCGCCTTCTCCATATCGGCTGTCCGCTCACGATCCTCTTTTTGGACGAGGGCGTCGTCGCGAGATGCCGCCAACCCTCAGGAACAAAGCCGATGCGGAATTCCTTGATCGTCTCGTCTGTGACTCCCCTTTTCTTCAGATATTCTTTCGCTTCGCCGGAAAGCTGCGACTGGTAGAAAATCGCGGCGGCCTCCATGACTGAATAGCAGCACGCTCGCGCTCGGTTTTTCTTTTCCCGATTTTCAAAAGCGATAGGAATGCCCGCGCGCTCTGCCAACAATTTCAAGGCGCCCATGAAATCGAGCCCTTCGAACTGCTCGACAAACGTGAAGATGTCGCCCTTCGCCCCGCAACCGAAGCAATAGAACGAGCCGCGATCAGGCGACACAAAGAACGACGCTGTCTTTTCATTATGGAACGGACAGCGGCCTTTGAAGTTCTTGCCCGCCTTTTCCAGCTTCATATACGACGAAATGACCTCCTCGACGCCGAGGCGCTCTTTTATCAAATCGACTGTGGAGCGGTCTCTCATGCGCGTATTGTACGCTTTTTACACGTTATACTCAAACCATGGTCGGAAATAAAAAAGCGCCACTGTGAAGCGAGCGCTTGTGACACCAATCCGGATTAATGTTTGACAGCATCTTTCCAATAACGGAACGTGCTTTTCTCGATCGAACCTGGGTACTGTTCCTCAACTTCCTGCAAAGCCGCCAAAAATGCTCGCGACTCTTCTCGGAGACCAAGCATGGTTAGACACTTCAGGATGCGTGTAATCCGGAGCAAATTATGGTTTTGAGGTGTAAGCCAATGCTCCGCTTGTCGCCGGAAAACGACTCGTGTGTTGCCGATGACGACTTTTCCTTGAACGGACCCCATCGTAAAACCATAGAATTTAAGCATCCGTGCAAATGATCTCAGAAGATTACTGCGGAGTTTTGCAACAGACAGAAAGGCTTGGATATCCTCTGCGGTGAGCACAGGCGCATCAGAATTGAATCGGCTTGGTTCAGGCCACTGAATGTAATCGTGGACAGTCTCGAGCCTGTTGTCGTTCCACGAAAGGATCTCACTGAGAGTCCGGCCATTAGCATCGAATCCTCTTCCAGAATAGAAACGTGTAAAAACGGTTGTGGTTTTCATCTGACTGCAGATAACCACGATTCACCGATCTTTGCAAGTCAAAATTTTCTTTATAAAAAATTTAACCTTTCTTAATAACCAATTTTATATAATTGCATTCGAATGATCATTTTGACCTGTGGGGGTACCAGTGGTTGGGAGTTCCTCCTTGCTAGTTGGAGCTCGGGGGTTCGACTCCCCCTACCTCCACAGGGCAAAGTGATTATTGGCGATGTAGAGTGAGAGAAATACAAGAGTAATCTTTCGTAGTTCCGGACCGAGAAGCTATGAAAGTAAACTTAATTCACAGCATTCACTTGCATTTACTTACAAATTAGCTTATACTTTCCTTACAACTAGCAAGGAGGAGCCAATCAATGGTGAGTCCAACATAAATCCGCTTCGGCGGGTTTTGTGTTTTTATAGAATCACTCCTCCTCCCAAGCAAATTTCCCCCTCATACACGACGAGCGACTGCCCTCCCGTCAGAGCGTTCTGCGGCTTGTCGAATTCGATCGTGGCGGTTCCCTGCCTGCCGGCAGGCATGGTTTCCTTTTCATTAATTGAAGTAAAGACAAGCGATTCGAGCGGCTGGCGGTAGCGCGCGCGACCGGAATATTTTTTGCCAACTACCGGAGTTCCGCTCATCCAATTCGTCTTTTCGAGCTTGACCGACGTCTTCGCCTCTGCCAAAAGCCCATGCTTGTCCTTGTTCGAGACAGTGATCGTATTCTTGTCGAGATCTTTTGCCACAATGTAATACGGCTCGTCATGCGGCGTTTTCTTGTCGATGACAAATCCATGCCTCTCGCCGATCGTCAGAAAGAACGCGCCGTCGTGGCGGCCGATCGCGTTTCCTGCTTCATCCAAAACTTCCCCAGCTTTCGGCTCCATATAATGAGAAAGGAATTCCTTTATATCGACTTTACCAATAAAACAAAGGCCTTGGCTGTCTTTCTTTTCAGCATTCGGCAATTTGAATTTACGTGCCAGCTTGCGTACATCCGGCTTTTCGATGTCGCCTATCGGAAAAAGTATATGGGGCAGCTGTTCCGTGCGGATGTTCCAGAGAAAGTATGACTGGTCCTTGTTCGGATCGGAGCCAGCCAAAAGTTTCAAGTTGCAAGTTGCAAGTTGCAAGTTATTTTTTTCTTCACTTGTCACTTGTAACTTATCACTTGTAACTATTTTCGCATAATGCCCGGTCGCCACGAAATCAGCGCCTTGACCGATCGCCCAATCGTAGAACGCGCCGAATTTGACGCTCTTGTTGCACATGACGTCCGGATTCGGAGTACGGCCCGCCCGATATTCGGCGATCATATAGTCGACGACGTAGCGCTTGTATTCCTTTTCGAGATCGAGCGTCAAAAATGGTATGTCCAAAACAGCGGCGACGCGCATAGCATCCAGCCGGTCCTGCCGCCAATTGCAGTCCATCCAATCCGGTTGCCAGACTTTTATGAAGACGCCCATGACGTCATATCCTGCCGCCTTCAAAAGCGCCGCCGAAACCGAGCTATCGACGCCGCCGGACATGCCGACAAAAACGCGTTTGGCGTGATTTTTGATTTTTGTGCTTTTAGTTTTCCCTTGACCTTTCATTCTTGGCATGATATCAAAATAAGCAGAAACGAACAAGAAGAAAGAACTTTTATGAAAATATTGTTGATCGACCCCAATGCAAAGAGGCGTCGTTTGCTCTTGCGGCAACTCGAAGATGCTGGCCATAGTGTCGTGACAACCGACAGTACGGAAAAAGCAGAGAGCTACATGCGGCACTGGAAACCAGATGTACTGGTCAGCGCCGACGAAAAAATCACGGGGACCGATATTTATGAAGATACTAAGGCTGTCAACGAGCCATTTGTGCAGGAACCTCCATCTGTAACCATTACAGCACTGTGCCCCGAATCGAAAAGAACGTCAGGACGGCAAATCGACGACCCAAGCGTTTACCTCAAAACGTTGTTTGAATCAGGGATACTCAAAGATCCGGACGGTCGTAAGCGTCACAATTAGAAGCCGGGCAATCCTCGGCTTCTTTTTTTATTGAGCATAAAGGCCATACCCGCTCGACTGCTACAGATATTTCGACTCATTCGCTATCTGGCCGTCATAGGTATCCGAATAATGGATGTTCCCCTTTGAATCAGATAGATAATACCAGTAGGTAGTGCTCGCCGGAGAAAGAGCGTCCTCGATGGCCGAAAGGCCAGGATTGCCGATCGGCGATGGCGGCAAGCCGCGATTTCTATATGTGTTAAAGGGGGAATCAGTGGCCAGATCGCCGGACGTGAGCTTTGTCCCATTCTTGTCGAGAGCATAGGCAAGGACGGCATCGACTTCGAGAGGCATCTTATCATCGAGGCGCTTCCAGAGTATGCCCGCGATGATGCGGCGATCAGACGACGACGTCGCTTCGCGTTCGAGGATAGAGGCCATGATGACGATGGATGAGGTCGCATGGCCTGAAACAGCGACACCAGCGCTCTCTCCAACGACCTTCTTGTTAAAAAGGTCCTGCATAGCCTGTATCGCATCGTCAGGCGATGTTTTTATGTTGAAAAAATATGTGTCAGGGAAAAGATATCCTTCAAGAGGTTTTGCTTCGGCTAGAAACGTCGAAGTCGCAAAGCCGGGAATATCCTTGCCAAGGATCCCCGAGATCTGTTCTGCGTCGAATCCCTCGGGGATGGTCACTTTTATCGGCATCAATCCCTGCTCTCCGTGAACAAGCCTCCATGCGATCTCTATCACGGATTCCTTCGAAGCAAAGAGGTAATCGCCTGCTTTTATACCTCTTTGACCAGACAAAATGACGACCAACGATTTGAAAAGGGCTTCAGATTTTATCAAATGGTCGACATAAAGTCCGCTTGTTACCTGGCCGAGCGACGAATTTCCTTCGATATGGAATGTGGTCTCCGCTGGAAAATCAGATGGGGGGATCGTCGCGAAGACCGCCATGACAAAAACTACTGCCACACAAAAGATTCCCGCGGCTATAATGGACTTCTTTTGAAAGACGGGCGCTTTCGACAGCAGTGGCGGCAAAGCGTCTGAACGATCCATCGGCACGCCATATTTCATGTCCGCCGGCGCTAAAGAAGGCGGCTTTTCAGTCGCGTTATCCGCATCGCTTTCATATTTCAGAGGCTTGAGATTGTCTGATAGTTCCATAGGATTCCGATCACATCGGTATATTGGCTGGCGCTTCGCCCTTCTTTGACGGCACGCGGGTAAGCGTCGGGGTCGCCACGACTTGGCCCGGGAAATGATAGATGGTCGCGAGAGATTCCGAGCTCATGATCATAGGCTTGCCTTTATGCGGCGCATAAAAATACGATCGTCGCTTGTACATAGCAAGCGAGCCTTCGGAATGGCCCTCTTTTTTCTTGCCACGAATATCCTGCCAAGGATAGCTTATACTTCCGTGCCATGCAGAGGCCGGCTTGAAGCCGTTCATGTGCTCGTTATTGAATTGCTTCCAGCTCCCGAGCATTCCGGCGATATTGGTCGGATTGAAATTGTCTTTTTGAGCCACATACACGAGGCGTATGCCGACATCGAACCCGAGCTTTGAGATATTTCGCTCGATAGCAGCAATGATCTCCTCTTCGCCTTCGGTGAGATCGACTTTTTCCGCCTTATCTGCGCCTTCCTTTTTCTTCGTAGATTTGGTCTTCTCATCGCGATTCATCGTGTCATTGATTATCTTCTTTGCTTCCTCGCGCCATTTGTCATGCGATTTCCAGATATGACCAGGCTTCGTATGATCGTCCTTTTTATACGCGCGGACGAGAATCTGTATCCAAGCTTGTTGATTCGCCCCGATCGATCCCAGAAATTCAATGAGCGGCGCCATCGGATCGATCTTGAATTCTTCCTTTGGATCCTTGTTCAAGCCGTAATCGACATAGCTTTTTATGGGATACGAACTCTCCATCTTGCCGTCTTTATCCTTTGTAAAAGTAAGCTCTTCCGCCCAAACACTAACCGTGTCCTTGTCAAAATGCACCGACTGAGCATAATCTTCCACGTCATGGACCTCGATGCCGGGAAACTGGGCGTAGAGCGAGGTCGAGATGAAATTCTTGAACGATTTCCTCATCCAGATAAAAAAATGTATCTGGCCTTCGATCGACACGAGCTCGAGCGAGAACCATGGCCGCGTCTTGCCGAGCCAATATTTCGAATACCAGTCGCCTTCGCCTCCGGTCTGGTGGAGGGCTGTGAGAAATAGCTCCATGGACGCCGGCGATTTCATGATCACTTTGGGCAATTTTATTTCGATCATAGCGTAGCTTTCCTTGAAAAAGAACTTCGCCCGGATGTATTCGACCCATTTATTGGCAAAGACAAGGAGCAAAACGAACATGACTGCCAAAGGCAGTAAAGCTATGACGATAACCTCTATTTGCTGAACCTGTACAGCTGACAAGCTTATATACTCGCTCATATAACAATCATACCATATACGATACAGACGTTAGTCACAGATTCCTTGCAATGCAAGATCGGATCTCTACGCATAGATCGGATCTTGTATAAAGAAATCTTTATAATTATTTTAACTTTTCTTAATGGCTGTCTTTTATACTGTAGGAATTACTAGGTAAAAAATAAAAAACATGAGAAATAATGCGCAACGCGCGATCGGTGCAGTGGTTTTATTGATGATTGGTTTTATGGTGACGGAGAGCACTCCCTGCTTTGATTATTTCAACAAGCCTATTTTTGTCCATGCAAGCGTCATCCCTTCGCTCGACACTTTCACTGCGCGACCGCCGATACACATCTTCGCTGGCGCAACGGCAGGACCATCAGGCTTATCCCCTTCTCTTGTAAAAAAGGCGTACGGTTTGCCATCGACAGGCGGCGGAGGCACTATCGCTATCATTGCCGCCTTCAATCATCCGAATATCGCGAGCGATTTGGCGGCTTTTGTGAAAGAATTCTCATTGAGCTCGTGCACCTCCACAAACAAATGTCTCGAGATCCATCCGATGAATCCAGCGGCAAAAGACGACTCTGGCTGGTCAATGGAAACGGCTCTCGACACGGAATGGTCGCACGCCATAGCCCCCTCGGCAAAGATCCTCGTAGTCGAAGCGGCATCCGACAGCGGCACAAACCTCATGAGAGCAGTCGATTACGCCCGCACGAGAAGCGATGTCGTCGCCGTATCTATGAGCTGGGGCGGGAACGAATTCATTGGCGAGACGGATCTCGACAAGCATTTCGGAGCAAGCACTTCGATGGCATTCTTTGCATCGTCCGGTGACGACGGCGCCGGGGCCAGTTGGCCGGCGGCTTCGCCAAATGTCATATCAGTCGGAGGCACTTCCCTTATGCTCAGCATAAAAGGCGTCCTATCATCTGAAAAGGCATGGGCTGGATCAGGCGGCGGAACAAGCGCTTACGAAAGCGAGCCTGCATATCAAAGCGCTTATTCCATCCCGCGCGCAGGCGGCAAGCGCGCCATCCCTGACGTCGCATTTGCGGCAGATCCACGATATGGATTCTCTGTCTATCATGCGCCCGACTCTTCATCTTTGATCGCTTCTTCAAAGTCGTCTGTAAAGAATTGGTATGTCGTAGGCGGAACCTCGGCCGGTGCGCCGCAATGGGCCGCCATCGCCGCGCTCGCTTTTGCGGCAAAAGACCCTATTTCCCTATCAAAGCTTTACCAGGATAAAGCGGCCTCGTCATATGCAAAATTCTTCCGTGACATCACGAGCGGCGGCAACGGCGATTGTGCCTATTTTTGCACGGCACGCAAACATTACGACTATGTGACGGGATTAGGCTCGCCGGTGACGGATAAGTTTTGACTCATTCCATCTCCCTCAAGATCCTTATCCTCTCTTCCGTCGGCGGATGCGTCATGAAAAGCTTGGCGATGCCGCGCGAGGCGCCTTTGCCGAAAGGGTTCGAGATATACAGGTGCGCCGTCGCGTTATTTGCGGTCGCCATGGGCCGGCCATAGCCTTCGATCTTTTCGAGGGCTGAGGCGAGGCCTTCGGGATAGCGGGTCAAGAGAGCGCCATCTGCGTCAGCGAGAAACTCGCGCTTTCTGGAAATCGCCAACTGGATGAGCTGGGCGACAATCGGCGAAAGAATGACGAAGACAATGCCGACAACAGCTAAAATAGCCCCGAATTGGCCGCCATTGCTGTTATTGTTGCGCCGATTTCCTCCGAAAAACATGCTCCTCGTAAAGATATTCGCGAGTATGGCTATGAAACCGACGAGGACAACGACGACAGTCTGGAGCAATGTGTCGCGATTACCGATATGCGAGAGCTCATGAGCGATGACGCCGGACAACTCATTCTTGTCCATCATACCGAGCAGTCCCTGCGTCACTGCCACGGCCGCATGATCCTTGTCGCGGCCTGTCGCGAATGCGTTTGGCGCCGCATCGGGAATTATGTAGATCCGCGGCATAGGCAGGCCGGCGGTGATAGCAAGATTCTCCACGACTTGAAACAATTGGATATTGTCTTCACTTTTCGCGGGAACCGCATGGGCAAGCGAAAGCGATATCTTGTCTGAATACCAATAGCTTCCGATATTCATCGCGAGAGCTATGGCTATAGCGATATAAAGGAAAGCGGGGCTCTCCCAATACCAGCTTATGAAATAGCCCAGAGCAACCACAATGACCAAAAATACGGTCATCAAAAACCATGTTCGGCGGACGTTCTTATCTTGTTGAGTGTAGAGGGTCGCCATGATATAAACGCAAAAATCAAAATGCAAAAATCAAAATTGAAATGCAAAATCTCTTTATTAATTGATTCAACAATTTTTTGATACAGTTTTGAATTTTGAACTTTGAGTTTTGATTTATTTTCTAGAACTTCACCTGCACCGGCTCCTTTGCGGCCGCATCGCTTGCATCAAGCTGGAAGAAATCCATTCCCTTGAAACCAAAGGTCGAAGCGATCATACTACCTGGAAATACTTGGATAGAAGTATTGAAGTCGCGAACATTGCCGTTGTAGAATCGTCGAGCGGCCTGGATCTTGTCTTCCGTGTCGGTCAATTCCGATTGGAGCGAGAGGAAATTCTGGTTGGCTTTCAAATCCGGATATGCCTCGGAGACGGCAAAGAGCGACTTGAGCGCGCCAGCCAACTGATTTTCGGCAACGCCTTTGTCGGCGAGGCCAGTAGCGCCCATGGCGGCAGTTCGAGCATTCGTCACATCTTCAAAGACCGTCTTCTCGTGCGCGGCATAGCCCTTGACCGTTTCCACAAGGTTCGGGATGAGATCATAGCGGCGCTTGAGCTGAACATCGATGTCGGCCCATGATTCCTGAGCTCGATTCCGAGAGCGGACCAGGCCGTTGAAAGCGATGATCGCCCAGAGGACCAAAATTACGATTATAGCGAGAATGATATATGTGATGATCATGACTTTTGGGGGGTTATTTGATAATTAAGATTCCAAATTCGAAGCGCCGAGTTGGTGCTTATTTTCCCGTGCTCGTCGATGTCGGATGGTAGCTCGTTTCAGGCTGTCCTGTAGGCAGTGTCAAGAAAGCGAACGATTGGACGACTGATTTGAAAGCGGCGTCGGCATCGTTGACCTGGCTTTGGCTGTTGGCGTTGATCTTTGAAACATCAGAAGTCGAAAAGCCTTTCGTCGTCGGATCGAGAGTCACTGATTCAAAGGTGAACATATAGCAGACATTGCCCTTTTGTAGAGAATAGAGCTGATCGAAATAACCGCGGCCGTCGACTGAGTTCTGCATCGAGACGGTATCGAACGAGAGGCTTCCGACCGAGAGGGTGCTCTTGTCTTTGATGGTCACAACAGGAGGAAAAGCGCAGTTGCCCGAGAGAACCTGTACTGAGGCATCGAGAGTACCGATGGCTGTTTGCGGAAATTGGTCAGGGATAATGAATGTCACGCCCGCTGGAGCGCTCTCCGTCTGCCAACTGGTAGGGTAGTTGACAGAAAAGCCGAGTTCCTGGTTCTCGAACTGTGACAAGGACGCCGAGAGCTTGTTATCCTGGACAGGGCTGACTGATCCAGACAAGCTCGAACCGGAAGACAAAGTGTTTCCGCCACCTGGGCCCATTTCATAGTTCTGATATAAATGGACGACGAGAATGACTACAGCAATTATAATGATTACTACGGCGGTCCATATGATTGATTGTTTTTTCATAGTTTCTCAAGTATATCAAAATAGACGCTTATTGTGAAGCGCCCGAGGAAAAAGTCCCGACCATCGCCCCGATTATGGCTTCAACCTTGGACAACTCGGCGCTGTGGATATCGTCTGCAGTTTTGATCGCGGCAGGATCAGACAGGTAGAGGCCCGCCCCGTTCGCGCCATGGTCGAACAGCGTTATCCTATAGCATAGTCCATTGGCTAAAGTATCATACGTGATCGTCAGATATCTATTGCCGGCCCCGACATCGCTGACCTGGTTCTCGATGAATGCCATGCCATTCTCGTTGAAAGCCTGGGGGGCATTGTCGATAGGCCCAGGTGCAACAGCCAAACATGTCGAGCTCGCGGTCACGATGACATACGCCTCATCAGCAAGGACAGTCGTGAAATAAATGCTCTTTGGAAATTGAAGGGCAAGAAGATACGGCCCATCGATAGTCGGGATGACGCTCGTGCTCACCGTAAGATCGGCGGGATATCGTATGCTGAATGGTGTTTGCGCGTCTGAAAATGTTTTCCAAGACGAAGTATCGATAGAAGAAATAGGCGAAGTTGAAGAAGACTGTCCTGTAGTTTGAGTCGAGGAGGCCTGCAATCGATCGTTTAATGAGCTTGACGTCGTTACCCCAACGCCTGTCGATTGGTCTACAAGGTCAAAGATGAGAAAAACCACGGCTACGATTATCACGAAGACGAGGATCGCTAAAGCTATTTTTGATGATTTTTTTGACGAGTTCATGGGATCATTATACAACAGAATTGCGATCAATAAAAGACGGCTTCCCCTCGCCACGAGTTCCGAACAAAATCGTCCCGGTATGTCTCAGGACTGGATCCATCATTCTTACAACAAGCTATGATTGCAATTGCTCTTCAATCCGATATAGTAAAGGCGGAGAACTTTTACAGCACACTAAGTATGAATACTAACTACCCTCAGCATTACTGCGGCGTCTTTGGAATAAAAGACATGCCGCAAGCGTCGAACTACGCATTCAACGGATTGTTCGCTCTGCAACACCGCGGCCAGGAAAGTGCCGGGATCATCAGCACTGACGGAAAGGAGTTCCATAAGCATATCGCTATGGGGCTCGTGCGGGAAGTCTTCATAGACCCTATATTGACAAGTCTCAAAGGCACGATGGCGATCGGCCACAACCGATACGCTACGACCGGCGAATCGAGGGTCGGCAATGCACAGCCACTGTCTGTTGCGTGCAAGCTGGGCAAGATCGCTCTCGCCCATAACGGCAACCTGACGAACACCGCCGCTCTCCGGACCGATATGGAAAACAGAGGCGCGGCATTCCAAACGAGCACGGACAGCGAAGTGATGCTGTTCCTCCTCGCGCAATCGGATGGCCCGCTCGAGCTTGCCATACGAGACATGATGGCAAAAGTGGAAGGCGCATATTCCCTCGTCATCATGACGGAGGATTCGCTCGTCGCGGTGCGCGATCCGCATGGGTTTCGACCGCTCTCTATCGGCACGCTCGACGGCAATCCGGTCATCGCGAGCGAGACGTGCGCATTCGATATGATCGGTGCGCGCTTCGAACGCGATGTCGAACCGGGTGAAATAGTCATATTCAAAGAAAACACTGTCCGCTCCTTGCAGGCAGATGATCGTCCGTCGACAAGTTTCTGCGCGTTCGAAAAGATATATTTTGCCCGGCCCGACAGCAATATGGGAGGTAAAAGCATCTACGACCTCCGTGTCGAAATGGGAAAAAGGCTCGCCCTCGAATACCCTATCGAAGCAGATGCCGTCGTGCCGATTCTCGATGGCGGATATCATGCCGCGCATGGATATGCACAGGCTCGAGGGATAGAGCTCGTCGAAGCCTTCGTCCGCAATCATTATGCGCTCAGGAGTTTCATAAAGCCTACCCAAGCTGGACGCGACCTTACGGTCAACTTCAAGCTGAACCTCATACCAAGTCTGGTGAAGGGCAAGCGCGTAGTCATCGTAGACGATTCCATTGTCCGCGGTACGACATGCCGTGCCAGAGTAAAAAAAGTCCGCCAGGCTGGCGCTCGCGAAGTGCACCTCCTCGTCAGCTGTCCGCCGCACATGCATCCCTGCTATTACGGCATCGACTTCCCTGACCCGAGCAAGCTCATCGCGGCAAATCACACCCGAGAACAGATACGAGTCGACCTCGGCCTCGACTCTCTCGGCTATCTGTCCGAAGGAGGGCTCATAGAAGTCCTTGGCCCGGGCCATTGCCTCGCCTGTTGGAACGGCAAGTATCCCACAGCGCACGAAGACGCCGTTCACCTTTGAACTGATCTATGATACATACCACCCACCCGGAGCGATTCGGGTGGTTTTTTCTTCTTTAGCGATTTTACTGGCAATCATTTCTTGTAAAATTTTTATATATAAAAAATACAGATCCCGGAAAATTTATCCCCATGAAAGATCGATGCGCGACGAGCAGCTACCCTCAATTCATGCCAGCCATATTTTTAATATCTGAAGAATCTTCCAGATGCTTCCGCGAGCGGCGGGCAAAAACAGTCAGGACGACGATCATGGCGATCGATAGCGCGACGATGGCTGATTCGCCGATGCCGAGACCGGCAGTGGCGGAAGTCGCGGCAGTTGCCGCATCAGGAATCATCCACTCTGCATAATAAGCCTGAATATACGTGATAGCGCATATGATGAGCACAAGGCCGATGCTGTGCAAAATAGTGAATCGAAACAGCCGCCCTTCTTGTCCAGTCAGTCTTGTTGAAGCTGTCGCTACTGCAATGCTTTGAGGTGATATCATTTTCGCGGCCACCCCGCCGCTTGAATTGGCGGCGACGGTCAAGACAGGGTTGAGACCGAGGGAACGGGCAGTCTGGGATTGGATTGTGCTAAAAAGAGCATTGGAAGACGTATCGCTACCTGTAATGAAGACACCGAACCAGCCGAGGAGAGGCGCGAGAAACGGAAAGAATCTTCCCGTTCCAGTCAGGGCATCGCCAATGGCGATCGACATACCAGAATAGTTTGCGACGTAGGCAAATCCGACGATCGAACCGATAGTGATGAGAGGTTTATACAATTCCTTTATCGTCAAGAGCGCCGTAAGCCAAAAATCTTTCCACGAGACACGGAGAAGTATCGCGGTAAGGATCGCGGCA
Organism: uncultured bacterium; assembly: GCA_963848635.1. GTDB lineage: Bacteria > Patescibacteriota > Minisyncoccia > Phycocordibacterales > PALSA-1337 > JAGWNR01. Next base: position 40,644 of record CAWKEA010000002.1, read on the forward strand.
AAAAGTATAGCCGTCCCCGCGGCGCCGAGCCAAGCAAAAGAATAGCTTATCTGAAGGAATGCCCCATTGCTCATTATCGAGCCATTGAGCATTCCAAAAGGAACGACCAAGGTTGCCTTTCCAAGGATAGTCTGAATGCCTGGGATTCCCCAGTTGCCGACGAATATGACGAGCAGAAGAAACGGCGTCCACGCGCGCACAAGCTCGCCAAAGCTATGATGCGGACGAAGCGGATGCGAAACGCCTTCTAACCTCTCTTTTGGGAAACGCCAGATTTCAGCAGGATGCCAAAAACGAAGAAGAAGGATCAAACAGAGGATCGAAACGATCGCTGATAGGACATCTGGTAGCGTCGGCCCAAAATAGCTCGCTGTGAAAAACATCGTTACCGCATATGAACCTCCTACAGTGAGTATCGCGGGCCAGATCGCCTTAGCCCCTTTCCACCCAGCAACAATGATCACGAGCCACAGCGGAACGATGAGAGCTATGATCGGTAGCTGGTGAGCGATCATCTTGCTCAAGATATTCGGATCGATGTTGGTCAGATGTCCCGCGGTTATGACTGCGATGCCAATACCGCCAAAAGCCACAGGGGCTGTATTAGCTATGAGGCAAACGCCAGCCGCATAAAGAGAATCAAAGCCAAGACCCACCAACATACCGGCAGTGATAGCGACAGGCGCACCGAAACCAGCCGATCCTTCAAGGAAGGCGCCAAAACAAAAGGCTATAAGAAGCGCCTGAATGCGCCGGTCGGCGGTGACTGATTCGATGCTGTCGCGCACGATAGCAAAGCTTCCGCTCTTGACGCTTATGTTATACAAGAAAACCGCTGAGAGCACGATCCAACCGATCGGAAACAGGCCATTAAGTACGCCATAGAATCCTGCCATCCCAGCCAATCCGACAGGCATCGCATATACAGTGACTGCGATCACAAGCCCGGTAAGCAAAGTCAATAGAGTCGCAATATGGCCGGCGACCTTACGGCTCAAGAGTAAAATGAACAAAAAGACTATAGGAATCGTGGCCACACCCGCGGAAAGAATCACATTATGGAGAGGATCTATTGCTTGTTGCCACATATTTGTGTTAGCTTCATTTTATGAAGATAATCATATCACAATGGCCGCTCGCGATATGCACCATATTTCACGCTGTAAGCGTATATAAAGTGAAAGCAACCACTAACTACGATGACTAAGTCACCCCAAAGCTTATTTTTCGCGCCTATTTGTTGTGCCGCCGTTATCGGAGCGACGCTGGCCTTGTGCGCGCATGCCGCAGTGACGCCGACATTAGTTTTGAACAATCTCGGCAATAATCAGGTACAGGTAACTGTCACTGGCGATCCTAATCAGCCAATAAGCCTTTACTATTACACCCAATACCCTACCCTTGCGACAAATGCAGGAACAATCGGCTACACGGCGAGCAATGAGTATTTTTCCACCAACCTTTTGTCTGGACAATACAATATCCCGTCAAACGCTTATGTCTATGTCATGGTAGATGGCGCGGTATCATCGCCTATCGAATGGCCTTACAATAGCACTATTTATTCAAGCACAAACCAAGTCACCTTCAGCCAAAATAACATCTCGATCGCTCCGAACCAGACGATGCAGATCATAGTATACGGCGGCTCTGGCGCGTATTATGTTTCCCAAAATTCTTCTTTGGTCAGCGCCGCTTTAAATGGCGATACTCTGACTCTTTCCGGTAACGAGAACGAGAGTGGATCAGGTTCGCTCGTCATTTGCTCCAGCAGTAGTTCATGCGGCACTTTATATTTGAACATAACTGCCCCGACATACACGTATCAATATCCGACTGCATATCAAACACTCACACCGATATCCCTGAGTCAAAGCGCGATCAGTCTCCGCGCAGGCCAACAAGAATATATAAATATATACGGCAATGGAAGCTATTATCTTTACAGCAATTCGAATCAATACTCAGTCACAAGCGGCATAAGCGGCAGTACGCTTTGGATAAACGGCCTTGAGCCTGGAATATCTTATGTCGTGGTCTGCGGAAGCCTCGGCTCTTCATGTGCGACGCTCTATGTTGACGTAGGGGCGCCTCTCGCATACACTGCTCCGCCTGCCTATTATTCGGAGCCTCAGCAAATCTATTATCCGCAACCTGTCATCCAACAAGGCTTCCGACCGATCACGTATATGTTCCAACCGGTAGCGCGGTATCTCTCGTATCTGTACCCAAGGAATTGGTAATAAGTGGTATTATTCTTTCATCATTAATTCGATGACGAGAAAAAATATCGCGTATTTCATCCTTGTGCTCATAATTGTCATCTCGACAGCAACCGTCATCTATTTCAAATGCAACAGCCAGCCTCCGACAGCGCTATCGAATGGAAAGATCGAGAATGTCCTCTTTATCGGCAATAGTCTGACTTATACAAATAATTTGCCGAAAGTTTTATCTGACATTGCCCAGTCGATGGGAGATATCGTCGACTATGATATGTATGCCCCGGCGGCTATACTTTGGCACAAGACACAAAGGATCAGAGCGCTTTGGACAAGATCAAATCAAAACCTTGGGATTTCGTAGTAGTGCAGGAGCAAAGCGAGCTCCCTGCCCTCAAAGATGCTCTCGTAGACAGCGAGGTCATGCCATATGCGATTCAATTGAACAGCGAAATTCACAATTCATGGCCAAAGGCCACGACCGTCCTTTTTGAAACATGGGGGTACGAGAATGGCGACAAACAATATTGCCCGACGAACCCGACACTTTGCAGTTATTCGCTCATGCAAGACCAGATATCGAGATCATATGGCCTCATGGCGCAAAGCACGGGCGCACTTTTAGCTCCGGTCGGTGAAGCATGGAGAATCGTGCGCACTACCCATCCCGAAATCAACCTTTACCAAGATGATAGACACCCATCTATGAGCGGAACATATCTAGCCGCCGCTGTCCTGTATATGGCTATATTCAAGAAAGACGTCCTTGGCGCGTCGCCTTTGAGCTTGGACAACAAAACCGCGGATATAGTGCAAGAGGCCGCAGAGCAAGCAATGACACCGCGTTCAGAATAAGAGGCTCCTTCATGGATAAACGGCGGTATTGATGATGAGTGAGCACAATCCCGGTTCCAGATCACTTTTTCTTTTTAAAAAGAAAAACCGAGAGAACTATAGCGACAATCACGCCGAGGATGATGTAGTCCGTTATATTGAAAAGACCGGTGAAATCTTGCCAATGAATGCCAAGAAAATAACCCACATAGAGAAGACTGCCGTCAGAAACCAGGTTGCCTATGCAATCAAAGAAAAGAAAAACAGTCACAGAAACACCGCTGAAGCCGCAGAGAAGATTCGTCAGTATATCCGTAGTTCCGGCGAACCTCGTCAAGAATATAGCCGATCCCGGATGCTTGTGCAAAAAAGCCTCAAGGCGCTCCATCCATGCGGGCACATGGATATGCATGATGCCGAAGGCCTTGCGCCCATATCTTTTTGCTATGAGATAGCCCGTATAATCGCCGAGCATATTCGCTCCAACGATGACAGCGAGAGAGACGAAGAAATTGAAATAGCCCTGGCTCCCAAAAGCGCCGGTCGCCAAAAGAACCGTGCTTGTCGGCACCGGCAGGATGAGGCCTGAAAAGAAAAATACGGCGACGAGCGCCCAGTATTTGTACAGGAGGAGAGACGAAAGCAGGAATGATACGATCGTGCTCATTATTCGGCTTTTGGATAGTTGGCAATCGCCGCCTGCACTTTTATGAGAGCATCGTTCAAAGGCAATCCGACATCCTTTGCATATTCGATCACGGTCAAATTAGGATAGCGATTGTCGGTTATGCCAAGAACCGTCTCGAGATACGCCGTCGGCAACAAAAAGGCTCTGTTCATATAGCTGAACGTCATCCAGCTTTCTGTCGAACTGGCATCAGCGGCCGTGAGCGGACCAGAGCCGTGGAGCGATCTAAAGAACGACTGACGATGTGTTGAGATATAATCGAGGCGCTGGATGTGCCGATACTCTTGTATGAACAAAGCCGAGAGTATGATCACCAAAAGAACAGCGACCGCGAGAGCGATCTTGATCGCGAGATGATGTCTACGATGAGAAGGTGTGTTCATCTTTGTACATCTATTAGAATACCATCTGACCGTATTTTTTGCTCGATTGGAGTCTTCTTTTTACCATCCGAGAGCAAAACTTGATTTTGTATTTCTACCAAGTTGGCTGGCTGTGTGGGATTATCCGAACTAATTTAAACCACTAAATAAACAACAACCCCCCTAAGCCGAATTGCTTAAGGGGGGGTGGAACCGAGTTCAGTATCTTGCATCAACGGAGCTAAGTACGCCATCTTCAAACATGACCTGCCATGCGAACAAAACTTTGGAGCCTTTGTATATGAATATGTCCACAGCAGGAGTACATTGTCCCAAACACATGATGGACACTGTCATGCGTTGACCATGGCTAAGCGCCGCAAGTAAGGAAACAGCCGCATATTGGTGATAATCGAAATATTCACTCATTGACTTGTACTGGGTGTACTTTTCCAAAACCTCCGGGTCGCTCATGGCGTACTTTATCAAGTCGGTTGGGAATTGAATGATGGGCACGAACTGCGCTGCTGAATCCTTCTGTTCCATCAACTCGCGTGCCTCAGCACTTATCGTCTGACTAATTCTCTTTATCATATCGTGATTTTCCTTTCAGGTTTGGCTCACTACGGCCGATTTTTTGTTTTAATAGAGCAACTCACACAAGGGCAACTAGAACTTAAGTTTTAATAATTCTCGAGGAATATTTTGATATAATTTGCACATGAAAAAAAGAAACAAAAAAGACTCACAAATTGTGACCGTCATGAGATTCATATATTAATCAGAAAGGGATATACTCAAAGTGAGATTGCTGACAGAATTGGAGTAACACAAGGTGCGATCTCATATGAAATCAATCAGAAGACAAGAGATGATCGTTTGTACGATTCAGAATACTCAAGACACGTCACATACGTTCGTAAGCATCACAAACGTACTCGTGGCAATACGATTGCAGAACACCCAGATCTTCGAAAGACAGTAACCGAATATCTAATGGACGACCAATCACCAGAACTGCTCTCTGGAAGGCTTAGAAAGCTTCATGCAGATATTCCATACGTATCAGGCAGAACGATCCGTAAATTCATCAAAAGTCCATATGGAAGAAGAATCGAAGCAAAGAGAAACAAAATCCACAGAAGAAGAGGTAAAAGAAGGTTGAAATTTGAAATCACTAACAAACGTATGATCGACAAAAGACCAAAGTATATCAAGGACAGAAAGAGAATCGGTGATACCGAGGGTGACTTCATTGCTTCAGGTAAAACTGGTCTGGGTATGCTTCTAGTTGTAACTGACAGAAAGAGTCGTGCACCATTCCTTGAGAAGATATGTCCTGTATCAATCAGGACGATGGAAAATGGTTTCAGAAGAATCAAAAGACGTTTTCCTGAGTTAAAAACAGTAACTCTCGACAATGATATCTTGTTCATCCACCACAAAGAGCTCGAGAGGAAATTCCATATCAAAATCTACTTCTGTCACAAGCACTCACCTTGGGAAAAACCACTAGTGGAGAACAGAAACAAACTGATTAGAAGATACATTCCTAAAGGATCTGACATTTCAAGATATACACGCTATTACATTCAAAAATTGGAAGCAAAATTGCAGAGACGCATCATGAAATGTTTAGACTACAAATTACCCAAGGAAATACTCGAAGAACATCGTAAACGAAAAAAGAAGCCCTAATCGCTTCCTTTCTGTTAGATTTTCCTTCTTAGAAAAATATTAAAACGTGGGGTGTGGGTGCCAAGATACTCTATTTTTATTATATACAATATATAGTATTTAGTCAAATTTTATATTTTTAACAAAAGAAATCGATGTACCGTGTCCACTTTATGGGGTACAGATCATTGGCTGGCCGTCTGGGACAATATCCGAACGGATTTATGTTGTTAAAGACTAACTAGCGCTCTTTTCGCCCATTTCCCTGAACGAACCTTTGCCGTAGGTCTTTTCAATCAAACGTGCTACCGGCAACAGTCCACCGTTCATTGTTGCTGATACGAAAAGATCAAAGATCTCTTCTTTTGATTTAAATTCAGATCTGTTTTTTTCGAACAGATCATCGACAAGCGACCAGAGCTGTTTTCGAGCTCCACGATAACCATAGCTGATCAAGTCACTGCTCAACGAGTCTGCATTCTTTCTCACAGTTCCGATTTCTTTTTTGAGCTCTTCTATTGGGATATTATCGCGATTAGATAGATGCAAGATTGCTTCATCACTCTCTTTTATCTCTTTGGCGAGCTCTGGCCACTCAGAAAAATAGGCGTGCTCAAAACGAATCATAAGTTCGGTTATGATTGCCTCGTTGATCTCATTGAAGAATAATTTCTTTTCATCCATAGCTCTGATCGAAAAGCCGCTTCTACGAGGGGCAAGTCCGGCTTTCTCGTCATCCTTTATTAAACCTATCTCAGCGTCCTCGGCCGAAGTCTTTTGAAAAGAGTTAAAGCTTTCCATATGGAGCATCTCGTGGACAAGAGTTTGTATCATCAATAGCTTGTTGCCATCCTCATAATCCCTAAATAAAACGATGCCCTGCTGATTAGGCATATATAAGCCTGGGTTATTTTTATATAGTTCCTCGAATTTTTTCTTTTGCTCGGCGTCAAGCTTTGATTTGTCCAACATGTGGACGTTCGGTGGAGGTATCTCTATCGATGTGACTCCATATTGTTCAAGGAAATCAGCCATCTTATCATTAATGCGAACAATGAGATTTTCCAGTTCAGTCGGTTTCTCTTTTTCATGAGCGTCAACTTGATTATGTTCGAATATGTCTTTGAAATAATCAAGGAGCTTCTGTTCATCCTTCTCATCAAAACCGACCACACGAGACACAGCAGATTCTCTTTGATCCATTGGTATTTTTTCCATGTTCATATTGTACCAAAATTACGAGCTGGCCGTCTGGGACAATATCCGAACGGATTTAAGCCATTAATAATGACGTGGATCGAAGTTAAAACCATCAAAGACCGAACAAAAGCTTAACACCAAGTACTCCTCCGATGACAGCAAACATTATTTTTATAAATTTATTGCCTTTATATTTACCATATCGAGAACCCAAGTATCCGCCTAGAACTGACCCGATGACAGTTGGAATCATCACCACCCAACTAAAGTAGCCTTTTGAAAGAAATATAACCACAGCAAATATTTCCCAAATAAAAGCAATGGAGTAGTAATAGCCTAGGGCATCGATAAAGTCGAATCCTTTTGTTTGAAAGGTTACGATCGAAAATAATATGCCATTACCTGAGCCGAAAAAACTTTCGTAGAATCCGAGAACTAACGCGAATATATATGAGACTGACTGTCTGAATTTTGAATATACCTTTTTCTCGACTATTCCGACATCCCTTTTAATAAGAACGTAAGCGACCAAACACAATATCAGTATACCAATGATTACTCCTGCAACTCTTTGATGTATCGCAAATACAACAAGAGTTCCGATATATACGCCGACAAGCCCGATCATGCCAAACAAGATGAGAAATCTCCAATCAACTTTTCTGCCTTTAAGGTAATTACGAGATGCTGGCAAAACCCAGAACATAGAGCTTACTTTTTGAGCGGCGGTTGCAAGAGGAAATGAGATGCCAAGAGCCAGCATCACAGGAATGTTTATCACTGATGCCCCACCACCAGACATGGAGCTTAATGCTGTAGCAATAAATGAAGTAACGAGGATAATGATAAAATTCAACATAAATGAATTATAGCAAAATTACGTGCTGGCCGGATGGGACAGTATCCGAACAGTTTTACGCCCATTTATCATATGATATGATGTTAGAATGAATATTCTAACGAAGGATGTCAAATTTCTTACGAAATCTGTCGATGACCTACAAAAGGATAATTGGCTTCTGATACAAAAAGACCAAAGCTTCGATCTTAAATCAAAAGACGGTTTACTCGGCACGATGTTTATTAAAAAAGAAGGCGGTTCGACCATTTCGAAACCACGCACAACCTCGTGCAACGATTTAAACTTATTTCTATTGAGACTATGTCCGCCGGTGTTTTCTTGAGCAAGGTACATTTTAATTCTTTTATCTTTGTCAGAGACGCCTTTGTTAATAAGGGTTAGATTAGTCAATTTGTTTAGATCTTTGTGATATTCTAATCTCTTAAAATTTTCTTTGACCGGCTCAAAGGCATATACTTTGCCTCTCTTTGCCATACTTGCGGCATACGCAGAGAACACCCCGACCTGTGCACCGATATCTATAATGACATCGTTTTCTTTCAGGGAAAAATCTTGTTCCTTATTTATTTTAGGAAAGTAGTTTTTAGAAAAAAACACTTCATTTAAAATTATTTTTTCCTCAAAGGAACTCAATCTAAAGTTAAGAGTCTTACCTTTTTCGTTTTCTACTTTTATTGATTTAAACATGATGTATATTCTCGATGCATCTTGAGCGACGCTTTGGCTAACCTCCTTGAGCTAGAACCGTGCTCGGCCAAGCCCTGCAAAGCGGTTTTGATAGATTTCATGATACCACAACGACGCGACTTGAGCGCTTCAAAAAGTGACAAAAGTGACACAGGATGAGGTATAAAAGTTACACGCTACTGTCCCATTTTCTTGACTTCCGATTTAAGTTTTTCCGCATTGCCATAACCCAATAAACCAAGATATGACTGCACTATTTCCGGCTTACCATGATCCAGTTCCAGTCTTTTGAACATTCTCTTTTTCGTAACTGTCCTTAGCACGTCATGAACAGGAAAATGTACCCAACCCAAGAAGTCCACTCCTGAAGCAAGTGTCCGAATACTGATTTTATTCGGGTGAAGCTCTAATGCTAATTTTTCATGTAGGAAATTTCCAACCTTGACCAAGATCTGTTCTAGCCATGCTTTATCTCTGCTCATGATCACGAAATCATCTGCATAGCGGATATAATGTTCCGCCTTTAGATCGTGCTTCATGAACTGGTCGAACTCATTCATATAGACGTTAACCAAGAGTTGCGAGGTTAGATTACCCAATGGCAATCCTTTGCCTATTGCAGTACTGCTAAAACTGTCAGTCACTCGCCTGATAAGATCAATAACGTCGACATCAGTAATGTATTTTTTCAGGATTTCTGAAAGAATTTTTTGGCCTATAGAGGCAAAGAATTTCCGTACATCGCATTTCAGGATCCACAATGTCTTAGTATTGTTTTTACTCGCAATATTGGCAAACTCCCTAAAGCGCTTTAACGCACGATGGGTGCCGCGCAATTTTCTACAGGAATATGAATCGTGAATAAAATGAATGTCGAAAAGCGGATAGAGCTTTCGATAGAGGGCATGGTGAAGAAGCCTGTCGCGCACGGTCGCTTTGTGGATATTCCTCGGCTTCGGGTCGGAAATATTGAAAGCATGATATCCACCGTGAGCATAGGTTTTATTTTTGAGATCGGAATGCAGAGCAAAGATGTTGTCAGAAAGCTTGTACTGGAATTCCTGCACGTCTTTCTTGCCTCGTTTTCCTTTTAGAAATTCTTTCCAAGCTTCAAGCAAATTTTCTAAAGAAATGATATGGTTGTACATCATGAATAATTTAAAAACAGAAATAACCGTGGAGCGGAATGATGGAGAAAAGAGAGAGAGAGAGAGAGAGAGGAAAAACACAGCCGATTAGACTGATTCCCGTCGTACTGAAGTTAAAGGACGCCTACAATATCTGGCAAAACTACCTTTCAAGTTTTCCGAAAGCTAACCGCTATACGATCGGGTCAAAGATAGACATCCTCTTTCTTGAAGCAATTGAATACGCCTTTCAGGCGAGCTATACCCATACTGAGGAAAAGCGGTTGTTGTTGAACAAGAGCATATCCAAAGTTGACCTCGTTAAATTACTCCTGCAACTGTCATGGGAAATCAAAGCTATGGACAACAAGAAATACGCTCACTTGGCTGAACGCTTTGCTGAGATTGGTAAGATGCTGGGCGGTTGGAAACGACAGCTTCAAAACAAAACTCCTCCGACGGAATCAGAGGAGAAACAGCAATAGTGGCGAACACCGAGGAAACGGTAGTTGGCATTCCAGTCATTGTCCCACCAATTGAGGTTCAGGTTGCGCTTGGAATCGTTCCTGTTGAGGTACGGAACGTTGCGGTTGCCGTTGACCTTGCCAACGGAGCCTTGTGTGAGAAGCCACCCATGCCACTGCCCGCCGATAGCTTCGCGCAGGCTGTATCGAATCCGTGATCTCATTCACCGATATCATTTACCGGTTGAACATCACTTAGCTTCTCACACCAACTGTCTCTGATTTTTTGGAGAACACCCTGCGGCACCCTTCGAAAAGCCATGGCCGTTCAAACTCTCGTCGCAGGGGTTGCGGACAAATTACCTAAAGCCTTGACCTTAGATCTTTCACTTGTCTCCGACATTATACATTAAAAACTGACATGCAGAAACGGCGTGTGAATTTCTTCACACGCCGTGGACCAAGAGCCCAAGATTCCAAGGGACAAACCCGAGGGATCAAGAAACCAAGGTCTGAGAGACCTTTTTGCGAACACCGAGGAAACGGCAGCAGGCACGCCAGCCAAAGCCCCACCAATAGAGGCGCAGGCCGCGCTCGGAACCGTCCCCGTCGAGGAACGGAACGTAGCGGTCGCCGTCGACCTCGCCAACGGAGCCCAGACCGACGATCGGGAATTTCCGCTGCTCTTCGGGGTAATTGGCCCCAAAGGAGAGGACGTGCTCGATCTTGCCGACTTCGTAACCGGCTTCTTCGATCTGCTTCTTGGCATCCTCGGACGAAATGTCCTTGTCGAAGTGGAACAGGACGGCTTCGAATTCAACCGTGCCTTTTCCTTCGATCGGGAACCGCTTGGCGGTGATGTCGTCGTTCTTCCAGTCGTAGCGACCGGCGGCGATCATCTGCTCGAGCGTCTGACCGTAGTCAACGATGAGCACGATCGGTTCGGACGGAAGCGGGCCGAGGCCGAGAGCCTGCCGGACGGCGAAGCGATTGGTGAGCGTTGCCTTTTCTTCAAAGACGTCGCTCAGGATTCCGCTGCCGAGAACTGTCTGGAAACGTTCGGGCGTCATGCCCTTCTGTTCCATAAGTTCGATGAGTTTCTTCGACTGCGCTGATGTATGTGTATTCATGTGGAATATCTCCAGTATGAATGCTGTCTCTTTCGAGGAGCATGTTGTTTTTGTTTCGGACATGCTAGAGGGCTACCTTATCGCCATAGCGGAGAATGGCCCACTCTGGTGAGCCGCTTTCTGCTATGGCGATGTTCGCAAATAGGTTGGAAATGAGCTGTCGTTTATCTGTATGTATTATATCATATACACTATATATGTCAATATATATTACCCCACGAGTGCCTCTTGACACTCGTGCTATCTCGTGTTGGCTACGGGACTAGGATTCGAACCTAGATACACGGATTCAGAGTCCGTGGTCCTACCATTAGACGATCCCGTAAAGAAGACAAATGCCTTTCGGCAAGTTGCAGAATAGCGCAAAAAAGGCTATAAAACAAGCAGAAGAAAGGAAAATAAATATGAACATTATGGCAAAAGAAACCGAACCCCGCACAAATAGCATGCTTGATGACTTGGTCGACTTGAGCAGAAGAGGAAAGCTTTGGATGGCGGGATGCAATCCAGGCCACGAATGCGACAAGCAGCCGATAAGCGGCAAAGGATTAGCTGTGGTCAAAGCGCTCGTCGGCTTGTGTCTGAAACACGGTGTGGCGCCTTTCTGTTGTGTGAGCGGTCAAGACGGATCGTGCACGACCGATGGTATAATTTCGCTCAGTCCGGCGGAATGCGATGATCTCGTGGAAAAGGCCGCCCCCTTCATTGCGCGAAACTGACGACGAACTGAAAAGCAGAATCCCGCTCTCGAGCAACCGCGAGCGGGATTTTTTCTTTGCCTGGTTGTGGCTACTTTTCTACGCTAACATGCTTGGCCGATTCAGCAGAATCCTGCTTGGCCGCGGCTTTATCCTTTTCCTTGGCCGCTTTCATGAATTCAGTGAACAAGGGATGCGGCATGAGAGGTCTGGCGAGGAATTCGGGATGGAATTGTGTGCCGAGGAAGAACGGGTGCACTGCTCGCGGCAGTTCGGCGATCTCCATGAGAGTGCCATCGGGAGATTTGCCAGAAAACACGAGGCCGCCTTTCTCGAGCCTTTCGATGTATTTCGGATTGACCTCGTACCGATGGCGGTGGCGCTCCTTGATCATGACAGTCGCCTTGGGCAGTCTCTTTCCCTGAAAATACGAGTACGACTCCTCTGCGATAGTCCCCTTGCCGAGCCTGGTCGGATAGAGGCCGAGGCGCATCGAGCCGCCGTAATTCTTGTCTTCCATCTTTTTCTTTTGATCCGGCAATATGTCGATAACGGGGTTCTTTGTCGTTGCGTCTATCTCAGTCGTGTTGGCATCCGAGAGGCCGAGCTTGTGCCGCGCGTATTCGATGGTCAAAAGCTGCATGCCATAGCAGAGGCCGAAATACGGGATCTTGTGCTCGCGGGCATAGCGGATGACATTGAGCTTGCCTTCTATGCCGGTCGAGCCAAAGCCGCCTGGCACGATGATGCCGTCGAAAGTGTTGAGATTGGAATAATCGATGATGACTGCGTTTTCCTTTCTTGCCCTCTTCTTCGAAATCCGTCGCATTGATCGCCTCGATGACCGCCTTGACTCCTACTGACCGGGCGGAAAATTTTATAGCTTCAAGCACCGAGAGATATGCATCCGTCAGGACAAAGTCGCCTGTGGAGAAATATTTGCCGACTATGGCTATCCTGACCGGCCGGTCGTCATGATCTTTTATCTCCTTGGCCATTTTCTTCCATTCGTTCAAATCGACAAAGCCGGCTGTGTTCGCATTTTTTTTGCTGTTAGTCTTTTTTTCGAGCTTCAACGAATCAAAGATTATCTGGCCAAGCCCTCCATGATCAAAATTGACCGGTACGTCATAGATGCTCTCGATATCCGGAGCCGATAGGACATGATCAGGGAATATATTGCATGCGATAGCGATCTTCTCCTTGCGGCGCTTATCCAGAGGCGATTCGGCGCGAGCGATGATGATATCAGTATTCACTCCGTATGAAGCCAGCTGATGGGCAGCATGCTGTGTCGGGCGTGTCTTCATCTCGCCGAGATTCGAAGGCACTGGCAAATATGAGACCAATATGAAAAGACAGTCATCGGGATGGTGAATCTTCAAGAACCGGGCGGCCTCGATGAACATGATGTTCTGATAATCTCCGACGGTGCCCCCGATCTCGATTATCGAGATATCGGACTTGCTCGCTTTTGCGGCATGCTCAAAGCGACGGACGATCTCATCTCGGATATGCGGCACTGCCTCAACGCATTTGCCGCCATAGCCTAAACTGCGCTCGCGGTCGATGACAGCTTTGTAGATCATGCCGCTCGTCATATAATCGGCTTCGCTCGCGTCGCGATTGAGGAACCGCTCATAATTGCCCATATCCTGATCGGTCTCAAGGCCGCTGTTCAGAACAAAGACCTCGCCGTGCTCGGTTGGGTTCATGGTGCCTGCGTCAACATTCAGATATGGGTCAACCTTTACTAGATTGACGGTGAATCCTTGAGACGAAAGCAGAGTGCCTATAGAAGAAGTAGCGACGCCCTTGCCGACTCCCGACATCACTCCGCCGATAACGAAGATATATTTATGATGGTTGGCTGGTCCGTGTGGCTTGGCGGGTCTGTGTTTCATGGGCCAATTGTAGTCAAAGGATAAAGCAGTTGCAAGCGGTCAGCGCAAGCGGCAAGTTAATTCGAAATCGGTCAAATGAGCTCAGAGAGAATTCGCCCCTAGACTTTTAGATATCGCCTCACGGCCAGATAGCTCGATACAGCGCCGAGGACTATGCCTGTTCCCATGATTATGACGAATATTTCCCCGAAGTGGACCAAAAAATATGTAGAGAATATGGAAATAATGGAAGAAAGATCGGAAGCAACCTCGGCACCGGCAAAATGGGCAATCAATGCCCCGCTCCAAAAGACGAGTCCCGCGAGAATGATGAGCGTGAGAATGCCGGAAACAATGCCGCACATGATCCCTGAGACTACGAACGGGCCGCGGACATACGTATTCGACGCGCCCACAAGCCGCATGACGGAGATCTCGTCGCGAGAAGTATAGATGATGAGGCGTACAGTATTGAATATGATGATGATAGCGACGATGACGAGCAATAAGTACCAGCGCAAGCCCCGCCTCTTCGACATCAGGTATGAGACGTCCGAGCCTGTCGATGACAGCCTGGTTTTCGCCGTAATTGACGCTATCGACGATCGGCGTGCCAGAAGCCGTCATAGCCCCAGAACCAGTGAGGAAATCCGATATGCCCGCATATTCGGACGGATCATTGGCCTTTATTATAAGGGCGGCGGGAAATGGATTAGTGCCGATCTCATTGATGCTCTGCAATATGAGCGAATTGCCCTGCCATTGGCTCTGAAAATTTGCCAAAGCTTGATCGCTCGATATATACGTCGTCGAAGCGACTTCCGGCAATTTTTCGACTGTCTTTTGCAAGGCGAGGATGTCATCCAGAGCGGCGTCCTGATTGAAATAGGCCGTGACGTCGATCTTGTCCTTGACCTCCGCTATCATCGCTCGGCCAAAGACATCGCCGAACATGACGGCACCGAATGAGACGAGGCATAGAGTGATGACGACGATTGCCGCGAACGACAAAAAGCCGTTACGCCAGAAATTGACGAAACCTGTTTTCACGATGCGCTTGAGATTTATGAACATGAGGTTATATTTATAGAATATATTTCCCTTTTTTGTCGTCGCGCGTGACTTTTCCCTTTTCCATAGTGATGACGCGGCCGCCGATGGCATCGACGACGCCTTTGTTGTGAGTGGTCAAGAAAACCGTCGTGCCGATCTCGTTTATCTTTTGGAGGATGCGGATGATGTCGTAGGTATTCTCCGGATCGAGATTGCCGGTAGGCTCGTCGGCTACGATGATATCCGGTTGGTTGACGATGGCCCGCGCGATCGCCACACGCTGACGCTCTCCGCCTGAGAGCTGATGGGGAAAATTCCACATTTTGTCGGCGAGGTCGACGAGCTCGAGCACATGCGGCACGTCCGCCGCCACTTCGTTCGATGTGCGCCCTGCCGCTTCCATGGCAAAAGCGATATTCTCGTAGGCAGTCTTGTTCGGTATGAGCCGATAGTCTTGGAAAACCATGCCGATGCGCCGTCGATAGCGCGTCATGTCGTGCTTTCTCAGCTTGTGGATATTGGCCGATTCAAAAAAGACCGTGCCGGACGTCGGGCGATCTTCGGCGATGAGCATCTTCATGAGCGTCGTCTTGCCCGCTCCTGAATGCCCCACGATGGTTATAAATTCTTTCGGTTCGACGCCAAAGCTGACTTCATCGAGCGCTTTCGATCCGTCTGGGTAGATTTTTGTGACTTTATCGTAGTAGATCATTGGCATTCATTATAGCACTACTGGATTTTTTTCTCAGCTTTTTTACAAGACAAGAAAGAGAACAGCCACGTTCAAAATCCAGCCGAGCGACAAGCCGTTTCTAGGACTGCATCAACCGAGCACCAGGCGTATGGCCGCGCGGCATATGTCGGAGACTAACCTGTTACAAGCTTGTTATTGTCTTCTATGCGGACTTTCGTATTGTTCTTTGGAAAATAGATATATTCGCCATCGATCCTGGCGATTTTCTTGCCATTCTCGTCAAAAGCCTCGGTAGAAGAAAAGTAGGCGAGTTTTTTCCCGGTATGATCGAAGATATGGTCGTTTTGGATGTAGCCGACCCTGATGCCGTCACGCATTATTTCGTTTTTTACTATTTTGATCATGTGAATAGTATACTATAAAAAGCACCAAAAAGATGCAGGAGACTGCTTATATTTTAGCCTGTGGCGTCGCCTTCGCAAAGCTACGGCGACATCCTACAAAATTATAGTCGCTTCGCTCCTTAATTTTGTGGACCTACGCAAAGCTGCGGCGACATCCTACAAAATTATAGTCGCTTAGTCCTAATCGGACTCGGGTCTCGGCAATGCGAATGCCGCGTCGTACCACTAGACCATAGGCCCTCAATCGTCAAACTTTCCTTGTCGGGGTGCCGGGAATCGGTCACGGATAATTTCCTCGCCGTCGCTCGAAAATTTCCGCGACCCCGCCTCGCAGTCTCGCCATGCTCGGCTCGACTAGCTCCGGCTTTCGATTCCCTTTCGCCGCAAGCTTTGCTTGCTAACTTCAACTGTCAAACTTTCCTTGTCGGGGTGCCGGGAATCGGTCACGGATAATTTCCTCGCCGTCGCTCGAAAATTTCCGCGACCCCGCCTCGCAGTCTCGCCATGCTCGGCTCGACTAGCTCCGGCTTTCGATTCCCTTTCGCCGCAAGCTTTGCTTGCTAACTTCAACTGTCAAACTTTCCTTGTCGGGGTGCCGGGAATCGAACCCGGACCTCACACTCCCGAAGCGTGTATACTACCACTATACTACACCCCGATCACAAAAGACTACCAATAATCTTGTGATTAGTCCACTGTTTAGCCGACCATTTGACGCGGGATGCGCCTGCCGCGAGCAGAGCAGAAGATTGTGCTATACTTTTTCCATGCAATCCCCCTTCGACTCTCTCAAGCCGGCCTTCAAAGGCGACATCGATACGACCGACGCGGTCCGCACAGCCTATAGCCATGACGCAAGCCTCTTCGAGATAAAGCCGCAAGCCGTGATTTTTCCAAAAGACTCCGCCGACGTGCAGACAGTCGTTAGATGGGTGAATGAACAGAACGCCAAATACCAGCACCAACAAGATGACATCTTGACACGTTATTCCATCACCGCCCGCTCTGCCGGCACGGATATGTCGGGTGGGGCGATCGGCGGGAGCATCATCATCGACTTTACGAGATACATGAATAAAATAATCGAAGTAAAAGGCGATGAAGGAACGGTTCAACCCGGCTGTTACTATCGCGATTTTGAAAAAGAGACGATGAAGACCGGCTATATCGTCCCGACGTATCCTGCCAGCCGCGAGATATGCGCCGTTGGCGGCATGGTGGCGAACAATGGCGGCGGCGAGAAGAGCATAAAGTACGGAAAAACAGGCGACCACCTTGCTGGGCTCAAAGTAATCTTCACTGATGGGAAAGAGTACGAGGTCCGACCTATGTCGCAGGCTGAATTGGAAAAGAAAATCTCCTCAACTGATTCAAAAGACGCCTTCGAATCTTCCTTGTACAAAAAAATGTGGGCTCTTATTCAAGCGAATTATGACGCCATCATGGCCGCAAAGCCGGATGTGTCAAAGAATTCAGCCGGCTATTATCTCTGGAACGTCTATGACAAGAAAGCCGGGACATTCGACCTCTGCCGCATCATCGCCGGCTCGCAAGGCACGCTCGGCATCATCACCGAGATCACCTTCAAGCTCATCAAAGCGCCGACTCATTCGAATATTCTGACGGTTTTCTTGCCAGACCTTTCCCATACGAGCCAGCTCGTCAATGAACTGCTTCCCTTCAAACCGGAAAGCCTCGAGACATATGACGACTACAGCATGAAGCTCGCCGTCAAATTCTTCTTTGACTTTTACAAGCAGGTGGGCGCGTGGGGGCTCGTCAAGCTCGGCTGGCAATTCCTGCCCGAGGTGCGGATGATGGCGATGGGTGGGCTTCCGAAGCTCATCTTGATGGCTGAGTTCACGGGAGCATCAGCGGAAGAAGTGAATAAGACCATGATCGCCGCTGAGGAACACATCAAATACTTTGGCTACAAGACGCATATAGCGCACAGCGAAGCCGAGGCACAGAAATATTGGAAGATACGCCGCGAGAGCTTCAACCTCTTGCGCCACCATGTCAAAGGCGAGCGCACGGCGCCTTTTATAGACGACATCATCGTTAAACCTGAATTTCTGCCTGAATTCATGCCGAAACTGCAGAAAATAATGGCACAATACAATCTGGTCTATACGGTCGCCGGCCACCTCGGCAACGGTAATTTTCATATCATCCCTCTCATGGATTTCAAGGACCCGCATTCGGCCGACGTCGTCCTCGAGCTCGGGAAGAAAGTCTACGATCTGGTCGTTTCATATCACGGCTCGATCACTGCCGAGCACAATGATGGCATCGTCCGCACTCCATATCTGCCGCTCATGTTCGGCCCGCATATCTACGATCTCTTTGTCGAGACGAAAAAGATATTCGATCCCGGCAACATCCTCAACCCCGGCAAGAAAGTCGGCGGCACCTTCGACGACATGAGGCGCGAGATGGTCAAGACAAGCTAGGTCAAGATGACATCTCGTACAGAAAAACAAATATATCATCTAGCCGATTTTGTTTTATCTATCATCTTTTGTCTCCTTCCACTTCCAGACGCAATAGACGAGCATGAGAACGACTGAAATGACATAAGGAACGCCGACTTGAAGATCTAATTTTGCCTCTCTTTTCTCGACTTCACGGAGTGATCGTGCGGCGAGGACATAGCCGTTTTTGTAAGGAGCGACGACAGCGGCAAAACGCAGGCCGGATGGCATCTGCCATGTGACTCGGTCTTCGCCATGTGCTTTGACATCTGAAAAGACACCGGCAGATATCGTCGGCAGAGCGCCATTGATCAGACCCGAAGCTGTGATAGGAGTGCCCGATGCGCTATATATGACCATGAACGGGGAGAGACTCGCGCCCGCATCGATCTGATTCGACGCATTCCACTGCGGGGTGAGGCCGCCATCGAGAGCGACGACGGCGTCTTCGACAAGCTGTATCTGCGGATCATTGGCCGATTGGCGATAGTCCTGTTGCACAGCAACGTCGATCGACCCGAAAATAGCCGTCACCATGACGAAAAGGCAGAGATACTTGAACAAGCGGAGTTTTGACATTATTTTTTTGGTTGAAGATAAAGGCGACAGCCCTGGGATCAAACGACTATGGGAATCGATTCGCGACACAGCCTGCATACGTCGTCGTGCCGTTCTCGGTCACGAACGCAGTGATGCCCTTTGTCCAAAAAACAAAGCTCTCGGTCGGGTTCGTATAGCGCGCTCCATCGGCAGACAGAGCATGAGCCAGGATGAGGTGCCTGCTATCGGACAGATTGACGTTGACGAAATCGTCTTTCGGCAGATGGAACGTCGCTGTGATGGATCTGTCGCCATCGCAAGAATAAGAATATGTCTGTGTCGAAGTAGCAGAGCTCTCATCTGTGTCCGCTGAGACGCTCGTCGAAGCGATGCTCGCCATAGTATCGGTTTCCTGCGGTGCCGCAGGCGACGGAGCATTTGCATAATGATGTGTTCCGATCAAGACGATCGCGGCGATCACGATGACAGCCCCGATGATGGTCCAGAAACGACGGTCATTTTGGTTCATCGCCTTGTCCTGCTCTTTGCCATTGCTCTTCTCTTCGTATGTAGGTTTTTGGTTCATGAGGATATCCTGATTAAAAGACCATTAAAACTGCGGCAAAAAGAGCGACATTCTTCCAAAATGCGGTTCTTTGGGACATGCGGGCCATCGGATCGGTTTCTTTCCAAAAATCATGCATGAATATGGTCGTCGGCACCAAAAAGAGGATCACGAGAAAAAGAGACACGGTCATATGATAAGCGAATGTTATGCCAAGACCACCGACAAGCAATAAAAGGCCCGTGCCGTAGACCGCAAGCTTTGGCATAGGGACTTTTTTGGAAGCCGCATAACCGACGAGGCTTTTGCCGTTTTTCAAATGGTTGAAGCCCGAATAAGCGAAATAAAGCCCGAATATGACGCGACCGACGATATTGATAGTGGGATACATAATGATAAATATGGTTAAAGTTGTAATTCTAAGACCAAGTATAGCACAAAAACAAAATATCCAATGATCAGAAATGATTGCTTTTGATCATTGAAAATCGGTCATTATGCTATAATGGCACTCATGTTAACGTATATTCAGGCTATAGTTCTCGGAGCTGTTCAAGGCGTTAGCGAGCTCTTCCCGGTCTCAAGCCTCGGCCACAGCATCATCCTGCCAGCGCTTTTTGGCTGGAAAATCGATCAAGGCGCTGATTTTTTTCTGACATTCCTCGTAGCCACGCATTTTGCTACGGCTCTCGTTCTCTTCGTCTATTTTTGGAAAGACTGGAAAAGGATCATATGGGGCCTTCTGCGTTCGATCAAACGCATTACTATCGTCGGCGACCCCGATGCTCGCCTCGGCTGGCTCCTTGTTCTCGGCACTGTGCCTGCCGGCCTCATCGGGCTTATCTTCCAAAGCAAGCTCCAGGCTCTATTTGCTTCGCCGAAATATGTTTCGATATTCCTAATCTGCAATGGTCTTGTTCTTTTTGGGGCCGAATATCTAACAAAAAGAAAAGAGACAAAAAAAATAACCAACGATCAAAATTCTATCACCAAGGATGAAAGGATCGAGCATCTGTCATGGGCTAGCAGTTTTAAAATCGGCATGGCCCAAGCGCTCGCCCTTATTCCTGGATTTTCGAGGACAGGATCCGCTCTTGGCGGCGGACTGCTTGTCGGCCTTGACCACGAAGAAGCAGCTCGCTTTGCTTTTCTCCTGGCCACTCCCATCATCGGTGCGGCGGCGGCTCTCAAACTGCCGCATTTTCTGTTGCACATCCACTCATACCCAGCAGGGCCGATCTTTGTCGGCGCATTAGCCGCGGGCGTAGGCGCATATCTTTCCGTCAGATTCCTCTTGAAATATTTCAAGACAAAGACCCTGACGCCCTTCGCTATATATTGCGTTCTTGTCGGGCTCGGATGCGCCGCGTTCTTTTGGTTTGTATGAACCGATATATCATATGCGCTTCACTGCTCTGTCTCTGATTCTCATTTAGAGCACCTTTGCAGAATAAATCATTATAATAAATGAGATTTTTTGAATTCAAAAAGCCCTTTGAGGGCTTTTTTTGGCTTATATTATTGATTTTAACGTTGAGCTTACTGAATATTCGCGCTCGCGCCGGCGTTCACGCTAGCATTATCGCCTTGTCCGTCTAATTGGACGGCGCCTTGAGCTGGTATCATCGGGCCTCCGGGATTTATACCCCGTGGATCGCCCGCTCTTTGCATTGGACCGCCGGGATTGATGCGAGGAGAACCAGGAGTCGGATGTCGCATGCCTGGGGTCGAGCTAGCTCCATTGTTCCATCTCATCATGGTCGAGCTCGCAATGCCATGGCCGTAATAACCCATAGTGCTCGATGCGCTCATATTGCCTCGCATGTCTCCTGCTGTCATCGGGATCCTGCCATCGATAATAGTGACGGCAACGATAGAATCATCGCTTGCGACTGGGCCCGACACGGCGACATGATCGCCTACGGAGATATCAGAGATCGAAGCTGTGCTCGTGCCTGTGGCAGAGCCTTTTATTATCTTTGCATTCGAAGCATCGACGCTATAGGTCGTCGTCGCCGTAGAAGTCCCTTGGCGGCCATCGACAGTGATTGTCGAGCCGTCAATGGCTGTCACAATGCCAAAGACGCCGTTCCTCATCATGGGCATCATACCCATGCCATGCATAGCAGTCGTTGAAGCTACCCAAGCAGAATTCGGCGCAGGATGCGCGATCGTATTCATAGTGGCATGGCCGCCGCCGAATATGCCGCTGAAGAAAGCTCCAAAACCCGTAAAAATCGATGCGAATAAATTGGACATAATTGTTGTTTTAATGATTAAAAGCCTGTTAAGGCTTCGTGTACATACTACGTTTTTTTGGTTAAAGAGGGTGCGAACGGCAGAAGGGCTTATTCTATGAACGTCAGCGCTTTGCCTTTTTTGCCTGCACGGCCGGTGCGACCGATACGATGAACGTAATCCTCATAGGTCGAAGGCAAGTCATAATTGATCACATGGCTTATATCAGAGACATCTATGCCTCGAGCGGCTACGTCAGTCGCCACGAGAACCTGCAAATGATTGGTTTTGAAGAGATCGAGCGCCCTTTGCCGCTTGTTCTGATTCTTATTGCCATGAATCGATTCCGCGCTCACGCCGCGCTTGACGAGCTCATCTTTGAGGCGCTCGACGCCGTGCTTTGTGCGCCCGAAGATAAGGACGCGCGAAAAATCGGCTTGGCCGAGAAGCTCATGGAGGACATCAAGCTTGTTCCGCACGCCGACGCGCACTATGTCCTGATTGATGCTCTTCGCGGTATCGCCCGTTTTCACCGATATCGACACTGGCTCGCGAAGGAAATCCTTTATAAGAGCGCTGACTTCCGGCGACATCGTAGCGGAAAAGAAAAGCGTCTGGCGCATCGCCGGCATCTTTGACATCATGAAACGCATATCATGGATGAATCCCATATCGAGCATGCGGTCTGCTTCATCCAGGACGACAGTCTTGAATTCAGCCAGATTGATCGCTCTGCGTTCGACGAGGTCTTTGAGCCTACCGGGAGTCCCGATAATGAAATTGTTCATCCGGCGCAGATTGCTCATCTGGCGGACGATAGGCGCGCCACCGACGCAACACACGGAAAAAACCGAGAGCATCGACGCAAAATCTTTCAGCTCATCGTCGATCTGTGTGGCCAATTCGCGCGTCGGCACCATGATGAGGATCTTTTCCTTGCGATTCTTCAAAACCTTGTCGATGAGAGGTATGAGAAAAGCGGCCGTCTTTCCAGTGCCAGTATTGGCGATACCGACTACGTCCTGCCCGACAAGGATATGAGGGACAGCGCGATCTTGGATCGGCGTCGGATTTGTATAGCCTTTTTTCAAGATGTTCCCTTTGAGGCTTTCCTCTATCTTGAAATCGAGAAACGAATGCTCGGGTTTGAAATTCGGTATTTCTTCGGTGACAACAGCCTTGTTGATGAATTTCGATATATCCTTGAATTGCTTGGCCGCGCCTCCCCTGCCGCCAGATCTAAAACCACCGCGTTGGCCGCCTCGATAGCCGCCGGATGAAGATGAAGGCCTTCCATGATATGGCTGTCGCTGTGCCGGAGAACGTCTGTCTGAATGGATCCCATAGCTGACTCTAGACCTGCTTCCTTGCCCTTGTGTAGATTGTTTGTTGTACATAGTGCTTGATAATACATTATCAAGATAAAATTGTCAAATTACATCGTGTCTCGCATATGATTCATCCGGCTCCCTCCCTTTATTCTTCGACATCAGGCCTCTCCAAAGCGATCATATCAGCGCCGATGCCGGGAGCTGTGCCGGCGATGCGCAGGACGTCCTTGTCTATCTTTTTGAATTCCTTGCCCGAGTTGTTGTAATGATTGACGACGGTCGAAAGCGACGTGCCGAGCTTGGCATGATATTCCTCATATTTTTTCAGATGGACGCCGAGCTGACCGACATGCTTGACGATATCCTTGGCAGTCTCTTCTATCTGCATGGCCTTGAGCCCTTGCAAGACAGTCTGCAAGTAAGCCAAGAAAGACGTCGGCGAGACGATGATAACCTTGTACTTGCTTGCCGCTCTCTGGATCAGATTGTCCCCCTCTTCAACCGCTCCGCCTATCTTGTTCACCAAAAGATCATAATAGATAGCTTCGTGCGGTATGAACATGAAAGCAAAATCCATGGTCTTTTCATCAGGACGCACGTATTTCGATGTCTCTTGGATGCGCAGTTTAAGGTCGTTCACAAAAGATCTTTCGAGCCGTTCTTTCTCTGCTGGGTTCTTTTCTTCGACCATCCTGTTGTAATTTTCAAGCGAGAACTTCGAGTCGATCGGTATTATCTTGTCCTTGACAAAGACAACCGCGTCGACGATGACCTTTCCGCCTTTCTCATCCGGTGCTCGGAATTCATATTGCATCTGGTATTGGCCGGGCGGTAAAACATTTTTCAGCAACGTTTCAAGATAATATTCGCCGAGGATGCCGCGCTGTTTCGGGTTCTTCAAGATGTCCTCCAGCTCGCGGAGCTGGTCTTGCACGGACAGAGATTGCTTGCCGATCTCTTTGACCTGGACAAGCTCGCTCGTGATGTCGCGGATCAATTTCTGCGATTCGCTGAACTGGCGATGCAAAGCGCTGTTGACTTCTTTCGCATTCTCGCCGAGCTTCATGTCGAGGGTATGCCGCAGATCGTTGACCTGATTGAGGATGAGCTTGAGGCCTTCGCCGCCGGTTTCTTCGACGGGCTTGTCTTCCTTGCGCCTAAAAAACGCGATCGCCAATACGATATTGGCCGCAACAGCGATGATGACGAGAATGCCGAGGATTATCTCCATTGCCTCAAGTATACCTCATTATATTTTTCCATACACCCCAAAATGTCATTTCGTGTTATCATCTCTGCATTAGGATTATGCGAATCAAAACGATCGGCATACTGTACCTCGCGGCTGTATTGATGTCTTTCGCAATGCCTTCTCTCGCTTCCGCGCACGAAGTCTATGTTCTGACCCCTGCACAGGTAACCCAAGCCATCGGCACGCCTTCATTCGATATGGTGGCCACGGCAGAGCAGAATATCGGACAATTCGTGTTTTGGGCGTTCATCGGCATCCTTCTCGTGTTTGGAATCTTTTGGATATCGATTCTGCGATTTCTCGAGCAATGGCTCGATCCTACATTGTCTCAGCTCCGAAAATACACGCCGTTCATCGCTCGATTCACCATCGGCATCTCGTTTTTGGCCGGCGCATATTACCAGGCGACATATGGTCCGGAACTTCCTATCTCAAATTTTGGAGCATGGGCTGGCTTTGTCACGGCAGTTCTCGTCATCGTCGGCACGCTCACTGTGATAGGCCTCTACACGCGCATCGCCGCTTTCGTCGCGCTTGCTCTGTATTGCGTGGCTGTATATTTCCACGGTTGGTATATGTTGACGTATGTAAATTATCTCGGCGAGATTATCGTTCTCCTCGTCCTCGGCGCGCATAGCTTTAGCTTGGATAATTATTTTGCAAGAAGAAAAAATGCCGTCAAAAAAACGTCCTCTGCTTTTATCATCTGGATACACAAAATCCAGGAATATCTGGCGCCGCGGAGCTTTATGATATTGCGGATCCTTTTCGGGATCGCTTTGATATTCGCGTCTGCATATGCGAAGATCGTCCACAATAATCTGGCGCTCTTCACCGTGGAAAAATATCATCTCGACCATATTCTCGGATTCGAGCCGCATTTTCTTGTCCTCGGCGCGGCCATCGTCGAGCTTCTCATCGGAACGTTCTTCATCCTCGGCATCGAATTGCGTTTCACCTCGCTCTTCTTCCTCTTTTGGCTGACCCTTTCCCTCATTTTTTTCGGCGAAGTCGTCTGGCCGCATCTCATGCTGATCGGCATCCCGATCGCCTATATCTGCTATGGCTATGATCAATACTCGCTCGAAGGTTGGTTGTTCAGGAAAAAGAAATACGAGCCGGTGCTGTGATTTTTTTACTTAACATAAACAGCAAAGGGTGCTTTGAGCCTTGCCCATCCGACTATAGTTCTTTGATGTGATTTCATGCCGATAGAAGGATTTTTTTGACAACATGCAGTTGAAGCGCCTAGCCGAAATCTCATCGGAGCGCCATTGGTCTCTGAATAATTCCAAAGATCTATTTGAAGCAGATCGGTAAGTGTCTCTAACCTGTCAAAGACGAGGACTGTTGCAGCTTTATCAATTTTTCCCGTAACTTTTAATCCTTCATCGAGCTTTCTCCATTCGATGCCATCCGCAGACACACAGCTCGCCTGAGAATCATGCAATGTCCTTCGAGCTCCGTTTTTTGTCGATGCATTTATAAAAAGACAATATACGTCCTCACCTTCTGTGTGGGCCTGCTTACAAAAATCTTGAACCTGAGAGACCTTTGCTTTTGGGGAATGAGCCAGCCAATATGTTTTTCCATGCTGTCCGATCTCATTTTTCTTCCAAGAAAAGATATCCGATATCTCCTTACCGGCATGCATGCCGACGATCGTCATGACGACATATTTTTTGTCTAGAGGATCCATAAATTGAGATATTCCTAAAACGGACCAACCACGAGCGTCTGCGTCTCCTGTATATTCCGCCCATTCGCCGAAAAGACGCTGTGATCGTTCGCGTTCAAAGAGACAGTGATCGTATGTCTGCCAGGCGGTAAGATACTGCTGTTAATGTGATACCAAGGACCGAGAAGAACCGTCAGAGCGCCGTCGATATAGAGATGCGCGTGGCCCTCATCTGCGATGGGCGCTTGATTTATATACTGCGGCGTCCACGTAAAGTCTGTCGTCACGACGTGCAGATCCCAGCCATCGAGAGCATCTTTGGTTATAGTGAAGCTGACAGTCGGTATCGGGGCGGTCGTGCTCGCAAGTATGCCCGACGGCACGACGGAGGTCGTTGCGGTATTCATATTCATCCCATTCTCCATATTCATATCCATCATCGCGGTATCAGTCGCCACAGCCTGCAGAGGGCCGACATAAAAAGCCTTCATGACCATTCCCGGCGGCATGTCGGTTTGCTCCGCTGTGGAAACCTTGTTTACGAGATATGGCGCGATCAAAATCGCCATAAGCACGATCACAAGCAGTGCGAGCGCCTTGATCAAGGTATCCTTATCCATGCCTATATTCATTTTCATACGTTTCAATGATATCATTTACGGCATGTCGCGCAAAACACTTGTTTGGATAGGCCTCGGCGTCGGCTCTACGGTCGGCTCGTTCATTCCCGGCTTGTGGGGTGGAAACGTGCTCATCTCGATCTCGTCGATATTCTTTTCTGGAGTCGGCGGCATCGTCGGCATCTGGGCCGGTTGGAAAGTGGCGAATTACTTTTGATCTTCTTTGTTTTCTCCTGCGGCAAGGTCGAGGCAGATCGAATTGAGGCAGTAGTGTTTGCCAGTCGCTTCGTTTTCATCTTCAAAAACATGCCCGAGATGCGAGCCGCAATTGGCACAGACGACTTCGGTGCGATGCATGCCATGGCTATCGTCAGGAATCTCTTGTATCGCGCCGGGAATCGCCTGATCAAAGGAGGGCCATCCCGCCAACGAAGCCGGGCCTTTTTTTGGATCAAGCTTTGCTGTCGAAGGAAACAGCGCCGCGCCGCAGACCTTGCACATATATGTGCCTGCCTGTCTTTCATTCAAAAACTTTCCGCTCAACGGCGCTTCAGTCCCCTTTTCGCGTAGGACGCGATATTCTTCTGGCGTCAGTTTCTTTTTAAGGTCTTCTTCGTTCATGATAAAATATTGATTATATTAGGATATACGCGACGATAAGGAAATCAAGTGCATGAAAATATCAAATAACTATCGTTATAGAAAAAGCAGCCTTGAAAAGTAGCCAAAAAAATTGCTTAACGGATGAAATTTAGTTCGAGGAATGAAGTTAGTCTAAAGAAGCGATTTGATTTAAAGAAACGAATTAGTTCAATAAAGCAGATGAGCGCGATCATTCATTCGCACGGTTGGGGGGGTAGCGATATACATCTTCAAAAAGAGCATATTATAAATCGTATAATCCTACGACTTGTTTAAAATTTCAACGAGATTGAGCCATGAATTTGGTACCAAACACGAAGTTACCGTAAAATCCGTATAATCCTACGCCTCAAAATTACCACTTTTTAAGAAGAATAGACTTCCCCTCGCCGTGAGTTCACTAGTATGTCCATCACATTTCCGCTCGACCATTATCTGAATCAAACTCCAATTATCAAAATTCCACTCCAAGTTCATAGGCATAGCACGCATCACCATTTTCCACTTCGCTTTTCGAGATGCGAACAATAAATTAAAATATCATGCAAAAAATTACTTCATATTTAAAGTTAAGCACTAGCAGTTTTTTAGAGTTTTTTGTGCTCAAAATGATCTCAAGAAGATCGCATTCAATCCAGGAGATCTATGACGAGTTAAGGTCGATCGGCTTTCGAACTCCAAAGGGCAGCTTGTATCCACTTTTGAGTTCCTTCCGCAAAAGAGGGCTCGTCGAGAGCGGCTTTGAAGAATTCGATGATGGTACAGTACAAAAGTCATATTGCCTCACAGACAGCGGCCGCCAGTATCTTCTCGAACTGAAGCGCGATTGGAAACATTTGAATTCACGGTTATCAGTCTCTAACTAACCCCGCCAAACAAAGCTGCTATTTACTTCAAAAGCTCCGCGAACCTCTTTTGCATCTTTTCAACTTTTGGCGCAATGACGAGCTGGCAGTAGGGCGCGCTCGAGTTGTTCTTGTAATAGTCATGGTGATAGTCCTCTGCCTCGTAGAATTTTGATAGAGGCCGGACCTCAGTCACAACTGGCTTTTCATAAGCTTTTGCGTCATTCAATTCCTTGACCAAAGCTTCGGCCTTTTGTTTTTGCTCATCGTCCGCATAAAAGATGGCCGAGCGATATTGCGTGCCGACGTCATTGCCTTGCCTATTCAACGTGGTCGGATCGTGCGTATTGAAAAAGACCGCGAGCAAGTCGTCATAGGAGACAATTGATGGATCATAGGTGATTTCAATGGCTTCTGCGTGGCCAGTGTTGCCATTGCTTACTTGCTCATAAGTTGGATCTGAAGTGACACCGCCGGCGTATCCCGGCACTACTTTTTGAACCCCTTTTACCATAGAGAATACGGCTTCTGTGCACCAGAAACAGCCGTTCGCAAAGACCGCTGTTTTGAGATTTTCTTCAATCACGCTATTATTATATCAGAGATATGATCCTACTATGAAAATAAAACTGAACTTTTTAGTGCGGTTCTTGGCAAAAGTCCGTTTCAAACATAAGGTACGAGCCTATGTCAGCAGAAACGGCTGCCATCCCGGACACCGCGCGCGACAGCTCTTGCGCGCCTTTTCAAACAGGAAGTTTTTTGCCAGATAAGATATTCCACAAAATCAAAGCTCGCCTTTCCCAGGCGAGCTCTTTTTTTAGCCTTTATGCCAGATTATCAAAAAACTATTTATGCTTCTTTGTCTGCGCGGCTTTGCGGGCGTATTTCACTGCGAGGCGCTTCTTGGTCTTCTTTGACCTTGAACTATGTAGTTGCGATGATGCTCGTTTTGGCATGTGGTTGTGATTACTTGTAAGTGGGTATAGTGTACATTAAATAATACGAGTCTACAAATAATTAGGCTTTGGCGTGTTCACTAGATAGAGTTCGAGAGCTTCGACAAGGTTTTTCACCGCTTCTCGGCGCGTTTTACCAAAGCTCGATACATCAATGTTGAGAGCTTGCGAAACATAATATTTCCCCTCCTTCCAAACGAGATTTTTAAAAGATATCTTCTTCATGCTTCTATTGTACCATACAAAAGAAAAACCCGCCAAACTGCCGTCTCATTATAAAAGCATCGGCTTCCCTTCAGTAATCACCCAAACGTAAACGTATACGCCTGTGCTCCAGACTGGTGGAATATAATGTCGATGCGATGCTGACCCATGACAGGGTTTGAATACAGGCCATAGAGCCGCGAGCCGGTGATGGTGAGGATGCCGTTCTTGACATCGCTTCCCTCGAGCGAAGCTGGTATTGGCTTGCCGTCGATCAAGACTGTCGCTGTGACTGGCTGGCCATCCGCCGTAGCCGCCACGATGTACATTTTGCTCGCGTCAAAGACATATGAAATTGAAGTAGTTGCCGACGCTGCTTGAGCATATTCCTGCTCTATATCCCACGTGCCGCCAAGATAGAACGAATTTGGAGAAAGCTGAGCAGACGCGAGCGGCGTGGTGAACGTCTCTGTGCCAGCGCTCCCTTGCGCACCATTGCCGAAATATTCATTCCTCATCGCTCCGAAATACGTCTCTGGGCTGGCGACGTTGATAGGAACTGTGCTCGACAGTGATGTCGTTGCCTCCGTGACAGGCAGTTCGCCTAGCTTTTGGTGCAAGATGTCGAGCTGTTTGACGATCTCCGCCTCTGTATCAGAATACCCGCCTTCGCCGATGTGGTCATAGACGATATTTCCGCTCGCGTCGATGATGTACTTGTGCGGCCAGTACTCGTTCTGGTACGCGCTCCATGTTTGATAGTTGTTGTCGAGGACGATAGGAAAAGTGAGACCGAATTGCTTTGCCGCGGCAGTGACGTTGTTAATGTCTTTTTCAAAAGCGAATTCGGGCGTATGGATAGCGATGACTTCGAGGCCTTGATTCTGATAGTTCTGCCACCAGTCCTCCAAATACGGGAACGTACGCTCGCAATTGATACAAGAATAGTCGATGAAATCGATGAGAACGACTTTTTTGCCTATGAATTGGCCGATCGTTATAGGCGCGCCGCCGGGCGTATTCACATAGCCTGACAGACCGGATAATTCGATATATTTGCCCTCGTTTCGCTCGTCAGGGATCGGTGCGCCATTGCCGCCGCCAAAGATATTCTGCGGGCCTACCCTGCCTTGCAGAGTCTCCGTTATGGCCTGTTCCACCTGTGTCACGTCAAAAAAGCCGCTGTTCAAAATGTCCGCTTCGGCTTTCTTGTCCCAACCAAATAGTATCGCTACGGCAATAAGCATAAAAAGGATACCGAGCGTCTTGCGGAACCAACCATACGGATTGGCGGCCCATCCGAGCTTGTCCACGAGCTTTTGGCCGATCCATGCAATGAAAAGGAGCGCGAGCGCGAGGCCGATGATGTACGCCGCGAGGTCGATCAAACCTTGCGCCAGCGATTGAGGCAAGACTGTCGCCAGAATGACGAAGAACGTCGGCGAACATGTCGTGAATACCGGTCCGAGAGCGGCGCCGACAGCGATGTCTGCCCACCAATGTCCCCGCGACTGATAGCCTTTTGAGAGCCATTTGTCTGGATTGGCGTGCCCAGGCATCTTGAGCATCATTTTCGTCCATATATCTGGAAAGACGAGGGTCAAGCCGAAAAAGACCAGGATCGCCGCCGACGCATAGCTCCAAAAAGACGGCGACGTCGTGATGAGCGCCGTAGAACCCTTGAGGATGAGGGTAAAGATGAAAACAGAGACGCAGAGAGCGCCGATAATGATGAACGGACGCCTCTTGTTCCCTGCTTCTGCCACGGAGGAACCGAGCACTACCGGCAAAAGCGGCAGGATGCATGGGGCCAATATGGTCAGAACCCCGGCAATGAAGGAAATGATGAAAAATGTCATATCGCTATAGATTTTGTGCAAAAAGCTCTATTTGTCTCGAGCATCTATATATACGCACAACATGACGTTTATGTTTCATCAGCTTGTTTTTACTGGCTGGAGATAAGCCCGAGGACTTTACCGACGAGTATGCTCGAATCGATCTGTCGATCATCTTGGTTGGAATGAAGGACAACGATAGCGATCGGATTATCGACACCGCTGATGGGAAGATTGAACATAGAAAGCATAGTCTCACCTGCTTGATCGCTCCGGCCCGTCTTGCCGCCGATGTAATGCGGATCATAGGCGAATGGATCGATGTTAACGAAATCATGGCCATCATGGAGAGTCGTTGTGGCCACATCGAATTGCGGCATCTTGGTTATTGCAAGGATGCCCGGATCATCGCTATAGAGATATCGCGCCAGTTTGAAGAGGTCGTTCGCCGACGAGACGTTGTTCGGCGAGAGACCAGATGGATCTTTGAACGAAGTCTGCGACATGCCGAGCGATCGGGCAGTCGAATTCATGAGCGATATAAAGGCCGTATAGCCGAAATTATTCGCAAAAGCCAGCGCGGCGTCATTGGAAGAGATGAGAAGCATCCCAGTGAGCAGATCATGCGCGGAAAAAGTCTCGCCAGGATGGATGTCGTCCGTCTGCTCATATCCAGTGACAGATGAAGATGATATCCCTATCTGCCTATCCGGATCCATATTCTCGTCGATGACGAGAGCAGTGACAAGCTTCGATATTGAAGCTATCGGGCGGACGACAGCTGGGCTTTTT
This sequence comes from uncultured bacterium, assembly GCA_963848635.1. Taxonomy (GTDB): domain Bacteria; phylum Patescibacteriota; class Minisyncoccia; order Phycocordibacterales; family PALSA-1337; genus JAGWNR01. Next base: position 72,607 of record CAWKEA010000002.1, read on the forward strand.
TCAAGATAGATCCGGCCTGTGGCTAGATTGCCGACTAGATACGAATCTGCGGTTATTATATCGGGCTGAACGGGGTTTTGCGCCTTCCGGCTTGACAAGGATTGCGAATCGGGCACAGATGACGAATGTCGCGCGGCGGAAGGATGATCCGATGGCGCGCTTGAGTTGAAGAAAGAAGAATCTATAGCGTGTCGATCGGTGGAAGCCGTCGTCGACGCTAGGCTCCCGGCCGTGACAGCTCTGCTTTTCATCTGTGCCGTGTCGATGAAACCGATCACGAGCACTAATACCGAGACACTGATGATCGTTTTGAGATGTATGTCATTTTGCATGGACACCTAGTATACCAGAATGCCGTTGATAAAAATGCGGCCAAAAGAGATACAGAAGCAGTCGCGATCATCTTGATATATCAAAAATTCTGCTATAATCAGGCACAAATAAACCATGCGTCACCAGGAACCTATTGCCCGCTTTAAAAAGATCATATATTCGATCGGCCTGATCAATTTCATCTTTACGCTCCACTTGGCCATACCTGCGTATATCGATTCTTCATATCTGAGCCTGTTTGCCAGCGAGAATTTTGTCGGCGTCGTCTACATGGCGGCGGCGGGCATGACTGTTCTCGCCTTTTTCCTCATATACCGTGTCTTGAAAAGATACGGCGACTACGCCACGGCTATCGGGCTCATCGCCCTTGATGCCATAACCATGGTCGGCATCATCTGGGGGCAATCGCCTGTCATAATCGAGATTTCCTTCGTCCTCAACATGGCGATCTTGGCCCTTGTCGGATTCACCAACGACGTCTTCCTCGAGACGTATACGGAAGTTTCGCACACAGGCCAAGTCCGCGGCTGGTTTTTGGCTTTGGAAAACAGCGCGTGGATACTTTCACCGTTGATCGCGGGCATACTGATAACAGACCATGTCTATACTCGAGTCTTCATCGCTTCCCTTTCCCTGCTCGTGCCAGTCGCCTATCTTGTCCATAAAAATCTCCATAGATTCGCCGACTCTCCTTACGAATCGCCATCGGTGGGGGTAACGATCCGCGAGATCGCCGGTTTCCCGGACATTTGGAAGCTCTTCATGATCAATATATTCCTCCAGACTTTTTACTGCTGGATGGTCATCTACACGCCGCTGTACCTTTTGAACGTCGTCGGCTTCGATTGGTCGTCGATCGGCATCATTTTGACCGTCATGCTCGTGCCGTTCGTGCTCATACAAGCGCCCTTCGGACGCATCGCCGACCGAGGCTGGGGAGAAAAGCGCCTCATGGCTCTCGGTTTCATCGTCATGGGAGCGACCACTATCGCTCTATCGTTCATCCACTCGCCGTCGATCATAATCTGGGCAAGCGCGCTTTTTGCCACGCGCATCGGCGCGGCCCTGGCGGAAGTCATGATAGAGACCTATTTCTTCAAGAAAGTGAAGCCGCGAAATTCGAACATCCTTTCGCTCTTTCGCACGACCCGCCAGATCCCTTATTTCATCGCCCCGATCATAACAGGTGTCGGCCTTATGTTCACGGATTCGACCGGCTTGTTCACCATTCTCGGCGTCATCTGCTTCCTGCCGCTATTCCTCATCGCTTTCATACATGATACTGACCGGATCATATAGACCATCAGAAATGACGATCAAAAGCAGAAAAGACCGGATTGCCTGTCATTCTATATAAAAAGTACACGATAAAGGAAAACTAATTCCTTTAAAAGTTTCTCTCTTTTTTCAATATTTTTCTTTACATCTTCACCGCCTCCAAGTAAAGGAAAAGGGGTATCTCGTGACGGGTGCGGTCTTCTTCGGCGCCGCGAGGGCCGCCATTGCTTTTCTTGGTCGAAACCCATTCTTCGAGGCGCGTCACCGCGAGGCCTGCCTTGCCGAGAGCTTTGAAATAGCTCTGAAGCGGGCGATGGAATGACACGGTCGCTTTCTTTGATCGTGCGGCTGTCGACCCGGGGTTCATATCGATCTCAATTTTCGTTTCGGACATATAGGCGTCGATGCGGCGATATTGCCGTGCTGATTCAGCATCCCATCCCCAGGCCGAGCTCTTCGGAACGCGGAAAGCAGGATGATTAAGGACAAGAAAAAGCTTGCCGCCCTTTTTGAGCGCGCGAGCCGCTTCGGCCAACGTCCCGCCCAGATTCTCGATATTTTGAAGGGCAAGGACGATGATGGCCTTGTCAAAAGAGGCGTCTACTGCGAACTCGAGCTTGTCTGCGGGAGCGACATTGAATGACGCGTTCTTCTCTGGATGTTCACGGGCAAGACTGACGAGCTCAACCGAGATATCGGCTCCGACGACTAACGCGCCTTTTTGAGCGAAGGCTCGGGAAAAGAATCCTTGGCCGCAGGCGATGTCCAAGATCCGTTCCTTGTCGTCCGGTGCGACGAGGCGCAAGAGATTCGGCAGGATGAGATCAGCCTGATATGTGCCCTTCTTCTCTTCGACCAAAGCATCATACCAATCCGCCACGATTCCCCATGAAGTTTCCTTTGGCTGGGCGGCTTTATCTTTTTCTGATTTTTTCATAGCAACTTTTTTCACAGGATGAGTGTATCATACATGGAATAAGGCACAATCACTGCGTCAAATGTCCCAATTATCAGTCATTTTAATGCATCAAAAAAATAAATGAAACCAAGAGCGTCGATCGCTCTTTTTGTTCCGCAGATGAAGCCTCCCGATTCCTTTATTTTTTTCTGAAGTCCTTGATCGCCTCCCATATCAATCCGCCATACCTCACGCTGAGTATCATGGCCGTCGTCCAGAATATGCCGGCCGAATAGCCAGCGATGATGTCAGAGAGCCAGTGCACCCCAAGAACGAGCCTGCTCCCGCCGACAAACAGCGTGATGATCACGAGACCGATGACAAAGAACCAGCGCCACTGCTTTGATCGTATCTTTGGAGCAAAGAAATAAACGAGCAAGATCAAGGCTCCCGCTATAGCCGTGGCATGGCCCGAAGGAAAGCTGAAATCCGAAAGACTGATGAGCGCGTCGACCGGACGCGGACTGCCGATCGCATTTTTAAGGAACTCGGTCAAAAGATATCCTCCGACAAGAGATGAAAGGACGATATAAAAATGACGCCATCGCTTTTGTATGAAAAAATAGACCGACAGGCAGACGGCGACGACCGCCAAGGTAGCTGGACCAAAACAAGCGCTTATGACGATGGACGCGGATACGAGCCATGGCGCCATAGCCGCCAGATTGCTGAACCAAACATTCGCCGCAACATCGGGTAGAAGCATGAAATGATGCCAACCAGAGATGCCTTGGAGCATGGCGGCAAAGCCGCACAACGCCAAAACGTTCAATATGAGGGCAAAAAGCTCGTATTTTGCGAATATATGGAATCGCTTGCTGATGAAATAATAAGCGACGGCGATGAGCACAGCAACGATAAGGCCAATGAGAATGACGCGACCGAAATAGACTGACGCGACGGCATAGCTTGCCCCAAACACGTAGCCGACGACAAATGCCAGCGCCGTCCACGATACGTTTGCAAGAACGTCGATCAGAATAAAACGGCCGAAAGAGACCTTGCTTGACCCTACTGTGAATGGAACGAGCGAGCGAGTCAAGGGATTGAATTTACCGATGAATATCGCCTTGCTCAAATGTCCTGAAATAAGATTTTTGATCTTCTCGACAGATTCTGTTTTGATCGAGAATAGCTTGCCGACACGAATCAGGAACGAATAGCCGTATTTCTTGCCCAAGAAATAGCCGGCAATGTCTCCAAGGATCATTCCAGAGAGCGATGCCGCTATGACAGCATCGAATCTCAAAGCTCCGATCTTTGCGAGGAACATGGCAAAAAAAACGACGGTGTGGCTCGGAGAAAGAAAGCCGATCGGAGGTATGCCTTCGATAAAAGTGACCGCGAAGACGACTGCCGGCCCTCCAGTGGAAAGCCATGATTCTATCCAAGGCTGGATCTGTGACAGATGGAGAAAGAAGGGATGAAGGTGATGCATGAGGATGCGCTAAGGCTGGGGATAGTGGGGATAATTGTAACATATAAACGCATAAAGATGTTGTATACTAGTACTGTTCGTTCAAATGCAATAATATAGATATAAAGAGCTCCCCGCGTCGAGGATATACTATCTCTATTCCGACCTGGCGCTCGAAATGAGAGATTTCATAAATTTACTCCCATGAAAATACTTTTTGTAGACGACGACGCGGAGCTCCGCGATATAATGACAGACAATCTGCAGTCAGAGTCGTATACCGTCGACACCGCCCCCGATGGCAAAAAAGGCTCATACATGGCCCGCACGAACCGCTATGATCTCGTTATACTTGATTATTCGATGCCTGAAAAGAACGGCCAAGTAGTGGTGCAAGAGATCAGAGGAGCCGGCTTGACTATGCCGATAGTGCTCCTTTCGGTCATCGATGACATCGAGAAGAAAGTGGCGATCTTGGAAAGCGGAGCCGATGATTATGTCGAGAAGCCTTTTGCTTATACCGAACTCTCGGCCCGAATAAAAGCCATATTGCGCAGGCCACCACAGATCAAGCAGGAGATAATGGCCGTAGGCGATATCGTACTCGACCTTGGAAGCAATACTGTCACCCTAGCCGGATCGCCTTTGTATCTTACGCGAAAAGAATTCAATCTTTTGCAGTATCTCGTCAGCAACAAAAATACCGTGCTGTCGCGAAGCATGATCATGGAGCATGTTTGGAATGCCGATAGCGACCCTTTTTCGAATACGATCGAGGCTCATATCACAAATCTGCGCAAAAAGATACGTCGGAAAAATTGCGATTATATACGAAATGTGCCGGGCCGCGGCTACATGATCACGGATGGAACAAGACGTTGAAAGCTCTGGTCGGAAACGCAGTCGACGCTTGCAAAACCTGCGATAAAAGGGTGAGGTCTATATCCATCATTGCCGATACCCGAAATGGGAGCTTGTTGATCGGGATAGCCGATAACGGCTGTGGCATCCCGCCGGAAAACGTGCCCCACATATTCGACCAATTCTTCACCACCAAGCAATCATGTCAAGGCCTTGGCATCGGCCTTTTTATCGTCAAGCGTATCATCATCGATCTCGGTGGAACTATTTCAGTCGAGAGCAAACTAGACAAAGGGACCAGATTCGAAGTCATACTGCCTATCTTATCCACAAAGCCTTTAACCTCCGAAATGAAATAGCCTATTACGAGTATAAGCTTGCGGAATTCAAGATCGATTTGTGCTTTATCTTATTGAACCTTATCCGTTCACATTCTCCACGGTGACTTTTTCCATCACGACAGGCGTGAGCGGCTTGTCATTTTGATCCACTGGAACCCCGGCGATGGCATTGACGACATCCATACCAGAAATGACTTTGCCGAAAATAGTGTATGCGTGCGGAAGCGGGGTGTTCGCCTGCATGATAAAGAATTGTGAGCCATTCGTGTTCGGACCGGAATTGGCCATGGCGACGGTGCCAGGGACATAGCCTGCTTGGTATGAAGGCGTCGCTGGATTGAGCTCGTCGGCAAAAGCATAGCCCGGACCGCCTCGGCCAGTGCCCGTTGGATCGCCACCTTGAATCATGAAGCCCTCTATGACGCGGTGGAAGATGAGGCCATTATAAAAGCCTTTGTTGGCAAGTGTGAGGAAATTATTGACAGTATTCGGAGCATCTGCGTCATATGTCTCGAAGACGATAGTGCCCTTGTTCGTTTGTATGGTTATTTTATGCATGAAGTTTTGTGCGACGGCGGTGCTCGTAGCGGAAGCGGCCGTCGATGATGAAATCGTCATTGTAGCTGATAATGGGGTCGCATCGCTGACATCGGTGGAACTTGCAGATGATGAAGGCAAAGCTGACGCCGGGTTCGAGCTTACGCTTACCCACCAATAAATGCCTCCGATGATGGCGAGGACGATGATACCTGAAATAATATATATGCTTGGACCGACGGATGGATCGCTTTTCATGCCTTTGGTGAAATAACAAATTCACAGTTACAAGCTCCAAATAGATTCCAAACCGCTGACACATTGAGCATTTGAAATCAGTTGAAACTTGGCGCTTTGAATTTGGAGCTTTTATATTCTAACTCGCTAATAATGCTAGAGATTATATATCTCCTTTGCCATCGTCACAATCTTTTCAATTGCCTGATCGAGTGGCATGGTGAGGAGGACGCCTGCCGCCGCCTTGTGTCCCCCGCCGCCGAGCGCTGAGGCGAGCCTTGAGAGGTCGAATTTTACTGAATCACGCGTTCGAAAGCTGACCTTTACGGTTCCAGGAGAAACTTCGACACAACAGGCCGAGATATCCCAGCCGACGACAGATTTCAAGAGACTGGCTGCCCAGCTTGTACCAGCATCATCACTCTCTAGATGCGAAGCGACAAGATCGGCGTTCGATACAGAAGCAATCGAAAGATGTCCACTTAAAAAGACTTTTATGTGCGAGAGAAGAAGACCAAGCGAAAGAAGCTCCTCCGGTTTTCTGCTGTTTTCCATCGTGGCGATAAGCTTTGGGAACGCAGGGTATACTTTTGCCAATTCGCTTGCCGCGAGCAATACATCGGATGTGACGCTTTCATATCGAAAGCCGCCGGTATCGGTATAAGCTCCAATAAAAAGATCAGCAGCCATATCTGGAGTGATCTCAAGATTCCATACTTTAAAGAGATCGAAAAGAATGATTGCTGTCGCAGGATAGGCCGGTTCGACAAGGTTCGCAATAGTTCCAAAGCCCGCATTGCTGATATGATGGTCGATAACAATCGTCGGCAGGCTTTTGGGAATCGCCATTTCTCCTAACCGCGATACGCGATCCAAACTTGCGGTATCCTGAATGATGAATAGATCAAACTCCTTTAGATCGACTTCAAAGAAATTCTTTGGCACAATGTCGCGTGCGCCTGGAAAATGCATGAAGGCATCTGGAATCTCGCTGTCGCCCCGGATGACGGTCGCTTTTTTGCCCAGACTCTCAAGGGCGAATTTCATAGCCAAAGCCGAGCCGACAGAATCTGGATCAGGCGACGGATGGCAATGCAATAGGATGCTTTTTGAGGCTTGTATAGCCTCGAGGATTCTTGGAGCGACAGTTTTTACCGTTTCGGTCATGCGACAATTGTACCACGAAAATGGTATAATCCTCTGTGTCGTTTTACTACTCATTCATATTTAAAAATAAGAACTATGGATACAAATTCAACAAGCGCTCCGGAAACCAAACCAAGCAGCTCCGCTAACGGCAAAGCGAATCCGAACGCCGCGATGGCCGTGCTCGCCTATCTCGGGCCGCTCGTCATAGTTTCATATATCGTCGCCAACAAGGATCCCTTCGTCAAATTCCACATCAAGCAAGGCCTTGTGCTCCTCTCGATCGAGGTCGCGATCTGGATCATCGGATCCGTCATTTGGATGCTCTGGCCGCTCCTCTATCTCGTGAACGTGCTCACGCTCGCCTTTGCGATCGTCGGCATCGTACGTGCCGTCAAAGGCGAGGAAAAACCTCTGCCGCTCGTTGGAAAATACGCGAGTTATTTCAAGATATAAAAATCTATACCAAGAAAAAACCCACACCGATCGCGTGCGGGCTTTCCTCATAATTTTAAGTTGAATTTACTGCGGGGTTGTGGAAGCCGATCCTTTGGACCAGCCATTGTGTCCGCCAAAGCCCCTACCCGTGAACCCTTTTCCTTTGCCGAAAGACCCTTGTGGAATGATCATGATCTTTGAAGCAAGGATCTCGTTTGTCGAAGTCGTCGTACCTGTTACCGCAACCAGGTTCCCGACAGCGAGATTAGAGAATCCTGCTGTCGTGGTGCCTTCTCGGAACGCTGTGGACGAATTTGTGTCTATCGTCAGCGTCGTCGTGCCCGTTTTTGACCTTTCAGCTAGCGTGAATGATGAACCGCTCGTTATATTCGATACCGATCCAAAAGCTGCAAGCTTCATGAGCAGACGAGTCGAGGAGGCGAATGAACGGCCGATCGTGGAACCAGTGCGGCCGCCCTTCCAACTTGCTGGCGGGCCAGTCGTATGAGGTATGATGCCGTCAAAGATGACCTTGGCAATGATGTTCGTGCCAGAAATAGTCCCGACCACTGCGACTTTGTCGTTAATCTGTATGCTTGAGAGAGAGGTTGTCGTGCCATCCCTCATTATCCTAGCGCCCGCTGTATTCACAGTATACGTCGTCACGGCGACGGTCGAGCTGGCCTGGACCGTCATAGTGAGGCTCGTCGAACCGTTTGTTGATGATATCGTACCTACAATCGGTCGAGCGGACAGAGTATGCCTACCGTGCACGGAGAACGTCTTGCTCATAGCAGACGTTTGCGCATACGCTACGCTAACTATGACAAGAAAACCTACAATGGCAACGCTAGCCGATATTTTATTTATATTGCTCTTCATAAGAATAGTTATGGACAAATACCGTTAGCTGATAATAGATACCTGCACCATCATTTGTAGTATGTGGTGGATATACGCAAGCCATGCACCGAGAGGTGCAGGCACTGCACCTACTAGACATAGTAATCTGCAATACTCGCAGATATGTCAAAAATACATTTCGTTATATAATCAAGCTATGGAAAAACCCTTTGCCGAGCGCACGCAGGAAAAGATGAAAGAAGTCCTCATGGATCCGTCAGCCACGGGCCCTGACGTTCATTATTATATGATCCGCGGCGGCGAGAAAAAGCTGAATGTCACCGTGCTCGAAACAGGCACTGTCGGCGGCGAATATATAAAGACATACGGCCACTACCACGTCTTCGACTTCAAAGAAACGTACAGGATTATTCACGGCCAAGGCCTGGTCATTTTGCAAACGAGAGAGAAGGACGCGAATGAGAATTTTGCGGATGACCGGATAGCTTCATTCAGAGCAATCAAGGTCGGACCCGGCGACGTCGTCGAAATCCCTTCTTTCGCAGGACATCTTCTCGTCAACACAGGCGATACATGGCTCGTCACTTCTGACGACAGCGTATTCGACCCGGCCGGCGACTCCTCGAGCATGCCTCAGCATGCTGATTATGAGCCGGTTCGCAGAATGCAAGGCTTTGCCTACTACGTGGTTGAAAAGGGTGGCAAGCCTGCGCTTGTAAAGAATCCACGGTACAAGAGCGTGCCGGAAGCAGTGATAGCGAACGCAAATATCAAAACTCAAAATGCAAAACTTTAAGTCAAAGGCAAAAAGTCTGAATATTGATCCAGTCTTGGATTACAGTTTTGAACTTTGCGTTTTGCACTTTGAGTTTAACAGCCATGTATGACCAACCCGAAAAAAAAGCCTACATCATCGCCGTAGACATGGGGTACGGCCACCAGCGCGCAGTCTTTCCTCTCCTTGATATCGCAGGCTCCCCGGCGTCTTGGAATATCAAAAAGTCATACATCATCAGTGCCAACGACTATCCGAATATTCCGCGCTCCGATAGGCTCAAATGGTTCTGGACGCGCAAAACCTACGAGGGCATTTCGCGGTTTCAAGGTTTTCCGATATTCGGAAAGAGAGTCTTTCATTTGATGAGCTACTTGCAAAGAATCGAGCCATTCTACCCGAGGCGCGACCTTTCAAAACCTACCTTCCCGATAAAGCTCGTGTATCGGCTGATAAAGAAGGGCTTGGGCAAGCATCTCGTCAGCGTGTTGAATGAGGACCCTCTGCCTCTTGTCTGCTCTTTTCCTATTCCCGCTCTTTGTGCCGAGGAGCACGGCTATAAAGGCGACATCTATTGCCTCTGCACCGATACTGATATCGCTCGGAGCTGGGCGCCGCTCCATCCTGAAAAAAGCCGCATCGTCTATCTCGCGCCGACGTTGCGCGCGAAAGAAAGGCTCAAGCTCTATGGCGTGCGCGACGAGAACATCGTCACCACTGGTTTTCCTTTGCCAAAAGCACTATCCGCACATGCGGCTAGCACAGAACATACCCAAGAAGATAAAAATGAAGCATCGCTCCATATCTTGAAAGCCCGCATGTCCACATTGGACCCGAGCGGCATCTATCACGACAAATTCGAAAAGCTATTGTCCCTGTATCTCGGCTCAGATCTTGGCGCGTCCAAAAGCGGCAAGCCATTGAGCGTGACGTTCGCCATCGGCGGAGCTGGAGCGCAATCGGATATCGCGCTGAAGATCCTCAAGTCATTCGCGGAAAAGATCCGCAAAGGAGAGGTCAGGCTCAATCTGGTGGCAGGTACATCCGCACCGATCATGAAAAAGTTCGACAGAGCCATAACCAAGCTATTCCTCAAAGACGAGCGCGCGAACGGTTTTGTGACGATCCTCTATGACCAAGACAAATACGAATATTTCCGTAAGTTCAACGCCCTTTTGCAGGAAACCGACGTCCTCTGGACAAAGCCGAGCGAGCTGTCTTTTTATGCAGGCCTTGGCTTGCCGATAATCATGTCGCCGCCATTGGGTTCACAAGAAGAATTCAACCGCTCATGGCTCTACATGATGGGCGCGGGCTTCGAACAATATGACCCGCGCTATGCAGACGAATGGCTGTTCGACTGGATCCAATCAGGCTGGCTGGCCGAAGCGGCCATGAACGGCTTCATCAACGCTCCACAAAGAGGCACGGATCGCATCAAGGATCTGGTGCTCTATGGCAAAAAGACCGAGACGCAAGGCGTCCATTTCGTATAGCGTTGTACGAGATGTCATCTCGTACACAAGATATGATAGAATGGCTCCAAGCAACACAGACAAACAATCATGCGCCAATCACAGCTTTTCACAAAGACGCGCCGCGAGGCGCCAAAGGACGAAATCGCAAAGAACGCCGAGCTTTTGATCCGTGCTGGATTCATCCACAAGGAGCTCGCCGGCGTTTATTCCTATTTGCCTCTTGGCCTGCGCGTGCTCAATAATATTGTTCAAGTGATTCGCGAGGAAATGAACGCGATCGGCGGACAGGAGCTTTATTTGACGGCCTTGCAGGACCCGAATGTGTGGAAGAAATCAGGCCGCTGGGACGATGCCGCCGTCGACAATTGGTTCAAGACGAAACTCAAAAATGACACCGAGCTCGGCCTCGGCTTCACCCACGAGGAACAGCTGACGAATCTGATGAAGGATTACATCAGCTCCTTCCGCGATCTTCCCTTTTCTGCATATCAATTCCAGACAAAATTCAGGAATGAAGCGCGCGCAAAGAGCGGCATCATGCGAACTCGAGAATTCTTGATGAAGGACCTTTACTCTTTCTCGCGCGATGAAGAAGAGCACAAAATCTTCTACGAAAAGGCCAAGAATGCTTACTTTAAAATATTCGATCGGCTCGGCCTTGGCGATAAAACTTTCATAACAGCAGCTCCTGGCGGAACTTTTTCCAATCATTCACAAGAGTTCCAAACCTTGAGCGATGCAGGTGAAGACTTGATCTATATAGATGGAAAAGACAAGAGTAAGAAAGTAGCTATCAACAAGGAAATTCTCGACGACAACGAAGTATTGAACGAGCTTGGTTTAAAGAAAGAAAACCTCGTTGAAAAGAAAGCTGTGGAAGTGGGCAATATCTTTAATCTGGGTACAAAGTTTTCCGATGCTTTTGACCTAAAATATATCGATTCTGATGGTAAGAAAAAACCAGTCGTCATGGGCAGTTATGGCATCGGCCCCGGCCGGGTCATGGGTGCCATGGTCGAGACGATGTCCGATGAACATGGCCTCGTCTGGCCCCGCGGCATCGCTCCATTCGACGTTCATCTTATCCTCATTTTTGATAAAGAAGGTAAAGTAAAAGCAGAAGCCGATGCAATCTACAATGACCTCCTCAAAAAAGGCGTTTCGGTCCTCTATGACGACCGCGACCTCCGCCCTGGCGAAAAATTCGCCGATAGCGACCTCATCGGCATCCCTACGCGCATCGTCGTCAGCGAAAAGAATTTGAAAGAAGGAAAATTAGAGGTCAAGGATAGGAAGAGCGGCAAGGTTGAGATGGTTGAGAAAGGAGAGATTTTTAAGAAAATATAAAAAGAAAAAGGCGGTTGTGAGCTTGAAGCAACACAGTTCCGCCTTTGTGTGCGATTCCGATCGCACAATAGTTTACCGTCTATCATTCATTTCCTAACGAGTTTTTCGTTTGCTGCACCCTGTCATTCTTTTTTCATTGCTTCAGACGCATGTTCTACAATCGGTCAGCGTGATTGTTTTTGCGCCTTAGACAACTAGATTGTTTTCCGACACCGACTACATCATCTGCACATACTTCAATCAAAAGTGTGCGATGGATGGATCCTCATTTCTGTCCTCTCCGATCTACGTTATTCAGCATTGACCCACCATATGCCTTGTAACGGTTCATTCTTTCATTCAAATGAACTGGTTCCAATTACTGGTTATATCCATGATCAGAGATTGCCCTATCTGGGACTTACTAGGCTTTTTCACCGACATTAGATGCTTCGAGTTCGACCTAGTGCCTTTAGTGGATTAGCCACTTGAACTCTGCACCCTTATATATTCCCGGAGCCAAATGCTCCTGCCTTACGTTTTGTCAATTTACTTTTACCCCAAGAGTATAGCATACCCACAATTTTTGTCAAGCAATTTGCTTTTTTCTTTTTAAAAAACACAAAAAACACCCCCATTGAGAGCTTTTTTTGGATTCACTCAAAATTGAACACTAACTTAACCAGCAATAAAATCGCGGAACTTCTTCAAGGCGATATTTCGCATGGCAAAGGGCGCACGTTCATCGTCTGAAAGCTCTGCGTACGTCTTGTCATACCCCTCTGGGATAAATACCGGAGACCAGCCAAAGCTATTGTCGCCTCTTGGCGATTGTGCCACCGTGCCCGCCATCGAACCGCTGAACAGATGGATCTCTTTTCCGTCATGGAAGCCATAGCATACCGTCGCAGTGCAGCTACGATCCTTTCCGTCGACCAACCGGCACAACCCTTCATTTTTTAACTCGCCTAAAAACCATTTGATAAGAGGTCCAGGCAGCTTGCCTAATGCATGAAAGACAAAAGAATTGTCCTCGACCAAAACAGGCTTGCCAACCTTTTCATACGCTCGCGTGGCTTTGTCCTTGACGACCTCTTCTATGTCGAGCGACTGGATCTCGTCCAGATCGATCTTTTGATGGTCAAGAGGAATGCCAAGATAGTGGCTGACCTCTTTTACCTTTCCCATATTTCCGGTGATGAAAGTGATTTTCATAGGGTAAGTATAGCAAAATAAAAAAACCAAGGGTTATCCTCGGATTTTTTTACAAGGATTACCCTTGTATTACTCAATAATCGTCAACGCCTTTCCTTTCTTCCCGGCACGGCTGGTGCGACATGTCTTTTTTACCCCCGTATGACAATGTATATACATTGTAAACATCGATAAAAAAAGCATACCTCCACCCCCTTTCCTGCCTTAACCAAAATAAAAAACCCTTGGAAGGTCGCACTCAAGCGCACATTCAAGGGTAAAAGGTAAAATCGGGCCTCGTATTTCCTTCAATTTACTTGTACTATTAACCTATTCACATGAACCGCTCGATATACATCCGCAACATAGTGTTCGGCGTCGAGGATAGCCTCGTCTCGACCGTCGGCCTACTTTCTGGAATCGACATCGGCCGTGTGCCGAATTCGACGATACTTTTCACTGGTATCGTCTTCATCGCCGTCGAGGCTTTTTCCATGGCTGTCGGCAGTTTTCTGTCAGAAGAATCAGTCGAAGAATATGAGGTAAAGGCCGTGCCTGCCGTCTCGCCTGTCGGCAGACAGGGCAGGCAGGAAAACAGCGCCGCAAAGACTTCAAAGATCGGCGTGACATCGGCCATCGGCGGACTTATCATGTTCGGCTCGTTCGTCGTGGCCGGCTTCATTCCCCTTTTACCTTACCTGCTCTCTTCCGGGTCAGCCTCGCTCGTCGCATCGATCGTCATATCCCTCGTGGCTCTCGGCATCCTCGGCTATGCGAGCGCAAAAGTTTCGAAGATCGCCCCATGGAAAAGAACGTTCCGCATGGTCATCCTCGGCGGCTCAGCGATACTGATTGGTGCGATCGTTAGTTTCTTTATAAGAGGCATTTGATCACGAAAACCGATATTTTTGAAAGTTTTTTGCCTCTGCAAATCAAAAGGCCGCCAGTTCCTGTATTTGTGCGGCCCTTCGGTTCTTTTTCCTCGATGACATCCAACTACTAGTAGCCCATATCTCCCATTCCCTGATTCCCTTGCGGTTTCTTTTCTTCGGGTTCGTCGGCAATCGCGGCTTCGGTCGTCAAAAGTAGTGCGGCGGCGGAACAAGCGTTCTCGACGCCGAGGCGAGCGACTTTGACTGGATCGACGATGCCGGCGGATATCATATCGTCGACCATCGTATCAGCGAGGGCGTCATAGCCGCTGTTTCCCTTTCCATTCTTGATCATGTCTACGATGACCGAACCGTCGTCTTTGCCGGCATTGATGGCGATCTGTCTCAAGGGGGCTTCGAGAGCCTTAAGGACTATCTCATAGCCGAGATTGCTCTCCTTTGACCTGCCTGCCGCAGATCTTATTGCCTGCATACGACTTCGCCACTTCGTTCGCGGCACGAACCAGGGCAACGCCGCCGCCAGGAATGATCCCCTCTTCGATGGCGGCCTTTGTGGCATTGACAGCGTCTTCTATCTTTAATTTCAGATATTTCATCTCTGTCTCTGTAGCCGCGCCGACGCGGATGACAGCGACGCCGCCCGAAAGCTTTGCGATGCGCTCGCGAGCTTGTGCGCGTCTCCATATTCGCTCGATTTTTCTTTTGCCGAAAAGCTCTCGTACTGCTTCTTCAACTGGGCGACCTCTTGTCGATATCGGCTTTCTTGCCCTTGCCGCCGACGATGATAGTGTTGTCCTTGGTCGAGATGACCTTGCGCGCCTTGCCGAGCATGCTTATGTCAGCTTTATCGAACTTCATGCCGACATCCTCGGAAATGACCGTGGCGCCGACCGTCACGGCGATATCTTCGAGCATGGCTTTTTTATTTTCGCCATAGCCCGGCGCTTTGACGGCGAGCACGTTGAAATTGCCGCGCAATTTATTGACGACAAAAGTCGACAATGCTTCGCCGTCGACGTCCTCTGCGATGATGACCAGATCTTTCTTGCCGCTCTGCGCGAGCTGTTCAAGGAGAGGCAAGACTTCCTTTATCGCCGATATCTTTCTGTCAGTGACGAGGATGGCGGGCTCTTTGAGCTCAGCTTCCATGCGCTCGACGTTGGTTATCATATATGCCGAAACATATCCCTTGTCGAATTGTATGCCTTCGACCACTTCCGACTCGAGGCTCGTCGTCTGGGATTCCTCGACAGTGACGACGCCATCCTTGCCGACTTTCTTTATCGTATCAGCGATGATCGATCCTATCTCGGCCGATTCCGCGGAAATGGTGGCGACCTGCTGTATCTCATCGTCGCTCTTTATCGGCTTGGCGGCTTTTTTGAGCGCCGCGACAACGTCTTGTGCGGCGGCCTCGATACCGGCGCGCACACCCATCGCATTGACGCCCATGCTCGTCTGCTTCATGCCTTCATCGACGATGGCTTGAGTCAAGATAGTAGCCGTCGTCGTCCCGTCTCCCGCCACATCATTCGTCTTTGTGGCCACCTCTTTAACTATCTCTGCGCCCATGTTCTCGAATTTGTCTTTAAGGGAAATGTCTCTTGCGATCGAGACGCCGTCATTCGTAATAGTCGGCGATCCGTAACCTTTGTCGAGAACGACGTTCCTGCCGCGCGGACCGATCGTTATCTTGACCGCGTCAGCGACGATATCGACTCCTCTTTTCAAGGCTTTTCGGGCCTCTTCGTTGTATAAAATCTTTTTGCTCATGGTTGTATTAGAAGTAGAAAATAGAAGTAGAAAATAGAAAAGGGAGGAACATATCGGTATTCATTCTATTTTCTATTTCAATATTCTTATTTCTGTTCATTATTTGATAATGGCCAGTATCTCGCTCTCTCGGACCAGATAATATTCATCCTCGCCGATTTTCACTTTATCGCCCCATTGAAAAAGAACGACGTCTCCGGCTTTGACCGATGGCACGACAAGCTGGCCATCCTCGACACGGCCTGGTCCGACCGCGACGACCTCGCCGCGCTTGCTCCCCTTGTCCTCATTGACCGTCACTGGGATGATGATGCCTGACGAGGTCTTCTTTTCGCTTGATTCTGTGTCTTCTTTTATAAGAACGCGATCGGCGAGCGGCGCGATCTTTTTTGCAATCTTATTTTCTTTTTGGCTCTTTTTGTCTTTCATTTTATGAAAAGCGGAAATTAATATTGCTAATGACGACTTTTCAAACAGCGCCTCGTTCAAGGCGGTGTTGGGTAATTATACGGCTCTAATTATAGTCGAAAATTGGAAATGAGCAACTAGACAAATTCAAACATATTTGTTACTATCTATCCAGAGTTCCCTGCATAAGGAAACACAAACAGATTTTTCACAACTCAACAAAGGAGGTGCTGATTGTAAATAATAATGGTCGTGGCTTGCGACCTCGTCCGAAACACAAACAATGGAATCACCGTCGGACCGGAAACGAAGATAGCTTGCGACAGAGCCATACGCTTGTCCGATAAGGACCATGAGACCCTCATCGCAGTGACTGCCGGAGAAACGCTAGACAAAACGCTAGACAAGAAGCCTATTGTGATGTCAGACATCATGGCGAATTATCTTCTATCCGTGCGTCCGGCGCTTTCTAACGGCCGATTGATAAGGGACAACGCATGGACGTTCAACACTGACGGTGAGATGCGTGCATTAGCCAATCTCGTAAGCCGCCAACCGTCATGTTCGGGAATTATCCTTGCCGTCAAATGGTGGCATGCGCCGCGGTCATGGGCATTGTGCAAATATCGGCTGTCCAAGGCGGGATTGCAGATTCCGGTTTCCATAAGCTGGTGCCGATCGGAAGCCAGCTGGCTCCTCATTGCAAGAGAGTTATTCGCGATCCCCGGAAATATACTCCGTATCATCATACATGGATGACGCACCAAAATATCTCGCACCCCGCGCACGCAACTGCGCGGGGTTTTTGTTTGGGCACGAAATGTGCAAAGATGGGTTGGCGGGTTATTCACCCTCCC
>CAWKEA010000003.1:0-28829 GCA_963848635.1 uncultured bacterium
TGTTATGTTAACTTATTGG
Source organism: uncultured bacterium (assembly GCA_963848635.1). Taxonomy (GTDB): domain Bacteria; phylum Patescibacteriota; class Minisyncoccia; order Phycocordibacterales; family PALSA-1337; genus JAGWNR01. The sequence continues at coordinate 20 of CAWKEA010000003.1, forward strand.
TTGGATTACGTATTGCTCTGTGGATAAGTCGAAAGAAATACCTTTATTTGACCGCAAATCTGCACTATACGTACTTTTTATATTCTATGCCATACTTGTATGGGTCGTACTTAACCGAAAGGAAACGCATGAAACTACTGATGAAGTTTACCTGGTGGTTGATATCGAAAATAACGGCAGGTCATGAGGACGACGAGGGGTTCCATTACGATAAGGAAACTCAATCCTAGCGTCACACTCTTTCAAAATCATAGTGTATTTTCCAAGTCCTGGCCGAATCTTTGGCCAGGACTGATTTTTTTCATTTTTTTTGAGCAATGTCAAGGAATCAGCTTCTATAACATACCTAAACATAAGAATATCTTGTTACAGATTTCGAAGGACATCTATTCCGATACCTCGATCGCTCCCTTCAACGGTATTGACTTTTTATGAATAATAAGATAGTATTTTTTTAGATTCTTGCCACGTTTGGCCTGAACAAAAGATACCACAAACAAAAGAAAGAGACGGAAAGTACATGAAAAAAACATTACGCTGGATGGTAGTCATCTGCACGTGCGGATTTACCTTGTCACTATCACTACTTGCTCAGCAATTGACGCCTGAGCAACAAGCTTGGCTGTTGATGCCCAAAATTCTGCTCAAGTGCGGGCAGTTAACGTCGGAAAAAAATCAAGCAAACCGCTTACGGCACAGCTTACAAATCAGTTAGAGCTTGCCAAATTGGAGCCTGGCCTCGCCAGTGCCGCCAAGAAAATCACTGATGTCGCGGTTGGTAAAGCGCTTTCTCCGATGGGATTGAGTGGAGGAGGTTTTAGCCCCATGACACAGCAGATCCAAACGGGATCAGCATTCATTCAACAACTGATATCGAATACCGGAGTGACGGCGAATCAGTTTTACGGCGTCGGTGACTTCACTACTTCAGCCTGGAATACGACAAACAATCTCAGTTCGTACCCTATTTTTTGGAATTGGGAACTTGTGCCGCGGTTGTTAGCACCTACTAACGGCTACATGGCCGTTACATACGGTTACAATAGCGGGGGCATGCCTACAGGCGAGGGTTTGTTGTGGTGTCCGTTGCCCGATACGTATCTCATCTACTACGCCAACGGAAACAAGAGAATCGAGGACGGCCAAAATTATGTCCTACGGTTCCAATACCGTTTTATGAACGGCACCGGATCATATTTCCGGTGTACTCTCAATCCGTCGCTCGGTCCAGTCATCACCAATCTTCCGACGACTGTCGGAACAAACTGGAACCAAGTTATGGTGGTTATGACCAATATAGTTTCATATCCTTTTCTGTATTGGGTGGTGGTGCATCCGAACACAGCTCCGACACAGCCGGTGGCCGAAATCGATGCGGTTCAATTCTTTGCGATTCCGGGCCCTTCGGCAAACGGCCTTGTTATCAATAGTGTTATCGTCGGGACCAATTCGGTCGCTACGTTGCAATGGAATACATACCTATACGATCCAAGCCACTGGCGGCTGATGTATGCTCCCATTATTACGGGAGCATGGGCAACAGTAAATGTTGTCCCGGTTGTTACGGACGGCATTGCGGAACTCACATTTACCAATCCAGCTTCGCAGGCTGTTATGTTCTACCGGCTCGTTCATAATTAGGTTTATTTCTCTCAAGCCCCGCGAACATTTTTTTGCGGGGCTTTTTTATTATAATTCTCTTACGAAGTCGCACAATGTCCTTTGTTGGATAGGTGTAAGCAGGTAGGTGAACGCATCGCGGCAAAGCGCCTTTTGGAGGATCCTCGTTTTTTTCACCTGCACGGCACTGGTGTTTTTTACAGACAATCGTAGGGGTTGTTTTCATTTGCAGAAATGAGAAAAGTTTTTTATACTTCCCTCCACGACAATGAAACAAGCACCGAAGCCACGCAATCGCATTTACGATTTATACTGGTATTTTGCTGCAGAGCGCCAGGCAATTTTTGAACGTAGACTCGCGGGAAATTCACAGCCATGGTCAAAAGACTCAATTTTTCTTGAGTACAAATTCTGTAATGTGTACCGGGCGGCGGATAGGGTTTCACAATATATGATCCGTGAAGTTGCCTGTAACGCTGCCTATGATTATACTGACGATCAGCTTTTCCAAATTGTTGCCTTCAGAATGTTCAGTAAAATCGAGACCTGGGAATCGATAAAGAAGATAATTGGCCACGCCCCAACCATTTCAAATCTTGTGGATGGTAGCCTCTTAAGTGCTGTGGAGTATGCTAAGCGCGTAAACGGTACCATTTATACCGGGGCTTTCATTCTGTGTGCGAATAGAGCCTTCGGCTTCGCTGGAAAGCACCTCAACCACTTGGCTTTATTCAAGAAAATGTTTGTTGAAGATAAATTAGGCGCAAAAATTCGTAAGGCTAAGGCTTTATCTGAGGTTTATGAATTGCTTCATGATTATCCGCTTATGGGTGATTTTATGTCTTATCAGATTGCGATTGATCTCAATTATTCTTCACAGGTAAAGTTTAGTGAGAATGATTTTTGCCAAGTCGGCCCTGGGGCTGTAAGAGGAATTAGGAAGGCTTTTGAGAATACAGGAGACTATACTCCAAATGAAATCGTCCAGTCTATGGTTCAAAACCAGGAAAGTGAGTTTAAGCGACTGGGTTTGTCGTTTAACGGATTATGGGGCAGACCGCTTCATGCAATTGATTGCCAGGGTTTGTTTTGTGAGTTGGACAAATATTGCCGGGTGGCCGCTCCTGAATTGAAAAGCGAACGCCAAAGAATTAAAACAAGATTTAGTCCGTCCTCAGAACCGTTACATTTATTTTTTCCACCGAAGTGGAATCTTCGGGTGAATATGGCTAAGATCCATGTATCATCACCTGTTGATAGGCAAATGGATTTTCTTGCTTAAGAATTATGCTCCGTTTCATTAGTAATCGTTGAAAGTCGGCTACTTTGCTAAACGGCGTGCCTTTTGGCATGAAAGAAATGCTGAACCAATCTGGGAAAAGGGTGTTCGGCGGGAAGGTCACAGCTGGTTCGCGGTTTCCATGTGGGCGGGCCTCTGTTTAAGGTCCAGATGCAGGGGGACTATCATCATTCCTCACTTCTCTGCCAACTCCTCCAACAGTCTTCTCAAAGCATTCAATTCCTTCAAGATAGCCTTGTCTTTGCTTCCCTCGGCCAGCTTTTCCGCGTTGGCCAGCAATTTGAGAGCCGGTCCAAGATCAATTCCATCGGCCGCCCCCTTTTTCGCCACCTTGGATTTCTTGCCGGATTTCCGTGGTTTGAATTTAACGGCTGCCTTTCGGACGATTTTGGCGGTTATGGGCTTGTTTCCGGCCTGCACACCTATAGCCAACAAAGGACATTGTGCGACCCAGATGAAAGCATAGAACGGAAGCAATACAAAAACACTCCTTCAAATTATGAACCGGAGAATTTTTATACTAAAGGCGGTCAACTTTGCTTTCACAAATCCAATCTGGGTAGTTTTTCGGTCATTCTTTGCAGTGACTTGCGTGAATTTGATGTGATTTCAGCAATAGAGGCTGAGCCATTTTTAGACTTTTTAGTTGTCTGCTCTTGCAATTCACACACAAATCTTTGGAGGAACATGGCCATAGCTGATGCCACTCGGTTACATTGCTTTGTAATTGTTTCTAATTGGAGCGAGAAGGCAGTGGCTGCCGGGTTTGGAGATGGTAGTTTGTGCGCTGCCCCATTGAATAATCCGGAAAATTCTTATGAATTGCCTTCTATGGCCATTAAGGTTGATTTTCCAACAACAGGACAAGTTTTGAGTGGTGCTTTGTTGTTGTATGATCTTAATCTTGCAGCCTTATTTCGCGATCGCCACAAGCCGGCATCAGGGTTTCTTTCTCCGCCAAAACGTCGCTTGCGCATAAATAAAAGCCGGACGTGATTAGTGTCCGGCTGTGCGTTATACCATCATTATTGTTGTGCGTGGATTAAAGTCATCAAGCATGGTGGTGATGTGAAGGACCGCACCATTGCTTGCAGGGTATATAGATTCAACCACGCCCTCACTTGCTTCCGTAATTGAAATTAGATTTTCATGGTGATGTTCCCAAGAAACGTTTCCAAAATCACGGTTTGCATGTCGTTTCAAGGCAGCAATGATTTCACCGTCTGTAAGTTTGCTGCGAATGTTTTTATTTATTTTCACTTTGCCAATTGAGAAAAAAAGGCAAGGAAAAAAATCAAAACTCTCCGAGGAATTTTCTGTTGGCATATTAGGGGAATATATAGAAAGAGCTGTGAAGCGAACCAGTAACTGAATTGGGCGAAGGCGTTACAATCTGCTCATTCCCGTTGGAAATGATCTTTGAGAAGTCTGGATGAAGGACGTTTTTTTGCCGCTCAACAAGCCGCAGAGCTTATCTTGCTCGCCGTGTAGTAGCATCCATGATAAGTATACATAACGCAGTTGTTTTTGCACCTCGCATTATCGATACGAAACAGAATGCAACTACCTGTCAAAATTGTTGCGGTTCTATCGAACAAGATTACCATAGTGGCTCCTCCTAGAATATAAAATGCCTCGTTCGCATCTGGAACGAGGCATGGTTGGTATAGTTAGGTCGCAAAATACCCCAATTCTCGCAATGACGACCTGGTCGCACAATGTCCTTTGTTGGATAGGTGTAAGCAGGGGCGCAAAAGGCGGCTGACTTCATCCTTGGCCGGACGTTTGAGGAAAGCGAGGTGGAGCCATGCCAGTAAAACAATCGCGGACCTTGAAAATCGAAGCCATCGGGGATTTTGCCGAACGCAAGATCAAGCCCAGGATTCGGTTAGGCGGACAATGGTTGGAATCGGCTGGATTCAAGCCCGGCCATCGGGTGACAATCTATATCACCAAGCCGGGCGAATTAAAACTTGAACTTGAAAAACCCTCAGACATCAACATATAATTAACTCTTCCCCGTACAATTGCTCCATACCACACAAAGTGGACACCTAATAAGTGCCCACTTTCTATTTTAGTAAGATCAAGATTAGTCAAGCAAGCGAATTGAACCTAAAATATGATTAAATACAAGAATACATTCATCAATTTGATCGTCAGGGCAAATCGCTTGATATAGGCCCATGACGGAAGCCTTATCTCGGTACAATCCTACAAGATTAATATTCGGGTCAGACGCGATAGGAGAGCCGGGTTCTAAAACGATAAAACTTGAATAGTTATTCGATTTGTCGTTGACATAATTCATGACATTATCAAAAATAGTGCTTTCGTCCTCGAAAGCCAGTGGAGGATGAAGGATTCGAGATCGCGTATAAAATTGCACACAATTGGTGTTACCTTCTTTTGCGGAGCTAATAAGATTAGTCGTGGATGGACAGACCCATAGGCTTAAATAGGTCAATGTCGTTTTTGGAGAATAAAACTCTTCATCCGTAAACGTTCGATCAGTTACGATCCAATCTTCGGGATAATCGAACGATATAGCTAAGCTTTGGCTCGTGTAATGATTCCACTCAATTCGCGAGGCGGAATTGACTTGTGTTGCGCCGGGGGCCATGCTCGCAATTAACTTTAAGTTTGAAAATACAAAAATTGCGATTATAATAAATATGGTAAATAAAGAGTGTCTACATAAGCATTTGCAAGGCATCTTCCAATGATATCACAAAAAAGCTCTTTGTGCTAGTTAGTCATCAATTACCTGTCCATAATGAAGGATAAACTGTGCTGGTAGAACCATCTGGGTTTGTGACGAAAAAGCCATAGGGGTCCGCAAAATTCCAATTTGTTCCACAATCCAATCGCCAGACCTCGAAATGTAAATGGCAACCAACTGCTTGAAGCGCGTCAAAATCTCCTGACTGGCCTAAAGGTTTGGCAAGCGAAACCGTGGCTCTTTTTGGTTGCCAATTATTTGGATCGGCTGTGTCGACATAATCCGGATCAATGGTCGCACAATGTCCTTTGTTGGATAGGTGTAAGCAGGAGCCTAGAAACTAAGGGTTTCCCGGCATTTGGACCAATTCAAAATGATCCAAGGTCCTGAGCTTCTCCTGTACAGGCACTCCAATCATGCCTTCAGTAAAGCACGCTTTGCACATCGTGGCAAAGTGGGAACCGTGATTATGTTAAGTTTACTATGAAATAGAAATCTACCAAGGATTCTTAAACCGTTTCCAAAAACTTATCTGTATATTTAGGCTGTGGCTTCATTTTTTCAGATACTTTCCATATAACTTCAAATTGAGCTTTCAAAAACTCGTGGAAATCTTTGCTGTGCACTATAAAACCAAATGTTTCATCACGAGAGGAAACAAAGGCAACCTTATCTGCATACAGCCACGCGCCCATCTTCCAAGTCATCTCTTTAGGCGGAATTCTAATTTCTCGTAAATGTCCTCCACCAATGCCAAAAAAAGGATATTCTTTGATACTCAAGGCCTGATTCTTCGGCCAAATAGCCTTAACTGATATACCTTGCCTAATCCTTCGGCGATTCAGATCTGCAAAATAATCCTCACCAAGGACACGCACCATTTCACGGATAGGCCACATGCTGTATGTCTCTATGTTTTTGTACCACATTATATCTTTGCAAACCTGCTTTATCCCTTCAGCACCAGAATAGAATTTGATACGGGGCTCGATTGATTCCGATTTTTTTGAAAGATTGGGTAGCATCTCTAGAACATTCTTCTGCTCTTTTTGGAGTTGTTCAATTTTGTTTGCAATTAAATTAGGTAGATTTTTCACTTCATCAACTTGGAAAACTTTTTTGTTTTCTTGATAACGCTCAATGACAAGGCCATTGTGAATAAGTAGTTTAATTTGGTCATAAACGGAAGGACGGGCAATGCTCATATTTTCTGCCATCTGACGCGCTGATGAAGCCCCGTGTTCCAAGAGGTAGGAGTACAGTCGCTGTGCGGTGTCCGGCAAACCAAGTTCTGAAAATACTTTTTTAAGCATGTTATTAATAAAGTGATATTTGTCGATAATCGACGACATCTTTACACTATCACGTATACATGATAGCGTCAAGCAGGTATCAGATCGGTTAATTCTTAAGCACAGCTTGAGGCCGGTAGATAAAAGAAACTTGAAAAAATATGGAGGATTATGAAAATTATGCGTATATTGTTCTGCTTGCTGTTTGTATCAACCATTTCGTTAACCTGCCTCCCTGTTCGTGCAGACGAACCCGTGTGGACGCTGACAACGGGCGTGTTTAATGAATATTTGGCCAAACCCGGCATTGTTCTCTATGACCGGCCAGAATGTATGAATAGTCTCTCAGTAAACATCCACGACTATTATGCGGGAATTTGGAGTTCAACGCCTATTGGTGAGCCATACAACATAAATCTTGGTAGTGAAATCGATCTCTACGCTGGCTGGCATAAAAAATTCAGCATGATGAGCGTTGATATCAGAGGGACATATCTTGCTCTTTATGATCTTGGCAAGATGGACAATGATTTGTGGGCATTCGATGCGGAAGTTGATTTTGATAAGGTGCCTATAATTCAGCCATACCTAGCCACAAGACACTATGGACAAATCGGATCAAAGAGTCCTGGGCCAGGCACATTTGGTTGGGTTGGGATTAAGAGGAATCAACCGCTTGGACTGACCATAGGCAAAGATAAATTGAGAGTCTGTCTCGATTCAGCACTTGCCAGTTCAGATGGAGCGCTGGGAAGAGAAGGTGGATTGGCATACTGGAGAACAGGTCTTACTCTGCCTATTGGAATCTTTCGAAACCTAACCTTTGCTCCATCCCTGACTTATCAGTATTCACTTGATCAAGGAAACAAAAGTTATACCAAGGGTAAGGATGATCTTGTGTATGGCTTCAACCTCATATATAAATTCTGAAGATGGTTATCAAAGACACAAACATCTTTCAACCACAAGAGGTGAACTTCAGTTCACCTCTTTTATCGTGTGCGCGCGCCAGGATTCGAACCTGGGACCCCGCCAGTATCAGTGGCGTGCTCTACCAACTGAGCTACGCGCGCAAGCGTGGAAACAAGGCAAACTATATCAATATACGGCCTCAAAATCAACTGCACAGCTCAATGAGAATCAAAAAGCTCCTCTTAAAGGAGCTTTTTGCGGAAAACTGCGGAGACGATGAGGCCTGACAGCGTTATTCTCTCTCGGTGATATTGTGCAAGACCTTTTCCGTGATGCGGCCAGCGGCGTCTTTTGAACCAAGTCCAAAAGCCAAACCGACAGCCAGAGCGGCGGCAAAGACGATGCCCATGACGAGGGTCTGGATGAGCTCAGGCGCGATGCCAAGATGGATCAAGGCGGCTACGAGAGCGAATATCCAGATGGACCATTTCGTGATGACACCGAGAAGATGGGCCGATTTGACGTGAGCGGCTTTGACGCTGGCGACTACGACTTTTTGCATGGCATCAGCGACGATGACGGCGACGATCAGGATGAGGACGGCCACGATGACGTTCGGGATATAGCTGACGACGACGTCTCCCAGGAAATATCTGACATCCGTGAGCCCGAGTATATCGAGCGACGTGAGAAGGAAGACGATGATGACGAACCATTTGACGAGGACCCCGAGGAAGCGGCCGGAATTCAGATTATACCCGGAACGCTTGACGACATCTTCCATGCCGGCTGACTTGAGCAAGAAGTCGATCTTGAGAGCCTTGATGACGCTTTCGATAAGCCTCTCGAGAAGAACTGCCAAAACCCAACCGACGGCAAACACAATGATGGCAAAGATGAATCCAGGAATGAAGCTGGCCACGCCATACCATACACCTTGGAGAGAATCGGTGAAGATAGATCCCCAATTCTGCTGTGCGAACATGCTGTTATACATATGTAATGATTAATGCGTTATCTTGATAATGCATCCATTATACCTCTTGTCGAGGGAATACTATGACGCCTCCTGTGGATAGATACGGCTTCTTTAAGGCTATGCTGGCCTATTTTCTGGTCTGAAAACCGATTTTGTCAGTCAAAATCACATGTTTGAAGTCCAGGATATCGCGTATAAGGCGATCATTGAGGCCGATCCGGTACTCAAAATCGGCTGTGGAGAGGTTTGAATAGGCAAGGTCATGTCCGATCTCGGTCTCGAGCGCCTTGATGCTGTGGGCTAGCTTGCTTTCGTTGATATCGTCCCCGACGATGAGCACGTCGAGGCGTGCGTCGTTCTGACGGACGAAGATGCCTGAAGCGATGACGAGCTTGATCTTGCCGATCGAGGCGAACTTAGCCGCCAAGCGCTCGTCTGCTTTGAGGCTGGCCGCCGCCATGAGATCAAAGAGGACCGCGTTGTAAGGGAATTTTTCGTCGAGGAAATAGACGGTTTCTTTGACTTTCTTTGATCTTCCCTTTTTCATATCCTTCACTTCCCTCATAACTGACTTCTTGCGTATCAGCCCGATGCTCGATAAAGCCGAAATCGCCGCCGTGGCGCGCGCGCCCTTTATATCAGTGCGCAGTGAGACCTCCCGAACGCTGTAGATCGTCTCAGGGTTAAAGAGGAAAAGGCGAATGATCTTCGCCTTGGCCTCGCTTCCCAACAATTTGCTGATGATCTCCATTGCAAAAGGCTATTTGTACTCGACTTTACCGCCGGCATCCTCGATCTTTTTCTTGAGGGCATCGGCTTCTTCCTTCTTGAGGCCTTCCTTGAGGACTATCGGAGCGCCATCGACGAGGTCTTTGGCTTCTTTCAATCCGAGACCGAGGACTTCCTTGACGGCCTTGATGACTGCTATCTTTTGCTCGCCTGCGGAAGCGAGATGGACATTGACGAGACCTCCGGCGTCAGCGGCGGGAGCGGCTGTGCCTGCGGCAGGAGCGGCCGAAGCGACTGCGGCGGCCGATACTCCGAATTTCTTTTCGAGGACTTTGACGAGCTCATTGAGGTCGAGGACTGACATTGTGTCGATCGATTCGATGAGAGACTTGAACTTTGCCGGGATCTCTACGTTTTGTGTTGGTTCCATGATAATTGGGTAGAAACAGAAAGTAGAATTAGATAATAGATTGGTGGGACTACGCTCGCATTCTTCTATTTTCCATTTCTATTTTCTTAATTTCGGTTAAATTTAAAAATAAATAATTACGCTTTCTTCTTTGCGATCTCACTGAGGCCGATGACAAGACCCTGAATAGGCGAATTGATGACATTGGCGAGCATGGCGTACAGCGTTTTCTGCGGAGGGATGGCCGCGATGGATACCATGAAGTCCTTGTCGGCGAAAGCGCCGTCGAAGACTCCTCCGATGATCTTGATCGCGTCCTTGTACTCCTTTTGGAATGCATAGACCTCACGGGCTGGAGCGATGATGTCGCTGCTGTAGGCCAGAGCGACTTCCCCGTCGAGGGCCGGCATGACGCCGGACGTCTTTGACCCTTCAAAGGCTTTTCGCGTCAAAGATTTCTTTGCCACAAAAAAGCCGATGCCTTCGGACCTCAATTTACGGCGGATCTTGCTCGCGTCAGCGACTTTGACTCCGTGAAAATTGACGAAGACGATGGTCTTCGATTTGTCGGCGATCTGTTGTACCTTTTCTATGATCTCTTTTTTCTGTGTTTTTGTGCGGGGCATGATTGTAAAGTCAAAACTTAAAAGGCAAAGTTTAAAATCCAGAAGCAAGGATTTTTTGCGTTGGGCTCTTTAGAACGTTTGCGCTTTGATTTTTTGACTTTTGCGTTTTGCGTTTATAAATGAACGACCTTTTGCAAGGCGGCAGATGACTCGTCAAAATGAGAGTACCTCAGAAGGGCTTATGTTCATGCCTTCTTTCTCTGGCCTTGCCTCAAAATTACCAAAAAGCCCTGAAAAAGTCAAGAAAATGCCTGGCCGAGCATGGGCAGTTGCAAGTTATAGGCGAATCTGGTATTCTCTTGGCTATATGACCAACGTAGAAATCCGCCGCAACCAGAACGAGAACGCATTGAACACCATCCGCCGCTTCACAAAAAAAGTGCAGGGCTCAGGCGTCCTGCCTCGCGTCCGCGGCACCCGTTATTCAAAGCGCATCATGTCGCCTTACAAAGTAAAGAAGCACGCTCTCAAGGTGCTCAAGCGCCGCGCCGAAGTCGAACAGCTCATCAAGATGGGCAAGGCACCAGATCGCCTTTCAAAGTAAGTAATGCCGGATCATTTCACTTTTACAAAAGCTCCGAACGTTGACGCGAAAAAAGCCAAGATCCCCCGCTTGGTTTTTTTGCGTATGAAAGACGCTGTGCTCGGAAAAAAATATGACCTCTCGGTAGCGATCGTCCGCGGCGACAAGATGCGCGAGCTGAATCGGCATTGGCGCGACAAAGACGAGCCGACTGACATCCTGTCGTTCCCCTTGTCGGAAAGCGAAGGCGAGATATACATCTGCCTGGAGGAAACTCGGAAAGAAGCCGTGAAATTCGACCGCGCATACGACAATTTCCTCTTGTTCCTGTTTATCCACGGACTTGTGCATTTGAAAGGATACGATCATGGCGCTATAATGGAGAGCATAGAAATCAAATTCCGAAAGAAGTTCGGAATTTAAACCAATTTATGTCAAAAAACATCGTCACGGGGATCGATATCGGAACCTATCACATAAAGGTGGTCATTGCCGACGGCGATGCAAAGAACGAGAAAGGCTTTCCGAAAGTCATCGGAGCCGCCATGGCCGAAACGCGCGGCTTGCGCCACGGCTATGTCGTCAACGTCAAGGATGTCTCGGCTTCGATACGCTCCGCTGTGGCAGAAGCGGAGAAGCGGGCAGGAGTTAAAGTCAAGAGCGCTTTCGTGGCAGTCGGCGGCATCGGGCTCGGCAGTTCGGTGTTCTCTTCGTCAGTCATCATATCCAAGGCAGACATGGAGATAACCCCGCTCGACGTCTCCCGCGTGCTCGAGCAGTGCGAAAAAGAGTTGCCGACTTCCATCACCCTCAATCGCAAGATCATCCATTCAGTCCCTCTCGGCTACAAAGTCGACGGTCAGCCTGTTCTCGGAGCGACGCCGGATGAGATGAAGGGTGGCAAGCTGGAGGTACGCATGCTCTTTATCACTTGTCTTGAGCATCATTTGAACGACATCCTCGAAGCGGTCGAAGGCGCAGGCATCAAAGTTGAGGACGTCATGGCGGCCCCGATCGCCGCTTCGCTCGTCACCTTGACCAAATCGCAAAAGATCGCTGGCGTCGTGCTCTGCAATATCGGCGCGGAAACAGTCTCCATCGCCGTGTTCGAGAACAGCGTGCCCGTTTCGCTCGAAATATTTCCATCGGCTCGACCGACATCACGAACGACATCGCCCTCGGTCTGAAAGTGCCTTTGGAAGAGGCAGAAGAGATCAAGATCGGCGCGATCACCGGCAACGCGTATCCGCGGAAAAAGCTCGACGAGATCGTCTCGGCCCGGCTGTCCGATATATTCGAGCTCATCGAAGCGCATCTGAAGAAGATCGGCAGGAATGGCCTATTGCCCGCTGGCATCGTCATCACCGGCGGTGGCAGTGGCATGAACAATATCGAGGAGATCGCTCGGTCGGCTTTGCGCCTGCCGTCGCGCATCGGCTCGTCGAATCTCGCTGTCGAAGGCAAATCGAGCTTCCGCGACGCTACTTGGGCAGTCGCGTATGGCCTGTGCATTTTTGGCTTGAACGCAGACGACGGGCTCGGTCTCGCTCCGAACAATGACGCTATCGGCAAGGCAGGTAAAGCGGTCGTCCGTTGGTTCAAACAATTTTTGCCATAATCGCGGCATGGTCGGTCAAAATTTTTATATAAAATGGATAAAGGAAAACCGCTCGACACTTGGTGAGCGGTTTTTTTGAATTGCATATTTTACTTTGACTTATAGCGCAAAATAATCCTGCACCGCGAAGAAAATGTAACGGCTTCGTACATTTTCCCAAACAACAGACATGTCACGCCTACCGGAGTCACGGTTTTCATAAACTGCTTTCCTTTTGGTTCATTGTTATTATTTTTAAAACTTCCTCCATCATTCTAGAATCTTTCAAGACAATTTCTAGCGAGGAATCCCTCGGTAAATCAGCTAGCTTTTGAAGAAGAAATTATCTCGTGAATGGTGTCGGGATACGAAATCAGGGCAATCATTTCCTTTTTCCAATATTTGATGAAAGAAGAAAGCCCCTTCTTAGCGATCTCATCCTTCATGCCGCCGACCATGTCGTCCAGTTTCTTCGATACGAGCTCGACATCGCCTTTGACGAACCGGCCTATAAAGAATTTATAGTGCGTGACCTCGAGATAATCGGCGACTTTTACGATGCGCGCCTCGTCGGAATCGGCAGTCAGGATCTCTGCAGATAATTCGGAAAAATGCTTTGCTTGCGGTCCAAAGAATCGCGCGATATAAGCGTGGTTCTCTGCTTCAAATTGCTTGGCAAAACCTCTCGCCTTTGGGTTCGCTTTTGCATATGGCATGGATATGTCGCCGCCGAACAGTTCGCCGAGATCGTGGATCGAAGCGAATTCGAATACTTTACCGATATCGAGATGCGCACCGACGGCATTTACCGACGCCGCCAACTGCCAAGCGACCATAGCGACCATAGCGACCATATAGTGGTGCTCCGCAAGGTTGCCCATGCGGGTGTTCCCTCCCCAGATCGCGTATCCATATTGTGGCTGATTTCGGCTAATCTCTAGTAAGTGGAACAATTTTGTAAGGTGTTTCATATTTTTTTGTGTTTCCTTAGGGACATTATAGCAAAAGAGAAAACAAAAAAAGCGAGGGCGTCCTCGGTAAAATGGGCTTTAAGAGGCTCGAGAAAATGCGGCCTTTCGAATGGCAAGCCTGGCAACTGGCCTCGTGGGTCATAATTATAGACCTTCACTGGCATATGCTTCTCTCGAAATTTGAGGTCGCAAACTGCGACCTCAAATTTAAGCACATACAGTGACCTCTCCTGGCATCTTTTCCCTTATATGAATTCTCCGCTCTGTGTATCCTCTTCATAGAAAAATGGCGTTTTGAGTATCGAGCCGTCTTTGATCGCTCTCAAAGTTTTTGCAAAGATTTTATGGAATCGAATTCGGCCGAGTCGTTCTTGATCGCCTCGTCGATGTCGACCCACATATTGTGGCCGTACTCGCTGTCTTCGACCAGATCCCCTTCAAATTCATCTGAATAAGCGATCGGGAAGATGACATCAGAAAAAAGCTCGTTCTTTACATACATGACGCGCCGCTGTATGCCGACGATTTTGAAATTCGCCGCGAGGCCGGTTTCTATCTTCAATTTGCGCGTAGCGGCGTCCTCGATAGACTCGCCTTTCCTGACGACGCCGCCCATCACGCCCACCTTGCCATACGAGGGGTTCGATTTCCGTATCTGATTCAAAATCTGAATCTTCTTGTCCTGTATACGCGACAGGACTGTGAGCACATTCATCTTGAACAAATTAGCCGTGCCGCTCTCGTCCATCGCAGGATTGAAATCGGCCACATGCTTGACGCCAGCTTCCGAGAGCGAATATCCTTCGCCGCTTTTGTCGACATAGCCTTTCTTGACCAAAAACTGCAGGTGGTAGTTGAAAAGGTCGTTCGGCACTTTTTCCGGCCACAGCTCGCTATAGCGCAATGAAGACGCGTTCTTGAGCTTTGATATGATGTGATTCTGTATGGGAGAAAATACGTGGGCCATGGCGAGAGTATATCAAAAACAAAGCCCTCGCGCATGGCGGGGGGCTTTTTTATGCTTGAATTTTTCAAAGCAAAGAATCTTTTACTCGTACAGCTGGCTATGTGTGCCGATGTCGTACATGAGACATATCGAAATTGCTTTTCATATTTGGTGGAACGTAGAAAAAACATCCGTGCATTATATCATATTTCGATGATTTTTATTTTTTTACTTTCGAGAAAGTAGCTCTCTCTTCATATCTTCAATCGTCACAGGCTTCAACTTTCCTTCCGCATACTCCCTTTCGCCATCCTCGATAGCTTTCCGGAGACGCACATTCGGCTTGTACGATTCGGCGAAATAGGCCTCCTTGGTCGCAACGAACCGGCGCAAGAAGCCGTTCACGACGGTGCCGAGCGGCAGGCCGATCTTTTTTGCGGTCTTTTGCGCCGCTTTTTTCAGCGACACGTCAGTCTTCACCGTGAGCAGAGTTTTTGCGGTTTTCGTAGCCATATATACATAGTATATACTTTGGTATGGTTACGTGTCAAGTGAAGGAAAAGTAGATAAATCTGCCGCGACGAGTTTTCTTGACACATGAACGAAAAAGCGTAATCTGACTGCAGGACAACAAACAACGAAAGGCATTCTATGCTCAAAAAGCTCATCGCAAAGATCACGGGACGGAACAAACGCGAAGCGCCCGTCCAGCTGGAGCCATCCGGCCAAGACGACAAACCCCTGCCGCACTCGACCGACACGTTCGCGGTAGCCGAAAGCTCGTCTGAGACCAAGGCATTCTCCTGCGGCCATATCGGCCCGAAATGGTTCGTCCTCGACACGTATGGTATCCGCACTAAACGCTTCGAGGATTCAAAACGCTGCCCTCGCTGCCATCTCGAAAGGCTCCGCACATTCACGATCCGCTGCGCAGCCTGCGGGCACATCATCCTTCCCGGCGACGGCGTGGCCCTCTATGACACGGAGCTCAACAAGATGAAGTACGCCTCTGTCGCACATCGCATCGATGAACGGACAGTTCTCGGCTGCATGCGGTGGGATTGCTGCGAAAGCGGCGCATTCTTCGGCGGCAATTGGTCCGAACAAGGCTTCGTCCCGCAGTTCAATGGCAGCAACGTGGCACAAGAAGCGTTCAGAACGGGCCGGCCCATCATCGTCGAGAACATACCTGGCTAAACGCAGCTTCCTTCACGAACCGCCCTCTTGCCCACATGGCATCGGCGGTTTTTTATTTTGTTCCTTGAATTTTCTCGCATCTCATTTGACTTCCCTTCCCTTTCATCGTAGCATCACGGATGAACATGCCGCACGAAGCGGCTCGCTCGCCGTCAGTTGATGCGACCACGTTCAAAGCTACGATAGCCGAAATTCACCGCCCGACGCATCCGTGCCTCGGGCGGTTTTTTATTTCCCAAGGTATCCCAACTTTTTAAACAGCTTCAATGAAGGAGGAACAAGATCGTATTCGGATAATTTATTCCTTGGGATCCAAGCAATTTGCTCAATTCCCTCCGGAATCTTTATCTCGCCTTGACGATACCTGCAGCAATAATCGATATAAGTGAAGTCTTTCACAATACCGTCATGGTCTTGTTTCGTCTCATGATCCTCTGCGATCTTCAGAAATGACTTGGTCTCAATGCCAAAATGAGCCTTGAGATATTCGAAAAGAGTATGTGCATCATTCGACCCTCCGACTTGTTCACAGCCAAAAATATACCAAGTCTCCTTATAAGGCAGCGAGCCAAGAGGTTTTTTCCGCATCAAAATATCGCCACTATCGTTTTCAACGACTGCAATCAGCAGTGTTTTCTGGTTCGATTTGTTTGAAACTTTATCCATTGAGGATTGATGCTATATGTTCGAATCAGACTCCAATATATAAGCCAGATGAACAAAATTCCCATTAACTTTTTCATTTTCAATAATCGAGTCTTTTTTGTATTGCAAAAGCACCTGGATCAAATGTTCATTCTTTTCAAAAATACCAATTCTCGCAACTAAATTCCTTTCTTCAACAGTATCAATATATTTCGGCAGTAATCCGAATACAAAATCAAAAGCTTCTTTTCTATGAGCATTATCTGCCCACGGCGCAGCCAAAATAATAGACCATTTGTCTGTCAAATCATCCATTTTCATTACAGCAAAAAGCGTTACAGCCCCTTTGGTCGTAATAATATCAGCCAGAATTTTTTTAAACTTTTCTACCATCTTTTTTCTGAGTTAATTGTTGTAAGTATACCACATGGTTTCTCGATCATATTATTGTACAATTTTTTGACCTTAGCCTCAGTGAATTGCTTTTGTCTTGATCGATCGTACCTCATTGAAGGCCAATCTCCCTGATATTCCTGGGTAAATTCTGACCAATTTCTAAAAACATCTTTATTTCCTCTCGAACCAAATAAATCATCCATCCCTGACGGAGTCAACAACTGGTCAAATTTATGAGTCATAAAATAATTGTCAGTCAGGTTATTTCGGGTGTTTTCAGGATAACTGACAAGATTCAGAGTCTTGCACACGACCGCTTTCATGGCGCATTCAAGAGCATACCCCATCATATATGCGGCGCTATCCCAATCCTTACCTTCGATCAGAATTTTGACAGTCTTCATCCTCAGCAGACTAATAGATTTAAGTTCGCTTGAACTCGCCATGGCATCATCATATCATTTTTTGACCTTAAGAACAAATCTGGTAAAAAATAATTGCCTCCTCCTTATGCCTTAATCTTCGAGAACAACCACGCCCCAGCAGCCAGAAATGCCGCGCTGATCACGACGAGCACTGTCGCGTCTGTCCAGGCGCTAAAGTGCGACGCGCCGATGAGGACGGCCCGCATGCCGTCGACGCCATAAAAAAGCGGATTAAAAATAGCGATCCATTGAAGGACGGCAGGGGCAGTAGTTAAAGGAAAAAGAGATCCGGAGAGGAAGAACACCGGCATGACGACGAAGTTCATGATGAGCTGGAAGCCTTGCATGTCCTCGAGGGTCGATGCGATGGCCGTGCCGAGCGCGGTGAATACGAGCGCGATGAGGATCATGAACACGATGGCCGGCAGAATCATCCAGAGGTCTGGTCGGAAGCCGATCGCCGTGGCGATGATGAGGGTGAGGAGGCCCTGGAGCGACGCGACCGTTGCGCCGCCGAGCGTCCTGCCGAACATGATGGTGAATCGCGACACTGGCGCGACGAGCACTTCCTTTAAAAAGCCGAATTGGCGGTCCCAAATTATTTCAATGCCAGAAAAAATAGCGGTAAAAAGAATGCTCATGGCGATGATGCCGGGCGCAAGGAACTGGATGTAATTGCCCTGCCCCGATGCAGCAAAGACAGAGTTGAGCCCGAATCCGAGCGCCACCAAAAACAGTATCGGCTGGCCGAGCGATCCGATCATGCGCGACTTGGACCTGAAATAGCGTTTCAATTGTCGCAGCCAAAGTATGTATATCGCGTATAGTGTGTTGGTTTTCATAAATTTAAAATGCAAAACTCAAAATTCAAAGTGCAAAATTGAAAATAAAATTTTAGAATTAAAGTTTTGCATTTTGCGTTTTGAATTTTGCGTTATCGTCTCCCCCACGCCTTGGTCATCGAGCGCAGATGATCCGTGCTCGTGGCCTCCTGCTCGCGAATCGCCCGGCCGGTCAGCTTGATAAAGGCATCCTCGAGGTTGGTCGTGCCCGCCGATTTAATGATATTCGCGGGCGTGTCGGAGGCGATTATTTTTCCATGGTCGATAATGGCGACCAGCTGTGCCGAGCGTTCTGCTTCTTCCATATAATGCGTAGTAAAGAAAACAGTTAGCCCGCGCTCCTCATTCAATTTTTTTATATACGTCCAGATATAATTGCGCGTCTGCGGGTCGAGGCCTGTCGTCGGCTCGTCCAAAAACAAAATGGCCGGCGTGTGGAGGAGGCCACGTGCGATCTCGAGTCGCCTCTTCATGCCGCCGGAAAAAGTCTTGACCAGATGGTCCTTACGATCCCACAGTTCGACGAATTCGAGCAGATCCTTTATTTTTGCCGCCGTTTCGCCGCGCGGCACGCCATAGAGGCCAGCATGAAAGAACATATTTTCGTATGCCGTCAGCTCGTCATCGAGCGAAGGGTCCTGGAAAACGATGCCGAACGACTGTCGCACGCCATGCGGGTCGCGCGTCGGGTCCTTGCCATCGATCGTGATGGTGCCGGAGGTCGGATGGACGAGGGTGGTCAGCATCTTGATCGTTGTCGTCTTGCCAGCGCCATTTGGTCCAAGGAAAGCAAAAATAGACCCGGCAGGCACTTCAAAAGAAATGTCGTCGACAGCTACAAAATTGTGGTCGAACTTTTTGGTCAAGTTCTTGACGGATATGCTTGATGTAACTTCTGACATTAGGTGTTATGCCGTATATACTATCAAAAAATGACAAACGGTGCACACAATTCACTTCCCCAGCGCGACCTTCATCTCTTTTTCCAAGCTTTCTTTCGTTTGCAATCCGACGAACTCATGGACAACCTCGCCGCCTTTGAACAGCTTCATGTTCGGGATGCCGCGGATCTCGTATCTTTGAGCGAGCGGCTTGTTGACGGCTTCGTTGACGTCGACTTTGACAAGCTTGACGCGCCCCACGTTCGCCGCGGCGTATTCTTCGAGGATCGGCGCCATCGCCAAGCAGGGCCCGCACCATGGCGCCCAAAAGTCGACAAGAACCGGCATATCGGACTTTACTACTACTTTTTCAAAATCTGATTCTGTGGCGTTAATGGCATTTTTTGACATGGTTTGTTCGTTGTGCAGATGGATTGATAATCTCGTACGACATATTCTATCAAATAACGCGGCGCGATGCGATACAACAATGCGATAGATCCGCCTATATAGAGAGAACCTCTCGGAAGGCCGCGCCCTTGAACGAAGAAGCCTCGCACCCGATTTCCCTTTTCCAGCGTACTCTCACCATTACAAAAATAATCATCGAGACCCTCCATCCAAAGGGTCTTTCGATCTTTAAGGCTTAAAGACATCAGAATAAAATCATGAAGAAATCAACGCAAGTCACCATAGCGATCATCATCGCTGTCATCGCATTCGGCGCAGGCTGGGAGATCAAGAGCTCCTCCGCTTCGACAACGGCCGCCAGCACCGCCGCTCGTAGCGGATTCACCGGCACATTCGCCGGCGGCACAGGCGCGCGAACTGGGCGCACAGTCGCAGGAGGCGGTCTTGTCGCTGGAACGATCGTTTCCGTCGATCCTACTTCCATCAGCATAGCCCTGCCGAATTCTACTTCCACTTCAGCCACGACCGGCTCGACCGTCGTCCTCTATTCGACCGGTACCAGCGTCCTCAAGAGCGTCATTGGATCGCCTGCCGATCTATCAGTCGGCGAGAACGTCACGGTGAGCGGCACGGCAAATTCAGACGGCAGTATGAGCGCGACAGCCATCCAGATACGGCCGACGCCTACAGCGCAATAAACTAATAAATAATCACAGGGGAAAACGTGAAAAAGCCGCGTCAATGCGGCTTTTGCTTGTACACTTTGTACAAGATGACATCTTGTACAAAGTGATATAATCTCTTTCATGAAAACAGTCATGATCACCGGCGTCTCGCGAGGCATCGGCAAGGCTTTGGCCCAAAGATTTTTGGCTGAAGGATGGGCAGTAGTCGGCACCTACCAAAACACGCCTCTCGATTATTCCGATAAAAATCTGACGCCGATCCAGCTCGACATCGCTTCAGACGAATCGGTAAAAGCTTGCGTCGAAACAATCGCGGCGACTGGCACAAAAATAGACATTCTCGTCAACAACGCCGGCGCCCTCCTCGACGAAGAAGAGACCCACGTCGTCATAGAAAAACTGCGCAAGACTCTTGAAGTGAACCTTGTGGGAACTGCGAACGTCACCGAGCATACGATCCCTTACATCAATAAGGGCGGGCACATCGTCTGTCTCTCGTCCCAAGCCGGCTCGATCCAAGAGATGGACCGCATCATGGACTCGCACGAGCCGTATCACTATCCCGCGTACAAGATCTCCAAAGCCGCCCTCAACATGTACATCCGCACCCTGGCCGTTCGCCTCAATCACGAGAATTTTGGCATCACCGTCTCTGCCGTCCATCCCGGCTGGGTGCGCACGGACATGGGCGGCGATGAAGCGCCGACGACGCCCGAAGAAGCGGCAAACGATATCTATCAACTCGCTATTTCACGTCCTGAGACAGGGCAATTTTGGTATAAGGGGGAAAAATATCCTTGGTAATTGATTGCGTACGAGATGTCATCTTGGCAAACTCACTTTTCCTATCGCATCGATATACGCGCAGTAGTCGCAATTCGGCTTGGCCTTCGGGATGCGCGGGTCGTCCAGGCATTTCTTTATCAAAAGTATCGTCTTCTCGATCCACGAATCGTCGCCCTTATGCGCGATAAGGGTGATATCGAACTCGAGCTTGCCGTCGAATTTCAGCCGGTCAGTCTTGCCGTTGCAGTAGACAAAATAGCCGGTATTCGAGACTTTATAGCCATTCTGGCGCAGGAGCCACTGATAGATCTCCATCTGCCGCTTGTAGCCGTTCTGCCACTCCTTGTCGAGCGCGTTTATCTCTTCGTCTTTTGACGTCGACTTGTAATCGACGACGATGTATTCGCCTGCCGAATTGATCCAAAGATCGTCTATGGCGCCGAATATGAGCAGATTCGTCGGCTGGTGCAGATATTGTATGCCGGTGAAATTATGCCGCCACTCCGCCAGATCCGCATGCGCCACCGGCTTGGCATCGACTCCGTATCTTTTGATCAAGGGGTGCGTCGTGCCGTCCGCTCGATGTATGTCGAATTCCTTTTTAAGCAAAGTATCGACTGCGCTGTTCAAGGCAAAAGGAAAGCCCGGCGGCCTCCCCACTCCCAACCTGCGATCGATATAGAAACAGCGCGGACATTCGACGAAGAGGTCGATCTTTGACCGCGACAATTTGAACGGCTCCGCCGCCTTCGGGTCATAGAGACGGAACGTGCGATGCGGCTTGTAATAGATTGACATATTGAAATTATACCACGATACGCAAAAATCCCGCTTTGTCTCCAAAGCGCGATGCCTGCACATGGAGCGCAAGAAAATGGTACACATGGAAAAGGCGACGCAAACAAGAAAAACGCCGCCCGGAAAGCCGGACGGCGGTGATTGATATTTGACTTGGTCACACCACGAGCTGGAGATCCTCCGGTTGCCGTTGAATCGAGACGGTCGCCAAGCTATCGCGATACCGAAGAAACCATGCCTCTCGGCAAACCTTCTTAAAGGCCTGATTGGCGATCTCCACGATCTTATCAAGAGACAGTGCCGACGGCATCACTTCCGGATGCGTGAATGAACCGTTCAAAAGCAGGTTTTCATTGGCAAGGTGCCAATTCTGAACTGCATCGACAGTCCCGAGCCCCGATGCGCTTTCATACGGAAGCTTATTGCCGGTCGAAGCCTCGTATTCTGCCATGCGGATCATAGCCGCAAGTCCGAAAAGGTCGATCTTCCGTGCGACATTGCACATGATCGCCGTCCTGCCGGAAAGAGATCTGACTGCGACGATGCTCATCTTGCCAGCATTTGTCGATGTGGCAGCTTTCGCAACGAGCTTGTTATCGCTCGTGATGAATAGCATCCGCTCAGAACGGCCGTTGTCGGTCTCGACCTCGATGAATCGGCCGGAATCAATGATCTCATCCAATGCCGCCTGGAACATATCGTAGTTATAGCACAGGGTCTTGAAGATCTTAGGAAGCCATTTCTGGCGTTTATCTGACCGCATGCGTGCACAAACGCCAGCAAGCTCGCCTACGCTCATATTCCGCCGGCCATGCGCCTGATTGATGAAATCTTCAAGCTCTTTGACGAGCGGAATATCATGGTCTTCGCGATAGTTTTTCCAAGCAACGCGAATGTCGTAAGCTTGGTCATATGTGCCGAACAAGGCCGCTTCGATGGCCGTTTTTGTCCAAAGATAGACGCCGAATTGATCGGTGCCATCCTTGACTGAATGCATCGTCTTAATAAGCGACGCAAGATGAGAAGGATTGACCTTCTGGTGCGTATCACACCAGAGAACCTCATCGAGGAAACTGATAAAGTTGTCCCTATTGACCAGTCCAAGCCGTTGTGCGACCAAAAGCGACGCGCAGCAGTTTTGCAACCGGCCATCCGGACGATGCTCGTCGAACTCACCCAATCTTCCATCACCGATGCCGATATAGAGGGCTTGCGGATCAGGTTGGTTCGGCTCGTCCGCGACGAATCGAATCCGAGCATTCTTGATCCCTTGGAATATACGCGAGCCATATTCGATCAGCATCCAAATTGCAAATGCCTCATCCAAATGAAACATCGTGTGAGTGACTAATTCTGTTTTCAATGTGCACCTTCTCTTTCTCTTTTTGGGGCCTCATGGCCGGGTTTTTTTGTTGTAGTTGTTTCTCTTTTTGGGGACAAATGTCCCGTTTCAATCGCTCATATTCATGTGCGATTCCTATGTATATATTATCAGATAGTTGACATTTTGTCAATAGTATTGGAACAGTAAATATGACTCCGCTTCAAGCTGAAAAATATCCTGAAAAAGACTATTCCGGAACGCTTGAAACCGTCCTTTGTTCGCCGCGCTCGAGCAGCCGCAATTTTTTCCTCAATTCCTTCCAATTCGGCACCGTCTCGGCCACAAGCGCCCAAAAGCCGCGGCCATGATTGAACTCCTTTATATGGCATATCTCATGGACGATGATATAATCGCGGACTTCCGGCGGCATGAACGCGAGCTTATAATTAAAGTTAAGATTGCCCTTTTTCGAGCAACTGCCCCAGCGGCTCTTTTGGTTGCGGATTGCAATGCGGCCGATCGATATGCCGTGTCGCGCACCGTAATGATCCATAAAATGAGCGATGCGCTCGGCCACGATCGCTCGCGTCGCTTCTTTGTTCGTCTCGTACAGCTTGCGACTGCGCGTGCGAAGGATCGGACGGCGCACGTAGGTAAACGGCTTTGTAAAGGAGAACGGCATGTGGCAATCGTAGCAAGAAATCAGAACAATTAGAAATCAAGCAAAAAATGGATCTCTCGCGGACGACAAATTGATCATTCGTCGATGTCCCACTATAATACAGAGGCTAGTTCGGCCATTCCTAGCGGCGTAAAAACATATGGCAAGTGCCTGCGACCGCCACGACGGTCTTCCCATGGATGCTGCTGTTCATTCTCACTTTTTTCACCCTCATCCCTACTGTGTCTATATCCTGAATTTGAGGTCGCAATTTGCGACCTCAAATTTTCGAACTCTACATCCCCCACCCTGAACACAAAATCCCTTGAAAATTGATCCTTGTGCCGCTTAACTACTTCATTGATTCTCTTTGTTGTCGTCCTAAACACACGAGCGATATCAGAATCGAGCATAACCTCGACACCGCGCACAATAAATGTCCGACAGCTTATTTTCGGGCCATCAAAGAAATTTTTTGAGGATTTTTTGGCATGCATTGTGACCATTGTGATTATTGTTATTATTGCGCTTCATTATTGCGCTTCATTATTGTGCTTCATTATCGTGCTGGCCTTAATTATATCAAACAGCCATGCCTCCGATTCTCTACATTCATGTCCTATCTTTACCTATCCTATCTTTACCTATCTTTACCTGTCGTCGAGAAACATTGACAAAACTTATACCAAGTGATTGAATACAATTCAGTAATTGAAAACTAAACTGAAAGGCTGAACATGTCGACGAAACTTGAAAAGTTGGATGAACAAAACTGGCAAAGTCTGCACGACTTGGCGACGATGATGTATTTGGACGGGCAATGCTACGAATTCGCCGCCGCGCTCTATCGAGACCTCGACTGGAAAATGCTTGGCATTTTTGAAGGAGATGTCATACGACATGTCATGGTGCAACCGCATGGAGAGGCTCTTCTCCCTGCCCTGTGGGATATCCGAGGTACGGTGCCCCGCACTGAGTGGGGCAAACCCTTCGGCATGACAGGCTCACTGACGATGAAGTATGTTACGCTCGAGGAACTGCGTGCAATCAGGCCTGTCACCGATGAAGCCATCGACCGCGCATCGCTCATGGCACAAGCGCTCTGGCCAGAGCTGCCTTGGAAAAAGAATACATTTCAATGCGAAGCATTGGCTTTCATGGCTGATCTCGAAGCATTGTGCCGCAAGCATAAAGTCTGGATCAGGGCTCCCTACCCTGCGGCACAGATCGTTCTCGGCAAAGCCTACGGCGACGAGAAAGGGTTCAAGGTCAGCCCAACCCTGGACGGTCAATACTTTTTTGATCGGATGATCTCGGGCCACGATTAAGAAAAGCAGACCCTGTGCAGCACCTCGTCCCAGGACGAGGTGCTTTTTTATTATCCCTTACCCCACTTGTCCTAAATAAATAATATCGATCGCACGTTCCATCCTTTCGGCACGCCGACGAGTGTTGGTGCGAAGCGCACGCAGGCTCGAGCCGAGAAACACGCTATTACTGCCAAAACGCCGTGACAAACGGTCGATGGTCTCGTGAACGATGCGCGAAGCAGTAAGGCGCGTTGGTAGAGCAAAGAGGCTAGCGGTGGTGGACTCTGCCGTGCAGATGCCCGAGAGCGATATGCCGGTGGCGCGATAGACCAGCCCGGGCAGAAAAAGCTTTTGAAAGAGCGGACGGATGGCCGCAAGGATGCGGTCCGGCTCGGCCGAAAGATCGGGTAGATGCGCTTCGCCACGGATATATGAAAAGCTCTGCGTCTTGATAAAAAAGGAGACATGCGCAGCGAGGAGCCCCTGCCTGCGCAACCGGGCGCAGGCGTCCTCGACATGGCATGACAGCTCTGACCACAGTTGCGCCTGGTCAGATGTGGGCGGATAGAATGTGGCGGTGTCTTGAATGGATTTCGGCATGCACACTTCTGTCGTGAGCTCCTTTATAAAATTCCCGTGGAGCTCCTCGTAGATCTCGGCGAGCGGCTTGTCGCAATGCTCACGCACCCACGCGCGATCTTTTTGGACAAAGGCAAGCGCTGTCGTGACGCCTAATTTTTTCAGATACAAAGTGGTCGATGAGCCTATGCCCCACACCTTGCCGATCGGCAATTCGCGCAAGAATCCGTCGATGGCGCCCTTGCCGATGATGGTGACGCCGGCGGGCTTGCGCCATTTCGAAGCGACTTTTGCCATGACTTTGTTCACGCTGAGGCCAACTGAAAACGTGATGCCGAGCGACTGATGCAGTTCGGCCTGTATCGCTCGCGCCACATCCTCATACGTTTCGCCGGGCTGTCGTTTGACCCGCGTCAGGTCGGCAAAGCATTCGTCGATGGAATATTCCTCGACCTCGCCTGCCATGCTCCGCACAATCTCGTACATTCTGCGCGCATACTGGCGGTACATGCGATAGTCGGACGGGAGAATGACCACCTGCGGATAATACTGCCTGATGTCGCGCGTGCGCATGCCACGGGTGATGCCAAAGGCCTTTGCTCCCGGATTCATCGACGTGGCGATGCCGCGCTCCTCGCCCGTCACTGCCGCTCTGCCCCACAAATCCGGCCGTCGCGCCAGCTCGCACGACACAAAGAACCCATCGCCATCGACATGCAGAATGGCCCGCGGAAAATCGACGTCAGAATTTATGTCTGTTTTTTGTTCGCGCCTTTGCTCAAGCTTGCCGCCACGCCCGCACTCCTGTTTTGCTTTTTGCTTTTTCTTTGACCTATCCATCCCTCCATTATAAGTGAACGGTGGTTCACTGGATAGAGCAACCGACCACTTGCTCTTACTTTTTTTGTTTTGACAATCTGCGGCATTGTACTAATATCTAGGCAGATAACAGGCATTTTCAAAGCAAAATCATGAACGAATTCATCCTTATCGCTGGGCCCCAGGCCGCAGGCAAGTCCACAGCCATTGCTCGGCTTAACGAGTATTATCGCAGCATATCGGCGCTTTTCGGACGAAAATCGACCCCACCGCTCTTTCCCCTCCAGGAAAGCAGACAGATTGTCGTCCACACACACATGCTCCTTGGAGCGATATTCATGAAGCTCGAGCATGAATGCCAAGTCGTCGATTGCGACTGGAACCGCATGGACAAACTTGTAAAAGAAAAGGCGGGCAAGGCGATCTATCTCGACGAATGCAATATATTCACCCTTGCTCATGCCAGAGCTCACGGCATAACTGGTTTGAAGGACAAGTGGAGCGGCTATACCCGCAGGCTTGAGGCTCTTCAGGCAAAAGTCATATTCCTTGATATACCTCCAGAGATTTCATGGGAAAGGCGCAAGGCCAAGTATGAGGAGAGGCTGATCTATTTTCCAAGAAGCCAGCACAAGCGTATTCTTGCGTCATACAAACACTATCTCATGAAAGTGCACCCCTTGTTGCATGAAGTCTACGATCGATTGCCTCTGCCAAAACGGATGATCGATGCCAAGCGGCCGAACAAATGCGTGCTCAAAGATATCAGCGATGCATTGGCCGAACTTTCGACAGCGTTCGAGTGATAGAAACACTCCGCGTGACATCACGCGGACTTTTTTGTGCGTCAAAATCCACGAACACCTTGCATTTCCCCGCCAAAGGCGTAGGATTGGGCCAGAGTAACCCCTCACACCCCCTGCAAGTACGCCGCCATTGTGCCGTTGTGCTTGTAAGACATAAGGACTGAAACCAATATTGCCAAAGTCTCGGCAGTCTTCTCCCTGAATGATCCGAAGGATATCTTCCTCTTGAGCACAAGGTGCCGAAGCGATCTTTCGGCGGCATTGTTGTCGGCAGCAACGCCAGGATACGTCAGGCATGTTAAGTAGTTTAAAGTCCGTGCCCCAATCTGCTCCTTGATTCGTGTAAGCTTGGCAGGATCAAGCAAGTTGGGAACCGCAAACGCCTTTAATCGTGCGAAAAGAGAATTGTGCGGAGATTTTGGATCATCTGATTTCCTTGCGATTTCGATGTCAGCATATATTTTGTTGAAGGCTTTGTATGCCGATACACAATGATCGTGAATGTTCCCGATGATCTCCGATGAAGCGGCCAAGTCTCGCAGTTTGCGATTGGGATGCGCACAACAAAGTTGGTGTGGATTCTCAGTCTTTCGGTATGCTCCGTAATCATCTGAAACAAGCACGGCTTTTGAATCACCGATCAAGTCGATCGCGTTGCCTTTGCCTCTGGTCTTGCCCAATACAAAGACTGCTTCATTGCTCTCGCCCCCGGTCATGGTCCAAGCATATCGCTTCATACCATCTCCCATGACCAGATTCCATCCTGTTTCATCAAGATGAATGGATGGTTCTTCTCTGATCCTTGCTTTCAATCTCTCATATTCTGGTCTCATCCTTTCTCCTTCGTTGTTCAGTATCTTGGCGATTTCCCCTTGTGATATATCGAATCTATAGGTGTGATTGAGGACTTCTTGTATCTGCCCATACGATTGTCTGCATACGACTGAAAGGTAGGTGACATATCGTTTAACATTCGGGCCAAAGGTGACAGTGGCCGGAGGCAACGGTTCCTTGGTCATCCAACGATCACAAGTTTCGCAGTATCCTTTTTCTACCACGTGCTTGACCACAACTTTCTTTTGAGGCATGGGGATGTCTTCGATGAAGTATGTGACATTTTCTTTTTCATAGATTGTTCCACCACAATGGATACAAGCATCAATCGGATGACTTTTTGTTTCCGTGACGTCTTCCTCTCTTGGAATGGAGCGTTTGTATGATTCGGCAGAACGTGGTTCTGATTTGGTTCCAGGTGGAGTATCGTCGATATCTATGTGGTCCTCCTTTTTCCGCTTCTTACCAAAAACAATGGTACGCAGTTCTTCCAACTGTAGACGCAGATCATTGATGATATTTGCTTGTGATTCAACCGTTGCTTCAAGTACAGCCACTCGTTCCTTGAGAAGCTTGTTTTCATTCTCGAGGATGATTACCCTCGCTCTGGCGCCAGCGTGAAGCTTGCGGAGATTCCGCAGTTCAGTCATGCGTGCCTTGATCTCATTGTCAGACAATCTCATTACGCCATATATTTTAACATGGTAGAAGCGAAAAAACCGTGTTGTTATACACAGCACAAAACGGCACAATGGCGGCGTACTTGCAGGGGGCGTGAGGGGTT
>CAWKEA010000004.1:0-15845 GCA_963848635.1 uncultured bacterium
CCCATCGTCAGATTTCGTCACTTTTATCCACAAGGGTAAAGATTTTTTCAGTTCGAACTTAATTTGCTTCCAGCAACTTCTTTAATAGCGTAATAGTATTTGTCTTGTCCCACCCAAATCTGGGCTCTCTGGATATGGCAATCGTCATGAGAATACCTATTGCCGCTGTTATAATTGGTGCTAACGGATATTGCTGGCCAGAATTTATATACATGAAATATGTTGCAACAGAAAAAGCAAAAGGACATCCGCCGACATGGGAGGACAAGCTCGTTCATTTCGTCGTGAACGGCGGCCCTCAGGATTTTCACAGAAGCTTCATGGAAGCTCATCCGGGAGCTATTTTTCTGGAATCACGATAGTCTTTTTCTTGCAAAGAACTAGTCACAACATAACGAGTCGATTGACTCGTTTTCTGTTTTTTGTGGCGTCGCCTACGCAAAGCTACGGCGACATCCTACAAAATTATAGTCGCTTCGCTCTTGTTATTCTTGTGGCGTCGCCTACGCAAAGCTACGGCGACATCCTACAAAATTATAGTCGCTTCGCTCCTTAATTTTGTGGAGATGGGCGGAATTGAACCGCCGTGCAGAAAAGCGGCCGAGGCGCGTGTACGATGATAGGACGCTTTGGGCCTTGCGGCTTTTAACATTCTCTGCTCGTAAAGCGAGCGAAATGCAGAGAATGCGATTCCCGAAACGTTCGAATGGAAGCCGGGAAGGGAATCCATCTAGAGACCGCGGTTATGTCACCTCGCCCACCCTGCAGTCGCGGATAGGGAAGCGCCGTGCTGACCTAAAACTAGTTTAAGCGAGCGCGAAAGCAAAATTGTTCATCGAGAAATACGGTGAAGCGACTTTGCCCTTAGCTACTGTGTTTGCAGTTGGCGTTTCCATCGGATTTTAGAGTCGATGGTGCTCTCATCGCGCGGGACGGCCGGACTCATCTGTCGATGCCTGGCATCCCCGTATAAATTCAAAATGCAAAGCTAAAAATTCAAAACTGAAATTACCGGCACCAAAATTCGATGTCTTGGTTTTGCACTTTGCATTTTGAGTCTTGCATT
This sequence comes from uncultured bacterium, assembly GCA_963848635.1. Classification (GTDB taxonomy): domain Bacteria; phylum Patescibacteriota; class Minisyncoccia; order Phycocordibacterales; family PALSA-1337; genus JAGWNR01. Next base: position 1,067 of record CAWKEA010000004.1, read on the forward strand.
TATATTGTCAACGATCTGAAAACTCTCTCCTGACCTCTCGCTCGACGTCGCGGCTTTTTTCGCTGGCTTTCTTGTTGTGAGTCTTCTTGCCCCTGACGACAGCGACTTCTACCTTGAGCTTGTGGCCTTTATTATATATCGAAATTGGCACTATTGTCAAACCCTTCTTTGCTTCTATGGTCGCGAGCCTGGCTATCTCTGCTTTTGAAAGAAGAAGCTTGCGGAGGCGCTTTGGATCATAGCCTGTTGGAGCATTCTTTTCCTGAAACGCGGCGATATCCATGCCGGATGCGTATGCTTCGCCACCGCGGATTATGACGTATGAGCCGATGAGGGAGCCTTTGCCGCTTCGGAGCGATTTCACCTCTGTTCCGACAAGCTCGATGCCAGCCTCGATTTTTTCGAGGATCTCATAGTCGAAATATATCTTTTTGTTCTCTAGTATTGGCATCGCTTGATGTAAAGTCTGAATCGGACTAAAAAAGAAAATTTCTTGCCTATCGAACCCATGATCTGCGATTTCAATCTCCGATCCAATCCTTGACTTTTTGACTTATAAATGATATCACTAAAAGCAGATTAAATAAAGCTTTTTCAAAAAAACAACCAAACAACAAACTAGTGGAGGAATTATGTCTCATGAAATTGCGCCTCGTGCCGCATTGTTAGACGGCGGTGGCGACGTGCGCGCCGTCAAAGGAAAGACGACAAAACCTTGCCCACGGTGTGGCAAGGCACGGGCAAGGAATTATCATGTGATCGGTCCTTTGCCAAAAGGCAAAGTCGATCCAATCCTCAAGGAAATGCATCCGAGGGTCTCATCGAAGCCTTTTTGGAAATATATCGGTCTCGCATGGTTGATATCTCCACCGAACCCGCCACGCGATGGACAGTACTATGAAGTGCATGTGTTTGCTACCTGCACAAATAAGAACTGTGCCGACCGCGGACCAGAACGGATCCCCGATCGTGAAGGATATCGTCAGTTCGGACGGCTCAGTCTCTGGAAAATGCGCCTCAAGGCTTTTCTCCACTGGGGCATCGATTTGGTAATCCCTCTGTAGTGGATGCTTCCTTTCAACCGCTCGTTCATTCGAGCGGTATTTTTTTAAAAACCGGCGCGAATTATTTTAGATTACTTCCATGACCACGCTAACTCAAGCCCCTGTATATTCGACCGTAAATGTCATAATAGCCTCGCTTGTACGTCTTAAAAGTGACAATCGGCCGCCAGAGTGTATAATCTAACCCTATGAACCCAAACGGTGCACAGCAGAACCAAGACCAATCCCCTCTGCAAAAAAATCAAAGCAATAAAAAAGGCCCTCTGCCGCCGCGTTGGGGCTGGATCAATGCTGTCTCGGCAGGGTTGGTCATACTATTTATCATTGTCAGCATATATTCCGCCATCGCCCAGAACGGCGTTTCCGGGACTCCTATCAGTTTGACCGATCTCGCTAATGGCATCGCTTCATCGACGGTCGCTTCGATCACGGTCAAAGGCAGTGACGTGAATGCGATCTACAAAGACGGCAGTCTGAAGACGACGCAATTGGAAGACAATTCTTCGCTGACGGATTCCTTGAAGAATTATGGGATCACTCCCAAGCAGTTGAGCCTGGTCGGCATAAGCATCGAACAGCCGTCCGGCTTTATGTTCTGGTTCGAGGAATTGGCGCCGACGATCGGATCGATACTGTTCGTCATATTCTTTCTCTGGTTCATGTCTCGCCAGATGCGCGGAGCAGGCATGCAGATGTTCTCGTTCGGCCAGTCGAAGGCGCGCATCAGCATGCCGGAAGACGGCAAGGAAAAAGTGACGTTCAAAGATGTCGCTGGCGCAAAGGAGGCCAAACAAGAGCTCTCTGAAGTCGTTGATTTCCTCAAGAACCCTAAAAAATTCCTCGATATCGGCGCGCAGATCCCCAAGGGCATTCTGCTCATGGGCGCACCGGGCACCGGCAAAACACTGCTCGCACGAGCTGTGGCAGGCGAAGCTGGCGTAGCTTTCTTCTCGATATCAGGCTCTGAATTCGTCGAGATGTTCGTTGGCGTCGGCGCTTCGCGCGTTCGCGACCTCTTCAAGATCGCAAAGCAGAGCCCTGCGGCTATCATATTCGTCGATGAGATAGACGCCGTTGGCCGGGTGCGCGGCGGCGGAGTCGGCGGAGGCAATGACGAGCGCGAGCAGACCCTCAACCAGATATTGGTCGAGATGGACGGCTTTGAGCCGAACGAGAAGATCGTCGTCATGGCGGCGACGAACAGGCCCGATGTCCTCGACCCAGCACTGCTCCGGCCGGGCCGGTTCGATCGGCGCGTCATCATCGACTTGCCCGATCGCAACGACCGCGAAGAGATCCTCAAGATCCACTCGCGCAAGAAGCCTTTCGCCGAGGACGTCAATCTGCGCGTCGTAGCCGAGCGGACGCCGGGATTTTCGGGAGCCGATCTTTACTCGCTCATGAATGAAGGCGCCATCTTGGCCGCCCGCGAGAATCGCACCAAGATATCACAATATGATCTCATTCGATCGATAGAAAAAGTCATGCTCGGTCCGGAACGCAAGAGCCATATCTTGTCGAAAAAAGAAAAGGAGATCACGGCATATCATGAGGCCGGCCATGCTCTCGTCGGCTCTGTGCTCGAATATTCCGATCCTGTCCATAAAATCTCGATCATCGCCCGAGGCAGGGCGGGCGGCTACACGCTCCATTTGCCTGTTGAAGACCGGAAGCTCCAATCAAAGAAGGCCTTTCTCGACACTATCGCCATGTCTCTCGGCGGCTATGTCACCGAAAAGATGATATTCGGAGACGTCACGACAGGCCCGTCGAGCGACTTGCAGGTTTCTACCGCTCTGGCGCGAGACATGGTCACGCGCTATGGCATGTCGGACAAGCTCGGGGCCATGGCCTTTGAAGCATCAGAGAGCCGCGCGGTCTTTGGCGAAGGGTTGGAAGCCGGCGAATTCTCGGAAAAGGTAGCCGGCGAGATAGATGCCGAGGTTTCCAATATCATGTCAGAATCGTTACAGCGGGCAGATATTGCCGTCAGGGCTCATCGGCCTTTGCTCGATGCCATCGCGAAGCGCCTCATAGAAAAAGAGACGATCGAGCGCGATGAATTCGAGTCGATCTTGGTTGCTCACGGCGTACAGCCAAAAAAGAGGGAAGAGGTGGTTTAGCGGGCTGCTGTGGACAACCCGCGAAGCGGAGCAGTCCCCCTTATGGGGATAATTATTTTAACTTTTCTTAATAACTTTTTTGTATCATGTCGGGATGGCGCGCAGGCTCGACAAAGAAAAAGCGATCAAACTTCGGCTAAAGGGGTATAGTTATAGCCAGATAAAGGCAGAATTAGGTGTAAGTAAAAGCACGCTTTGCGCATGGTTGAGCAATTACCCTCTTTCAAAAATGCAGATTGATCAATTATTTGAGGATAGGCATAAATGGATTGAGAGAACCAGGAATACTAAAGCCTTAAAAAAGCAGAATCGTCGGCTATCAGTTTTTAACAAAGCGTCAGACGTTATAGGCTCTCTATCTTCCCGCGAGATTTTTCTAGCGGGCCTTTTTCTTTACTGGGGCGAAGGAGGCAAGACGCAAGAAACGACTACCTGTCTTACGAATACGAACCCGTCCATGCTCATTTTTTTCATACATTGGCTCTTGCAAATGGGAGCCGATAAAGCCAAAGTAAAGATCAGACTTCAGATTTACAAAGATATGGACAAGGAAGAGGCGATTGATTTTTGGTCTCGGACGCTTGATATCTCTCGGAGCCAATTTAGAAACCCACAAGTCAAAAATACAAATCAGTCAGAGCTGACGTATAAGTCTGGCTTTGGGAAGGGCACTTGTACGGTCATCTACTATAATCGTGACTTGTCGGAGTATATCCTATCAAGCCTTGACTATTTGGCTTCATACTTTAAACAAGTGCACGCACCAGGGCTCGAACCTGGGACCTAGCGTGTATAAGACGCTTGCTCTACCAACTGAGCTATGCGTGCATGCAAGGATACTATCTTAAAATTCACTTTGAAGCAATGGATTTTTTCAAGTCTCTCTGTGCGTACAAAAAACTTTAAAGGTTGGAATATTCGTATGAGAGGGAAGTTAATCAAAGCGCCAAAAAACCCTTAGTTTCCAGGCTCCTGCATACACCTATCCAACAAAGGACATTGTGCGACTCACTCAAAATGCACCGTGTCTTCTTTCCTTGCATCCATTTCTTTTTTGACAAGGGGGAAGTGCGAGAATGACGGGTCGGCGTCGAGGAGCCGGCTTGCCTCGGTGCGAGCCGCTTCTACCATTTTCAGATTCTTGAGCGCATCCATGGCGATGTCGGATATGCCCCATTGCTTCAAGCCTGAAAGATCGCCGGTGCCGCGCTCGGCGAGGTCGTACTCTGCGAGCTCGAAACCATTTTTTGCCTTTGTAAAATTTTTCAAGCGCGTCAAAGTCTTTGTTCCGGCTTTTTCGGCAAATATAAAACAGTAAGCCTGATGTTCGCTCCGGAGGACGCGGCCGCGGAGCTGGTGGAGTTGGGCGAGACCGAACCGTTCGGCGCCCTCGATGATGATGCTGGTGGCGTTCGGCACGTTGACGCCGACTTCGACCACGGATGTGGCGCAGAGGATGTCGATCGTGCCGGCTTTGAAGTCGAGCATGATATTGTCCTTTTCATCAGGCTTCATTTTGCTATGAAGCACCCCGATCTCATATTCCGGAAAGACGCTTTTTTTGAGCCGCTTTGCCTCTGCTTTGACCGATTTTGCCTCGAGGGCTGATTCCTTGTCGGGATCCGGTTCGTCTATGCGCGGACAAATGACGTACGCCTGACGGCCAGCTTTGAGCTCTGCACGCATCCTCTCGTACATCTTTTCGCGCTTTGGCGGCGTGATTATTTCCGTGATGACCTGCTTTCTTCCAAGCGGCATTTGGTCGAGGAGGGTGAGGTCGAGGTCGCCGTAGAGGGTAAGGGCGAGAGTTCGAGGAATTGGAGTTGCTGTCATTGATAATAAATGCGGGGCCTTTGAAGAAACTCGTTTGTCGCCGACGCGCGTCAAAGGCCGAGCACGATTCTGCTGAATCGCCTGCTGGCTTTGCGCTATGCTCGGACCGTCGTCCTGCGCAATGTCGTCTCCAAATGATTTCTTCGTAGGCCCCTTAATGTTCTTTCTCACGAGTTCCGCTCTCTGTCGCGTGCCAAAGCGATGTTGCTCGTCTATTATCACAAGTGCCAAGTGCTTGAACTCTACTGTTTTCTGTATGATCGCGTGCGTGCCGATCAAAATCGGCATGTCGCCTTCTTTGACCCACTTCAACAATTGCGCGCGCGAGATGTCGGTCCAGCCTTTCGGGTTTATTTTGGAAGGGAATTTGCGGCAACCGGAGCCGGTTATAAGGCCGATATTCACGCCGAGATACGCGAAATATTGGATGAATGACTCGAAGTGCTGGGTCGCGAGGATCTCTGTCGGGCACATATAGGCGACCTGCAGGTTGCCGAATTTTTGGCCCATTGGGCGAGATGCTACCACAGCATAAGCAGCCGCCGCGGCCACGGCGGTCTTGCCGGAGCCGACATCGCCTTCAAGGAGGCGAGACATCGCTTTGCCGCGCTTCATATCGTCGACGATCGCTCCTATCGCTTTTATCTGTGCGTCGGTAGCGGGAAAAGGAAATCGCTTGGTGAATTCTTCCACTGCTTGGTTCGATGCTTGCACAGTAAAGCTCGGATTCTTCTCGTATTCCCGTCGCGCCGCCTGCTTTTCCAATTGGATGAAAAAAATCTCTTCAAAAGCAAAGCGCTTGCGTGCCACCTCGGCCTGCTCTCTTTTCAAGGGAGCATGAGCCCAGATGAGAGCGGTGCGCAGAGCGGGCAGATTGTATTTTTCCAGGATCTCTTTTGGCAGAGGGTCTTCGAGCGATTCCAAGATGCCGCTTTTGAATATTTTCTGCAAGGCGTGATACATCCAATTCGAAGTGATGCCGCGGGATTCGGCATAGACAGGATAAAGGGCATGCGATTCACCGTCGGCGCCGAAAAGCGAATCGCCGACGCCTACGGGCAGCTTGTCGATTTTTTCGATCTTTGGATTGGAGAAGTAGAGGGGGCCGCTTGTCGAGGCTTCGAGTGTAGAAACTTTCTCCGCCTCCACTGCGTCATCTTCATATTCAACCGATATCTCGTTTTCTGTAGTTGTTTTTTGTTTTTCAATTTTGAGCTTTGACTTTTGAGTTTTGACTTTTCTCTGACTGACTTTTCCCTCGATCCGGACGAACGCTCCTTCGGGGATCATTTTTGCGAGATATGGCTGGTTGAACCAGACGCACTGGATATGGCCGCTTTCGTCTTCGACGTGTGCCGTGGCCATGGTGATCTTCGTTCTGAATCCCTTGCTCGTCTTTAGACCAGTTATCTTGCCAAAGACGACGGCTGTTTCGCCTCTCTCCAAACTGCCGATATTTCGTAGCTCCGATGTGTCGCCGTATCGAACCGGAAAATGCCGCAAGAGATCGCCTGCCGTCGCGATGCCGAGCTTTTTGAGCCCGCGCGCCTGGATTTCCATGATGCGCGTTATTTTTGAGAGAGGGGTGGAAAGGGTGATCATTTGAATATTATATCATCACGAGTTTACAGAGGTCGGGACCATATATAAACCTATGTATGAACCTATGTATAGCCGTTTTTAGCCTAGCAAGGTGCCACCTTGTATTTACTTTACCGAATATGTGCCGATCTTTTTCACGATGAAGCCTTCTTTTTCGAGGTCATCCAAGTTTTTTCTCACGTCTATCGATGTATGTCTCTTGTCCGCACATTCCTTTTCCACTTCAACTAAATCTTTCGGACCCTTCATTATGAATCTCAGGATCCTAGCCCGCAGTTGCCGATTCGAGCCTTCGAATTTGGACTGGCGCACATGATGCGCGCTTCGACGCGAAGGATTCGGCAAGGTCTGCTTCAAGAAAGCGCCGTAATCCATAAGGGCGTAATACCATTCCCGCGGATTATTTTTGAAAGAGCCTCGTTTCATCGCTTCCGCAAGGGTTTTTTCTATGAGAGGCAAAAGCTGGCCGTCCCGGATCTTCTTGCAAGCTTTTCGGCCCTCTTTTTTCTCGACTTCGCCAAAGAAAAAATGGATATAGACGGAGCGGATGTTCGTCTCGATGAATGGAAAGGGGACATCAAAAGCGAAAGCCAGGATAGAGCCGGCTGTGTTTGGACCGATGCCGGGGAGGTCGACAAGCTCGTCGTACGTTCCCGGCAGTTTCCCCTTGTGCTTTTCCGTGACTGTCTGCGCAAGACGTTGCAGGTTAAGGGCGCGACGGTTATAGCCGAGGCCCTGCCATTCACGGAGCACATCTGACAGAGGCGCTTTCGCGAGGGCGGCGAAGCTCGGGAATTTCCTGATAAAAGCATCGAATTTCCGCGCGACGCGGGAGACTTGCGTCTGCTGGAGCATTATCTCCGAGACGACGACGCGATATGGCGTGATGCCGCGCCGCCAGGGCAGGTCGCGGGCGCTTTTTCCATAAAAATCGCCGATAGTTTTCTTGAAATCAGACATGTCTTGATTATACAAGGTCCGACCTTGTATTTAAACAAAGATCTCTCCTTGAAAATCATCTGACCTTTCAAATGATCGGTCGCTGTGCATGATGAAATATTCGAACTTGTATGCGCCGGAAAGCCTGCTCGCCGGCACAAAGAACAGACATGTGGCGAGCGCATCGGCAGTGAGCGCGGAATCCGCCACGACCCAGACGGCGATTATCTCCGTCGGCGACGCAAGAGTCACGGGATTGATGATATGCGTAAAACCAGCCCATTTCCGGCGATTGCCGGCGGATCCGCAGATGCTGGCGTTTCCCAATATATTGACGCCGATGACTTTTTTCGTGTCTTCCGGATCCTCGAGCCCTATGCGGACGGAAGCTGTGCCTTTGTGCAGAATGTCGCCTCCGGCATCGATGCAGTATTCTTTGACATTGTTCTTTTCCAAGACGCTCCCGACCAGATCTACCAGATAGCCTTTTCCAGCGGCGCCAAAATCAAGAAGGACCGGCTTTTTCAATGAAAGCCTCGGATGCCGGTATTCGAGGACGTCATCCCAAGCCGGCGGTGCTACTAATTGTCCTTTTTGTTCCAGTGAATACTGCGCGTCGTATCCCGCAGTGGAGATGAGATTGCCTATGAGCGGGGTGACCAGGCCATCCGTGCGCAGATAAAGATCGCGATACAGGGATAGCATCGGTTCGGCATCGGCAGGCAAGACAAAATCGCCGGGCTCTTTTGACATTTTCGTCACGAGCGAATCTGGACGGAAACGGGAGTATGCTTTGTCGAAGACATCGATGCGGCCTTTGATCTCTGAAAAAAGTTTTGTTCTGTCGGCCTCGCCGAGCTCGCGGTAGATGTCTATGTGCCATTTTGTCCCTATGGTTTCAAAATCGAACATTTAAGCTTTTGCCTGCGCTTTTATCTGTGCGAGGGCATCGTCAAAGCCGATCGGCGTGAGCGAAGAGCCGGAAACCCTCGTCAGATTCACATTGGCGATGTTCTGTCCGATGACGTATTGCTTGTATCCCGAAAGAAAAGCGTTCTGGTATCGCCGCGATGTTCCGTCGCCGGCGCCTTCGGTGGCGGATATGCCGGTGATTATGTCGTTCGCGAGCGTGAGCGTGACTGATATCTGATCTTCGCCGCCCGGAGACATGTATGAGCCTGTCGCGGAATACGTGCCGTCAGTATAGATAGAGACTGTCTTTTTTGGCGCTATCGCCGGCGTAGCCGCGGGGACGACGGGAACATTGGCCGAACCGGAATGCCTGACACAGGCGCTGCTGCGGGAGGATTTTTCGTCGCGACATTTGATGCGGATGATGCCGCTCGATCGGCGTCGTGCTCGCGATATCCGGGCCGCTCTCTTTAAAAAAAGTGACCGCTCCTACAGCGACGATAACGATGATGCCTACAGCGATGCCGATATTCTTTTGTAATTTTTCTGCTGGGTTCATGGTGTTGGTGTGTTATGAGATCTTCCGTGGCTGTCGGAGGGCTTGGATCAGATGTCTGCAATGGTTGCGGCGCTGTAGCGGCGCGACTGGTTGGGCAAATCCGGCTGGCGGCACTAGGCTGTTGCCTGCCAGGGCTTTTTTGGGCCGCTGTATGCAAAGCACGTCAGGACCGTTCATGAATATGACGAAAGTAGCGACCGCAAGGCCGAAGTCACGCGTACCGATCTGTCCATAGCCGACGGTATACATGATGTCGAACAAGTGAGGGCCAAGAGCAAGGAAACGACGCGCGTCTGCCAGCCGAACGCGAGAAGCACGCCAAAGACGAGTTCGAAGACTGCGTTAAAGAATACCAATATGGTCGCGCTCAAATGCGATAGCGACACGATCGAATCCGGCACGTATGCGGTGTAGAGGTCGTTGTGAAGGAATTGTTGCAGGCTGAACCACAGTATGACTGCGACCATGCCCGATCGCAGTACGCTCGGGGCGTATATTTTCATCAGCAAAATGGATTTTCTCATCGCTCTATTATATGATGCTTTGTCTATACGGGCAAAGAAGCCAAAAGAGTGCCACGAAGCGCTTTTGATAATTTATCGTTTCTGTGCAACAATGGAAAAGCTTTTCGGAATAGTCTGAATCGAAGATAAAATATAAAAGGAGAGGTGGCTGAGTGGTCGAAAGCGGCACCGTGCTAAGGTGTTAGGGGCGCAAGTCTCTCATGGGTTCGAATCCCATCCTCTCCGCATTGACAACCTTTAGTATCGGATGACCCTGAGGGCTAGATAAAATAAGGGTCGTTTGGAATGGTTCGAATCCCGCAAAGGCTTGACCTCTGTGGGATTCGAACTAATTGTCATATAAATGGTAAAATAGCCGTAATATGATTTCAAAGAAACTAACAGATATCACCAAAGAGGATCTGCAACACCTCGTCGAAAATAACACCCAAGAGCGTAAGACCTTGGAATACAAGTCAGCACTTCCCGATAACTCTGATGGCGGTAAAAAAGAATTTCTGGCCGATATTTCATCTCTAGCGAACACCGAGGGTGGCGATTTAATATTTGGTCTGAATGAAACCGACGGCACACTTCAGAGCGAAATCGGTATCATTGTTGCCAATACAGATGCAGAAATAGCACGGCTTGAGAATATTGCAAGAGATGGTATTTTTCCACGCATTGGGCTTGAGATGAAAGCCGTCAACATAGACGAAGTTAAAATAGCAATAATCATCCGTACCAAAGCTAGCCTAGAAGGCTCCGCATCGTGTGATATTCAAAGGACATGACAAATTTTATAGACGAAACAGTAACGGAAAATATGCCATGGATGTAGGAGAGTTACGAGTCGCTTTCTTACAGTCTGGCGAGTTGATTGAACGCGTCAAGATATTTCGTTCTGATCGTATCGCTGACATTAAAACTGGCGAGACACCTTTTCCGCTTGTTCAGAATAAAGCCTTCATAGCAATTCATATCATACCCATGAGTGCCTTTAGCACATCTTTCCGTATATCTTCTGCGACAATTGCCATGCTTCAAAGTGGTCACTCAAATCTTTTCAAGCCGCCATACATGCCTAATGGTTGGTCACATCGCATTAATCTTGATGGAATTGTTGCGTATTCAACAGTTAATGATCCAATCACAGGTAAATACACTCAGCTTTATAGAGATGGAAAAATAGAGGCAGTCGAGACGAGTATACTCCACTGGAATGCAGAAGAAGTAAACCCAATGACTCGTAGAATGATGCCTATGTATTCTATCGAAGCAGAAACAATGGCTTATGTTAAGCAATCACTTGAACTACTGACCACACTTGAATTTCAAGCGCCATTCTACGTATTTATCTCACTTGTTGGTACAGATGGGTTGACAGTCTCTCCACCTACTGGACATATCGCTTTCCATTACGAAAATATTGTCCAAAAAGAATTACTGTTGCCTGAAGTCGTCATCGAAAATATGACAGATAATCTCTAGTATAAATTCCTACTAGTATTCGACATGATTTGGAATGCAGCAGGTGTCAGTCGTTCACTCAATTTTGATGACAATGATAATTTGAAGCCACACGCTTAATTTTTTCCATCATTTAAATTACTCTACCATCGATCTCATAGAATAGATTACTGACCATAATGAGACGGCTGAGTGCATCATGGTGTGGAAGTTGATCTTCATCACCATGACTGAGATTATTTCTCCACCAGTGCATGATGCCCATAGTGGTGAATTTAAATCCGAGTTGCTTATTAGTTCCTGAGGTGTCGACAAGGTATTAAATTTTATCTTTGGATTTTGCTCATTGAAAACGGTTGCCATCAAATCTGGGCCCGCTTGTTGTGAGTGCTGGTTAGGTCTTGAATCGTCTTCTCGAATCTCTCAAGTGCCTTTCTGACTGATTCATTGATGTGACCTTCGATAAACATCTTCTTGCAGTCAGGCAGAAGCGATGGATGAAGGATATATACATCAAGTATTTTTTGAATAGCTATCGGCGGCGGAACAGTTCTCGGTCTTTCTTTTGGAAGATTCATGGCGACAATCTCTGATTTGAGGTCCACACCTACAGCTTTAAGGCGAGCCACGAGATCAAGAGCCTCGGCTTCAAGCACAGGATCACCTCTCTCATGTCGCTTTTCAATAGCTTTGGGCAATATTTCTCTGATGAGAATTTTTATAGTTCGAGGCCTATGGCAATATAGATTTCTGAGAAATTCATAGAATGCCTCTTTCTTATTTGAAGCATTTGGTGATAGATATTTTGCCAGCCCTTTTTCCTTAGCAATTACTGTCAAGGAAAATTTGCTACGAAACCCAGAGAGGGGTATCAACTTTCCAAGTTGTTCTGCAAGTGCACGAATCGCTTGCGTCTGTGGTGCTGTGACCGTGATTCTTTTCTTTATAATTTTTTTTGGCTTTCTTTTTCATAATATTATTTAGTCGTGTGAACATGAAATCCGCAGGCTCGGCAGATACCGTTGATGTTTGCATCGCCGTTTACGTGGAATTCAAAGTTTTCTTTGCCGCAAACGGAGGACAGACTACTCGACCGTTGGTTCGCTTTGTGGCATCAATCGTGTCCAGTATATCTCGAACATCCCTAACAGTACCCGTTTACTTGTTCTCGGTCTTTCAAATATCCCTGTACCCACAGATTTGTAGTGATACGTCCAGCAGATGTTTCTTTCTGTAGTGGATCTTCTCCTCACTCAAAAGTTTTTCCCAATATTGTCGTGTTTTGCCGTATTCTCGAGCCACATCACTAGAGGACATAAGGTGTGCATTATAAGGAATGAATCCTTGATTTTCCATATGTTCTACACAAGCTCGTATTCCTTCAGCAAGAGCACTTTCTTTCTCCTTTTTGGAAAATTCACCAGTTAAATCCAAACCAAGACTTAGAGTGCCGCCACTACTAGTGTTGGCATGCCAATAGAATTTTCTTTTGTCGTCTTTGGTTGTAGACATACTAGAAGTATACGCTTCTAGGTTTCTAAATGCAACCTATCCTATCGTCACCACCTTCTTCGTCACCTTTATCTTCGACTTGAAGCATCCCATCAGCTCCCGCTTCTCCTCGTTGGTGCCTTCCTTAAGGATATATTTAGCATAGGTCTTAAGGTCGATCTCTTTGTGCTTTGATGTCGTGCTTTCATGCCAAGCACTCCTCGCTTGAATTTATTATGCCGCTTCAGCTCCTCATCAAACTTGATCTCTACCCCCGTCTGATTGAGGTCGATCTGATCCATAAGCTTTATGAGCTGTTCCGTCAGTTCTTCTTCCCGCAGATACTGACTCTTGCAGGTCGATCCCTTGATCTGCCGCAGCCGTAGTAGATGTACTTGGCGACGGTGCCATCCTTGAGCTGCTTGTATTTCTCCTCGGCGTATGCCTGATCCGCAGTGTCCGCAGACCATGAGCTTGGTGAAGGCAAACTCATGGCTTTGCTCTCAAATCTTGTCGCGCTTCATCTGCTCCTGCACCTTGTCGAACAGCTCCTTGGTGATGATCGGCTCATGCTTGCCCTGGTACCAGTTACCGCTACTTTTTCGGATATTCGAAGAGCCGTAGTAGAAGGGATTTTGAGCGTACTGAATATATTGCCTGAGCGCCAATGATGATTGCCACTGTCTTGAAATTCAGCTCAAATCTTGAGCCAGTGATAAATCTTCCTGCCCGACCATTTTTCATACGCCATTTTCTCGAACATCTTCTTCATGATCGGCGCTCGTTCTGGATCGATGATAACTTGGCACTTCTTATCCATGTGTTTTTGGTTAAGATAGCCGACGGCGCAGTGCCTGGCCACAATCCCATCTCCACTCTCGTTCGCAGTCCGCGCTTCACATTGATGCCTCGGTTGTCATTCTCGAGCTTGGCTTGTGACCCAAGAATCATGAGAAGAAATTTCTCATTCGGATTATTCCTGAAGCTTTGTCCGTAGGTTCGGATCTCCTGAAGTATCCCCGCATCCATGAGATCGACGATTCTTCCAAGTCTCCGGCATTGCTTGCTGATACGATCCGGTGCCCATGTGAGTATGCCGTTGTATTTCCCATTCGTATTTCCTCGACGATCTCGTTGAAGACCGGCGTCTGCCGGTTTCCTTGGCCGAATGGACTCTCGCGCTTCATGCAGACGATCTCCAGATCCTCTCGTTCCGCCAGTTGGAGCATTTCCTTGATCTGGCTGTCGATGAGAGGATCTGGCGTTCCTCCGATTCCGTGCTTTTTCTCGCATACAGGCAGTATTTCACCTTTACAGGGGCTTGTGATTTGCCGGCCATCCCTCCCGGCGCTTGTATTGTTGTTCATACCTACATTGATGACGCAGACCCCTAAGGAGTCCAGAGCGTCCCTGAGGCCCTAGCTGTTGGGTAAGCTGTAGGTAACTTCGCTTCGCAAGGCCCCAGATCTAAGCTATGGTACTGACAGATAGCCATTTTTGCGGTATAGTATTCATTAACAACTGAATATTTAAGAAGTAGCCTAAACCACTGAGTGATCAATGGCATGGCGAAGAAGTCCGATGAATAGTAGAAAACCCATCATATGGGGTTTGCCTTTCATCGGCCACGTCGGGAAACCGGCGCGGAGTGGCGCGAGTCTCTCATCGATGTGGTGGGTTTTTTGCGTCTAAATTATTATAAAAAGAATAAAAATTATTTTTATGAAAAAACAAGTAATGCAATCATTTCTTACATTAGCCATAGTCGGAGCAAGTGCATATTTTTTCTATCAAGGTGATTTTGTTCTGGCATTACTATTACTTATTTGGACTATGTCGAGACTATTAGAGCCCTCTTTTAAAAAGATATCCTCTGATGTGGCCAACTCAGAAATTGAACGTAATTCGAATATTGCGATTGAATTAAAAATAAATGTTGCAGAGGTTCTTAAACACGAAGTAGTCAGTCAGCTTTACGAAAAAATAAAACATGAAGAAAATAGTAAAGTTTGGCAGTAAGGAAAAATGGATTGATGTTCTAATCGAAAATTATAAGGAAAAATATGATTGTAAGGTCGACTATATCACGAAAGAGAGTAAACACTTTTGAACGTCAGATGTATATGGGATATAGTAAAATTTAATATTAAAAATAATATACTCTACAAAAATGGTGAATTAGATTTTGATGACAGTATTTACCATGAGATATTTATACCCTATGAATACATAAGTGCTAAAGATGAAGAAGAAAGATTCGGTCACAGCATTGATTCTGATGGT
>CAWKEA010000005.1:0-515952 GCA_963848635.1 uncultured bacterium
TATAAATGTCAGCTTGCCGCGCAAAAAAGTAAAAGGTCTGATGATGCTCTCGGGCGGAGAGCATGCCCTCATGTCGATCGCTCTTCTCTTTGCAATCTCTCAGGTCAACCCGCCGCCCTTCATCATCCTCGATGAGACTGACGCCGCTCTTGACGAAGCCAACAGCAGAAAATACGGCGATATGATCGAGAGCCTTGACACTACTCGCAATTGATATTGATAACGCACAATCGCGAGACGATGTCGCGAGCAGGCGTCCTTTATGGCGTCACTATGGGCTCGGATGGCGCCTCAAAACTCCTCTCATCGAATTCGAGGAGGCAGTCAAAGTGGCGAAATAGATGTATCGCGGGCAGGCGACAAGGGTGCCTGTACCGAGCACCCATCGTCGACGATATAGTTTTTTATTTTAGTCGGAGGCATATTTTCGTGCAGGCCAGCTGTGCAGGCAAGCTGCAGACCAGCTTTCCTCTTTAACAATTTTGCTTTATACTAAAACCATCATGCTCGACATCAAATTCATCCGCGAAAACAAAGACTTGGTCGCCCCTGGCGCCAAGAAAAAGCACGTCGAGATAGACCTCGACGCGCTCCTAGCGCTCGACGACAAGCAAGGCGATTTTGTCCACCGGCGAAGCCAAGCGAGCGGAGCAGAATGCGGCCAATAATGCTATCGTCAACGCAAAATCTCCGACAGAGCGCCAAAAACTGATCGCCGCCATGAAAAAGGTCAAGGAGTCGCTTGAAAAAGAAGAGAGCGAGTTAAAAGAGGTGATGAAGGAATGGCAGAACCTCATGTTGCGCGTGCCGAATATTCCTGATATGAGCGTGCCGGAAGGGAATACCGACGCGGACAACAAAGAGGTCAAAGTCTGGGGCGAAAAGACCGATATTCGATTTCGAGCCAAAGGACCATGTCGAGCTCATGACAGAAATTCGATGGTTGATTTCGAGCGAGGATCAAAAGTCCACGGCTTTCGAGGATATTTTCTGACCGGAGACGGAGCGCGGCTTTCCTTCGCCATCTGGCAATACGCTATGGAATTCTTTTCAAAAAAGAATTTCACTCCAGTCATTCCACCCGTCATCGTGCGCAAGATGATCATGTATGGAACAGGTTATTTGCCGGCAGGAGAAGAAGATCTCTACAAGACCCAGGACAGCGATTATCTGGTCGGCACGGCAGAGGTGCCGCTCATGGGCATGCATGCCGATGAAGTGTTCGATGAAAAAGACCTGCCAAAGCGCTATCTGGGTTTTTCTCCATGCTTTCGCCGCGAGGCAGGCGCTCATTCAAAAGACATCAAAGGCCTCATCCGCGTCCATGAATTCTTCAAATTCGAACAGCTCATACTCTGCCCGGCCGATCACGAGACTCGGTCGCTTTCCATGAAGAGGTGAACCGAAATACCGAGGAATTCATAGGACGCTCGGCATCCCGTATCACACCGTGGCCAATTGCGGCGGCGATCTCGGCCTCGGCCAGGTCAAAAAATATGACGTCGAGCTCTGGGTGCCAAAAGAGGACAAATATCGCGAGATCGGTTCGGCTTCGTATTTCCATGATTTCCAATGCCGCCGGCTCAATATCCGCTACAAGGACGAAGATGGCAAGATGCGCTATGCTCATTCGCTCAACGCCACAGCGATACCGACGCCGCGCATCCTGGTCTCTCTCGTCGAGAATTTCCAGCAAGCGGACGGGTCGATCCGTATCCCGCCGGTTCTCGTGCCTTATTTTGGAAAAGAAAAGATAGGTTAAAATCTCTCACTATGCCTCGACGCTCATTGCGTTCTCCAAAACGCCAAACACTGCGAAAAAAAAGGATCACGCGGCTCTCACTGGCCTGGATGTTCGCGATCGTTTCGATCGGTTTGGCTCTCGTTGCCCTTTTGAATTCTCGTTTTGTCCGGATCTCGTCGATCAAGTCCAAGGGGGCACTGCGGCGCTCGATGCCCGCGTGGAATCGATCGCGAGCGAAAGCATCTCGGGAAGCTATCTCTGGTTCACGCCAAAGGATTCCTTTTTTCTTTTTCCCTCGCGGACGCTTTCAAAAAGCATACAGGATGAATTCGCTTCTATAGCGAAGATATCCTTTTCGCGCAAAGGGCTCACCTCTATTAGTTCGACGATACAAGAGCGTATGCCATATGCTATCGTCTGCGTTGGCTCGAGCGACGTCGACTGCTATCATGCTGACGAGAATGGGATCATCTTTGAAACAGCTTCGAGCACTGATGGCGCTATGCTCGCCTATCACATATCCTTGCCAGCCCTCACAAATCCGATCGGCATCGATTTCCTGGACAGCGGACGCTTGGAGGGACTTGGTGCTTTTATCAAAGGGCTGGCCAGCATCGGTTTTGATGACGACAGCATTACTGTCTCGACGAGCACAAATTACGATCTGACGCTCGAACACAAGCTCGATCACAAGGGCGGCGGCTTGACCTCGACAACATCTTCTACTACGCAAATCATACATCTTTTTATAGATGAGAGCCGTCCATTTCCCGAAACGCTCAAAGATTTTTCGGCTTTTTGGCAGGAATATATAGATAAAGCGACAGATACGGCCGCGACCAATCTTGCATCGGTCGACATGCGCTATGGCAATAATGTCATCTACACAACGAAATGACGAGCAAGTTCAAGATTTTTTTTCAGATAGGCGGCATCGTCTTCTTGGCCCTTTTTGCCTCCCTCATAGCCGCCCATGCGAAGCATTGGACTGACGAGATCATGGTCGCTGAAGGGTTGATACATGAATCGCAAAGCGTCGTTTCAACTTCAACGACCGACAAGGAGGTAAACGATGAAGATCCCACATATGTTTCAGGCCTTTCGCGGGTCTACACCTTCACACCAGGAGGAACTGACCTCGAATCGGAAGACAATGCATGGGTGATCCCTGCAATAACCGGTCCGCTCACGGCAAAAGAGTATATTGTCATAGACCTGCATTCTGGCGCCATCCTTCTGGACAAGGATATAGACAAAGTCGCGCCCATTGCTTCTCTGACAAAATTAGTCACAGCCGAGGTGTCGCGCCGACTCATGCCGTCGGACAAGAAGATAGCGATCACGCCCGCCATGCTCGCCGTATATGGCGTCAATGGCCATTTCCGCCACGGCGAGACGATCTCCGCAGGAGATCTGCTGTACCCTCTGCTTTTTGTCTCGTCGAATTCGGCGTCCGAGGCTCTGGCTCAGGGGTACGAATCAAATGCCGTCACGAGCCGCAAAGATTTCATACGCGCAATGAACAATTGGTCCATTCGATCGGCGCCTATCATACAGACTTCTACGATCCGTCTGGGCTGTCTCCTTTTACCATATCGACGGCGCGCGACCAGGCGACGATCCTCGAGTGGATCTACAGGAACGATCCCGGTCTTGTCGCTATCACTGACGAGCGCTCCGCGAGCGAGGGCCTTCACACATGGACGAACTCGACTCATTTCATGAACCTGTCGAATTACGAAGGCGGCAAGGACGGATTCATCCCGGAAGCCGGGCAGACGGCGGATTCTCTTTTTTCAGCGGGTGCCAATATCGCCGCTTCTTCCTCTCCTGCGCGTTATGTCGTCGTCGTCCTCGGCAGTCAGGATCGCGACAACGATGTCTTGTCATTATTAAAAGAAGCGCAAGGAAAATAGCGGCGCTTGCCTGAAAATATCTGCGACGAGCGAAAAGTGGGAAAAATCATCGATGTCATGTACCATAGTGACAATGGCGAAAATTGATGAGAAACCGATCGATGTAGGCTTTTGGAAGAAGGTAAAGGAGAACGCCGACGCGGAAAAGCGGCCGATTTTCGTATTGGCGCCTATGGCGGATGTCACAGATGAGGCATTTCGACGCATCATCGCCAAATATAGCCGTATGGGCAAAAAGGGTGGCGGACCGGACGTCATGTGGACTGAGTTCGTCTCTGCTGATGGCCTCTGTTCGCTCGGTCGGGATGTGCTTATGCGCGATCTGGCTTTTTCAGATGATGAGCATCCGATCGTGGCGCAACTGTTCACTTCACGTCCAGAAAAGATGAGATCAGCCGCTCATATCGTGGCAAGCCTTGGCTTTGATGGCCTTGATATCAACATGGGCTGTCCTGATCGCTCCATCGAAAAGCAAAAGGCCGGCGCGGCAATGATGAAGGATATCGAGAGCGCGATCGCTGTCATTCAGGCGGCAAGGGAGGGGATTGGAGGAAAACAGAAAAGCATAGGAGAAGAAATGCCATTGATCCCCGTCTCCGTAAAAACCCGAATCGGCTACAACAAAGTCGAGATAGACACATGGATACGCGCGCTTCTTGAACAGAGGCTGCCGGTTTTGACGGTCCATTTGCGCACACGAAAAGAGATGTCGGATGTGCCGGCGCATTGGGAGCTTATGCCGGAGATCGTCAAATTGCGCGACAAGATAAGCCCCGAGACTTTGATCATCGGCAACGGCGATGCCGAATCATTGGAGGATGCACAAGAAAAAGCGGAAAAAACAGGCTGTGATGGCATCATGTTCGGCCGAGCTATTTTCGGCAACCCATGGCTGTTCGATAGGGAAGCCAAAAACCAAAAGACCATCGCTGAACGCTTGCGCGTCATGGCAGAGCATACCGATCTTTTTATCAAACTGCTTGGCGACGTCAAAAGCTTTGCTATCATGAAAAAACACTACAAGGCCTACGTGAACGGCTGGGTCGGAGCAAAAGAATTGCGAGTTACATTGATGGAGGCAAAGAGCGTGGACGAGGTCAAAGCCATTGTGGATAGCTATTTTTTATCCACTTGCACGATTGCTTCTTGAATAGTAGCATTTCTCCCAGTGCCAAAGATCTTTGAATATTTTGGCTTTTGGTCTGCCGTCTCCTAAATCTTGGAGTAACTGAAACCGAACGTTCTGAAAATCCTTGAGAAAGGAAAATATGAAGTTCACGAAATCCTCGGCCCCGGGTACAGCCCGAGGCCGCCCGGCGATCACCATCGCCACCACTGAAAACGCAAGCTGATCGGCCCACGCCCCCTGGAAAAAAAGAAAGGAGCATATGAAACCGTTCACGTAGCTGTGCCAGAGCATGGTTGGCCTAGGGTAGGAGGCCTTGAAAAAGCTTCCATGATTAATCCGGCCAATGCCTTAGGCACCTTAAAACAGCCCGCCAGCAATACTGGTGGGCTTTTCTTTTTTTTAAAATGGCACATTTTGTCATCCCTTGAGCATACATTTTTTGTTGAAATTACTTGAAAAAAATCGTATGATTGGACTATGACAGACAAGAGCTCCAATATCAAAAGAGAGGCTGTGCTCTACCGTGCCTATCGCCCCCAATCATTTTCAGAAGTCCTGGGCCAAGAGCCCATAGTAGCGGCGCTCGAAGGCTCGATCAAAAATGGCCGCGTATCGCACGCGTATCTATTCGCTGGATCTCGCGGCACTGGCAAGACGTCAATCGCCCGGATCTTTTCACGCGCTCTCAAGGTCAGCGCGAACGACATATACGAGATCGACGCCGCGTCGAATCGCGGCATAGATGATATCCGCGAGCTCCGCGACGGTGCGGCGATTCTGCCGTTCGAATCTCCTTATAAGGTCTACATTTTGGACGAAGTCCATATGCTCTCAAAGGACGCATGGAACGCGCTTTTAAAGACGCTCGAGGAGCCGCCAGCTCACGTCATCTTCATCCTCGCCACGACCGAGCTCGACAAAGTGCCGGAGACGGTCGTCTCCCGCTGTCAGGTCTTTTCTTTCAAAAAGCCATCGAAGGCGATCTTGAAGAATATGGTCGAAAGAGTCGCGCAAGAAGAAAAGGTCAAACTTGGCCAAGGCGCTTCAGAGCTCATCGCATTGCTCGGCGATGGTTCGTTCCGTGACGCCCTCGGCATCCTCCAAAAGATCATCGGCGCTGTAGATACAGACAAGAAAGGCTCCATTGTTTCAGTGGAAGAAGTCGAAAAGCTGACAGGCGCTCCGCGAGGCGGCTTGGTAAATGATTGTGTAAAGGGCATCGCGATAAAGGATGCTTCTCTTGCCCTCATTGCTATCTCAAAGGCCGCAGAGGGTGGCATATCCATGAGCCTTTTTGGAGAGCTTATCCTCGAGCGCCTGCGTGCCGTCCTCCTCGTCCGTTCAGCGCCTCCTTTGGCCAAGGAGATAGAATCTGCATCGTCAGATGACGATTGGAAGCTCGTCAAGGATCTTGCGGCCAAGCCTGAAGCCGTCAATTCCGGAACCCTGCTCGCTTTCATCCGCGCCTCCCAAATGATCGGCCGCACATCTGTCGAATCCTTGCCGCTCGAGCTCGCGATAATCGAAGCCTGTAAAAAATAAACGATGAAAGCATGAATCCAATTCCCGAAAAAAAGATCGTCGACAGGCTCTTTCATGCAGGCCTTTTGATCAAGGGGGTGAGCGGCCTCTTTGAGCTTGGTTCTGGCATAGCCTCTTTTTTCCTGACCACGAACGAAGTTCTCTACGCGACGCGGATGGTCGTCGAGGGCAAGCTTGCCGCCGATCCGGACAACGCAATAGCGAACTACATCCTCGACATGGCCTCTCAATGGAATCCCGGCCAGACGAATGTCTTCCTCTTTCTATACCTTGCCGTCCATGGCGTCATCAACCTGACCCTCGTCACTCTGCTTTTGGCAAAGAAAATGTGGGCATATCCTTTGTCTTTGACAATCTTTGGCATTTTCGTCGCCGCTGAAATCTGGCAGATCTACTTTAACCATTCGCCGCTTTTGGCCGCTTTTACCGTCTTTGACCTTGTCGTTATCGGTCTCATCGTGCAGGAATACCGTTATATGCACCGCAAGCGCCGCCGGACAGCCTAACTGCCAAACCTAACTGCCAAACCTTGCCGTAGAGCTTTTTTCAAGTTACTATAGCTTAGTCTTTTATGTTTCGCATCGCCATTGCGGGATCGTCTAATGGTAGGACAGGAGCCTTTGAAGCTTCTAATCTTGGTTCGATTCCAAGCCCCGCAGCCAACACGAGCACACGAGTTTGTCAAGGGCCTCGTGCGCTCGAAACGCGATAATATAATGGTTTTCTAGCTCTGCATAGAGAACTCAAAAGTCCATGATTTGAGTTGGAATCGAACCAATAAGTTGGTTGTGTATCGCAAGTGTGTTGTCCTTGCGACTTCGGATTGATTTCAAGCGATCTCCCTGAAAAGGGGAATCGAGATATGCTTTCGGAACTCGGCATGCTGTTCGGTGAGCCATGCACAGAACTTGTCGTATGCCGTGGCCGTCGCGTCGCCGAGAGTGGTCTCTCGAGGAAGGGCCATGATCTTTTCGAAGTCCTCGTTCGGGGTATTTTTCTCCCGACAGAATGTCCGTATTACCTCAACGGCGAAACGCTCCACCGTCGTTTGAAAGGGCTCATCCGGAGAACCTTTGGAGAAATACACATCCCCAATGAGACCGAGGACATCATGCAGATCTTGAACCGTGTATTCCCTTGGGGAGGGGAAGGCCTTTTTCGTGAAGATATTAGTCAGCTTGGTTTCGTGCACACTTTCCGTGACATAGCCCCCGAAATCTTCAAGGACTATATCATTGCAATGTCCAGCCAGCCACTTCACGTCGATGATTTTATCCCCATCCCATACCGGAGTTATACGATTAAAGATATACTGGCCCGGCTTGAGCCTGTGTCCTTTTACCATACACCTTTCCAGTTCGTAGAAGGAAAGTTCTTTTGGATCAGCGCTCTCCCGTTTTGCGATGGCGGCGATGATAGACTCGATGCTCCTGTCCACGGATAGCAGTGGCTCTTTTCCCACATTTTTCATGAGGGTAAAGACGATCTCTTGTCCCGGGTATGAGACATACGAGACGGCGCCGGTGTGCACTTTTCCATTACTAAGTCCCTCGAAGTGGACTTTCCTGTGGTTAGTCATATGGTCCTCCTTTCTAGAGGTTTTGTTGTTAAGTGTTGATTGACAATGTTCGAAATACCTATGTATAGTAGCACGAATATAAGCTATGTGTCAATGGCAAAAAGGGCCCTAAATAGCTCGTTTCAATCTGATATACTAAATTCATGGAAGGAATGCCAACAAACCAAAAGGAGTCTACTGTATCGCGCGTGGTTGGTTTTGATGAGAGAGATGAGCAGAAGCTCCTGGATTATTTCAAAGATGCATTCGAGCATAATCAAGCTGATACAAAAGAAAAAGAGAAACCGGCTGAATTGGTAGATCTCATAGTTCGCATAAATGACAAGATGGCTGATTTTCTTGAACAATATGGAGTCGCATCAATAGAGATTCCTCCCTCTAACGTCCACATGTTGGACAAATCAAAACTTGACGCTGGACAACTGAAAAAATTTGAGGAACTATACAAAAATAATCCAGGCCTTTATATGCCTGATCAGCAGGGCATCGTTCTACTCAGAGATTATGAAGATGGCAATAAGCTATTGATGATACAAACTCTTGTCCATGAGATGCTCCATATGGAAAGCTTTAACTCGTTTCAAAAGACTTCGACCGAGGACGCTGAGATAGGCTTAAAAAAAGGTGACGAGAAAGCTGGTCTTATCCCTCGCAGAAGCGGTTTTTCGATCAGAGCAATGGATGAAAACAAATTATTTTTCAATGAAATCAACGAGGCTATCATAACCGAACTCATGATTCGTTTTGAGCGTGCCTATCTGGCAGAGTGGCCAGAGCTCGCCGAAGAGATAAAAGAGAGGGATGAAGGCATCTCGTATCTATCCAATCGCGATAATATCCCAATGGAAGAGCTCAAAAAAGATATTGGGACTGTGAGAAAGGATGCAGGCTCGTCGAGCAGTGATTTGATTAGCTATGGCTATCGTGGAGCTCGAAAGCAACTTTGGTCGCTTGTCGATGATTTGTTCGAAAAGAACGAATCTGAATTTAAATCAAAGGAGGAGGTCTTTGATCTTTTTGTGATGGCAACAATGAATGGTAGGCTATTGCCATTAGCACGGTTGATTGAAAAGACTTACGGCAAAGGTTCGTTTAGGGAACTAGGCGAAAAGACCGCTGATTAGTCAGCTAGAAAGTTAAAATGGGTTCCAACATCGACCCACACGGCCAGCACTTCGATTTGCTTCGTAAATCTCAGGGTCTTCGACCTCTTCTAATAGAGCAAATCGAAGGCACCGAGCTCAGCGAGGTGATAATATAATTAAATGTTTTTTACATATATTCTGAAATGTTCGGATGGTTCATTTTATATTGGATCAACCAATAATCTTAAAAGGCGCATCGATCAACATAATAACTCAAAATAGGGAGCACATTATACAAAAATAAGAAGGCCGGTAGTACTGGTATATTCAGAGCAGTTTCAAACACTGAAAGAGGCTCGAAAAAGGGAAGCGGAGATCAAGGGTTGGAGAAGAGAAAAGAAACTTGCTTTGATAGTAAAAAAGTAGACAATATTGCTTCGCAATACCATGGCGCGTCCGTCACGCCAATATGCGCAGGCGCAAAGAGTAAGGTGGTGCGAAGCGGACTGTAACAACCCTCGCGACCTCATTCGAGTTCATCGAATCTGACGATTCTCTGAATCGGAAGATCTGAGACTCTCAGAGTCGAAGACGCGCACCTCTTAGCGCCAACAGATCTTTATTTAATCTTGTCTTTGTACAACTGAAGAAATTTTGGAAATTGCGAATGAAGTGGAGCTGGCAAGCTATCTAGCTTGAACCACTCGACAGCATCGAATTTATGAGGCTCACCGTTTTTGACTTTATTTTTATCCACGAGAACCTTGAAATCAAGAGCTATCCAGTGTGTCTTTTTAGAATTGTTTTCTCGATGGACATCTCTATAGCCGAGAAATTCATGATTCAAAACGTCGGTACAATATTCTTCAGCTATTTCTTTTCTCAAAGTATTTTCGACAGTATCGTCAAATTCAAGTCCGCCGCCGCCCGGATCCCATGTGCCATGCTCATCGCGGCATTTATTGCTTCGTTTATTGAGGAGAATACTGCCTTTTCCGTCATGGCATAGATAAACAATCGTGACTCCTGTGTAGTCTTCTCCTTTTTTCATACCAAAAATATAACACTAAGAGGAAAGGTTTCAAAGTATTCATTTTTCTAGTAGAATGAATACATGACCTCTAGAAAGAATAATTTTATGGCAACCATAGACGATTTTCAAAAATTGGATATTCGAGTAGGGAAAATACTCGAAGTAAATGATTTTCCCGAGGCCAGAAAACCGGCGTACAAGCTTAATATCGATTTCGGTCCCGAAATTGGTATCAAGAACTCTTCAGTTCAGATCGTAGCCTTGTACAAAAAAGAAGAACTTGTCGGCAAACTTGTTTTTGGGATAGTTAATTTTCCTCCACGGAAGATTGGTCCGTTCGAATCGGAAGTATTAACCCTTGGCGTGCCTGACAAAGACGGGAATGTTATATTGATAACGCCCGATAAAGAAGAACCAATTATTGGTGGAAAATTATTTTAAAAACATGATTAAAAATCTTGGTACGCTCAATATTATTCCTGTAACGAGCAACCAAAGCTTGGTTGCCGAATCAACAGCCATATTACTGAAATCTATGCCGAACATTGATCAGGAAGCCGGCGTTGCAGAAATAGATTCTAATTTTTCCGATACGGCCGCATTTTGCGAGCAC
The DNA here is from genome assembly GCA_963848635.1 of uncultured bacterium. Lineage (GTDB taxonomy): Bacteria > Patescibacteriota > Minisyncoccia > Phycocordibacterales > PALSA-1337 > JAGWNR01. Next base: position 10,642 of record CAWKEA010000005.1, read on the forward strand.
TATCAGATCAGTCTGGCTCAAACAGTTAACTGCGTCGTGATAAAAGCAACAAGGGGAGACAAGAATTGGTATGCGGCATGTATGATATTTGGCAATACACGAGCAGACGTGAACGGATTAGTCCGCCGTCATCTCGGCGCTCGTAAGGCATCGTTCGCTCCTATGGAAGAAGCTGTGGCACTTACAAAAATGGAATATGGCGGTATCACTCCTGTCGGGCTTCCAACGGACTGGCCCATTCTCATTGATAAAGCAGTCGCTGACTTAGCAGAAGTGGTTATTGGTAGTGGTATACGTAAGTCGAAGCTGATTGTCACTGGAAAATTTCTTTCCACTTTGCCGAATGCAGTTGTGTTGGAAGGATTAGGAAATCCTAAAGAATAGATTAAATTTAATAGTTGACAGACTGCCAAAATAATTGACAAATAGCCATTTCTTTGCTATACTTCATGGGTGGTTCTTTGATAGAGAATCCCTGTCGACCCAGTAGGTCAATCTGCTGTTTGAGACGAGCTTTTTGAGCCTTAAAATCAGGGCCTAGAAAGATCGTCTCAAACTGAGGCAAGTCGTGACCGAGCGTTCTCGGTAAATCAGCAAATGGAGATGATGTCGATGAAAACATTGAACACGTCTGCACTGGTAACCGCAGACAGTCCGAAAGGACAGAGAGCTACCGAAAGTCGCTTCTCAACCAAAGCGCCCGACTACAGGCTGGCACAGTCCATCCTCGGCGCGGATTTCATTACGCCCGAGGAAGTCACCAAGGCTCGCGGAGCAATCGTTTACACCGTCGAACAGATCACGGCACTCGCCGGTCTGCCGTCGGAGGACGTGCTCAAGTGGTGCAAGGACAACGGTTACGCCGTTATGCCCGCACCGCCCACAGCCATGTCCACGCTCGACGTTCGGGAGATCCAGTCTGCCCACTTCAACTCGAAGACGGGTGGGTGGTATGCCGATCAGAAGTTCGCCCACGAGGACAAGACGTCCTTCGGATGGCTCCTGATCAAGAAGACGCCTGTTTCAAACTCGACCGGCAAGACGTGGAACGATCAGAACAAGCTTCTCTCCGCACTCGAGAAGGCGCCGAACGCAGCCGAGATGGGCTGGTTCATCACGACCTACTTTGAGGTTCGTTGTATCCGACTCTTCGAAGGCGTTTGTGTTCGGACGTCCAGTCTCGGCTCGGGCGGTGGCCGTGTCGTCGTCGGCGGCTTCGATTCCGGCGGGCTCTACGTCAGCAACGCTTGGTTCGACAACCACGGCGACGACTTCGGGTTGTCGGCTGCCAGGAAGTGATTCTTGATCCCTTGAGGGGCCATTGTTTCTTTTGCCCTCTTGAATACTTGAGCCCCCGCGGATTTTTTCGCGGAGGCTCTTTCCTTTTATACGGAAGTTGTTTTGAGGATAAAGCATTTCATAGATATTCGATTGCCAGAATTAGTTAGACGTATAGACGAGAATACTTCGGCTGATAGATATTCTGCTGATCTCGCTTTTATTCCATTCAATGAGCTTGAGTTAAAATTCTATGAGGGAGAAGTTATAGACCTTCTGTATTCAGAGGAGGCATCCTGGCTTATCAGTCGTTTTTCTTTCAAATAATAAAAGCCACAGAATTTCCGTGGCCTTTCCGACAATTCCTCTTTCGAGCGGTAGTCGGCGTACCATTTATTTTGACATTAGGCGAGTCTGGGTGTTTGACGCCTTCCTGCTTCAATCTTTTGTGCCTCAGTCAGTAGCTGGTGCTCGATCATGGGTCCCATGCAGGCATTGCCCAGTCCCCATGTATGCAAACCCTCAAGGACAAGTTGCTCATGTGGACTGAGGGTCGCAACATATTTTTTCAGCTCCCGCATGTTATCCGGGAGGCTCTCTCGAAGTCGGGCAATTCCTTCCCGTATCTCGATATCAGAGAGTCGATCGAAGTACTCGTATGAATAGATGCGGGGTTCAAGGTCTTCCACATGGAAGTGCCCCCGCCGCCGCTGTGTATCGAAGGTTGCTCTACAGGTCTCGTGCTTTCCATTCGAGTGTATACGATTTTTACTGAAGATGAGTCCGTCGAATTCCCACACCAAGGATTCTCGCCCATTTGATGATAGTCCGAGTTTTCTGATCATGACTTCAAATAGGTCAGTCTTACCCTTGGTATCAATGGCCCTGAACGCGAGGATCTTCTTTTCGGACAGACCGAGCATGAGATCATATTTACTCGGTCCTGCTGTTAACACGTAACTTGTTGTCATACGACAATTTCTTTCTTTTTGAACGAACAACGTCTTTGATGGGGAAGACGTCTTACCCCCTTATCTCCTATGAGACGACTCGCCATACGGTCGAGAATTCTGAACATATAGTAGCATTGTGTAGAACAGTTGTCAAATAGTTACGGTGTAACCCCACGCAACCAGCCATTGATTTTTGTGGTATAATTTACTCATGCCATGGTATCTATATATCGCCAGCTTCTTTGCTGGAATTTTCTTGGCAAATGCAGTCCCGCATTTTGTCGGGGGTGTTTCTGGAAATAAATTTCCGTCGCCATTTTCCAAGCCGCCTGGCAGAGGGCTTTCCTCTCCGATAGTTAATGTGGTGTGGGCGCTATTTAATATTGTGCTCGGCTATGTACTCTTTGTGTTAGGACAAGTGAATTCCGGCAACATGCCATCACTCATCGTTTTCTTCATCGGCGCTACTACAATAAGCATAATGTCGAGTATCAACTTTCAAAAGAAAGAGAAAGAATGATTGAGAATATAAACAAAAAGATCCTTATCGCTCTGTCCGCTATAATCGTGATCGTCATCCTGGCCGTTGGATTTATATCCTATGAATCAACAAACGACCAGCAAACCGTCACTGCGAGTCCGATGGATGCGACATATTTGATCGACGGCCAAAGCGTTGCTTTAGTCAATGGAATATCAGAGGTTGCCGCCGCTCCAGGATCGGCTTCAAAGATAACGACCCGATATTTCGGCGATGAGGCGACGGGAGATTTAAACGGCGACGACGTTCCCGATGTCGGATTTATTATCACACAAAGCGCTGGCGGGAGCGGCATGTTCTACTATGCAGTCGCGGCCTTGAAAACGACAGACGGCTATAAGGGCACAAATGCAATCCTGCTCGGTGACCGCATAGCGCCACAGACAACTGAGATCAAAGGCGGAGCGCTGGTTGTGAATTATGCCGATCGCAACTCCAGCGAGCCGATGACCTCGCAACCCTCGCTAGGTGTTACAAAGCATTTGCTAGTCGAAAACGGTTCATTGGTGGAGGCTCCCGTGCTAGTCGCCGATCTCTATCCGCTCTACTCAGGCGTCGGCTGGGGTCCGATCGAAGCAACGACTTCACCTGATTTTGGCGCTGTCGCTCTCATTCAGTCAATGCCATTTACCGATATCACCGACATTGCATCAGAGTCGACGCCGTTTACGCAGTACTACCACAGCAAGCTTCTCGCAACCGGATGGACAGAGGACATGAGTCGCTCGGCTGGCGGTCCCGGTGCAGAAGTCTCTGTCTATACCAAAGGTGATCAATTTATCGTCATTTCATTTCACTCGCTATTCCATGTGCAAGGGCACGATGCGCCAGCACAGTGTCCGTGCGATGTGCGATTCACCCTCATGAATGGTATTCAACGTTAGGGCTCTTTTTTATCCACGTATCCTATTTGCATATCTACCCTAAATGTGGTACCATTATCTTAGTTACGGAGTTATTTAACAACTCGCGGTCAGCAATGACCGTAACAAAACAGGAGAAATATGAAACCATTGGTTGAATCGTATGTTGAATCGTATGATTGTGCAGAAAATCTGCGCCGTCCGACCATCCACATCAAACCTATATTTGGATGGCTCAAGGAGACAGTCGGTTCCTTTATGACGTGGGCGCTCATTCTCAGCCTGTCGGTTCTGCTTGGCGCAGAGATTGGTCGACAATATTGTTTTTGGTCGTCACTCTGACGACCAAACCTGTGTCTCGAAGGCTTCCATTCGGAAGCCTTTTGTTTTATATTCGCAATTTTTGCCCGCAAATAGATTTGGTCTAAAATGAGCTGGCAAAAAATCTTCGATCGTTTTAGCCAACGATAACGATCTTCAAACGAAGTTCGAGATGGAATATTGCTGAAAATTTGCCTGATGATGAGTCTGGAATTCTTTTGACAGTTTTTATTGGATACGATACTATCTACTTCGGTCAGTTCTTTGACCTGTTAGTTATAACCATCAACAAACAAACGTAGGAGAACATACTTATGGCAAAAAGAGACAGATTACGGGAGCAATCTCAAAGGAGCCCTTCAGATGTCATTCGTCCTAAAAACCGGCCGCCCGCCATTCAACAGCCATTTGGCCTCATGAAGCCGGGCCATCATACCAAATTTGCCGCGCGATCGTCGGCTAGGTGATGTCATGTCTTTATTTCCAACCCTTTCCGAGAGGAAGGGGTTTATTTTTGTCCAAGAGATCTGCTTCCCCTTGACCAGTTTTTCATGTATACTATACGCATATGCCATACGATTTTTCTAAATTAAAGAAAGGCCTCGCAGGAGCGGAAGAATGGACAAAGAGGGAGTTTTCCAATATCCGCACGGGCCAGGCGAATCCAGCCATTCTCGATTCTGTGCAAGCCGAGTCATATGGCGCTCTAGTGCCAATCAGTCAGATCGGCAGTATCACCATCGAAGGCTCACGCACCATTCGCATCACTCCTTGGGATATGTCCCAAGCAAAGGCAGTCGAGAAGGCTATCGGCGCGGCCGACCTCGGTCTGTCTGTCTCTGTCGATGACAAGGGCCTTCGGGTCAATTTTCCGGAGCTTACTTCGGAGCGTAGGGTAGAGATAGTCAAAGCGGCCAAAGAAAAATTAGAAGAAGCAAAAAAACAGGTCCGTGCCAGCCGCGATGAGACGATGAAAGACCTCCAAGCAAAAGAAAAGGCAGCAGCGCTCGGCAAAGACGACGCTTTTCGCTATCAAAAGGACGCTCAAAAGCTCGTCGATGAGGCGGTCAAAAAGCTCGACGATGCTTTTGCAAAGAAAGAGAAAGAGATCTTAAATTAAGAACCAATGTCGGTCTTTAATGCTCTAATGGTTGCGCGAGCATATCTTGCGTTGATCGGCATGCTCTCGCTGACTGATCATTTTTATCTGTATGGATATCTATAAAATCCTCATTTTGATCGGAACTGTCTTCGGTTTTTTCGGCGCTTGCATCGCATATCTGATAACTTTGAACGAGTATAAAAGGCGCGATATTCCTGGCATGAACTATATAGTCGAATCCTTTAAAGTAGCGGCATTCACTTTTGTGTTTTTTCTTGCCCTCTGCATCGCGCTCGCTTTTATATTCGCAAAACTAAATCTTTGATCGTTCCGGACTAACAAAAAAAGATCTTTATGCTCAAAAACAGCGCTATTTCTTTGGCAATCGACAGGGTAATGATATACTTTCCACTATGTTAGAGACCGTTGTCATTTTCATCATCGTCCTCGCCGCGCTCATATTCGTGCACGAACTCGGGCATTTCATCGCCGCGAGGAGCTTTGACATCAGAGTAGACGAATTCGCCCTTGGTTTTGGACCAAGGCTATGGTCGTGGAAACCAAAAAACAGCGGATTTTGGGGTGAAACGACGTATGCCATAAACGCCATACCGTTCGGCGGGTTTGTAAAGATATTCGGCGAGAATCCAGACGACGAGTCAATGACCGGCGCCGACAGCGGGAGGAGCTTTGTCAACGCGGCGCGCTGGAAGCAAGCGACCGTTCTCGTCGCCGGCGTCCTCGGCAATTTCATATTCGCGTGGTTCCTAATCGCCTTCGCCATGTCGATCGGCACGGCAGCGAGCCCCTCGGACTATCCGCAGTACGCGAACCGCATGACCGACGAGCGCATCATGATCGATGCTGTTTCGCAGGGCAGTCCAGCCGATAAAGCAGGTTTGAAAGAAGGGGACGTTATCGCCGGCCTTTCGGCTGCCGTTATTCCTCCCGGGCAGAGAATGACGGTTGAAGCGATCCAGTCAGACATAGCTTCTTCGAGCGGCGCGACCCTCATCTTTTCGATCCTTCGCGATGGTAGGCATATATTCGTGAACACCGAGGCGGCCACTGGCACGATCTCTGACAACCTCACTAGATACGCCGTGGGTATTTCTATGGATGACACTGCGACCTTGCGATTGCCTATCTACTTAGCCATATACGAAGGAGCGCGCCTGACATGGGCTTTCATGAATGAGATCGTTGTCGGTTTCGGAGCGCTTATCGCTGGTCTTTTCCAAGGCACAGCTTCCGTATCCGATTTGACTGGCCCAGTCGGTATTGCCAGCATGGTCGGCACTGCCGCACGCCTCGGCCTCTCATATCTCCTCATGTTCACCGCCTTCATCTCAATCAATCTCGGCATTGTGAATCTGATACCGTTTCCGGCGCTCGACGGCGGACGGCTTCTCTTTGTCATCATCGAAACGGTCATCCGCCGTCCGATAAAGGCCGCCATTGCCAATGCATTCAATCTTGTCGGCTTCGTTCTTCTCATGTTGCTCATGGTATTTGTGACATATCGCGATATCTTAAGGCTGTTCAAGTAAAAAACGACCCATAAACACAAAACCCGCCTGTCTGCCGATAGGCAGGCTGAAGCGGGATTATGTTGTTATTAACAAACCATAGGATTTCTCCTGTGACGTGCTAGGCCTGTTGGAGTAAAGCTCCTTCAGATTCCACCAGTCGAGTTGTTCGACATGTACATTATATCAAGCCGAATATTTATTCGTCAAGATATTGAATAACCCCACCCATCTTTGCACTTTTCTGGTAATTGATTCACATAATACTCGGAAGAGGTCAGCACTTCAAGCGGCACCAATTTGTTCTTGAAAGCACAGTGCACTCTTTTGGTGTTGTAGAAGGTCAAATATTCCTTCAACTTTTCATTAAATTTGGTAGTGTCATCAAAGAGTATGTTGACATTGTAATCAACGAACTCTTCTTGGATGGTACCATTGAAGCTCTCACAGTGAGCATTCATCTTGGGAGTCTTCGGATATGTGTGGTAGTGAGTGATGTTGTTCTTTGTAAGTAAGGCGTCAAGATGTAGCTTGAATTCTGATCCGTTGTCAGTCAGTACATTCTTGATTTCATACGGAAACATCTGCATGATCAGGTAGAAGAAATGAGCAAACGTCTTTGAAGAATGTGACTTGGTAGCGATTGCGTAGGTAGTGCGTGAATATATGTCGATTGCAGTTAAAATGTACATCCTACGACCATTTCTCTGTTTCTCAATGGTATCGAGTGCCAAAACGTGTCCGGGGTACGTTGGCACCAAGTCCTTGGGCTTTCTAAGCACTTTCTTGCGATTGGTTTTCTTGATCTTGCCAAAGTGTGACACTTTCTGCGGGAATGTCCGGAGGCCACCCATGTCAGTGATTAGTCTTTCAATAGTTGATGGTTTTGGACACTTCTCAATTCCAAAAGCATCACAGAAGTCCAGAAGCAACGGGTATAGCTTTTCTGCGCCGAGGTTTGGATGATCGACCCGTAACTTCCGAAGCTCCTCAAGTATGCGGAAATCCCAAGTTCTTTTTCTCTTCTTTTGAGGTGTTCTTTTGCCAGGATTCAAGGCTTCGACTTTGCCATTGCCTTCATCCAATTTCTTCTTCCAATTGAACAAAGTCCGTCTGGAAACCTTGAATGCGTCCATGGCTGAATCGAGCCCATACTTACCCCAATGTATTAATATTTTGTACCTTTCCTGCGCTTGTTTGGTGATCATATGATGATACCTTACCGCGTAGTTCAAGACTGTGACAAATCCTTTAATTCCCCTGCGTTTTGATTGTATTCTCATGTTGCGCCCATGTAATTAATGAGTGCAATATGTATCTGAGGTTAGTCAGATATAATCCATTTAGTGGACCTGGAGAGATTTGCACTCTCGGGCAAGCGGATAATAAGCCGTTGCCACAACTCTGTCATGCCCACAGTGATGATTTTTCATCACTGAACACAATTATAAAGACTAGACTATTAAGAAAAGTTAAATTTTCCTAAAGATTTCTTAATAAAAAAGGTGCACCCAAGCATCGTTTCCTGAAACGAGCATATACAGCGGTTTTTTGGCGTGGTATCATTAAAATCATGAAAATAGAAGTCGAAACTAGGTTTTTGGATATAGACAAAGCTGCTTTGATCTCGAAATTAAAGGCTTTGAAAGCAGTCGACTATGGCGAGGTCAAGCTCGACGAGGTCATATTTTATGACAAGGATCTCAAATGGCTAGAAGAGCACAGGCTTGTAAAGCTCAGAAAAAAAGGCGACAAAATCAGCCTGACATACAAGCAGAACAAGAGCCAGCAAGTCGACAGTACGAAAGAGATCGAATTCAACGTCTCGAGCATGGAGGAAGCAGCAGTTTTCTTAAAGGAGCTGGGGTTAGTCGCCTACAGGACGATCGAAAAGCGCAGGCATTCTTTCACGCTCGACGATGTGACCTTGGACATAGATACTTGGCCAAAGATCCCGACCTATGTAGAGCTGGAAGGAGGCTCGGTCGATGAATTGAAGTCTGTCGCCGGCAAGCTCGGATTTGTATGGGAAAACAGATTCGACAAAGATCCGCGGTACGTATTCAAAAAATACGGCTATGACTTCGACAAGATAAAGACGGTCACTTTCGATAGATTCGAATAACATCATGGAAGGGATAAATCTGGAAAATTTTCCGAAAAAGGAGGAAGAGTTGGAGAAGCTCGTCGAGTCTTCCGATGTCGCCGTCGATGCTGAAAGCGGATTGGCATTGGTGGTCATCAAACCTGACGCTTTCTCAAAAAAAGACCAGATAGTCAAGAGGCTTGAAAGCTCTGGCTTGTACATCGTGAGAAAGAAGATGAGGAAGCTACCTGACGATTTTGTGATCGGACAGATGTATGGGACTGACATGCCGAAAGGCATTGAGGAGGAAACATTGAAGCACTTCAATTCTGGCCCGTCAGAGATCATATTGGTGAATGGCGGACCGAATATCCTGAATAAAATTGTTAAAGTGACAGGCGAACATACGGATCCGAACAGATGCGACGAATCCAGCATCAGGTATGCCTTTGGAGAGCATTTCATGAGAGAGGCAAATGACGGCAGTCAATATTCAAGGAATGCCATTCACAGGGCAAAGAATGAGAAAGAACGCACAGAGGATTTGGAAAAGTTCAAGCCGCTCCTTTGATTTGTATGTTAAAATATTGAGATAAAATGAAAGCCTCTTTCACCCACTATTCCCATCGAAGCAGGCGCGCGCACAAGGTGTCTCTCTTGGAGAAGTTGGCGCTCTGGTTCCTCATACCGATCATTTTGATCGGCCTCACGGTCGCTGCTATCGAACTCGCAGGAGTCGATATCGGGGCAGATTTCAGCAATGTGCCGATCATCTATCTGTGCACTGCCTTCTTGTTCTCCTTTGCCAGGCTTTTTGTCGCCTACATCTTCTCGCTCGTCATCGGCGTCATCCTGGCCATTCTCATCTTGCGCTCGCATGTCTGGGAGCGGATCCTCATCCCTGTCTACGATGTGCTCGAATCGGTGCCCGTCCTCGTCTTCTTTCCCGTCATCATCCTCTTCTTCATCCATTACAATCTGCTCAACAGCGCAGCCATTTTCATCATCGTCCTCACTATGATCTGGAGCATCGTCTTTGCGTCGATCGGCGGCCTGCACGTCATACCCGAGGACGTCATGTACGTGCCAAAGATATTTGGCCTGACTCGGCTCCAATCGTTCCGCAAAGTGATCTTGCCAGCCCTATTCCCGTCGATAGTCACGGGCTCGCTCCTGGCCTGGGCGGCCGGCTGGAACATTCTCATCGTGGCCGAGGTATTGCATACGTACGTGCCGGCAGGGCAGAATGTCAGCGATGTCTTCGGTATCGGCAGCGTACTCGTCCAAGCGTCGTCATCCGGCGATCAATCGCTGTTTTTATGGTCGATCATTGTCATTGTTGCGGCGATAACGCTTATCAATGTGTTTGTCTGGCAGAGGCTGTTGAAGTATGCGGAGAGATTCAAATTCGATTAATTATGAAATCACAAATTCGAACTTACAATCTCCAAATGAATCCCGATATCCAATGTTCAAAACGTTTGGGATTTGCGGTCTGTAATTTATTTGGAACTTGTCATTTCAAATTTGATGCTTTAAAAATATGACCAAACCAATCCTTACTTTTTCCAATGTTTCGTACAAATACCACAACGGCTCGGCCGATGTGCTCCACGATATCTCTTTTTCGCTAGAAAAGAATTCCTTTACCATCCTCGTCGGCCCGTCCGGTTGCGGCAAATCGACATTGATCAAGCTCGTCGCGGGCCTCACAGAGCCTTCTGCAGGCTCGCTCAACGCGCCGAAAAAGATGGCTATGGTCTTCCAGAATGGAACGCTTTTGCCGTGGTATTCGGCGCTCGATAATGTCATTTTGGCACTTGCTTCTGTACAAGATGACATCTCGTACACAAAGAAAAAGCGCGCTCTTGAAGCCCTAGCCCTCATGAATATAAAGGAGCTCGCAGATTCGTATCCGCGCAGCCTCTCCGGCGGCCAGCGCCAGCGCGTCGGCATCGCGCGCGCCCTCGCGGCAGAGCCGGAACTGCTCCTCCTCGACGAGCCTTTTTCTGCGCTCGATGCAGAAACGACTGAGGCCCTGCATCGCGAACTTCTGGAAATATGGAAAACTCGTGGCATCAGTATTCTTATGATCTCGCACTCATTAGAAGAAGCCGTCACGCTCGGCGAGCGCATCCTGGTTATGCACGATGGCCGGTTGGTCCATGAGCATATCGTCCAGCTCGATTATCCGCGCGACCCGACAACCGAAACATTTGGCATGTATATCGCCTCCATCAGAAAAGAATTGAAGGAAAAGAGAAGAAGCGTCAGAAATGCGCAGGATTGAGCAATCTTGCCTTTTTCAGCCATATTTGCTACATTGTTTCTATGAAAAAAGACATACATCCAAAGGACTACCGCAAGGTCATCTTCCACGACAACTCCAATGACGTGGATTTTCTGATTGCTTCAACTATAAAATCGACAGAAAAGGCCAAATGGCATGATGGCGTCGAATATCCGATGGTCACCGTCGAAATCTCCTCGTCCTCGCACCCTTTCTATACCAACCAGGAAAAGATGATGGACGCCGCTGGACGCGTCGAAAAATTCAAAGCGCGCCAAGCAAAGGCCACAAAGAAGAAGTAAATAGATAGTAGAAATAGAAAATAGAATAATGCGAGCATGCTCGCACCCCTTCTATTTTCTGATTCTATTTTCTACTTCTATCTCTATGAACTGGGAAGAACTCAAAAAAAATCACAAGACGGCGTTTCTGGCCGAGATGCACGACAAGCTCTTAAAAGACGAAAAAGAGGTTTTGGAAATGGCCAAGGATCCTGCAATGAAGGACATGGCTGAAGCTGATCTCAGGAGCCTTGCAGAGCAGAAAAAGAACGTCGAAGACCAGGTTCAGGCGATCCTCGATTCAGAAAAAGAAGAGATCGAAGTACCGAACGAGCTTATCTTGGAAGTGCGCGCCGGCGCGGGCGGCGAAGAAGCCGCATTGTTCGCCGAAAAGCTGGTGCAGATGTACAGGGCTTATGCGGTGACGAAAGGCTGGCAGACAAAGATCGTGGAAGAGTCGCGTAGTTCGCTCAAGGGCTACAAGGAGGCATCTCTTGAAGTGAAAGGCAAAGGCGCATACGACGATCTTCGCTGGGAAACGGGCGTCCATCGCATACAGCGCGTGCCAGAAACGGAAAAATCCGGCCGTATACATACGTCGACCGCGGCTGTGGCTATCTTGCCTATCCGTAAAAAGACAAAGCTCGTCATTCCGCCGGCCGATCTTGAGATGGAATTCTCTCGCGCCGGCGGCAAGGGCGGCCAGAACGTCAACAAAGTCGAGACGGCCGTGCGCCTCGTCCACAAACCAACTGGCCTTGACGTTCGCGTCACGGCGGAGCGTTCGCAGAGCGCTAACCGCGAGCGTGCAATGCAGATTTTGACCGCAAAGATCGAAGCTCGACAGGAGGAAGAGGCCGCCCTGAAATTCAGCGCCAACAAGAAAGCCCAGCTCGGCACTGGCGACCGCTCTGAAAAGATCCGTACGTATAACATTTTGCAGGACCGTATAACTGACCATCGCATAAAACAAAGCTGGCATAACATCGAGACGATCTTTGAGGGTGGGCTCGACCCGATCATCGACGCATTGCATGAATTCGAAAGGACAGGAAAAGTGGGGAATGAGGAAGGGGAGGAATGATGTAAAAATTTGAAAAAAGCCTGCTTGCAAGTGAGCGGGCTTTTTTGTTAAAGAAAAGCGCGCATCCATTTGAAGGAATGCGCGCGATTTTGATTGGACTGGTCAACAAGCGGCTTGCGGCCTCATTGCTGCGAACACATCAAACAATTGCTGGGGACGTGCTGGTTCGGATTTGGTTTTCAGCGATCGCGAAAGAACAGGTACGACTTTTTCAGGCTTGGCTCCATCAAGGAATTTGCGAGCTTCCGTCCTCTTATCGAGGATTTGATGGCCCATTGACCGTCTCTCAACACTCGTGATGGCCATTCGCGACACGATATGTCTTGCGCGGTCATAAAACTTGCCGGAAGCGCCCACCCAAACGAATTGACCGCTGTGTTGTCTATCGAATTTCATGGCCAAGCCGTAGATTGCGTTCCTCTCGTCGTCTTTGCGATCGACGAGGACAAGCCGTGCCCCAGGGCACGCTTCGAGCAGGATAGACATGTGCTCATCGTTTTCGGGGAAGCCACAGATAACCAGATGCCGAAGAGGCGGTTGGCCAGTGGGGACGTCTTGCAAAGCATTGATGAACCCCGCTGTAAGAAACGCTGACCGTGCTATCTGCTGGTCGGTTGATCCTTCCGTCTCATCGTAAATTTCAGCAGTGGGCGGAACAGAGCTACCAAGGTTCACAAACCGAAATCCGCTGAGATAGACTGCTGATCGGCGCAAGCCTTCGAGGAGGATGCTTTTGCCGCAATTTTCCGGTCCAACGAGTGCCGTGATCCCGATTTGGCCGCATCCTGTCTTGCATATTTCCATATGTATCGATATTTAATTTTGGTTGATTTTTGTGTCTAACCAGTCCATATTTGGAACTTGCTGGAAAGAACTGTTACGAGAGAGTATATTACCATACTTATTTAAAAAAGCAAACTCGTTATTATCGGCTATTTTTCACGGCTTAAAATATAGTACAGCTACGCGACGGGCATGCCGATAGTTATTCTTTAACTTTTCTTTAGAATTATTTTAACTTTATTTAATGACAATTCTCTATAATTTCAGCATGCAGTTGACCATACAGCCCGATGGAAAGGCATTTGAGGCACTCGATGCGATCATCGAATATGCCGTCGTTCACGGCGCTTCTGATGTCCATATCGATCCTGAAAAGGATGCTCTTGCCGTGCGCATGAGGATCGACGGCGTCTTGATACATTGCGCCACGGTCTCTTTGTCGTTCCACCAGGAACTGATCGCACGGATCAAGGTTCTGGCAAGATTGAGGCCTGACATACATCTGCTCGCCCAGGATGGCCGGTTTTCATATTCAAAAGAATCGTTTGGCGCTGTCGTCGATATGCGAGTTTCGATCATTCCGACTCATTTCGGCGAAAACGCGGTCATAAGGGTCTTGGCAGGCGGTAAAAATACGACAAGGCTCTCGTCTCTCGGCTTTTCACCTGACAACGAATCTACCATCCGTGAAGCGCTGACTCGCACTCAAGGCATGATACTCGTCACTGGACCGACCGGCAGTGGCAAAACGTCGACAATGTATGCCATGCTCCGAGAGCTTGTTTCTGAACAGCTATCCATCGTCACTCTCGAAGATCCGATCGAGTATGCCATTCCCGGCATCCGGCAGATAGCTGTCGACCACCGCTATGGGATCAATTTTTCCAACGGTTTGCGCTCGCTCGTGCGCCAAGATCCAGATGTCATAATGGTCGGCGAGATCCGCGACAAAGAGACGGCGCAGATAGCCACAAACATCGCTCTAACCGGCCACCTAATTATTTCAACGCTTCATACTGCCAATGCTCTCGGCTCTGTAGTTCGTTTGGCGGATCTTGGCATTGATCCATATCTTATCGCGCACACTCTCTCTATCGTCATCGCTCAGCGCCTTATCCGCACGCTGTGTATGACCTGCGACGGCATTGGGTGTCCCAGCTGCTTCCAAAAAGGCTACCGCGGCAGAACGGTGATAGCCGAAGTGCTTGAGATCGACGACGAGATGCGCGCTTATATCTCGATAAAGATGCCCTTGGCTGAAATTGCCCGCCATGCTCGCGTCAAGGGCATGGTCACCATGCGCGATCATGCCGCGGAAAAAATCGATTGGGGAGCGACAACCCTTGAAGAAGTCAAACGAGTATTGGATCTGTAAGATATCGGGCATGCAGAGCGCTCGTCATGATTATTACCGATCGATGACGCGCGCAAATTGCACTATGTTAAAAAATCTCATCAAAAAAATAAAATGTCCCAGACTCTCCATGAAGGAACAAGCGCTTTTTGCCGATCGGCTTGCTCTCCTCCTCGGCGTATCGATGTCATTGCCAGAATCAATAGCGGCATTGCGGCATACTTTTGGCGCGCGGCGAGAATTATCTTTGATTGACCTTCAGCATCGCCTTACCGACGGCTCGAGCTTTGAATCAGCCCTCCATGCTTCTCGTCTTGGCTTTTCCCGCATGATCATCCTGGCCGCACGAATCGGTGAACGGAGTGGCACCCTTTCTGATTCGCTTCATGCGGCCGCCGGACGGATCGAGCGCGGCCGTGGCGTCAAAAGCGCCTTGATCTCGACGCTGACATACCCAATCATCATTTTTATTGTCTCATCTGCCGTCATTGCTTTTCTTGTCTTCTTCATAATGCCGAGGATTATGCCGACCATCCAAAGCCTTCATGTGCCGTTGCCGGCTGTCACTGTATTTTTCATATCGATATCGCATTTTCTCGCCAGCGAATGGTGGAAAATCGCTCTAGAAGCCATTTTGGCCGCGTATCTTATTTTTTTCTTTTACAAGAAATCTGTCTCATCCAGGAATTTTATCCAGAGATGCATCTTATGGATCCCGATCGTCTCAAAGGCCATCCGTGCCCACACGCTCTCTGAAATATTCGATACGATTTCGACGCTTGTTTCAGCAGGCTGTCCTTTCATTGAAGCCGCGGCTGAAACTGGTCATTCCATCAGCCTTATCCCGTACCAAAAGGCCTTGTCGGATGCCGTCGCTCATATGCAAAGCGGATCTGGATTTTCATCCATGCTGAGGCGTCGTGCACGCCTATTTCCTTCTCTTGCAGTCGATAGCATCGCTATCGGTGAACAGACAGGGAACATGGAGATCGTCTTGCCGCAGATAAGCGATCACTATAGCCGCGAGTTGCAGTCTGCGTTGGCTGGTTTTTCAAGGCTGATCGAGCCCGCCCTCATGATCGCCGTCGGAATCATCGTCGGCGCCGCGGCCTTATCGATCGTCCTGCCAATATATGAGATTTCACAGCATCTGTCTGGATAACAGCAATGTCGAAATATGCACCATTATCAGGTTTTCTTGTTCTAGAAGCGATGATCGCGCTCGCCTTGTTTTCTATATGCGTCAGTTCGACGATAGTCCTGTCATGGAGCTCGCACAGGATGTTCGATGAGGCATATGAAAGACAGGCGCTTCTAAGCTCGCTCTCGTCAGTGATAGCAGACCCATCACGCATTGATCCTGAATCTGTTCGTTACACATACGGAAACGACGCGACAATCACGACGATCTCTTCTTCTACAGATCAGATCGCTGTCGGAAGCACCTCCATCTCATTTTCCATCCTCGAGCCTGACACTTTTTCCGCATACGGCAAAGACACATGTCCGCCCACCCTCGATTTTTTGAACCAGATATCATTGCCGATAACTGTTCCTCTTCCGATATCGCCAGCAAATCTCATCACAGGCTTGTCCGTAAAAGACGGTTTTGCCTATATATCGACTAACTCAAAAAACGCCACTGACCCTGATCTATTCATCATCGATGTACGCGACCTGGAGAGCCCAAAGATCGTCTCGTCATTGGACACCGGTCCAGGTCTCAATGCTCTTGCTGTCGCCGGACCATATGTATTCGGGGCAAATGAGAGTTCGACTGACCAGCTCCAGGTCATTGATATCCATGATCGTTCTCACCCTATGCTCGTGGCTCAGGCAAAAGTGCCGCTCGATATCTCTTCGTCCTCCGCGCCCTATGGCTCAGCTGTCTTCTATGACAAAGGCTTCATCTACCTCGGCACCGAGAAAGGCGACAGCCCAGAATTCACGATATGGAACGTCGCCGATCCTATCCATCCGACCCTGGCAGGCAGATATGAGATAGGGAACAAGGTCGAAAAAATAGCCGTCCAAGGCACCCGCGCATATGTTGGTGGTACGGGTTCCAATCAGCTCATTTTTTTCGATATTTCCAACCCGACGAATCCTTCGCTCGTCGACATTGCGGCGTTGCCGGGCTTTCAGACCCAGAGCGCCGAGGCGCTCGACGTGTTCGAAGGTGATACAGCGCTCGGCCGCGACACAGGCGGCTTCGACAATAAGGCTAATCCAGAGTTCATCCTCTTTGATACGAATATGATGGAAAAAAGCTCATTCGATGAACCCGGCGGTATCTACGGCATCATCGCACGACCGCCATATTTTATCGTCTTGACTCGCCGCTCATCAGATCAATTGCGCTTTGACAGCGAAAATGGCACGACCAGCGACGCGTACGACATTCCCGGTTCTCCTGTCGCATTATCGTGCGATTGGGGAAACATATATATTGCATCGAACAACCAACCGACTATCTCTTTGATCAAAGATCTCCATGATTAAAATCCACATGAACATAAACAGGCGACAAAAATATGTCTGGACATCTGACAGTTCAGGGTTCACCTTGGTCGAGGTGATCGTCTATATAGCGATCTTCAGCATGATAGCTGTCACCTTGATTTCGCTTGCATATATTTCGTCCGTGGAAGACCACAAAACGATCCAAGCTGTGATAAATGCGTATGAAAATATTTGATTGGAACACACAAAAAAATAAGACCCGGCAAACTCATATTCGAGGCTTCATGGCCGTCATCCTGGTCATATCTTTCATGCTTGTGACAATGCTTGCTTCTCTCGGCGCTTTTGCTGTGGCAGAAAGCTATGATGACTCTGTGTCGCGCCGCGAACATAGGATGAGGGCTGGGATCGATGCGAGTTCGTGCGTCTCAGTTGCCCTGCTGGCCTTCGCCCATGATTATTTCTATACAGCAAAGAATCAAGCCGTGACTTATTTTTCCTGCAGTATAGTCTCCGCCGTCAGAAGCGGATCGGTGATATCGATTGCCGCCTCAGGCTATGATGGCGGCATCACTGAATCGATTTCAGCTAGAGCAGAAGATAACGGCAGGTCCATCACTACGGACGAATAATGGCTCCCTGATCGAGAGGTATGATCGGCGATTCAATCCATCACATTCCACCAGCCGGATATATGTCCACGGCCAACGATGCGAACCACAGCCTCCAAATCGTCGGTTATCGTAAAAAGACCCATGTCTTCTTCGCTTATCGTATGATGGTGCTCAAGCATCTTGGCCTTCATCAGATCCCGCAAAGGCTCCCAGAAAATCCTTGCCGACGAGAATGATCGGCACACGGGGTATCTTTTCTGTTTGGGTGAGATTGAGGATATTGAACAGCTCGTCCGAGGTGCCGTAACCGCCGGGAAAAAAGACAAATGCCTCGGCCGAGAACGTCAACATGGCTTTTCTGATGAAAAAATAATTGAATTTGTAGCTCTCTTGCACGTATTTGTTCGTGACCTGGCCTCGAGGAAAATTTATAGTCAACCCCAACGTCGTGCCTCCTGCTTCGGACGCCCCTTTCGACGCCGCCTCCATGATGCCGGGCCCTCCGCCGGTCACGATAGTATAGCCCAGCTCTCTGACTATTTTTGCCGCAAGCTTTTCAGCCTGCTGAAAATGGAAGCTGTCTGGCTTTGACCTGGCCGAGCCGAATACGACCACCGATCTTTGATATTTTTTCAGGATCTCAAAGCCTGCCTTGAACTCCTTGCCGATTTCACGGATATGGTCGTATATGTTCTTGTTGATCTCATCCGGCGATAGCTGGCCGGGATATTTTGCCTCTGGTTTCATAGTGCAAGTATAGACGAGAATGACAAAAAATAAAAGGCAAAAGCGGCTTTTCGATTTCTGTCTTTTATCATTCTGGTGTATCATCCTCTCATGCCGTTCTCATTCCGCATAGAAAATAAATTGAAGGGGACTCGCGCTCGCGCCGGTCTCATCCGGACGCCGCATGGCGACATCAAAACGCCAGCCTTTATCGCCGTTGGCACCAAGGCTACGGTCAAGGCTCTGACGCCGGATACGCTTGAATCTATCGGCGTAGAAGCCGTGTTGGCGAATACGTATCATCTCTACCTAGAGCCAGGCCAGGAGATATTGAAAGCCGCGGGTGGTTTTGCGCCATTCATGAACTGGAAAGGTCCGACCATGACTGATTCCGGCGGTTTTCAAGTCTTTTCGCTCGGCGCCGCCTATGAAAAAGGAAAGTCAAAAGTCGGGAACACCAAAACTGCTTTCGATACTGCAGTTTTCTCTGGCCGTGCAGAACACGTTTCGGAGGATACAATCCGTCCCGATAGGGTCGTTCATTGCTCGCCAGTTCCCGATGATTCAATTCTATCTCCTCATTCCTCCCTGGCAAAAATTGACGAGAACGGCGTCGCCTTCACATCCGTCATCGATGGCAGTCCTCATTACTTTACCCCTGAAAAATCTATACAGATCCAGCACGATCTCGGCGCCGACATCATCGTAGCTTTTGACGAGTGCACTGCAGTAGACGAGCCTTTTGAATATCAAAAAGAGGCCATGGAACGAACGCATCGCTGGGCCGCTAGGAGCCTAGCCGAGCATAAAAGGCTCGGCGGCGAACAGGCGCTCTCTGGCGTCGTCCAAGGCGGCCGTTTCGAAGATCTGCGCAAGCAAAGCGCGCGAGCGATCTCCTCGATGGATTTCGATGGCTTTTGCATCGGCGGCTCATTCGACAAAGACGATATATACAAGGCTGTCGAATGGGTCACTGACATCTTGCCGGAGGAAAAGCCGCGGCATCTTCTCGGCATGGGCGAGATCATCGACCTCTTCGAGGGCATCGAGCGCGGCATTGATACATTTGATTGCGTCTCTCCGACGCGCCTTGCTAGGAATGGCGCATTATATACTCGCCACGGCCGTATCAATATCTTGAACGCTCAATATGTCCGAGATCTTTCACCGATAGATTCCGAGTGCGGCTGTCCCGCTTGTAAAAATTATTCTCGCGCTTACATCGCGCACCTTTTCAGGGCAAGGGAAATACTCGCCTCCGTTTTAGCCAGCCAGCACAACCTTTATTTTATCGTCAATCTGGTCAAGGAGATGAGAGACAGTATACTCGATGGGACTTTTTTGTCTTTCAAGGAAGAATATTTGAAGAGATATCATGCAAACTAACATCTTCTGCTTTATTTTTTTGGATAGGCCTCTATTTTATCGCAATACCATATGCCGGCGCTTCCTCCGCGTATAGCTCTTTGACTGTTCCCATGCTGATATATTGGTTGTATATGCGGACTTGGTCTATCGAACCAGTGAAATTCTCTCCTGTGCCGTCAGATCTTTGGCCAATGTAGCCAGCATAGGTGTTATTAGTTGAAATGCCAAAGCTCGATGGCGATGTGTAGGCGTTTGGAACTATTTTTCCATTCACATAGAATGTACCGGCATCGGTCGCTCCGTTTTTTGTATAGACTATCTGGGTCCATGTGTTGACAGGCACATAACCGCCCCCTGTACAAGCAACGTACACACCAGGCTTGTATACCTCGATGCTTCCGTATGCATAGCAACTGACGGAAGACGAGTTGATTCCAAAGGTAAATTCTCTGCTTATATTTTGGATCGAAAAGATAGTTTGGCGGTCGTATGCTGGATCAGTGGTCTTTACCCATGCCGAGATAGTGAATACATCGCTATTTTGTCCAATAGTATTGAGTGAATTAGGTACGTTAATAATCGCGTACCCATTTACTCCGTTGAATGCAAGCGCGCTTCCTGAGACACCCGGCGTCCATGTCGCTCCTGACGCAGATAACACTGCGTTGTTATTGTTCCCTGATGTGTCATATGCTGTCGTGCCGCTATTTTCATCAAAATTCCACAGAGCTACCGCATTGGCGCCAAGAGAATGGTAGACAGCAGTATCAAACTCCAGAGAGGCGGCAGTCATTCCTTTTGTCCGCGCGTTACTGAGTGCCGCGAGAATAATGCTCGACAAAAGACCTATTATTGAGATGACGACGAGAAGCTCGATGAGGGTAAAGCCGCGCGATTTCATAGTTTTTTTATAGTTCTTTCGGTCTATAATCAACCGGTGCTTTCTTTAGCCAATCTTCCAGCTCTTGGCGAGATAGAAGGCCTTCTTGGGCGCCGATATATTGCACGACCGAAGCAGAATTAATGGGAGCCCAGGCAAGAGCCTCGAGCGACGTTTTTCCGAGAGCGAGCGCGGCGACGAAAGTTGAAGAAAATGCGTCTCCCGCACCAGTGCGCTCATAAGGCGGTTTCGGATCGGGGTAGAGCGGCATGAGATATAACTTGCCCTGGTCGAAAAGATATGCACCATTTGGTCCATCGGTGAGAAGCACTATTTTGGGACCGAGAGCCGCAAGCCGCTCGCACAGGTTTTTTATGTCACGACTGCCTTCTGACGCGCCGAGTATCCTCTGTGCCTCCTCGACATTCACTGCAAAGACCTCCGTACGCGCATAGATCCTTTTTAATTTTTCTATGCCAAGCTCCATCTGAAACGTTCCGGGCTGAAAAGCGAGCTTGACATCGCTATTTCTTTCAAGATACTTCGCGATTTCGTCATGAAAGGGTGCAGAGGATACCCCCATCGATGACAGATAGAGCCATTTCGGCGCGGAAAATTTCGGCAGAGAATAATCGAAATCTTCATGTTTGACAAGGATCGTCCGTTCGGCTCCATACCAAAGGACGTAATGGTAGTTGGTTTTTTTGCCTTTTTGCTCGGCTATAAAATCCGTCGAGACTTCGTTCGATCGAAGGGTGCGCTCGCATTCCTTGCCGCGTTCGTCTTTGCCGACGTTCGTCACAAGCGCCGCCGGAAGCCCGAGCCGAGCCGCCGCCACAGCGGCATTTGCCGCGTTGCCGACGCCTGCGATGACTGTATCGAATTCAAATGGGATCTTGTCGCCGAATTTCATGCATATCTCGCAGTCCTTGTCGTCAAGCCTGCAATTGACGTGAGCATCTTTTAATTTGACGAACGCGTCGATGACGACATCGCCTATAGCGATAAAATCGCTTTTTTTCTTGAAAATAGACATGCCGTAATTATAGCAAACAATTGCAAAAAATCCTGGGGATATTGTCCTTTTTTCATATTCAGATATGGGAAACAGTATGATACAATGAAATCATGAAATCGCTCAAAGAACACATCCTCGAAACCCGCACGAACGGCGTCGCTGTCGGCCACTTCAATATCTCGACCATTGACGGCATCTGGGCGGTAGCAGATGCGGCAAAGGAGCTTGATGTCCCCGTCATCATCGGCGTCTCGGAGGGCGAACGCGATTATATAGGTGTTAGACAGGCTGTAGCTGTCGTTAAATCGATCAGGGAGGATCGTAGCCAGCCAATATTTATAAATGCAGACCATACGTATAGCTATGAAAAGATAGTCGAGGCCGTCGATGCTGGATTCGACGCGGTTATCTTTGATGCGGCAAAGCTACCGTTTGAGGAGAATGTGGCCGCGACAGTGAAATGCCTTGCCTATGCCAAGAAAAAGAATCCGAGCATCGTATTTGAGGCCGAACTCGGCTATATCGGCCAGTCATCTCAGGTGTTAACGGCTGTTCCGGCCGGTGTGCAGTTGACGCTTCCTGACGAGGCAAGGCGTTTTGTCGAGTTGACCGGCATCGATATGCTCGCTCCGGCCGTCGGTAATTTTCACGGGCTCCTCGAAGCTGGCATGTCAGCGACGCTGGCGGCGAAAAAGATCGACCCAAAGCGCATCAAGGAGATCAGCGAGGCCACAGGCCTTCCGCTTGTCCTCCATGGAGGCTCCGGTCAGGGTGACGATCTCGTCCAAAAGGCGATCAAAGCCGGCATCAATATTGTCCATGTCAATACCGAGCTTCGGGTCGCTTATCGGACAGGTTTGATGAAGTCGCTGTCAGAAAATCCAGACGAGGTCGCCCCTTACAAATACATGAAACCGGCCAAATTGGCCATGCAAGCTGTTATTATGCAAAAACTCAAGGTTTTCAACATGATCTCGTTGCCACCAACAAGCAAAATGCTATAATGCCGTCATGTCTGACGAAGTCCAATTTGATACTGATGTGCAGAACAGTTCCATGTACCGGCCATCGCCGACAGCAGGGTTCGGACAAGTTGCAGTCGGTGAGGCCTCGGGCATGGCGGGTTGGCTCATACGGCATGGCTTTGCGAAAACTCCCGCGGCCGCGCAAGGCATCATGGCCGCTATCGTCGTCGTAAACATCGTTGCAATATTTATCATAATAAAATATTTTCTATGAAGACACCTCAGGCAAAATTGCCCTTATCCATCTACATCGTCCTCATTTTGGCTTTCGTGGGAAATGTCGTCGCAACGTATCTGATCATAAGATTCTTATAAGATCCCGCGCTACGCGATAAAGGTAACCTACAAATTGTCCGCTCTATATTTTCAAGATAGTGCACGGATATTTGCATTTTCCGGGCTATGAGTGTAATATACCAACCATGTTGTCATTAATCGTCGAACGCCGTCAGATCGGCAAAGCTGGCGTCAAAAATGAAAGTCTCCGAAAGACGGGCAAAATTCCGGCTGTCTTTTACGGTCCAAAGGAAAAATCGACCTCAGTAGCCGTTTCTTTGGCTGAGTTCAAAAAAATCTGGAGAAACGCGGGCGAATCGTCGGTCGTCGTCCTCAAAGACGGCACAAGCGAGCACGAGGCTCTCATTCATGATGTCGACATCCATCCTGTCACGGGAATCCCTCGTCATGCCGATTTTTATGTCATTGAAAAAGGCAAGAAAGTCAAAGTCCGCACTCCTATCGTATTTGAAGGCTTTTCTCCTGCCGTAAAAGACAAAGGCGGCATTTTGGTCAAAGTTTTGCGCGATATCGAGATCGAAGCAGCGCCAAAAGACCTCCCTCATGAGATAAAAGTAGACATTTCGTCTCTCGTCGAGCTGAATAGCGCTATCCATGCATCGGACATACAGTTGCCTCACGGCGTCACCCTCGTCACCAAGGCCGAAGAGATCGTGGCTTCCATAGCTGAAGCAAAAGAAGAAGTCGAGGAAGCGCCTCAGGCAATCGACATGTCGACCATCGAAGTCGCCACAAAGGGCAAGGAGGTCAAGGAAGGCGAGGCTGGCGCGGTTGCAAATGAAAAGGAGGGCACAAAAGGCGCTCCCGCAAAAGAAGATAAAAAATAGACAGGGAGCGGCAAGACAAGAAATTAGACGTCCCAAAATCGGGCGTTTTTTTGATCGATGCATCTTTTAAAGCTCCTCGAGCTTTTCGGCGCCCATCTCTTGAGATTTTACGTGATATAATGTGCCTATGGATTTTTTACGCACCAGAACCGCTCTTTTCTCGTTTTCTTTTTTTTATTCCTTTCTATTCTTTCTTTTACCTGCTGTCCACGCTCAAACGATGGCCTCCACAGCCTCGACTCAAGCGGCTTTGCAAGCCGAGCTTACCCAGGTAGAGGCTGAGGAAACCGCGGCTCAGACTCAATTGGAAAGCGCGCAGAACCAGACTGCATCCATCCAAAAAGACATCAATGTATTGACCGCACAGATCAACGCCGCCAATCTCAAAATAAAGCAGGAGAATCTCATAATCCAGACCCTCGGCCAGAATATAAATCAGAAGCAGTCGAATATCAACCAGCTTGAAGATCAAATCAGCAAAGGACATCAAACGCTCAGCGCTATCCTTGTCAAAATAAACGAGGCGGGCAATATCAACATCCCCGACATACTTTTCAACTCGACCAACCTGGCGCAAACGATGTCGAGCTTTGACGGCTTCCAATCTGTTCAACAGGCTCTCGCGCAGACGTTCGAACAATTACGGTCCAACGAGAGCGAGAATCAGAGCGAAAAAAAC
Organism: uncultured bacterium; assembly: GCA_963848635.1. Lineage (GTDB taxonomy): Bacteria > Patescibacteriota > Minisyncoccia > Phycocordibacterales > PALSA-1337 > JAGWNR01. The sequence continues at coordinate 35,004 of CAWKEA010000005.1, forward strand.
CAACTGACGACCCAGCAGAATCAAGAAGAAGACGCCAAGGCTGTCATTCAACAGCAAGAGTCCACTGTCCAGCTGGCGCAAAACCAAAAGCAACAGCTCTTGTCCGTCAGCAAGGAAAGCGAGAGCGCCTATAGCCAGCTCGTAACAGAAAAGAAGCAGAAAGCGGCGCAAATACGCGCGGCGCTCTTCAACCTCGCCGGAACGAACGCGATATCATTCGGTGATGCTTTGAGCTATGCCAACACGGTTTATGCTGTCACTGGCGTGCCGCAGGCTTTTCTCCTCGCTATTCTGACCCAAGAAACCGGCATAGGAAAGAACGATGGCACCTGCTATCTGACGAATCCGAACGATGGCTCGGGCATCAACGCAAAAAACGGCGATATCGTATCGAATGTCATGAAGCCTTCGCGCGACGTCCAGCCATTCTTGACGATCACTCAATCGCTCGGATTGGACTATAAATCGATGCAGGTATCATGCCCGCAATCCATAGGCTACGGCGGCGCCATGGGTCCGGCACAATTCATCGCTTCGACATGGACACTCCTCATCAATAGGCTCGAGACTGCTCTTGGCATATCCACAGCACCTGATCCATGGCACCCGCTTGACGCATTCATGGCGTCCGGCCTGTACCTTTCCGACCTTGGCGCGGATTCGACCAGCTATACCGCGCAAAAGAACGCCGCCTGCAAATATTATTCAGGTCATTCTTGCGGCGTTGTCTCGGGAGCGACTTCTTATGGGAATAGCGTCATGTCATTGGCAAATTCGATCCAGACGAATGAGATAGATCCGTTGAACGGACTCTAGGAATTGGGCTAATTTTCACTTATCCACAGGACAGAGCTTGCAAGTGAACGATTGTTCACTTATACTATATCTATTATAGGTTAAGCAATAAAAAAGCCATGAGTAGCTATAAAACATTCAAGGTGATCAAAAGCGAGCTCGCAAAGCTCAATCATAGGATAGATCTCAAGATCATCCAGGGAGTTCCATATTACAATGAGGCGCGCCGGCACAAATTCTTGCGCGCACAGTTACAGGACCTTTCTCTGCGAAAAAGTCCTTGGTTGCGGAGTTCGCTTCGGTTCGCCAGCCTGTTTATGTTCTGACCTTCGTGTTTTAATACAAGCATGAATAACCACAAAGACAAGATATTTGGTTTTTACGCCACCAACAAGCGCATGCCGAGCTATGCGGAGATCATGCGCCTCGTCGGTTTCAAGTCAAAGAACGCAGTCTACAAGCTCGTCAATCGTCTTGTCGCTGAAGGCATCGTCCTGAAAGACAAGACTGGTCGCCTTATACCCAGCCGCCTTTTTGGCGAGGTGCCACTGCTTGGTCTCGTCGAAGCTGGTTTCCCATCAGTAGCCGAAGAGACGCCGCTCGATAGTCTGAGTCTTGATGATTATTTGATCGAAAAGAAAGACAAGACATATCTATTAGAGGTAAAAGGGGACTCGATGATCGATGCCGGCATCCGTGAGGGTGATTATGTTCTGGCTGAGCGAGGCAAGGAAGCCCGACCAGGCGATATCGTCATAGCATGTGTCGATGATGGTTGGACGATGAAATATCTGCGTCACGATAAATCAGGCAAGCCTTTCCTCGAGCCTGCGAACAAAAAATACCAGCCGATATATCCCGAACAGTCGCTCGATATAGCCGCGGTGGTGAGGGGGGTAGTGAGGAAATATTGATTATTTTTATATGTATAACCGCGCTAAACTTCATTTTAAAAAAGCTGACCCAATCCTGTACCAGTCAGCCCAACTGCACGATATCGCCGATATCCGACGTTCAAAGGACGTCTTTGGAGATCTTATACGTGCAATCGTGAATCAGCAACTTTCTAGCAAAGCCGCAGATACTATTTATAGCAGGCTCGAATCTCTTGTTCATAACAGATCCAAAAGCAAGGAGGGAAGAGGGAAGTTTGGAAAAAGCAGATCTCCTGTCCTTGATCCAAGGTCGATCGCTGGCCTAAAGGCGTCCTCTCTACGAAAATGCGGCCTTTCTAGCGCCAAAGCCGCTACAATCAAAGGCGTGGCAAAAGCGATCATCGACGGAGAAATCGATCTTTCCACGATCCACACACTTACCGATGAAAAAATCATCGACCTTTTGACTTCATTAAAAGGCATCGGCCAGTGGACTGCGGAAATGATCCTGATGTCCTCGCTTGGCCGTATCGATATTTTTTCTAAAGGCGATCTTGGCCTGCGCAAAGGCATCATGCGTCTCTACGGGTTAAAAAAGATGCCGAGCGATATGACAATGGAAAGACTGGGCAAGGCTTGGTCGCCATATCGCACTTATGCGGCGCGTCTCTTATGGAAAGTTGCCGATGAAGCAAAGGACAAATAGCTGATATTATTCGGAACATCACTTCGCCTTTCAAATCTGAACGGGATGCTCTGCGTTGTCCTGTGCGTCATCTCAAGATCTCATAATGTGCGCCGTCTGGGATGAAGTGGAAACCTTTCTCACATTGAATAGTCTACCATAAACAGTAAACCCCAGACCGAATTGTCTGAGGTGAAGTTATACGCATATCTTCAAAGCGTTGCATGTTATTACTTGCGATCTTTGTCTTCAGGCCTGTGCACGTTATCAACCCGAGTAAGTATGAGATCGTTCAGAGTCTCAACGCCTCGGAGGAAGCTCCTCAGGGAGCAGGCGTACTTGAATACACCAAGCTTATCTCCCTTAAGTAACCTCTGTTTGATCTCTTCCAGGCAACCCTGGGCAAATTCAAACCCTTCTCCGTCTCTGACCTTGAACTCAACGAGCTTGCAAAGTGCCAGATCAATATTTTCAATGATTTCACCTTTGAACTGTTCATTGAACTGACTGTTCTCGTTGATTGCTTGCTCTGCGAGGTTCCCCGCACGATCCGCAACATTTGAAGCGGCCATCCGGAAGTTACTGACTCCATCTTCGCTACCGTAGCAATCCCAGGCACGAAGCATGTTTCTGACCGCGAAGCACTTCTCGTAGGATTGGAGGAAGGCGATTTTCTCGATATCTTCCACTCCTTGCGGAACAATCTTATGACTGTCTGCAAGAATGGCGCGGACTACCCATTCACCACCAAGCTTATTGACCAATGCTTCAATCTGACCGAGGTTTAATTTACCGTATTTCATCTGTTTCCTTTCCTCGACGGTTGTCGAGAAACTTCTCACTGCCCGTGAGTCGAGGGGGTTGCTTTCGCAACATCATTGCTAGATGACTTGGCCAAAGGTTTCGTCATAGCAGAGAATGGCCTAAAAATAAGCCGCTTTCTGCTATGACGAATGCAAGTAATTTCAATGTTCTATCCTAGTGTAAGTATAGCACCTTCTACACTATTTATCAATACTTTAACGATTTCGTCAAATATGTGTCTTAGTATGGCTCTATTAAGCCACCCTGTTAACCACAGTAGTCCTTCGCCCCCGCTCGACTATCTCTGAAGGTTAGGTGACTCATGGTCGCGGGCACTAGAAGTAGTGGATGTTCACTTCCTTCTCACGGAACCATATTCCGCCTGACGACGAGCAAAAGCGTAAAGTAATCGAAAAGTTACTTTGGAACCTTTCGATCAAAAATCAAACCGTTGCTCAACACAGTTTCAAAAGCCCTTATTCCATTCTCGCTAAATCACCCAAAACAGGCGATAATTTAACAATGTGCCGGGGAGAGGACTTGAACCTCCATGGATTACTCCGCTTGCTCCTAAAGCAAGTGCGTCTGCCAATTTCGCCACCCCGGCGATAGTGATTCAAAAGCATCATCAACATGAGCAGGCATGCCTTCACATTATCATGTTTTACGAAGCCTTCCAATTGTTTGACCTTCAATCGACATTTTAATCTTATTTAATAGATACATCTCTGCTATGTTCTGAAATAACAGATCCACTTGTATATATCCACAAGGTCTTGCCGGAAATTTAACTATATGTTAGAATATTTTCAGAGCACATTCGTCTTGGTTCTTCGATGCGAGCTTGAGTGCGACCCGACGCAGAACCGATGCGAGCTCTAGAACCCGATGACCAGACCGGGAGCCCCCTTTTCGAAAGATTGGGGGGTTTTTATATGCAAAAATTATCAACTCCGAGGCCTTTTGTGCGCCCAGTAGGGATCGAACCTACGACCTTATCCTTAAGAGGGATCTGCTCTACCAGCTGAGCTATGGGCGCGTTATCGTGATTACACCTCCATATTTTAGTATGGTTATGTTGAAAACTACTCAACGATCATGTTTCGGAAGCAATCTAAAATTTAGCAGATTTTCAGGGGTTGTGCAATGTTTATTCCGGCTAGCGAGGAACGTGTGGACGAGTATTCTCGTACACAACGTCCGACAATTTAGTAAAATCCCTACTGGGTCGACGACGGATCAAACGAGTAAATACTCCGCAACTTGCTGCGCTAAGTAGCGAAGCTTCCATTTAATATCTCGTCAGCTTGTTGCGAGGCAGTTTATTCAAGTACAATTTTTATAAATAATAGGTTATAATCTTAGAATGACACTATCATTTAAATGAAAACGATCGACCCTATTCTTGGTTTTGACAGAATTAATCTTATCGGAACTAAAAAAGCACGGTGGAGTACGATCGCACTATTCACGTTCATGTTTTTGGTGGGAGGTTTTCTTTTTGATATCAATGGGGCCCAAGCGGCCACGAGTATATATTATTCAGTTGGTTCCAGCAATACTACCGATTACAAGACTGGCTCTCCCACAATTTCCATCGATGGAAGTGGCAATGCAACATTTTCAGTCGCCCAGACAAATAATTCGATGGGTGTCGGCGATGTTATCAATTATAACGGCCAACAAGCCTATGTCACAGCCAAGACATCGACCTCTATTTGGACAGTCGAAACTGCCATTGGCGCTTTGCCTCCGGCAACATCACCCGTACCTGTAACATCGATTACGCATGTTTTTAGTACTCTCAAAAGCGCACTGGGCGATGGGATTGCAGGCAATGTCACATCATCAAATTTCCTCAATACCTCCGACCTCGTAGCTAACAACTATGTCCTTAACGTTTCGCTTTATAATGACACAGGAACACCAGAGACTGGAGATGGTAATATGACAATTGGAGGTTTTACGACGAGCGCCATCAACCATATATACATATACACTCCAACATCGACAACCACCCAAGTGAACGCTAGCCAGCGACATAAAGGTGTATTTAATACTGCGATTGGCTATGCGCTTCAGGTCCCGGTCAATGCATATATTCTGACTATCACCAATCCATATGTGACGATCGATGGCGTTCAAATAAATAATACCAACGGTCGCGGGTCGCTTTCATTGAACAACAATACTACTCTATCCAATGACATCATTTTGGGTTCTGGGGATTATACACTCATATATGCCAGAGTGAATGACGTCGTGATGTATAATAATGTGATACAAGGCCCCAATACTATCGCCATTGATGCGGAGACAGCAGGTCAAACTGACTGGATATACAACAACACTTTTTATAACGTAGGCACAGCTATAGCGCTCAGCAATTGCAGTTTTGGTACGCAAATCAAATTGATAAACAATATTTTTGCGTCAACAACTGCTCCCATGTCAGGTGCAGGCACCTGTGCGGCAGCGGGTTCAGATTATAACTCTACCGACGCAAGCTCATTGGATTATTCTGTGACAGGAGGAGGCAATGTTCATGACCGCGTCAATCAGACATTTAATTTTTATGATCTTGCGAATAGCGATTTCGATCTGACGATATCAGATACAGGCGCCCTTGACCTCGGTACATCATCGCCATCGAATGATCCGGTGGTTCCATTTTCAACAGATATCTTAGGCACCAATCGTCCACAAGGGCCTGCATGGGATATCGGCGCGTTCGAGTACTTGCCATCGACATATGCAACCACTCCACCAGGTCTTTCCGGCGGTTCACCGGGTGGACAAATAGCCTACGGCACAGCATCCCTTACTGTTTCCGTTAACACTAATGAGAATGCCACTTGCAAGTATGATGTTGTGGCTGGCACAGCGTACGCGTCTATGCCATACACATTCACCAGTACCGGCGGAACGACTCACAGTTCAGCAATTTCTGGTCTACAAAATGGTCACGTATACAACTATTATGTCCGATGCCAAGACGCTTCTGGCAACACTAACATCAATGATTATGTGATTTCGTTCGAAGTGAATCAGGGCGTCGACGGTATCGTCTATGCTACGAGCTGTTCAAAGGAGGATACTAACTATGCCATGTCATTCGTCAATGCCGGCGACACGCTCAAGATCCCTGCGGGTGTTTGCGGCGGATACTCGTCATCCTTTGGTTTGGGGATATACAAAGCCATAACAGTTCAAGGAGCTGGAGAAGGGCAAACCATCATTGAAATAGCCTCGACTACGTCTGGAACATATTTTAATGGTGCCATCATACCTATTTATGCAGCTGCTACTGTCAGAGATTTGACCATCGAGACTGATACTTCTGGAAATAGCGGAACAGCCTTTACCGTAAATGCCAGCGGTTTTCGTATCACCAATGTCCAATATATTGACCAGACTCCCGCAGACACTGGTTATTTCGTCGGAGTCAGATCGGGCGTATATGGTCTTATCGATCACGATAGCGTAACTGGTGGAGCGGGTAACGATGAGCTTATTGTCGTCTACGGCCCTACAGACTCTTGGCAGACGCCGAATACCATGGGTAAATCTGAAGCACTTTATATCGAGGACTCTACGTTCAACAATAGCGGATATGTTACTGATTGCAACTCAAATAGCCGATGTGTGGTTCGCCATAATGTCATCACTGGGCCTATAAAAGTAGACGGTCACGGCAAGGCAAGCGATACGCCTCCACGTGGCGTGAGACAATACGAGACATATGACAATACATGGACAAGCAGTGCGACCGCGTGGGCCGCAATAGAGATGCGAGGCGGTACGGGTATTATATTTGGTAATAAAGTGACGAATCAATCGCCTGGTGCAAATGCAGGATGGTTCTTTCTCACTGATTATGCGTACGGCGCGGCATGGCCAAACTTTGGTAGCGTATATCAATGTCTTAATAATTATCCCGTAGATGATCAGATCGGTGTCGGCGAAGACGCCAAGGTAGCCGCTAGCGAGCCATACTATATCTGGGGCAATACTTTTGGTGGTTCTGCCTGGACGAGATCATTCAAGGCGATTCCTCCCACAAGTGTCAGCGGTTGTTCGGTGACGTTCACTGAAAGTCAAGTTATACAGTCTAACCGTGATTTTTACGCTGATGCAGGTTTTGATACGAATACTGGTTTGACCAGCGGTCCATTCTCATCTATTCCTTCGACGTGTACGATAGGATTTGGTTACTGGGCTACCGATCGAGGAGGGGACTGGGATGCATCTATTGGGACATCGAGCGCATCGAACGATGGCAGTCTGTATAAATGCACATCTACTAATACATGGACTGATTCATATACGCCCTATGCATATCCGGATTACCTTACTGCTACTTCGACCACAGGAACTGGCCTTGTCGATATAGGAGCAGGGGCAAGAATGTTCGGCAATGGCATGTTTTATGGCCTCGCGACGTCGTCTGCATCAGGCGTATTTGCGAATATAGCAGTTTTACCAGCCATCAGCACTCCAGATGTCTGGGTTGATCTGTCGATATCGGCTTGGAATAAAACCGGTACAAGAGAAAAAACATGGACAGAAAGCTCTTGGAGCATGGGAACTACATCATCAAACCACACAATCGGGGATCTTGCCAGTAATACTGCGTACAAGATCACAATAGATGGCATGATTGCTTCAACCACCACAGCCGGTCCTGATTGCATTTCAGGCATCTGTACCTCGGATTCCTCTGGAAAGATATATTTCAACTATTCGGGAGGATATTCAACGCATACATTTGACGTATCGCCTTATGTTAACGGATCAATCACACTGTCCACACTCCTTACCCCCGCTTTCTCTAGTATCACCGTTACAAGCGTCACAGCCTCAAGCACTATCACTGCAGGTGGCGGAGCTTCATCGACTGTAGAAGGTTTTAACTACGGGACTACAAGCGCATATGGCCTAACTGCTTCCACAACAGGCACTTTCGGCATCGGTAATTTCACTCAAAATATAACAGGATTAGCGTGTAATACTCCATATCATGTCCAGGCATTTTCCATTAATTCTGCGGGGGTTGGCATCTCATCTGATGCGACGTTCACTACGAGCGCGTGTGCAGTCACTTATACTCTTTCGTACACAGCAGGCAGTAATGGAACGCTCTCAGGCTCATCGACTCAGGTCGTACCGGGAAACGCAAACGGTACAGCTGTTACTGCACTACCGAACTCAGGATACTACTTTGTTAATTGGTCAGATGGTTCAACAACAAATCCTCGCAGTGATAGCAACGTCATTGCCAATGTGGCAGTCACGGCCAATTTTTCCTTGATAGCGACCGTTCCGGTTCTTTCAACCCTCGCCGCGAGCGGCGTTTCCGCATCGAACGCCACTCTGAACGCGCATATTCTATCGACAGGCGGAGCTAACGCAACGCAGTCTGGATTCGCATATGGCACAGTATCAGATCTTTCAACAGTAATCGCTACGACAACCCTAGGAGCTCAAATAGGTCCCGCAACCTTCAACCAAACCTTTACCGACCTCACTCCTAACCTCACCTATTATTTCCGCGCATACGCAGTGAACTCTGCGGGAACGACGATGGGCTCAATCCTTTCCTTTATCACAAACAACAATTCAGTATATGCCGACGTGGGAGGCACTGTCACCGGCCTTGCAGGCACTCTCGTGCTCCAAGACAACTCTACTGACAATCTTTCGCTTACTTCGAATGGATCGTTTAGCTTTGCCACTCCTCTTGTCAATAATTCCTCGTATAGCGCCACTGTTCTCACTCAACCATCTGGACAAACATGCTCCGTATCAAACGGATCCGGAACAGTCTCGGGGATCGCTGTGACAGGGATCACTGTTGTCTGTGCAGATAATCAGGTTACTAATCCAATTGTATATTCAAATGGCGGTGGCGGTGGGGGTGGCGGTGGCGGCGGAAGCGTCTCTCCAACAGTCCTTTTGCCGATTCTTGCTACAAGTTCCACCGCAAAGACATATATCGATTCGTTTATCACTCCGACTTATGCCGGTGCAATAGGGAATAATGTCCGATCCCTCCAGAAATTCCTTATCGCACAGGGATTGCTTGATCCTTTTGACGTAACAGGATTCTTCGGGCCATTGACCAAGGCCGCCGTTATCAAGTTCCAGATTAAAAATAGAATTATCGCTTCCGCTTTAAGTCCCGGCGCTGGGGCAGTGGGACCGAGGACTATTGCGGCGATCAATTCGCTCATTTCGAGCACTGCTCTTGTTGCAACGACGACACCGCCTCAAGCCAGCGTTTCTTCCATAAGATTAATATTCAACGCAAATCTGTCCTTGGGTTCAATCGGAGCAGAAGTTAAAGCACTCCAGGAATACCTCAATGCTAAAGGCTACAATGTCGCTTATACAGGGGTTGGTTCGCCAGGAAAGGAAACTACCGAGTTTGGATATGCGACACGAGCAGCGCTCATCAGATTCCAGAATGCGCACGGAATTTCTGCCTCAGGAGATTTTGGACCGATAACAAGAGCGTATATAAAAAATTTCGGATAAAAAATATTAGCATCTGTCTCCATATCTAAAGGAGGACCAACAGTCGCTACTACAGATTCGCTCTCGACAGCGAGAAGCATGAACTTGCGACAATGATGTGAACTGGTCTTTAGAGACCAAAAAGATAGCAAGACATAACCCAAATAAGGGTTTTGATGCTCTTTTTTGGGGTCCATTTCAATGTGCCCGGGGTGGGAATCGAACCCACAACTCCTTACGGAGATAACATTTTAAGTGTTACGTGTCTACCAGTTTCACCACCCGGGCGCTTGTTTTTATTTTTACCACGATGTGTCGGCTTCAAGCTATGACAATGAGGACACAAAATCCTAAGATTTTCGATGCGATTGTCGTGTCTATCTCCATGTACATGGTCAAGTTCAAGTGGAATTCTACCATCTTGAGACTTTTTTGCCCAACCGCATTCTTCGCACATAGGCAATTTTATCTTTTCAATGAACAAACGCTTCTTGAGCTTGAAGCTTTGGAAATCGTTGTTTTCTATAAGAATGTTTGATAAGGGGACCTTCGTCATATATCGACCACGCAAACCCTTATTCCAAGCATATCCAGTAAAATGCGACATATCAGGATTGTATTCAGTATTAAATGGAGGCCACGGCGAGAATCGAACTCGCGATAACGCTTTTGCAGAGCGTCGAATTACCACTTTTCTACGTGGCCATATCTATTCTATAAAGCCCTTACTGCCTAAAGTCTACAAGATCGACTCGCTGTATCATAGCATTATACTTTAAAAAATTTAAGGACTTTCGACCTTACTGACTTGAATGGCTTATCTCATCGATCCTCTGACGGTTCTTTTCGCCGATATCGATGGCAAAAGAGAAGCGCGGCGCGCGGCGCATCTTGACTTTTTTCATGAAATAGAGGCGCAGGTCGCTGGCCTTGCGCTGTACGAATTCGAGGGCGTCGTCTTCCTTTTCAGTCGGGAGAACCGAGATGAGGATGCGCGCATTGGCCTCGGTGTCGGACAGCTGGACGCCGGTGACCGTGATGAGCGAATCGTGGTTCGCTTCGCGCACGAGGTATTCCGCCGCTATCTCGCGGATGTATTCGGCCAGTCGGTTGTGCTTTTGGATGTTCATGTAGATAGATTTAAGATTCAACTATTTTTACTTCTTCTCCACTATATGGAACGTCTCGAGACGATCGCCGACAGCAAGCGAGACTTTGATGTCCGATAAAAGCGCGCCGAATTCGTAGCCCTCGCGCACTTCGTCGGCCTTGATCTTGTTCTGTTGTAGCTCGCGGATGCGTCCACGGCCGATCTCGCCGCCGCGGCGCAGGACTTTGACGTCGCCGCCTTTTTTCATCGAACCCGACTCGACTTTGCCGCCGACGATCTGCTTTTCCTTTCCTGTGCCGAAGATGGCAAGCACTTTCGCTTCGCCCAACTTTTCATCGATATACTCCTTTGGCTTGCGTTCGACGGCGACCGAGCGCACGAAATCTGTCAATTCATAGATGACCTTGAATATGCGCGCATTCAGGCCTGACCTCTCGATGACGCCAGCGGCTTGGACATCGATCGGAACATTGAAGCCGACGATGATAGAATCTCCGTCGCTCATGGCCGTCTTCGCATCTTTCTCATTTATGTCGCCGATGCCTTCATCGATGATCCGTATCTCCACATGATCGAATACGATCTTTTGGAGCTCATGATGGATACCATCGAGGGAGCCTGACGAATCGGCGCGTACGATGAGCGGGATGACGACAGTTTTGATCTCTTCGATAGGCTGATCAGTAGAGGCAAGCGCAAGAGAAGCGTTTTTACCAGCGGCATTTTTTTCAACATTCGAGCCTCGAAATGCATTTTCCGTGACCTTCGGCTTTCGGTCATTATTTCCCTCGATATATCGTTCTGCCTCCTTTTTTGTGCTGAATGAGGTGAAGGAAGATCCAACGATCGGAAGATCGCTCCAACCGACGACGCGCGCCGGACGCCCTGGACCTATCTCGGCCTCTTGGACGCCTTTGAAATTCTCAAGTATCCGCACTGGCGCAAATGCCGTTTCCGTCGCGATGAAAGAGCCTTTTTTCAGGGAGCCGTTCTCAATGATGAGCGTGGCGGCTATGCCTTTCTTCTTGTCGAGGTCTGCTTCGATGACCAAGCCGGCAACTGGAGCATTCGGGTCGTATGAGAGGTCTTCCATATCGGAGAGCAGATATATCATGTCAAGGAGGTCGGGGATGCCCGTTCCATGAGTAGCAGAGATCTCGGCCACGGGCACATCGCCGCCATAGCCTTCGACGTAGATCTCATTTTCGGCAAGAGTCTGTCTCGTCTTCTCGACATTCGCGCCCGGTTTATCGATCTTGTTTATGGCGACCACATACGGAAGTTTGGCGTATTTTATGCAGTTGAGTGCTTCGACCGTCTGCGGTTTGACGCCGTCTTCAGCCGAGACGATAAGGATCGCTATATCAGCCGCATTGGCGCCGCGCTCGCGGATGCCGCAAAAAGCCTCATGCCCAGGCGTATCGATGAACGTGATGCGACGCTCGCCGTCTTTGTGCGACATGACGGCTTCATATGCGCCGATCGATTGAGTGATGCCGCCCGCTTCGCCCGCGACGATATTGGTCTTTCTGATATAGTCGAGAAGAGTGGATTTGCCGTGATCGATATGACCCATGACGACGACGACCGGCTGACGCCGCGATCTCAAGGCTGTGGCGGCCAAAGGTTTCGCCGTCGTGCCTTTCAATGGCGTCTTTTCTTGAGCATTCTTCTGAGGGGCATTATTTTGCATCGTATTTTGAGAGGGAAGTTCGAAATTAGAGTCTAGCAGAAAAAGACTGGTTTGACAAATAAAATATGAAATGGTAATAGGAGGAGCATGGCGGTTTCTCCTTCTCCTTCTCTTTTTACTTTTTTACTTCAGCTTTTCTTTCGCTTTTTCGATCGCCTCTTTTTCTTCTCCTGACAATTCATATTCTGAAGCATGGCTCCTGAGCGGCTTGCCAAAGACACTGACGCTGTCGCGCGAATAGAGGCTTGATATGACGACGCCATCGCCTGATTCATTTATAAAAGCCGTGGCAAAGCTCTGGTTGCCTCCGCCGCCAGCGGCACGGAACGGGTTAAAGCGAACGGTATGGACGGCTTGGACGCTTTTTTTCAGACGATGCTCAACGCTGACCAGGTATTCTTCGAGGTTGGAGCGGAATCTTTCGAGCGTCTCAGCTCGGCTCGCCAGACTGACTATGGAATCGCCGATCGATGTGGCATTTTTGTCCGCCAAAAACTTTTTGAGCTTCATGTCAAGATAGACTATATATCCCGTCAGGGCGAGTATGATCACCGAAAGGACGATGAGCGAAATGGTAGTCGTATCGAATGAAATGTTCATGTGGTCGATTATAGCATGTCGGAACTTATAAAAATTCAAAGATGTGAATAATGATGCAAGAAAAAACCGCGCAGTTACCCGCGCGGCCTTGATTTTTGTGGAAGAGATTACCCGAGTTTTTTAATTTATGTCAAGTATTTTTACGTGGCCGAAAAGAGTATATTTAGGGCCATGAAGGCCATATATCTCGACTATGCATCTATAACCCCGCTCGATCCTCTTGTTTTGAGAGAAGTAAACAAGTGGAGCAAGGAGCCCTTGAACCCTTCTTCTATCCATTCGCTCGGCGTCAAGGCAAAGAGCGCGCTCGATCGCGCGCGGAAAACCACAGCGGAATTTTTGAATGCGCATGATGATGAGATCGTTTTCACATCTGGCGGCACAGAAGCGAACGCTCTTGCTCTTCTAGGCACCGCTCGTGCGGCGCATCGAAACGGCTTTGCAAAGCCGCATTTGATAATCTCCGAGATAGAGCATTCTTCTATCATCGAAACAACTGACATGCTCGAAAGACATGGCGTCCTAGTTACAAGGCTGTCAGTCGATACGAACGGCCTTATCTCGCTTGAAGAATTGAAGAAAGCCATAAAGCCCGAAACGTTTCTTGTTTCGATCATGGCCGCTAACAATGAGATCGGAACCATCCAGCCGATCCGTGAGATCGCAAAGGCGATACGGGACTATAGAAAAAAGGCTTTTGACGCTCCTGGAGCGGACCAGGATAGCACTGCAAAGTATCCGCTTTTTCACACAGACGCATGCCAGGCGATCCTTTATGGAGAGCTCAATGTCGAAAAGCTTGGCATTGATCTCTTGACTCTCGATGCGAGCAAAGCATGCGGGCCACGCGGCGCTGGAGCGCTGTATATAAAGAGGGGAACGCTGATAGAACCTCTCATCTATGGCGGCGGCCAAGAAAGGGGACTGCGCTCCGGCACAGAAAATATCCCAGGCATTATGGGCTTTGCAAAATCTCTCGAGATTGCTAGAAAAAATATGAAAAAGGAAAGCGAAAGAATAGAAGAGCTCCGACAATCTTTTGAAAGGGAAGTCAAGAAAATCCGACCGGATGCGGCCGTAAACGCCGCCGATGCGCCTCGCGTGCCGCATATCTCGAATATCTCGTTTCCCGGCGTCGATGCCGAGATGCTCGTCTTGCGCCTCGACGCGAAAAGCATCGCCGTCTCGACGAAATCCGCTTGCTTGCGCGATGAGGACGAATCGTATGTCCTGTGCGCTATTGGCGTTGATTCGAAATCATCCATACGTTTTTCTTTCGGCAAATGGACGAAAAAAGGTGATGTAACAAGGGCATTAAGCATCCTGAAAAAATTCCTTATGTAGATCGGTCCATATACAATGGTCGCATTTACGGGAGAACGTAGCATGAAGCATGCATCGACGATAAAGTAAAAGCCGCTGGTGTTAGGAGCGGCTGACCGTGCGCATGCTTTGTGACAACTGCTAAGCAAAACAAGGAACGCCCGTGTCGCAAGCGTTTTTCTTTTTCAAGGGCAATGCGGATATCGACAGACGAAATCCCTCGAAAGTCTCGTGTCTTTCAAAAATGCCGCACTCCGCCAGACAGTCGAACCATTCCTCGACCTTTCCCTGGAACAGAACGAGAGCCCCCTCACTCGGCTCACCAGGGATGCCGGTATCTTGGTATCTGTCGAGAAGATTGATTTTCTCGATCAGCCATGCTTTGATCCGATCTTTCAGCTCCAGGGAAACATTCCCTGAACACAATATTTCCGGCATTTCTTCGGTGAACCACTTTGGCAAAGAATCATTTCCCACGATATGCCAGAATCCTTCGACGTCTGACGTGGATATGATGATATCGTTCATTTTTCTCCTCTATGGTTTATGGTTATGGCCTTTATCTATTCGATAGGATATTCCTTCCAAGCCTGATGTCAATGTTTAAAAGGGGATAAGCAGAATATGCATGCGTGCCTTACAAAAGGCGTCAAGATAACATCTTGACATGGGACGATGCGAGAAAAAAGCGAGGCGCTTACGGCGTCTCGCTTGTTGGGTGCCTGATAACTTTATATCATACAGTTATTGTAATGTCAATATTGCACTCATTCAAAAGTATGATAAAATCCAACCAACTTCGCAGATTGAGTTCTGCCTGACAGCGAAGGATTAGAAAAAGACTTCGGTGTCAACTACCCTCCAATAATTCAGAGTTCAGCCGTTTTCGTTTGCGAAAGCGTTTTTTACGTTATGCATCGTATTCATTTATTTATTATCTAATTTTAATATCAAATGCAAAACACTCCAGCTGTCTCCGGCCCTCGCCCAAAGAAGTACTTCAGCCGTTTCAAGGAGGCTCTGGCCCCCATGCCGAATCTCATACAGGCCCAGCTTGATTCCTTCAAGTGGTTCATCGAAGAGGGCATCGGCCAAGCCCTCAAGGAATTCTCTCCGATCGAGGACTACGCAAAGAAGAAGTTCGAGCTGTCATTCGGCTCGTTCGAAGTGTCTCTGCCGAAATACACCGAGGAATACGCCAAAGTCAACAAGCTTTCCTACGAGGGCCAGCTCAAAGCGACGGTCAAGCTCAAAAACAAGTCCCTGGATTCGACCAAGGAGCAGGAGATATTCCTCTCGGAAGTGCCGCTCATGACCTCGCATGGCACGTTCATCATCAATGGCATCGAGCGCATCATCAGCCCACAGCTCGCCCGATCGTTCGGCATCTTCTTTACCTTGAACGAATTGCGCGGGAAGAACCTGTTCGGAGCGAAGATAATCCCATCGCGCGGCGTATGGATCGAGATCGAGACCGACACTGACGGCACTATCATCGCGCGCATCGACCGCAAGAGGAAATTCCCGGTCACATCGCTCTTGCGCATCCTCGGCGCAGGTACGAACGAGGCTATTTTGGAGATGTTCAAGGGGGACGAGGCGGCCAAGAGAGTCGTCGAACTGACGCTCTCAAAAGATCACGCGAAAACCGTCGACGAATCATTCATCGAGATCCACAAGCGCCTGCGCGACGGCGACCTGGCAACAGCCGAGAATGCCCGCGAGTTCATCGGCGATATATTCAAGAACGACCGTTATGACCTTTCCCGCGTCGGCCGTTTCCGCTTTAACAAGCGCTTTGGAAAATCGATGGAGGAAAAAGAGATGGAAAGAAAGACCATCGATGCGAACGACCTCGCGACAGCCATCTCGCATATCGTAAAGCTCAACAATGACCCGGAAGCGGTCGAAGACGACATCGACCACCTCGGCAGTCGCCGTGTCCGCTTTGTCGGCGAGCTCCTCCAACAGAAAGTCCGCGTCGGCATGACGCAAATGAAGAGGAACATCCAGGACCGAATGTCCACCATCGAGCCAGACATCAGCTTGCCGGTCAATTTCGTATCTCCTCGCCCTCTCCAGGCCCGCATCAAGGAATTTTTTACAACGAACCAGCTATCCCAATTCATGCTCCAGGAGAACGTCCTCGGCGAGATCGAGCACCTTCGCATCATGACAGCGCTCGGCCCCGGCGGTTTGACGCGCGAGCGAGCCGGCTTTGAGGTGCGCGACGTGCATCCTTCGCACTACGGCCGTCTCTGCCCGATCCACACCCCTGAAGGCCCGAACATCGGACTTGTCCTTCACCTCGCCCTCTACGCGCGGCTCAATGATTTCGGCATGATCGAGACTCCGTACGCAAAAGTGAAAGACGGCAAGATAACAAAAGAGATCCAATATTTGAACGCTCTCGAAGAAGAGAATTTCCGTATCGCTCACGCCGCCATTCCATACGACAAAGAAGGCAATATAACAGCAGATGAGGTCGAAGTCCGTATCAACGGCAAACCCGGGCTCGCAAAGAAAGCGGATGTGAATTACATCGACGTATCAGCCAACCAGGCCTTCTCAGTCGCTACCTCGCTCATCCCGTTCTTGAACCATGACGACGCGAATCGCGCATTGATGGGATCGAACATGCAGAAACAGGCCACACCATGCCTTGTGCCGGAAGCGCCATTCGTAGCCACAGGCATCGAACGCAAAGCTGTCGAAGACACCGGCCGCATCATTTTGGCCCCTGAGGATGGCGAGATAAAGCACGTAGATGCGAGCAAGATCATCTTTGAAGCCGACAAGGCTCCCGCCAAAGGCAACAAGAGGCATGAGTACGATCTTGTCCATTTCTCCCGCACGAACGGCTTTACTGTATTTCACCAGCGTCCGACAGTCTCCGTCGGCCAAAAAGTAAAGAAAGGCGACGTCCTCGTCGACACTTCGACGTCTGACAACGGCGAGATAGCCCTCGGCCACAATATGCTCGTGGCGTTCATGTCATGGTCAGGAAACAATTACGAAGACGCCATCATTCTATCCGAGCGCTTGGTCAAGAATTCCAAATTCAGCTCGATCCATATCGAAGAGTTCGTGGTCAACGTCCGCGACACGAAGCTCGGCCCCGAAGTAACGACCTGCGACATACCGAATGTCGGCGAGGCAAAACTAAAGAATCTCGCCGAAGACGGCATTGTCCGTGTGGGCGCCGAAGTCCGTTCGGGCGATATCCTCGTCGGCAAGATCAGTCCGAAAGGCGAAACGCAATTGACGCCTGAGGAGCGCCTGCTCCGATCGATATTCGGCGAAAAAGCCCGCGACGTCAAAGACACCTCAAAGAGGATGGAAGGCGGCAAGCGCGGACGCGTCATATCGGTAAAGATCTTCTCCCGCGAAAAAGGCGACAAGCTCGAGAGCGGCATCATAAAGAAAATTTATATAGAAGTAGCCCAAGTCCGCAACGTTTCAGTCGGCGACAAGCTCGCGGGACGTCACGGCAACAAGGGCGTCATCTCCCGCATTTTGCCGGAAGAAGAGATGCCGTACATGGATGACGGCACGCCAGTCGATGTCATCCTTACTCCTCTCGGCGTTCCATCCCGTATGAACTCGGTCAGATCCTCGAATTGCACCTTGGGCTCGCTGCCAATGCTCTCGGCTATCAGGCTATCGTGCCTCCTTTCACCGGAGCGACTGATATGGAGATAAAGGAAGAGCTGAAAAAAGCCGGCTACAGGGAAGACGGCAAGATGCGCCTCCGAGACGGTCGGACCGGCGAATATTTCGATCAGGCCGTATGCTGTCGGCTACATGTACATATTGAAACTGCACCACATGGTCGAAGACAAGATACACATGCGTTCGATAGGTCCATATTCTCTCATCACGCAACAGCCTCTCGGAGGCAAGGCACAAGGAGGCGGTCAGCGCTTTGGTGAAATGGAAGTCTGGGCATTCCTCGGCCATGGCGCGGCATATACTTTGCGCGAGATCCTGACGATCAAGTCAGACGACATCCAGGGCCGCTCACAAGCATTCGACTCCATCGTCAAAGGCGAGAATTTGAAGCAACCGAATATCCCGGCATCGTTCAACGTGCTCTTGAAGACGCTTCCGCGGCCTCGCACTCAACGTCGAATTACTATCCAAGTCGCAGTCGACAGAGGAGGAATAATTTCCATTCGATAACAATAAAAACATGACTACAACACTCAACAACAAAAAGACGACGATGGAGATACGCGATTTCGACATCGTCAAGCTGTCGCTCGCGTCGCCGGAAAAGATAGTCGAATGGTCGTATGGCGAGGTGACAAAGCCCGAAACGATCAACTACCGCACGCAACGATCGGAAAAAAGCGGCCTGTTCGATGAGAAGATCTTCGGACCCGATCGCGATTACGAGTGCTACTGCGGCAAGTATCGCGGCATCCGCTACAAGGGCATCATCTGCGAGAAATGCGGCGTCGAACTGACGCGCAGTATCGTGCGCCGCGATCGCATGGGCCACATCGAGCTGTCCGTGCCCGTTTCGCATATCTGGTTCCTCCGATCCATGCCGTCGCGCATCGGCCTCATCATGGGTCTTCCGACGGCCGACCTTGAAAAGGTCATATATTTTGCAGGCTACATAGTATCCAAAGTCTACGAGGATGAAAAGGAGAAGTTCCTTAAAGACCTCGATAGCGAATATAAATCAAAGGTAAAGGGCGCGAATGACGACAAGACGAAAGAAGCTCTCAAAGAGCTCCTCGTAAATGCGCGCCGCGAGATCGAGTCCATCGTCGAAGGCTTTGTCATGGACGAAGCCGTCTTCCATAAATATTCGATGAAATATGGCAGTGTTTTCGAAGCAGGCATAGGGGCCGAGGCTATCTACACTATTCTCAAAAATATAGATCTCAAAAAGCTAAAGGCGAATCTTGAGAAGGAGCTCGAGAGCGCGGGATCGCTCGAACATGAAAAGCTCTCTCGCCGTCTTTCTCTCGTCAAATCGATGATCAAATCGAATTCCCGTCCCGAATGGATGTTCCTCGTGCGCATTCCAGTCATACCGCCAGCGCTTCGCCCAATGGTCGCCCTCGATGGCGGCAGATTTGCCACATCCGACGTCAACGACCTCTATCGCCGCGTCATCAACCGCAACAATCGTTTGGTCAAGCTCAAGGAGATTCACGCTCCTGACGTCATCCTCCGCAACGAGAAACGCATACTCCAAGAAGCAGTCGACGCCCTCATCGATAGCTCGATTCGTCACGGCAGTGCGAACGCGGCGCAGTCCGCTTTTGCCCAAAAGCACGCCCTCAAATCGCTTTCAGATAATATAAAGAGCAAGCGCGGCCTCTTCCGCCAAAACCTCCTCGGCAAACGCGTCGACTATTCCGGACGTTCCGTCATCGTCGTCGGCCCGGAGCTCCACCTCAACCAGTGCGGCCTGCCAAAGCACATGGCGCTCGAATTGTTCCGCCCGTTCATCATCAAAGGCCTCCTTCAGCGCGAGCTCGCCTACAATATCCGCGGCGCGGGGCGCCTCATCGACGACCAGGCAAAAGAAGTCTGGGAGATCTTGGAAGAAGTGATCAAGGACAAGTACGTGCTTCTCAATCGCGCTCCTACCTTGCACCGCCTCGGCATCCAAGCCTTCAAACCGATCCTCATCGAAGGCAATGCCATCCAGGTGCACCCGTTGGTCTGTACCGCTTTCAACGCCGACTTTGACGGCGATCAGATGGCTGTCCACGTTCCGCTCGGCATCGAAGCTCAAGCAGAAGCTCGCGAGATCATGGCTTCGGACAAGAACATCCTCAAGCCTGGCAACGGCGATCCAACTATCATCTCAAAGCTCCTCGACATCGTCCTCGGCTGTTTCTGGATAACCAAGACTGTCGAGAAAGGCACAGGCGAAGGCAAGGTATTCGAAAGCCCGGCTGATGCGTGTCTCGCACGAGAGTATGGCATCGTGGACTATCGTTCAAAGATCAAGGTCATGCCGGATGATTCTCAAAAATACGCCCAATTCGAAGGGAAGCTCTTCGAAACGACAGTCGGCCGCATCCTCTTTAACAATATCCTGCCGGCTGATTATCCATTCATCAACAAAGAGATCAACAAAGACAAGCTTTCCGGCATCATCGACGACCTCATAACCGCGCGCGGCGTCGGAGAGATTCCCGCCATTCTCGACAAGGTCAAGGCGTTCGGCTTCTATTACGCCACGTATTCCGGCACAACATGGGGCATCGACGACATCGTCATCCCGAAAGGCAAGAACGAAGTCATCGGCAAAGCAAAGGTCCAGAGCGAGCTCATCGGGAAGCAATATGACGAAGGCCTTTTGACAGAAGAAGAGCGCGTCAGAAAAAACATAGAACTGTGGCACAAGGCAAAGAGCGACATCGAGAAGCTCATCCCTGGTTCGCTCGACAAGATGGGCCCTGTCTACGATATGATCACATCAAAAGCCCGCGGTTCGCTCTCCCAGATCGTCCAGATGGCCGGAATGAAAGGCCTTATCGCTTCCACTTCTGGCGAGATCATCGAGTTCCCGATCCTATCATGCTCAAAGGAGGGTTTGACTCCTATCGAATATTTCATCACCACTCACGGCGCGCGCAAGGGTCTGACCGATACGGCTTTGAACACTGCAAAGGCCGGCTACTTGACTCGCAAGCTCTTCGTCGTGGCGCAGGACGTCATGATCAGCGAAGACGATTGCGGCACAAAAGAGAGCATCATCATAAAGAAACAGAGCGCTTCCGGCATAGAGATACCGCTATCCAAGAACATCCGTGGCCGTGTCCTTGCCGAAGACATAGAATCTACTGACGGCAAAGTCATGTTCAAGAAAGGCCATCTTCTTTCAAAAGGGGAGGCACAAGCAGTCGAGGCGGCTGGCATCACTTCCGTCCATGTCCGCTCGCCGCTCTCATGCAAGACGATCCGCGGAGTGTGCGCCCAATGCTACGGGCTTGACCTCGGCAAGAACGAGATGATCGCTCTCGGCGAGGCGGTCGGCACCGTCGCCGCTCAAGCCATCGGCGAGCCTGGCACACAGCTCACGATGCGTACCTTCCACTCTGGCGGTGCGGCATCAGCGGCAGGCGACATCACAGCCGGTCTGCCTCGAGTCGAAGAGATATTCGAAAAGCGCAGTCCGAGAAATCCAGCGGTCGTCGCCACTGTCGACGGCATGGTTTCCGAGATCCGCGACATGAACAAAGAGAAAGTGCTCGTCGTCATCCCTGATATAGGCCATATCGCTCCTACAAAATCCAAGTCAAAGAAAAAAACGTCTGAGGATGGAAAGACCGAGGCAGTCGAATACCACTTCCACTATCGCCGCACGCCGTTCGTCAAAGTCGGCGACAAGGTAAAGAAGGGCGAGCTTTTGACTGACGGATCGGCTGATATCGACGAGATATTCGCCAATGCCGGATCAGATCGGGCGAAGGAATACGTCATCAGCGAAGTCGGAAAGATCTATGAGCTTCAAGGCGAGACTGTGTCGCGCAAGCATATCGAAGTCATCGTCAAGCAGATGTTCAGCAGAAAGCGCATCGCCGACGCAGGCGACACGAATCTGGCGGACGGCATGGTCGTCGATGATCTTCAGCTGGCCGAAGAGAACAAGAAAGCGAAATCCGCCGACGGTTCCTCAGCCACCGCGGAGCCTATCGCTCTCGGCATCACCGAAGTATCGCTGTCGCGCAAGAGCTTCCTCTCCGCGGCATCATTCCAGCACACGACTCGCGTCCTCATCGGCAATGCCGTCCGAGGCGCCGAGGACGATCTGCAAGGCCTCATGGAGAATGTCATCATCGGCCGTCTCATTCCCGCCGGCACCGGTTACCCTGGCTCTCCAAAAGCGGCCATGATTGAGAAAATCCGCCCGAAGGAGACGATCACTGAATAATGATCGACTTTCATTAATTAAAGTAAAACAAGGCCTGTCAGCAGGCAGGAAAAGAAAGACAAAAAGCGGCACGTCGAAGCCGCTTTTTTGCTTATATATATTTACGACACAAAATTTTTGTCAGCACGAGTTTACAATATCATCGTGCTTGATATAATTATGCCACGATGAACACTCCCTTTGAAGAAAAAATGGCAACTCGGCTAGAGTCGATGACGTCGCATCTTGAATCGATCACTCGATCGATCGGTAAACTTGCCACAAAAGACGAACTAAACATCGCAGTTTCCAAGCTATCAACAAAGGACGAGCTGAGTATCGCAGTTTCCAAGCTATCAACAAAGGACGAGCTGAGTATCGCTGTTTCAAAACTTGCAACAAAAGATGAACTAGATACAGCTGTTTCTAAACTTGCAACAAAAGATGAACTGAGTATCGCTGTTTCTAAACTTGCAACAAAAGATGAATTAGATACAGCTGTTTCCAAGCTATCAACAAAGGACGAGCTGACCATCGCTGTTTCCAATCTTGCAACGAAGGATGAGATGACGGATACCATTAATGATGCAGTCGACAGTTTAGCCGGAGCCGTAAAGAAAGGCTTCGATGAAGTCCATGAAAAATTCACAGAAATTGACGAGAGGTTCACAAAAGTAGACGAGAGGTTCGATTCTTTGGAGAGAAAAGTCGATCGTATGAACGATAGCTTCACCAACCAGCTCGATTACTTCCAGCTCTACTATCCGACACGAAAAGAGTTCGTGGATCTTGATTCTAGAATGACGAGAGCCGAGAGAAAATTAAAAATACGGTAGATATTGATTTAATCCTGCTTTTTCCTCAAAACGCTTCCATCGCTCGTATCCTTGACCTCGTAGCCGCGGGATTCGATCTCGTGGCGCAAGGCGTCTGATTTTTGCCAATCTTTCGCGGCTCTAGCTTCATCGCGAGCTTCCAGAAGAGCGAAAACATCTGGAGGCAATGATTCGATGCTCGCCGGAGAATCATCGAGCTTTTCCACAACCGATAAACCAAGACCGAGGACGCGATCAAAATCGAGCAACGTAGCGCGCTTGTCGGCAGTGGAGAGATGATGATCTTTTATCAATTGCCAGACCAAGGCGATGGCTTCAGGCATGTTTAAGTCGTCATTTATGGCTCTACGGAACTTTTCCTGGTAATTTCCATCAATGACTCCTGCTTTGTCTGATTTAAAGCCGATAAAAGCCTCGGCGAGGCGTATAAATGCGTTTTGCGACGCAAGGACTGCCTCCAACGAGAAATTGACCAGAGAGCGATAATGAGCAGTCAAAAGCCAATATCTATATGCGAGCGGCGAGACGCGGTTCTCTTCGAGGTCGGCCAGTTTGAGGAAATTATTCTTTGATTTCGACATCTTCTCGTCGCGCACGTTCATAAATCCGCCATGGATCCAATAGTGAACGTACGGCTTGTCTGTCGCAGACTGGCTCTGGGCGATCTCGTTCGTGTGATGAGGAAAAATGAGGTCGGTGGCGCCGGTGTGGATGTCGATCGTCTCGCCAAGCGCCTTCATTGCCATAACCGAACACTCAATATGCCAGCCAGGTCGTCCAGCACCGAATGGGGCGGCCCAAGACGGTTCGGTGTCTTCAACCGCCGGCTTTTCTTCCTTGCTCTCCTCCTTATCACTAAACTTCCACAGTGCGAAATCTTGCGGCGACTCCTTGTCGTATTCGTCGTTTGCGATGCGGCTTTTTCTCTCTGCCGCAAGCTTCAGATGTGCAAGCTCTCCGTATCCTTTTACTTTTTCGATGCTCATATATACTCCGTCATCCGCTTTATACGCAAAGCCCTTCTCGATCAGCTTTCCGATGAGCGCGATCATGCCATCGATATTCTCCGTTGCGCGCAAGAGGATATTGGGCGTCAAGATGTTCAACGTATGTATGTCATTGAGAAAGACCTTTTCGTAGTGCCGAGTAAGTTCACCCAAGGGCTTCTTCTCGGCCTGCGACCTGCGGATCGTCTTGTCATCAACGTCTGTGATATTCATCACTTGCGTCACCTCATAATCGTTGTATTCAAAGACTCGTCGGACGAGGTCATCCATTATGAACGTGCGCAGATTTCCAATATGCGCCGTATCGTAGACAGTCGGCCCGCAATTATATATGCCGACCTTGCCAGCTCTGATCGGCTTGAACAGATCTTTTTTGCCGGAGAGAGTGTTGTAGAGATGCATTTCAGAATTGTTCATTGAATTATTATATCAGTCGAAAGTGCCGAGTCAAAAGTCAATGCAAGAATTTCTGACGTAATGGGCTTTTGGCTAAGTACTCGGGACTTTCGACTTTTACAGCCATTTCTTCTTTCTAAAATACCATACCATGAACAATCCCAAGATGACCATGATGCCGCAGATTATCCAAAAATCGTTTGGTTGGCCGACGATCGGCGTATGGACGGTATTCATCGAAAAAAGCTCGGCGAACAAAGACAGTGGAAACGTCACGAAAGCCACCACAGTCAGTATCTTCATCGTCTCATTCTGTTTTGTGTTGAGAAGGGAATCATTGGTCTCTCTCAGCTCCTTTGCCAACTCATGGCCGTTGACCACAGCATCGCGAACCATAGAAAAGTTCTCTTTTATGTCGGACACATAGGGCCCGAATGTCTGGTCAAAGAAACCTCTCTTGGCTTTATCGAGGGATTCCAGCGTCTCGAAATGAGCGCGGCATGTCTGGCGGAAGTCGAGCAGTTCCCGTGATAGACCCGAAATGACCTCGACCATCTCTTTTTCCTCGCCGGCGAATATACTATCCTCTGCGGCCGACAATTCCGCGTTCACTGATTCGATATTGTGGCGCATGTGGTGATACATCCGCAGGGTTATGTAGTAGAAGAGATGTCCAGCATGGTCCTCGATCTTTTCTTTTTCCAGAATCGAATTCGTCTCGATGGCCTTGGCGAAATTTTCGAGTGATTCGATGGCTTTGTAATGGGCAGTGACGACAAAGTCCTTGCCGATGACAAAATCGATCTCATGGTTGATGACGACATGATGGCCATCGCGCTTTATGCGCACAGGGAACTGCAATATGAGATAAACGTAGTCCTGATAGATGACAGCTTTTGAGGATTCTGAGGGGCCGAGAAGCTCACGTGCGACGAGATGATGCAGTTTATGGGACTCGGCCACCGACTGCACTTCTTCGGCAGTCGGATTTTGCAGGTCCGTCCAGGAGACTTGGCCATACGTGTATGTTTTGATCATTGTTTCATTATAGAGGGAAAAATGAGAAACGTCGAGTTGCTTATTAACAGCACTTTTGGGATAATAGTGCATCACATCAATGGGCAGATATCCGATCAACACAAAAGTCGCAATCGCCATCATCGCGGCGGTTGTTTTAATTGCCATCTCTTTTTTCTTTGGCCGACATGAAGGCAGTCAAGAGACATTCAACAGCCTAGTTCCGGCTGGAGATTCGAGCCTCATCAGCCAGCAGGAGTTCGCCCCATTTTGGCAGGCTTGGAGTCTCCTCCAACAGAAATACGTGCTCGCGACATCGACAGCCACAGATACTCAAAACAAAGTCTATGGCGCCATCGAAGGCATGGTCGCTTCCGAAGGCGATCCGTACACGGTTTTTTTCCCGCCGGAAGAGAATTCTTTGTTCCAATCATCTATCGCAGGAACATTCCAGGGAGTCGGTATGGAGATTGATCAAAAAGTCGGCAATATCGTCGTCATAGCTCCGCTCAAGGGAAGTCCCGCCGAGAAAGCTGGCATAAAAACAGGAGATACTATTGTCTCTATCGATGGAAAATCAACAGGTGGTATGGCTGTCGATACCGCCGTTAACCTTATCAGAGGGCAAAAGGGCACAACGGTTCATTTATCCGTCCTCCACCAAGACGCGACGGCGCCAGTGGCGATCAACATAGTTCGAGACACAATCGATATCCCCACGATCGATACCGAGGTCGAAAACGGCACTGGGAGCTCCTCAGCGACATCGACTGCCTCCGCCGCAGGCCTCCAGCCGAACGGGATCTTCATAATAAAACTGTACGAATTCACAGCTGATTCTCCTGATCTTTTTCGCGCCGCTCTGCGACAGTTTGTAGAGAGCGGGTCGCACAAGCTTGTCCTCGATCTGCGCGGCAATCCGGGCGGCTATCTCGAAGCGGCATGGGACATGGCTTCTTATTTCCTACCGGCTGGAGATGTTGTCGTCACCGAAGACTTCGGCAAGAACGGCTCGCCGCAAGTCTATTACAGCAAAGGCTACAATATATTCAACAAGAGCCTCGATATGGTCATTCTTGTCGATAGCGGCACAGCATCAGCGGCAGAAATCCTGTCCGGCGCGCTCGAACAGCACGGCATAGCAAAGCTGGTCGGCACAAAAACATTCGGCAAAGGATCGGTCCAGGAGCTCATCAATCTGACGCCTGACACGTCGCTCAAGGTCACGGTTGCTCGTTGGCTGACTCCAGATGGCACCAATCTGTCTGAGAATGGGCTCGTGCCTAACTTCGTCGTACCGCTCACAGCTACGTCGTCGCCGTCGAACGATCCACAGATGGCAAAGGCTGTGCAGTTGTTGCAGGCAGAAAAATAATGAGACAGGAACGCAAAACTCAAAGTTCAAAACTCAAAATTGAGGTCTAAAATCAGCCATTTTTCTTAAGTTTTGCACTTTGAGTTTTGAATTAATTTATAATTTAACCACCATGAAAATCATTTTACTCAAAGACGTCCCAAAGCTCGGCAAGAAATATGAGGTCAAGAACGCCTCAGACGGCCATGCCATAAACTTGCTCATTCCGCGCGGATTCGCCATTCCCGCCACGCCGGAGAATCTGCATCGCATCGAAACAGAGAAAGCAAAATATGAAGGGGAACGGAAAGTCCACGAAACCCTTCTCGCCGAAAATCTGAAGGCTCTCGAGGACACTGTCTTGACTGTTTTCGGCAAAGCGAGCGACAAAGGCCACCTCTTTGCTAGCCTTCACGCGACTGACATCGTCGCCGCGCTCGCCACACAGGCGCACATACAGATCGATTCGTCGTTCATCCAGCTCGAGCATCCTATAAAAGAAGTCGGCGATCATATAATCGAAGTAAAAGGGGAAGGGAAGTCGACCAAGTTCAAAGTCATCGTGAAAGTTGCGTAATACAAGACGCTACTTTCTTTTTGAATCGTATGATCATACGATTCGGCTGGCATCAAAAGAATTATACGGCTATGATTCGTGAAAAATCGTATGATTCTACGACTCAAAATACCTTCGTTTTGAAAGAGCATACTGATCCCCCGTCTTGAATTCCGCACATCAAAAAAGCCCGATCATTGGGGCTTTTTTGATTTTCTTACTAGAAATTTTGTTCACTCAATTATATGACGTGAACGATCTTTTTCCTGACCACATCGCTGTTAAAGCTCGTCTTTCTCTTTGTTCCAAATTGGACAGTGCCGTCCTTGAGCGCGAAGAGGGTATAGTCCTTGCCAACGCCGATGTTCTTACCAGGCATGATGACTGTGCCGCGCTGACGGACGATAATCTCGCCAGCCAAGGCTTTTTGGCCATTATTGAGCTTTACGCCAAGGTATTTTGGCTGTGAATCTCGGTCGTTTTTTGTTGTGCCTGCTGATTTCTTATGCGCCATGGTTTTGCTTTATTTGTCCCGTAAGTCTATCAAATAAGCCAGAAAAAGGCAAGGAAAAGGGAAGAATGAGACCAAAATCATAGATAGCCGAATACCCAATGATCATGGATTCTATACTTCTTTACTTTTAGCTTAAACCATGGTGCAAAAACCCTTATTTTGAGCCATATTTTAATGTTTTGACGTCAAAAATCCTTGACAAGATATTTGAAAGGTGCTAGGATAGTGTCACTACGAGGCTCATAAGCACCATGCTTATAAAGCCCCGTTTTAATTTATTGTGACAAACGAGAAGCATATGAGAAGGTAATCATTCTCATATTGTTCGAGTGCCGTCACATGAAAGTAACCATTATGATCGAACTTACAACCAGCATAGCTTTCCTTGTATCGTCCATATACGGCTCCGGTTCAGCAAGTACCGCTGTTGCAAGCACGACCAGTGCAGCAATTGCCTCTACGACAGCCGATTCAATAGCTACGACAACCCAAGAAACAGTCATGGACCGTAGCGCTGTGGAGGCATATATCAAAGCAGAATACACAGATACGCCTATATTGATCGCTATAGCCCAGTGCGAATCGAATTTCAGGCAATTCAACCCGGACGGCACTGTTGTCCGAGGAAAGATTGATGATCACGATGTCGGCGTCATGCAGATCAATGAGACATATTGGCTTCCAAAGTCAAAATCGCTCGGCGATGACATATATACGATTGAAGGCAATGTAGCCTATGCCAAATACTTGTATGCAAAAAACGGCACGGATCCTTGGAATTCATCGGCAAAATGTTGGAGCCAGAGCGCACCAATAGCCGAGAAGTAAGGGTTCTTCTTCACAGATAAATTAGAATATCTCCCAACAAAAGCGGAATAGTGTCCGCTTTTGTTTTGCATATCACATAAAGAAATCTTACTGGAAAAAACCCAAAAACGTCATCGGGTCGATTGATACGCCTCGAATCCTGATAGTCAGGTGAAGATGCGGCCCTAGTGCATAGCCGGTGTCGCCGCTGAGACCTATTATTTGGCCCCGAGCCACCGCATCGCCGACATTGACGTCTATTCGAGACAGATGCATGTAAAAGGAAAGGATGCTGAGTCCATGATCTATAACAATCGTATTGCCATAAATGCCGAGATACTGCGCGTAAATGACCCTGCCAGTGTTTATAGCCATGACGGGCGTGCCTGTCGCCGCTTTGAAGTCTGTTCCTTTGTGGGGAATCGACAAGGATCCAGTCAGGCGGTCATAGCCATATGGATCAGTGACGATCGGATTGACGACAGGGAAATCGAATGGACCTGACCACAAAGCCTTGTCCGAGGCATGGAGACTATTGAGGACCGCATTGTCGGAAGCCATCGAGCTTTCGACATTCTGCTGGCCTTGCGGCGTGTTGCCGCCCAGCTTGTCTGGTATGCCAAGGGGTGCTGTCACATATGGCCGACCGACGACGGTAAGGGTTTTCTTCAAGATAAGATCAGTCGATGATCCTGCCACATGAATGATGGCGCGGATGGCATATGCGCCGGGCGGATAATTGAGGTCGATGCCTACGAATGCGATCTGCTTATTCGATCCATAGCCCGTAGTGCGGAGCATAGTGCCGTCGAAAGTCAGACTTAATAATGTGCTCGACGCATTGTTTATGTTCGCAAGACGGATCAAAACCGGCTGGCCTTGGATCACACGATCAGATGAAAGGGCAAGAACAGGCTGTAATATGACTTTGGAGGCGCTTTTCATTGTAGTACTGGAAGCAATCGAAGATACGTCTCTTTGATCCCCAGTGCCAACATTCTTTTTTGGAAAAATAATTATAACTAATAAAAATAATAAGCAGATGATCGCAGCTGTCATAAGCCTAGGAAGATTTATATTTTGTCGATCCGAATTTTTTTTCACAACCACTAAATTGTAGCATAGGGCAGGGCAATCATTGATAATTAAAAAGGCCATCCCTTTATATCCTATGTCGCACAATATAGATTGTTGGTAGGGTGTTTATATGCTGTTGAGAGTGTTAGTGCTACGCGCTTATTATTATCTTTGAAATAGTAGACTTGATTCTTTTTTCGTAGCTTGATTCAAGTTTCTCAATCTCTGCGTAATACTCATCCCAAATCTTATTTCGTGCATCATAATCCGCACGATCAACCGTAGCTAATTTTTCGTCTAAAACTTTATCAAGCGAGTCTTCTTGTAATTTTATTTCTTTATCAAGCTCTGATGACAATGATTCAAAATCAGCAGTGGCTTTTTCGTATTTATCTCCATAAGTATTTATTTTTTCAATCAAAAAATCTTCAAAAACACCTTGTACTTCCGGAATAGATACTCCTTTATTTAACGCTTCAATCAACTGACGTTTTTTATCAGTTTCGATGAAAGAAATGTCTATATAATTAGCTAATTGGTCTTTATTCATAAAATTATGTTACGGCTTCCGCAAACGCATTTGCACCGCTCAAAGTTGTTCGCACAGTGTTAAACAAAAACTTACCTCCTTTTGTAAGAGTCTTTGCGGCGTATTTGGTTCCTTCCCAACCAACTTTCGCGGCACCTGCGATACTTGGATCTCTGGCAAATCTATAGCCAGAACCCACAAAATCTCCGAGAGGCTTACCAAAAACGGTTTTTAATGTTTCGACACCGCTTTTCTTGAAACTTTCCATTGAATTGTCGAATTTTAATTTTGATTCAAAACGGCGCTCATGTTTTTCAAACATATCATGTTCAAGTAGTGCTTGGCCTATATCCCCTCCCGAGTCTGGATCAAGAAGAGCTGACATTATATCGGGATTATTGGCTACCTTTGGATCATTGCGGAATTTTTCCAATAAAGCATCAAAGTTTTTTACCCCCTCGGCTGAATCTCTTAGTACAGCTTGTTTCGGCTTCTTTTTGTAATTTTGCTGATAATATTGCTCGACTGCTTGTTGATCTTGGGGTGTCGTGTTTACAAATTGTTTTGGTTGAGTCAAGGCTCTTTGTTTAGCGGTTTTCTTTAACATATCGATGCCCGCACCACCGGTAAGTTCTCTCAATGCGGCTTCAAACGATTTCATGCCTCCAGATCCTCGTTCAAATGCTTTGCGTGAACCGACCTCGTTTTTGGCGTATTGAAGGTACTCCATAAAAACCCTTTTTTGAGCTTGATCGGGCGGTATATTGTATTTTTGGGCATAAGCTTGAATCTTCTCTTTAAATTGAGAACCCTCGTCCGTTCCGATGATTTTTTTGCCCAAATCCTTTATGGCTTCAAACGATTTACTCATAGGGTAAATTATAGCTACTTTAGAGATATTAGCAACAATAAGCACGCTGGTCGTTTTAGATTATAAATGTTAATATTTGTAGTATTAATAAGTAGTGAAAATATATTTAATAATATGAGAAATATTAATTTTGAAACACCGAGTCCTGAAGTTAAAGAAGCGACTGAAAAAGCAGAAAAAGAACGCGAGGAGGAACATGTAAAGAATCGAATGGGAAGCATTCTCGTTGAGAAAGACGGTAAGCTTAAGAGGCTCGATGGTAAGGAAATTGA
This sequence comes from uncultured bacterium, assembly GCA_963848635.1. Taxonomy (GTDB): domain Bacteria; phylum Patescibacteriota; class Minisyncoccia; order Phycocordibacterales; family PALSA-1337; genus JAGWNR01. The sequence goes on from CAWKEA010000005.1 coordinate 66,527, forward strand.
GGAGAAATAATTCTTTTATATAAAAATTAAGCGAGTAGTTGTGAGCTACTCGCAAATAGGGGTTAAGGTTTTTGTTTTTTCTTCTTTTGGCCGCACGCTTCTGACAGGCCATGGAAGATGTCCGCGAGGATTTTGAATATGTGCATCAGAATCCACCGCACGATACTTGTGAGTTGTTTAAACTCCCAAGCGACTATTTTGTTTGCCTTGTCCGCTTTGCCTCCGCCAACGATCAAGCCTATTCCATACGACATGACCATGATGACTAAGACGAAGCTGATAAGCTGCGCAAAGAACTGACCAAATGTAGTGTTCATCTGCCACAGAGTATAGCACAGCTTTGTTTTTAAGTCAAGACCTTGAAAATCAACTTTTTACTTATCCCCCACTCCCCCATTGACGTATAAGAAAAACTGTACGACACTGGAATACATAGGACTTATCTTGTTATTCTGGCGTTGTCACACAAGTATGATTGTTGGTAAGGTGTTTATATGCTGTACAGACGTATTTATATAATAGAAAATCCCGGTCTGTGGTAAGGCCGGGATTTGAACAAATATTGACATTCATTGTCGTGGTCAGGGAAAAATGGCAAAGCCCTTTGATCTTACTCTATGAATAATCTTTGTCTTGTATTCAACTGCAAACCATAAACGGTCTTTCGAGGCGATTAAGTTCTTTAATTTAAAGTCCGTAGGAAATGCATCTTGTGAGCCAGTCTGGCCATGGATATAGACAGGTTCTCCTTCATAGGCAACGGTTTGACCATAATCGTCATCCACATACGTTTGCCTCGATACTCTATATCGAGTGTCGGAGCACTTGGAATATATCCAGCAAATAATGTCGGCGCAATGAATTGATTGGCATCGCCACAGATAATGATGGAGTGAGGATCGATACCCCGTAAACATCCTTTATTGAGGACTAGGCAATTGATTACCGTTTGTATTTGGAATCGGCATCTGTCCGTTCTTGATATTTTCAAGATTGTTGAGAGCCGGCGTCCAGATGTCAGTGACGAAGATATTCCAAAGATATTCTGCCGGTGCCCGGAGATAGGTGTCCCAAATGTTCACTGCCCCTGTCCAAATATATGAAATGTTGTCCTGTGTCGTCGGATTCTGCACTGCCTGCCGCACGCTGATGCCGTAATAGCCGAGAACTATGAGGGCTATGAGGATGAGTATGAGCAATTTGATCAGGCCCCTGTTGCTTTTCATGATACAACCATTATAGCTCGTTTCAATCTTATGTGTGCAAAAGTTATTCACAGGGCTATCTCAAAAAGGATCGGATTCTGCGCAAGCTATCGGATATTTTTCAAAGAGCTCCGGGCGATTTCGAGGCGCTTGAGCGTTTCTTCCTTGCCAAGTATCGAAGCGGAAACAAATGGATCAGGCGATTTGTCGCGGCCAGTCAGCGCAAAACGCATGGGCCAAAGGACGTTTCCTTTGCCTTTTTCTTCCGCATATGGCCAAATCGCGTTCTTTATCTCTTCAGAAGAAAAACCCTTGAGCCCGGCCAGAGATTCGATGATTTTTTCAAGATGAAGGGAAGCGGCGGCGGCCGTGTCCCCTTTCCATGGCAGTTTCTTTGCGTCATAAGCAGACAGTTCAGTTACGAAGCCGAGCTCTCCCTCCCCTTTGAACATATTTGCGACATCTCCAAAGGTGTGAGCGCGATCACGGAAAACCGGCAGGGCTTTTTTTATCATATCATCGCTTGCAAAGACATCGGAGTCATTCTCTAAGACTTTTTTCGCTTGATCGAGGTAATCCACATCGCTCAGCTTATTCATATATTGCTTGTTCATCCACTTGAGCTTTTCCTCATCGAACGATCCGCCGGCTTTTTGGACTTTTGACAGATCGAATGCGGCAATGATGTCATCCTGGGCCATAATTTCCCTATCGCCGCCCGGATTCCAGCCGATCAGCACGAGAAAATTGAAGAACGCCGCAGGCAGGTAGCCTTCGTGGGCATATTCGAGGACGTCTTTCGCGCCGTCGCGTTTGCCGAGCTTTTTTGTCCGATCGTCGCGAAGGATAGGAGGCAAGGTCGCGAAGGATGGCGGCCGTATGCCGAGAGCTTCGTACATGCTCAGGTAATTCGGGGTGCTCGAGATGAATTCGTCGCCGCGCAAGACATGCGTCACGCCCATGGCATCATCATCGATGATATGAGCGAAATTGTATGTAGGATACCCGTCGCTCTTGATGATGACAAAATCATCGAGTGCCTCTTCGCCCGCCTCGAGATCGCCACGCACGATATCATGCCAATGGTAGCGCTTTATCTCGGGCACCTTGAAACGGAGCGGTTTGGTGCCGTCCCATGCTGTGAATTTTTCCGGCCGATGGTCCCTAAAGAGAAATGCGGTCTTTGAAGCCTCCGCCTGCTTTCGAAAAGCCTCGACTTCCTCTTCCGTATAAGGATCGGGATATGCAAGACCTTTATCGATGAGGATTTGAGCGGCTTTCTTGAATGTGTCCAAGCGCTCTGATTGTATACATGAGCCAAAAGGACCCGGCTTGTCAGGGCCATAATCCCAGTCGATACCGATCCATTTCAAGGATTCCTGGATGTGCTCTATCGATCCCGGGACTTCCCTTTTCTTGTCTGTGTCTTCGATGCGCAAGATGAAAGTGCCTTCGTTTTTCCTTGCCCATAACCATGCAAAAAGAGCCGTGCGGACGCCGCCGATGTGCATGAAACCAGTCGGTGAGGGCGCAAAGCGAGTGACGACTTTATCTGAAGATGCAGACTTGTTCACCATGCCAGTATAGCAAAAGGCACCAGAAAAATCGACCTAACAAGCCATATCTTACCCTCTTCAACCCTCATTATTCTCAAACAAAAACCGACTCCAAGGCCGGTTTTTGTTTAATAAACTTTCTGATTGTAATGGCTTTGACTCGATTATCCCTTTGTCTCTGGAACATTCGCGAGAGCGTGGAACGTCTCTGTTATCGGACTTCCATGAGAATCGTTGATCAAGGAGTCCTTCGTTATGTCGAACTTTTGATTGCCAGCGGAATCCAAATAGAGCGATGCATAGTAAAGTCCGCCATCAACGGTTGGAGACGAGAGGGTAACTTTGCCCGGATTTATGCCTGCGTCAAAATATTGCGTGCCAATGACTGCGCCCGGGGTGCCCCCATTGTCGCTCTGGATGACGACGAAGCCCGGCGACGCGAGACGTACGGACGAGATATAGACGACATTGCCAGGATATTGATCGGTAACGACGATGCTATTTGCTTCAGTCGAGGCGGGAGCCGTGGCGGAAGGCGTGCTCTCGCTCTGTGAGGCCTGATTGCTCGACGAGCCATTCTTGCTAAAAAGCCAATAACCCAAGATAACGATTATGACGATGACGATGATCGTTACCACCCACTGCCAAGGCTTGATCCCTGATGAATTGTCTGGTTGCATTTTTTTAAAGTGATTAAATATGCTGATAATTCGACTTATTAGAGTAATGCGTACAGTATACCATTTTAGGCTTCATGTTCAAGTGACAAGTCAAGTATGACTTCGGCTATCTTTGTGGCCGCATCCGGCTTGGCGAATCCAGCGGCGCTTTGGCTCATGAGCTCGCGGATCCGCGGGTTAGCCATGACCCTGTCTATTTCGGCCACGAGGATGTGAGAAGTGAGGTTATTCTCCTCGATGACGATGGCCGCGCCTGTTTTTGCGTAATCAAAGGCATTCGCAGTCTGGTCATGGCTGATCGATTCGGGCAAAGGGATGATGATTGATGGTTTCTTCCATAAAGCTATCTCGAATATGCTCGATCCCGCTCTCGAGACCACGATGTCAGCGGCGCCTGCCGACATGCGCATGGCCAGATCGTTCAAGTAATCAAAAGGATGATATCGGTAGCCGTACGCATTATCCTTTAGGATGGCTTTGGCGGTCTCCTTGACATCTTCGAAATTCTTGCGGCCGGTCTGATGGATGATCTGGTATCTTTTTATGAGCTCGGGCAGAGCGTCGAGTATCGTATCGTTTATCGATTGCGCGCCTTGAGATCCGCCGATGACGAGGATGACAGGCGTTGCTTCCTCGAGGTTGAGGAATTCATGAGCGCCGTTCGTGAGCGGCGCGGCGACTTCTTTTCTGACAGGATTTCCTGTCAGAGCAACGACTGATTTTTCTGAGGCTTTCTTGAAATAATCAGCGGCTGAGGGGTACGAAACGGCTATCCTCTTTGCGAATTTCCCTGCCCAAGCATTGACTCGTCCAGGGCTCGAATCGGATTCATGGATGACGACCGGAATGCGAAGGATCCTGGCCGCGACCATGGCAGGAAAGCTCTCATAACCTCCCTTACCGAAGACAATGTCGGGATATATGTTGTACATCTTTATGATGGCTAGAAATATGCCGCTTGCAGTCTTGAAGGAATCCGTGAAATTAAGCAAAGAAAAATATCGGCGGATCTTTCCAGCTGGCACATAGACGAACTCTATCTGGTGATCGAAGAGTGCCCGCGGATTATAGCGCTGTGCGGCCATGAAATACAGCTTCGGCTTGAGCAGGCGCTTCTCCACCACTTTGTCCTCGATGGCTTCTGCTACGGCTATGATCGGATAGAAATGCCCGCCTGTGCCGCCGCCGGTAAATAAGATTTTCATGGAACAATTATAATACTATTTTCAAAATCGCACTATATGGGATTACTTGGCATGTCTCGACACGTTAGCTACGATGCCGGAAGCGGACATAGCCAATATGAGGGCGGTCCCGCCATGTGAGACAAAAAGCAATGGGATGCCGAGACAATGGCACGAGACCTATCTCGGAAGCCATATTCATGAATGACTCGACGATCACCAGGATAGCGATGCCCGATACGAGCAGGCCGCCAAAGGCATCGGGCGCCCGCGCGGCTATGCGCAGACACATTATGGCGAAAAAAATGAACAATATGACGAGCACGGTAGTGCCGGCAAAACCGAATTCCTCGCCGACGACCGCAAAAATAGAGTCGCCTACAGGCTCCGGCAGATAGCCGAATTTCTGTATGCTCTGGCCGTATCCGCGTCCGAAAAGCCCTCCTGATCCAACGGCAATAAGAGACTGTTGAAGCTGGTAGCCTGCTCCCTGCGGATCGCTAGAAGGCGCGATATACGTCATGATGCGTTCGCGAGCATACGGCCGGAACAATGCTACGAGGCCAACGACTGCGATGATCGCTAGGATGGCAACGCTGATGTGCCGCACTTTTCCGCCGGCTATGATGAGCTGGCCAAGGCCTGTAACGAATATGATGACAAAGGTATCAGTATCGCGTTGAGACAAAAGCAACGCTCCTGTGACAGCCATAAGTATAAGGAACGGCAAAAGACCTGACTTGAAATCCTTGATCCTGTCTTTTTTATGGGCCAGCCACGCGGCAAAATATATGATGAATGCGATCTTCAGGAATTCGGAAGGTTGGAACGTGACTGATCCGATATATATCCATCTCGACGCCCCGCCGTGAAAGAGAGATAGGTCAGGTATGAAAAGGACCAGATTGAGCAGTATCGCCGCCGCGAACAGATAAAATGCATAACGGCGGAAAAATGTATAGTTGATCTTTGAAAAGACGTAAAATGCCGCGAGACCGATGATGAGGCCGACCGCTTGGGTGAACAAGACGGATTTTGTCGTCGGGCCGGTTTCCGTCAAGAGACCGAGCGATGCGGAAGAAAAGATGAAAAAACCGGCGAACGCGAGCACAAGCACGAGAATCAAGTACGATTTTTCAATTGGAGCACGGGACATGAGTCTATAATAGCATAAAAGAATTTCTAACTGATCTGATTACAAAAAGTTTCTCCGGCAAATTAGGTAATTCGAAATCAGGCTAATCAACCTGATCTGGTTTCTCTGAAACCCCGTTCGTCTGCTTGAATGATTCGATGTCTTTTCTCACGGCTTCATATTCCGGCAGATCGGCGGCTTTCGATATTCCGAGATGAGATAGGAGGTCAAGAGTCGTCTTATAGAGAAAGCTCCGTGCATCGTCCGGATTGTCCGCCCGCTCAACAAGGCCTCGGATGAGAAGCGACCGCACTATGAACTGAGAATTGACGCCGCGGATGTAGTCGATGTCCGCCCGCGATATGGGACCTTGATACAACACGATGGAGAGAGTCTCCAGGCCTGCTTTGCCGAGATCTCTCGTCAATTCATCCTTTGCAAGCTGTTCGATGAGATGCGAAAGCTCTTTTGCAGTGCCGAGCATGATATCCTCGTCCGTCTGGACGAGCGTCACTCCCCTGCCGACAAGGCTTTTTTCGAGCTCGGCAACGCCGGCTCTGACTTCAGGCTCGGATATCTTCGTCGAATCAGTCGAAAGCAGAGAAGCGAGCTTTTTTATGCTGACAGGCTCAGCTTTCCAAAAAAGGATAGCTTCTATTTTCGCGCTTAGGTTCATATGATGATTATAGTAAAAAGATGGCTATAAAGGAAGCGCTAAAAAATCGTCTAAGAAGACTTATTCTTGCAGTGCGCGCAGATCAAAAAAGAGGCTGTTGTATGAAGGCGTCAATACCGTGGCACGCCGACTTCCTTTGTCTCCATCTGGATGTCGCCAAAATTCGATTCCTGCGTCACATTTACGACGCCCTGCTTGACTAATTCGAGCATCGCGAGAAAACTGACGATGAAATTGACCCTGTCGCCTTTGTGCTCGCCGGCAAAATCCTTGAAGCTCATGCGGAGCTGTGTCTGTATCCGTTGCGTGAGATCGCCTATCATATCCTCGAGGCTTACGACCTTTTTGACCATGACTTCCGGTAGTCTCTCTTTTTTCGGCAGACGCTTGATGAGATCTTGGAGCGACGACAAAACTCTTTCAAGGGTGAAATCCGGCGACGGCGCAAAGACGGGCTCCATCCTTCTTGCCTTCTGGGGAAATATCATCATGTCGCCGAAAATCTTTTCGATCTGCGCGCTCGCATCCTTTATCCTCTTGTAGATCTTGAGCCTCGTTTCGAGGTCATGAATGTCGCCTTGCTCCTCCTCTGTAAGGTTCAATTGAGGCAAGAGGGAGCGTGATTTGATGAGGAGGAGCGTGGAAGCGATCAATATGAAATGGGCGGATTCTCCCATCGGCAGATTCTCGAACTGCTGGATATGCGCTATGAAATCATCGGTGACCTTTGAGAGCGACAGGTCGTTTATGAAAAATTTCCTCTTCTCGATGAGGTCGAGGAGAAGGTCGAGCGGCCCTTCAAAATTGTTCGTTTTAATGGTGAATGGCACGGCAGTGGCAAAAGCTAAGCAAGAACGCCTATCGCCTTTTTCGCTTCCTCAAGCTTGGCGTCAGCGATCTTTTTTGCAGCGATTCCCCCTTTTTCCAAAATCTTCAAGACTTTTTTCGGGTCTTTTGCCAATTCGGCGCGGCGCTCGCGCATAGGTCTGATAAAGGCGTCGATGTCCTCGATCAAAGCTTCCTTCAGTATCTTATACTTGCCCTTATTCGCATCGTAGACAGGCTTGAGCTCTGCTTCAGCCTTGAATAATTTGTGGATGGCATAGACATTCGCCGGTATGCCGCCGGCCTCTGGACCGCCTGAATCCGTCACAATAGACATGACAGCCTTTGTTATCTCGTCGCGGCTGGCAAAGAGCGGAATGGTGTTGCTATAGCTCTTTGACATCTTGCGACCGTCAATGCCAGGAACGATAGCGACATGGTCAAGGATAAGCGGCTCGGGCAGTTTGAACATCTCGGCCTTGAAAGCAAAATTGAATTTTTGCGCGATATCTCGGGCATATTCGACGTGTTGCTTTTGATCCTGCCCGACAGGCACAACATCTGTTCCATAAAGAAGGATATCCGCCGCCATGAGCACTGGATAGTTGAAAGTGCCGACATTTATTTCTTTGCCCTTCGCTTGAGCGTCCTTGAAAGCGTGCGCACGCTCGAGGTATGGCACTGTCACGATCGTATCGAATATCCATGCGAGCTCTGTGTGCGCCGAAACGTCAGATTGTTTGAAGAGAATCGATTTTTTTGGGTCAAGGCCGATAGCGAGATAATCAAGAGCGAGCTCGAGCGTCAACTTGCGCATCTCTTCCTTGTCTTGGATCAAGTTCAACGCATGGTAATCTGCAATAAAAAGAAAACAGTCATAATCGCCGGTATTCTGCAGATCGACGAATTGCTTCATCGCGCCAAAGTAATTGCCGATATGAGCCTGACCGGTAGGCTTGACGCCAGAAAGTAAGGTTTTTTTCATACACTGAATGATACCAAAAAATAGTTGATTATGCCAAATGAGGCAGGGTGGGCGTATGACACCGCTTTTTATATCCCCTCCCCCTTCAATCCTTCAATCAATTCTTTCGCCTTCTTGCTCAATTTTCGAGGCATTTCGACATGTGTGACAACGAGGAGGTCGCCGCGGTTTGTATGTGGATTGCCGGTAAATGCGCCGCGTGTCTCGTAAGGCACGCCCTTGCCCTTGATGCGCAGTATCTCGCCATGGCTCGTGCCGGCGGGAATCTGGAGCTCGATCGTGCCGTCGACTTCCGGATTCAAAGCCTTTATATCTATCGCACCGCCAGTCAAGGCAGTCGTCAGCTTTACCGGCAGATCCATGACAAGATTGAGGCCTTCCTTTCGGAACGTCGGATGCGTCTCGACCCAGACACGGACGATGAGGTCGCCGGGGCCCCCGTCGCCCTCTTCGCCTTTGCCTGCGACCCGCAGACCTTGGCTATTCTCGATGCCAGGCGGGATCTTGACTACCAGCTTCTCCTTGCGGCCGCCGATCGAGAATTCCTTTTCAACTCCAAAGATCGAGTCTTTGAAGGAGATTTGCACATCTACCGTGACGTTTGCCCCTTTTCGCGGCCTGTGCCTGCCTCCTCCGCCGCCAAAAAAATCGCCAAAGAGGTCGCCGATGTCGAATTCAAACGACTGGCCATTAAAATTGCCACCCTGTGTGAATTGAGAAAAGTCAAAGCCACCGAATCCCTGACCGCCGTTGAAGCCGCCAAAGCCGCCTTGAAAACCGCCGGCTCCTTGGTTAAAGCCAGCGCCGCCAGGCCCTGCCGAGCCGAACCGATCATATTGTGCTCGTTTATTATCATCCGACAATATGGCGTAGGCCTCGCTGGCCTCCTTGAACTTTTTCGAGGCTTCTTCATTGCCTTTATTCTTGTCGGGATGATATTTATGCGCGAGCTTGTAGAAGGCTTTTTTCAGCTCGTCTTTTGTGGCTGTCTTTTCGACGCCGAGTGTTTTGTAGTAATCTTTCATATTAATAGATTTGATCGTGCGATCCCATTCCGCGCAACGTAACGCTCTCTTCATCTAATGTGAATGTTATCCGCATATCATAACCAACTCTGCACGCATGCAAATCTTTGAGCGCCCCATGAAGCCTGTGTGTCTTGAGCGACGGAGAGAACACATCTTTCTCGAGAAGCCGCACGACGGATGACCATTTTTTCTTTATCGCAGGATTCTTACGCAGTATGTCGCGTGATAGCCTAACAAATGCCGGAGTTGCATAAACAGTTCGCATGGCATTATGTAGTTTTACAATCCCCTAGTGACTTCCGCGATGAGTGCATTTGCCGAGGTGTATTTTTTGGCTTTGCCGTTGCGGACCTCCCAGTCAGATTGCATCATTTCCAATTGAAAGAATTGCTTGCGCAGTTCGCTAATCATACTTGAGATCCTTTTTGATTGCTTCTTTATTTTTGTTGTAGTTGTAGCAATTTTCATAGGTTTATTCTAACAATTTGGTCCTCATTTGCCTACTTGACACACATATTATTATGTGATAAGTTTTCATTAGTTTCGCAAGGCTGAGTAGGCTTTGCATCGGTTCATTGAATCAAAACTTTTTGGAATAATTGCCTGGTAGCCTTGATAATAATTCTTTTCCAAAGGCCCTCGTTCGCTCTCCCGACCCACCAACCAGTGGATTCGGGAAAGCCGACGAGGGTCCTTTTCTTTTTCAGTGTCCATAAAAGTCGGCAAGATTATTGTCAACTTTTTGAAGTGGCAAAGAGCGCTATCCCTCTACTTCTTCTCCTTAAACTCGGCCCTGCTTCGCTAAAGCTACGCAGGACCTATTCGTATTTCGAGTTATTTCTTTTCTTTGAACTCGGCATCCTTCACATTATCTGCACCGCCTTCCCCGCCAGAATTCTGGCCACCTGCTTGACCGGCTTGGCCAGCTTGCGGGCCACCCTGCGGCGCTTGCTGTTGCATATACTGCCCTATCTTCTGAATCTCATCCGACAACGCACTTGTCGATGCTTTTATGGCTGCGAGGTCTGGCGTTGTCGAATCTTTGACGCGCTTCAAATCTGCGACTTTGTCCTCGATCAACTTGCGCAGATCGGCCGGCACTTTGTCGCCAGCGTCTTTGAGGGCCTTTTCGGCAGTATAGACGAGCTGTTCAGCGATGTTCTTTGCTTCGACAGCGTCCTTTTTTGCAGAATCAGCTGCGGCGTTCAATTCCGCGTCCTTTTTCATCTTCTCCACTTCTTCTTTTGAAAGGCCGGATGAAGCAGTGATTTTGATGGAATTCGACTTCCCTGTCGCTTTGTCTTTTGCCGACACATTCAATATGCCGTTCGCGTCGATGTCGAAAGTGACTTCGATCTGCGGCATTCCGCGCGGCGCCGGAGAGATGCCGCCGAGATTGAACTGGCCAAGCGATTTGTTGTCAGCAGCGAGCGGGCGTTCGCCTTGTGTGATATGTATCGTCACTTCTGTCTGATTGTCAGCGGCCGTCGAGAACGTCTGCGAGCGCTGTGTCGGCACAGTCGTGTTCTTTTCGATCAATTTCGTCGCCACGCCGCCCATGGTCTCGATGCCGAGCGACAGCGGAATGACATCGAGGAGAAGCACGTCATGAACATCGCCTCCGAGGATTCCTCCTTGGATAGCGGCGCCTACCGCAACCACCTCGTCTGGATTGACGCTCATATTCGGCTCCTTGCCAAAATATGCTTTCACTGCAGCCTGAATAGCAGGCATGCGCGTCTGGCCACCGACGAGGATAACTTCGTTGAGATCGCCAACTTTGAATGGTGATGCGTCCATTGCTTGCTTTGTTTTCGCCATGGCGCGATCGATGAATTCTGCACAGAGATTTTCGAGCTGTGCGCGGGTAAAGGTGACGAGCAAGTGCTTCGGCCCGTCAGCTCCGCTCGTTATGAACGGGATGTTTATTTCCGTCTGCATGGCCGTCGACAATTCGATCTTTGCCTTTTCTGCCGCTTCATCGAGGCGTTGCAGTGCAAGGGCGTCCTTCTTCAGATCGACGCCGTTCTCTTTCATAAAGGTGTCCGCGAGCCAATTGACTATCTTTGCATCAATGTCGCGACCGCCGAGATGGCTGTCGCCATCGGTCGATTTGACTTCGATCGTATCGGCGCCGACTTCGAGCACGCTGATATCGAAGGTTCCGCCGCCGAAGTCGAAGACTGCGATCTTTTCGTCCTTTTTCTTGTTAAAGCCGTAGGCCAAGGCTGCCGCTGTCGGCTCGTTGATAATGCGTTTGACGTCGAGCCCGGCGATCTGGCCGGCGTCTTTTGTTGCCTGGCGCTGGCTATCGTTAAAGTAAGCCGGCACAGTTATGACCGCCTCTGTTATCTTTTCTCCGAGGCGCGTTTCGGCGTCTGTCTTTAATTTCTGCAGGATCATCGCGCTGACTTCCTCAGGACGCATCCATTTACCGGCGAGGTTCACTTCGATGCCGCCCGACGCCGATTTGCGCGTCTCGAATGGCACGTTCTTGATGTCTTTCTGCACGCCTGGATCGTCATACGTGTGACCCATAAAGCGCTTGATCTGAAAGATCGTATTTTTCGGGTTCGTCACAGCCTGCCTCTTTGCAAGGAGGCCGACGAGCCGTTCGCCTGTCTTTGACTGCGCGACTATCGAAGGCGTCGTTCGCGCGCCTTCTGCATTTTCGAGGACCTTTGGCGTTCCGGCTTCCATGACGGCTACTGCCGAGAACGTCGTTCCGAGGTCTATTCCTATTATTTTTGACATGATTTTGATATTTGACAATTAATGAGTAATATGCTAATCTATTTCCAGTTCTATTAACCTTAACAATTGCTCGTTTGACCAAGTAAACACTTGGAGGTTAGAGCAAAAGAAAGATTTTTGTTATGAATGATAATTGGTGGAATATGTTGGCTGCCATCTTTATTCTCATCGTTTGTGTAGTTGTGGTAAGTATCCTTTTGTCGGTGTTAGTCGTGGAACCCCTACAAAGACGAAAATTTAATAAGGAGATGATTCACCTACACGGTCTGATTATGGATGACCCCAATTCAGATCCTGCCCTGGTCAAAGCAAGCGAGGAAGTGCGGCAACTCATCAAACTTGATAATCGAGTCCGTGCTCGGCTATCTCCCTTCCGTTATTTGCGACGGAATTGAGAGCAACTGATTCACAAAGCGGTTTGGCATATGTCGGCCGCTTTTTCTTTTCCCTGTCTGCCGACAGACAAGCCAACTTTTTAATGAACTGCTTACCCGATGGCCTAGGGTGGTGGTATACTTTTTCGAGGCATGTTTACAATGTATATACATTGTAAACATCGACTAAAAGAACATACGCCTACCCCACCTGCTCAACATTTTTTGTACGGTTCACCCCAAGTATCTAAGCCTGCTTTTTTGAAGTTGAAGGCCTACTTTTCAATAACCTCCACAATCTTTGCCGGGCTTCTCTGCCCTTTCACCAACTTGACCGACTGGTTTGGATAGAGGCCGCGCATGATCTCGAGTATCCGCTTGTTTGCCATATTCCGTTCAGCTTCTTCTTTGACAGAGATAAGGTAGAGATCGTCCGACTTTTTCTCCACCTTTTCCCTTTTCGAGCCTGCTGTCGCTTTGATTTTAATGAACATAATTTTAAACGCAAAATGCAAAGTTCAAAACTCAAAACTATATTCAAAATTATTAACTTACAATTTGTTTTAATTTTGAACTTTGAGTTTTGAATTTTTAGTTTATAGAAGAGAAGGCGCGCGCGTCGGTTGACTCATGAAGAAATCGAAGGAGGAATAATACGGCGACGCGACTCGTGTCCAAGATCGGATCTTGGTTTCAACTGCCTTGGTAGCGGTTTTTATTGCTGGCAAACAGAGCTTTGGCCAAGATGACATCTTGACGATACGACCGGGCAAACCGGCGATTTTTGCCGCTTCAAAAATAGGGTGCGCAGAAACAAATTGCGCCTTCACCCCCCCATCGACGAGAGTGACAAGAAAAAGCACGCGGAACTGCTGGCCAGCGCGGTCGGTAAGGACTTTTTCGATGAAGCGGGATTGTAGATGAGGAGTGAGCATGGTGCCTATAATGACGTTATTATAGCAAAAATATTTCATAAATCAACTGACCCTACCCTGTGCAACACTTATCTGTTATAATACAACCATGCAAACGCTCATACACGCAGACATCTTCTTCTTTGTCACGACCATCATCGAGGTTCTCGTCGCCATCGTTTTCTTAATCGTGCTCGTCTATATCGCGATCATACTCTCGGACATCCGCGAGCTCTCTCGCACGATAAAAAAAGAGGGCGCTGAGATCATCGACGACGTCCATGTCTTCCGTGAGGAGATCAAGGAAGAGGCAAGGCATTCGAACAGGAATAATGCCTCGACCGCAGCCGCTTTCTTTAACCTCATCGCCAACCTGTTTGCACGCAGGAAGTCGAAATAGCAATAACATAACAAAAAAAATGAAAAACAAAGCATCAAATTCGCACAAGAAAGAAACGATCATCGGAGTCGGCGCAGGTATCGCCGCCCTAGCCGCGGCGGCCGCAGGAGCTTACTATCTGTATGGATCTAAAAAGGGCAAGACTAACCGCACGGCCGTCAAAAGCTGGATGCTCAAGGCCAAGGCCGAGGTCATGGACGGGATAGAAAAAATGAAAGACGTCAACGAGGGAGCTTACCAAGAAGTCATCACAAAAGTGGCGAAAAAGTACAAGGATATAAAGAATATGGATCAAGCCGAGCTCGCGGCTCTCGTAACCAGCCTTCAGGGTCATTGGAAGGATATCAAGCGAGATATAGAAAAAGCCACGCGAAACTAAGGCTTGAATTCCCCGACCCTTACTTTTGCCGGTCGCATCGGTCGGCCATTCAAATTGTAGCCTTTTTGGACGATGCCAATGATGACATGATTTTTGGCCTCCGAATCGACTGGCTCATACGAGGCGGCTTCGTCGTGCGTCGGGTCGAATTTTTGTCCAATCGGATTCACTTCTTCGAGCCCCGCATCGCTCAAGACTTTCTTTAGTTGGTTAGCAATGTATTCAACGCCAATGCGCCAATTCTTGTCGGCTTTTTCCCAGGCTTCTTTGTTCGCCATGGCGAGCTCGAAACTATCGAGAACCGGAATAAGGCCGTCGATCAGACGCTCGTTTGCGAATCGGACGAAATCTTTCCGATCATCTTCGTCGCGCCTACGCGCATTTATGAAATCTGCTTTAGCTCTCTGCAAGCTCGTCAAATATTCTCCGGCTTCTGCCTGGGCTTTTTTGAGCTTTTCCTTGAGCCTTTTGATCGTTTCCGCGGAGCTCTCCTCGGCAACGATGCTATCATCCTGATCGTCTTGATCAATATCTATATTAGAAGGATCCGTCGACGGGTTCTTTTCAAAAACGATGTCGTCGGAGTCCGCGCTGTCGTCTTTTTTATCATGATCCTTGTCCATGAAGGACATCATACCAGAAAAAACAAAGCTAAACAATACTATCTCTTCGCCCACTGCGGCGCCTTGCGAGCCTTCTTCAAACCGAACTTGCGGCGCTCTTTTGCGCGAGGATCACGTTTGAGAAAGCCGGCTTTCTTGAGCTTGCCGCGGAGCTCCTTGTCGTGGATGATGATAGCGCGCGCGAGGCCATGGCGTATGGCTTCTGCTTGGCCGTTATGCCGCCGCCTTTGACCAAAGCGGTGACTATGAATTGCTGGGACATCTTTGAAAGAGTCAGAGATTCTACAGCGATGGCCTGCAGCTCCTTTGTCGCGAAGAATGCCGCGAGCTCCTTATCGTTGACCATAAAAGAGCCTTTTGCCGCAGGAGTGATGCGCACGCGGGCTGAAGCGGTCTTTCGGCGGCCTGACGGTCTCGATATATCTAGTGGTGGTAGTTGGTGTCATGAAATTATTCGGACAAAGTTAAGTTCTTCATCATCTCGTTTCGCAGGCTATTCGACGGCAACATGCGGTATACGGCAGTGCGGAAGGCTTCGGAATAGCCCTTGCGCTCGCCGAGATGCCCGAGCGATTCTTCGAAAAGGCCGCCGCGGAAACCGGTGAAAGTGACATAGATCTTGTCTTTCTTTTTCTTTTCGTCTATGTCGGCTTTGGCGCAGTTCACGATCGAGACTTTGATGCCCGAAAGCTTGTTCCTCGCATATGACGTGGATTTCTTCCCCATCAGATACGAAGCCGCCTCGCTGGCCACTCGTCCGAGTTTTTTGTCTTTTGCGTCTAGTATGATTGGTTTCATGTGTGTGGTATTCGTGATCGGATCGATTATACGAATTCAATCACGGCCATAGCCGCCGCGTCAAGTTTACGGAGCGGCAGTTTCGTGATGCGGGTATAGCCTCCGGCTCGGCCTTTGTATTTTGGAGCGAGAATATCGACCAGTTTTTTCGACTCTGCGCCTACGCCGATGCGCGATATGACAAGCCTGCGTGAAGCGACTGTTCCGACGCGCGCCTTCGTCACGAGCTTCTCGACATAGGGACGCAATGCCTTTGCCTTGGGCAGTGTCGTGGTTATCTTTTCGTCTCGAATGAGATTGCGGGCAAGAGAGCGCATCAGAGCGTTCCTGACGTTCTTTTCTCTGCCGAATTTCTTTATGGTTGAATGGTGTCTCATGATATTAATTTAAAGCTCAAAGTTCAAAATTTGAATTCCGATTCGGTATATTTTGTTTGTAATTTTGACCTTTGCATTTTGCGTTTTGAATTTATTTCAAGCTAATGCCATATTGTGCCAATACTTTTTTGATCTCTTGGATCCCTTTTGAGCCAAGGCCATCGATGTCGAGGATGTCGATCTCTTTCTTGCGGGCAAGGCCGCCGACTGTGCGCACATTGGCGTTGGACAGGGCTTTTATGGTGCGCGCCGACAAGCCTATGTCGTCTATGCGGGTCTTGAATAATTCGACGTCGACTGGTTCCTTTTTTTCCTCGGCACTGCCTTTTTCTTCGTCAACGACCGATTTCTCTACTTTTTCTTCGATCGCGGGCTCCTCTTCCTTCCAACCGACTATAGCCTTGAGCTGAGTGATCATAAGAGAGATTGATCTTTCCAATGCCTCTCTCGGAGTCAAGGTGCCGTCGGTTTCGATGGAAAGGCGCAAGCGGTTGAAGTCAGTGCGATCGCCGACGCGCATATTCTCGACCTCGTAGTTGACTTTCTTGATCGGCGAGAACGAGGCGTCGAGAGCGATGGCTCCTACATCGACGCGGTCCTTTTGCAAGACCTCTTTTGAGACGTAGCCGAGGCCTTTCTCGACGGTGATCTCCATGTCAAGATCAGCCGCTTTGTCAGTCAGGTCGGCGATGTGCAGATCCTGATTGAGGATCTCGATCTGGCCCGGATGCTCGATCGCCTTGGCTGTGACGTTCTTTATGCCTTTTGCCGAAAGAGTGACGATTTGAGGCTCGTCAGTCGAAAGCCTCACGCGCAGGCGCTTGAGATTGAGCAAGATAGTGATAACGTCTTCCTTGATGCCAGGCAGTACTGAAAATTCATGGTCGACACCCTTGATCTTGACCTTGGTGACGGCCGCGCCAGGCAGAGACGACAAGATGATGCGGCGCAGGGAGTTGCCGAGGGTATGGCCATATCCCGGATACAGGCCATCGATCTCATACGTGCCGCTCCAGCCCTCCTCGCGGATGATCTTTGGTTTTGACGGAATGACGATATCAAATGTTGACATGGTTTTATATAAAATATGCTGATAAATTAACGGCTGTAAAATTCCAGGACTGTTCCGACGTCGAACAGAAGCTCGGTGCGATCGGCTGTGGGCGATCCTTCCACCACAAGCTCCTTTTTGTCGATATCGAGCTTGAGCCACGCCGGCAGTTTGACTGTCTTCCAGCTTTCGTCCAGCTTTGCGAAAAGCGGCTTGCCGACGGACCGCGCACGGATGCCGATCTTGTCGCCGACTTCGACTGAATAGGAAGGGATGTTGACGCGCGCGCCGTTTACGTTGATATGACCATGCGAGACCATCTGCCGGGCCGCGCGGCGCGTCGGAGCCAAGCCGCCGCGAAGGACCGCATTGTCGAGGCGGCTCTCGAGAGAGCTGACGAGGTGTCCCGCTGAATTACCCTTCTTTGCGATGGCGTTCTTTACGTATTTTGTGAACTGGGTCGAGGTGACGCCATAGCTCATGCGGGCTTTTTGCTTTTCCAAAAGGCCTTGGCCGTACTCGCTCTTTGAGCGGGTTATTGGCGAAGTCTTGTCCTTCCGCGCGGCGCGCATGGCGTATTTCTGCGTCTGCGTCTTCTCAAAGACGGGAATGCCGAGACGGCGGGCTATTTTGTATTTTGGTCCTATTTTCATATGTTTGTATTTTTACACTCTGCGCGGTTTCTTTGGCTTTGGGCCATTGAAAGGCACTGGCGTCTGGTCTTTGATCGAAGCTATGGCGGCTCCGTGCGTAATAAAGCCGCGAATGGCTGATTCGCGGCCTGATCCTACCCCTTTGACGACGACATCGATCTCCTTTAGTCCGAGAATCTGGGCCTTTGCACCGAGAGTTTCGCCGACTTTCGCCGCCGCAAATGGAGTGCCCTTCTTTGCTCCCTTGAAGCCCAACGCCCCTGCCGAGGACCACATGATGGCACCGCCGTTCATGTCCGTCAGGATGACTTTCGTATTGTTATAGCTCGATTGAACATGCAAAATGCCCCGGTCGAGGCGCTTTTTTGACGACGCGAGAGGAGCCTTTGGCTTGGCCTCAGCTCCTGTCTTCTCTTCTGTTGTTACGATTCTTTTTTTGCCCATTTTATTATTTGAAATTTCAAAACATCTAATTCATTCTAATCTCTAAACAGACCCTGGTGAATAAATCACGGACCGATTAGGTAATCAGAAATCGGAGAATCATCATGTCTTCTCTTCTTTCCTTCTACCCGAGCCCATGGTCTTTCTTGTGTTTCCGCGCACGGTTCTGGAATTGGTCTTGGTCCTCTGCCCGCGAGCCGGCAGATGGCGGGCGTGACGGCTGCCGCGATACGACTTGATGTCTTTGAGCCTTTTGACATTGGTGGCGACTTCGCGCTTGAGATCGCCTTCGAGGCGGAACGATTCGACCATCTTGCGGATCTCATTTTCCTCGGCCACGGTGATGTCTTTGGTCTTTTTTGCTGAATCGACTTTGACGCGATTCAATATGAACTGGGCACGAGAACGGCCGATGCCATAAACAGCCGTCAAGGCAACGTCGAGTCTTTTATTGTCAGGTATTGTTATGCCGATGATTCTCATTTTTGATATTATAAATTTTGCCTACCCTTGGCGTTGCTTGTGCCTCGGATTGGCCGAGCAGACGATATATACATACCCCTTGCGGCGCACTACTTTGCATTTAGAACAGATTTTTTTGACTGATGCTTTTACACGCATGTGTTTGTTGTATATCGTATGTTCGTAGCCTTACATTCGACGGGTAATCCTAGCTTTGCCGCCGTACGGATCAAGCTCGAGCTCCACTCTATCTCCGACAAGGACGCGGATCCGGTGGAGACGCATTCTGCCAGCCAAATAAGCCAGTTTCTGGCCTTCCTGGCCGACTATTTCCACCTTGAAAAGCGTATTGGGCAATGCCTCGACAACCGTGCCTGTGGCGCTGTTGTTTGTATTTTTTCCACTGTCCTTGTCTGTCATTTGAAACGAGTTTCTCCATCATAGCAATTGGCATATATAAAGTCAATGCCCATAAGGGTATGATAGCAAAAATATGCGCAAAGACGCCTTCAAGACTAGAACGCACCCGCTAAAAGATAGCCGCTAAATCCCCAGCTAAACCAGGGACGCAAAAACCCGCCGAGGCGGGTCCTTGTGTACACATTTATCGGATAACTGACTGATCCGCGATATTTGAACCGCGTCTCTGTCACTCACACGCAGACAGTATAGCATTTTTCAGGCACTTTGCAAGAAAAAGTGTGGACAACGTCTGAGTTCATGCACGACATAATCATCGAGACTCTATTTCGCCGCACCGACAGCCGGAGAAGGATTTTCTATTTGTTGCAAGACCTGAGTCAATTGGGTCTTGTAAAGGGGAAAATCCTTGATGGCTTGATTGATGACAGCCTCTGCGTCATATGTGTCCTTTGCAGTGTAATACGACGCGGCCAATGAGACGCGATCCTGGACATTCGAAGGATTTTGCGCTACAAGCGTCTTGTAGATGGAGATGACTTTCGTATAATTCTTTTCAGCGACATATGCATTGATGATCCGCGTATCGGTCTGCCAAGCGGCATTTTGAGCCACGATAGGCGCGGCATCATTTTCGTCGCCTGTCGCGATGAGAGCGGCGGCATAATTCACAGCGGCGTCAGGATACGCGGTGTCAGACTCATATGCTTGTTTAAAGAGGGCCACGCCAGCAGTCGTCGAAGCTGTGTTCAGATAATTCAACCCGAGCTCGAAATCAATGGCTTGTTTGCCGGGTGAAAGCTGATGCGCTTTTATGAGAAGCGGCTGAGCCAGCGACCATTGGCCGAGGTCGTTATAGAAACCGCCGGCCAACGTGTAGATGCGAGCATCGTTCGGCGTCGCTGTTATCTGCTTCTGCACTTGGGCGTTTACGAGGTCAAAGAACGCTGTTTTAGTGTCGTTGTCTATCGATTGCGAAGAAATGACGTTCTCGGCACATGACAAGAGCTGTTCGCGGATCTCCTGATTGGCTACATACGCGTTGACATCAAGGGCTTTCTGCCACAATTGGACTGACGGCGGGGCCGATTGTTGGCCGCTACAATCTTCGAGAGCGGCGATAAGATCGGTGTTCGCTTCGATCGGACGGATATTGATGAAGTACAGCGCGACGACGAATATGACGGCGGCGATGGGCAGAACGACATAATTCGCCACCTCGTCGTCTTTTTTCATGTTTTGGAGCCAAGCGAAATTCTTGCTCTCGCCAAGGGAAAAGACGAAGGCCAAGAAAAGAAAGAATAGATAATAGCTGGCCAGGTTATCGAAGACGAAGACATTGTGCACGGCATATCCAGCCAAAAGCCCCGTCAGAATGCTCTTTTCGGCGGTGGTAAGCGAGCTTTTCCATATATACCAGAGGCAGAAGACATACAAAGAAAGATACAGGGCAAGGGCAATCAGGCCGCCATCCACGAGCCAATCGAGATAGACGTCGTGAGCGCGATCGAACCACTGCTCGTCCTGCCACATGTGCGCGTTGTAATTTGCGTTAAAAATATAGTTGAAGTTTTCCTGGCCCCAGCCGATGACTGCGGTCTTTGGATTTGAGAAAGCGCCTTTGACCGCCATCGGCCAGATATAGTCGAGGCGCGATATCGTCGTCGTATCGGAGAGTGAGATGGAAGCCAAGCGGCCGAACATACTACTCTTCTTTATCCATGCATTGTCGCGGGCAAAGTAAAAGCCGACGCCGAGCACGATGACGAGGATCACGATGCCTCCGTTCACGAGTCGCGCAGTTTTGGCCCCAGTTCCCCTTGCAAAGACAGCGTACAAGAAACAACCGAGCAAGATGCCGCCGACAAGACCGAGGACTGTCCCGCGCGTCTGAGTTTCGAGCAAAATGAAAGTGAATAAGGCCGCCAAGGCAGAATAGATGCAAAGCCTGTCTATTTTTTTATTTTGCCAAGCAAGAGCGGCAAGATACGCGGCGAGAAACGCATGGAAAAGCATGTACACGGCAAGATATTCAGAATTGCCGAGAGAAGCATCGAGACGGCTGGCACCCTGATGGATCTGCGCCCAACCGGCAAGCTGTGCGATGCCATAGAGCGATGTGACCACGGCCACCGCTATGGACATATTGAAATAGCGAGGCCACCATTTCTTTTCCCTGAACATCGAAGCCAGGACGATGAAGTATGCCCAAAGATGGACGATTGTCACCCAGCCTTCCATGCGCTCATTGTTCGACCACAAGCTACGGATAGGATTGACTCCGAGAAGATCAGCGATCAAAGCGACCGCCGCGAACGCGGTGACCGCCAGCGTCAGCTTGTTCCATTGCGGCGCGAACTGACGATCGCGATAGAGAAGAACGAGCCAGAGAGCGAATGCGAGCTCTACCACGATGCGGAAAAAGAATGCCTTGCCGGTGATAAATGGGAAGAAAAACTGATTTGCCACGATCAACGGAAATATCGGAACGATGAATAAAAGGGCGACGACCGCGTTCTTCAAAAATGTATTTGATGATTTCATAATGATGGGCAGTATAGCATACGCATTAAAATAGGAGCAAGGTTCGATCTGTCCTGTCTTTCGAACTTGACCTCGAAGCAGGAGTAAATCATTTGCAAGAGAAAACCTCTATGTGGACGATTGAATAAGATCCATTTTTAGTATACATTGTCTATGGTAATCCGATGGAACAATCCTCTCTCACCTATAAGACGTTCAAAAATATCGCGTACAGCGTCATCGGCTACGTATGGCCGATGGTGTTTGCGCTACTCATAACGCCGATAATCATTTTCCATCTTGGAATAAAGAATTATGGTATTTATCTTTTCATTTATACATTCCTCGGTCTTCTCGGTCTTCTCGATGTCGGAGCGGGAACGGCTATAGCTAAATACATGGCTCATTATTCTGGACAAAAAGATGATGCTACATTGCTTGAATTTATACGGACTGCCAATTCTCTGTTGGTCATCATAGGAAGTACTGGCCTCATCATCTCAGTTATCGTCACGGGGTTAGGTATGTTTGCACCCTCTTTCCTTCCATTGCAATTTGCTGCCTATAGCCAATACTCGATAGTGTTCCTCGTCATAGGAATCACATTCTTTGTCACCTGCCTGTCAGCAATGCCAACCTCTCTGTTCACTGCTATGCAAAGATTCGATATAAGCAACAAGATCGGCGTCATCTCGGTAACTGTTTCCAGTTTGAGCCTCTTGGGCGTGGTGGTAGCCGGCGGATCATTACAAATGATATTCTTTGTGCAATTCCTCATTGCTATATGCTTTACCTTTGTTTCCTTTTATTATGCACGGAAAATCTTTCCTGCAGTTTCATTTAGGTTTGGCTGGAATCGGAAGTATGTCAAAGATTGTTATTCATTTGGCACGATATCATCTATAAACGCGATTGCTAGCACCGCCCTCGCTTCGCTCGATCGTATAATCATCCCCTTCTATGCAGGACCGAGCAATCTGACATATTACAGCGTACCAGGAAATATATCAGGAAAAATACCTGGAATCGCCAACACGCTTGCCACAATAACCTTTCCGATGGCTTCCAAATTCGAGGGTGGTGGCGATAGAACGCGCATTGAAATTCTCTACGTCAGATCATTTCGACTTATCACAATAGTAGCGGCATCATTTACCGTGACCGCTGTCGCCTTTGCCCACAAAGCACTCCTATTTTGGCTCAATGCAGATTTTGCGAATGAATCTGCTAATATTTTAATCATCTTGGCTTTAACTAATTTCTTTCTGGCTTTATTCGGCCCCCTCTCTAACTTTCTACTTGGACTTGGCAAATTAAAATTCCTTACAACCATGTCAGTATGTATGGGCATCCTCAATGCCGTACTTCTTTTGATCCTCTTGCCACTTTATGGCATCACCGGTGCCGCTTGGGCATATCTTTTATCAATCATTCCTGTTATTTACATGTTCTATTATACCGAGCGACACTACCTCACCCTTTCTGGTCGCAAGAAATATTATGGGAGAAAATTCTTCGGTACTGTCGTCACTTCCATTATCGTATGGATCGTCGATTCATATCTTTTATCCATGCTCGCTGTAAATCTCTGGACACTTATCATAATGGGCGGTGTATCCGTAATATTGTATCTCTTGTTATACAAGCTTTTTGGTTTTTTTGAAGAGGAGGACTGGCACGATATGGAACTGTTCTATCAGCAAACCATACGGAGATTCAGACTGTCAAGGATTTAATGATAGATTTATATTTTTCTGGTAGACGTAAGACAAGTATTAATTTTAGACAATATTATACATAAATGTTAAAATAGTAATATCATGAAAATTTTAATCACAGGCGTCGCAGGAATGATTGGTTCACACCTTTCCAGACATCTCCTGGAAAAAGGCCATACCATCATAGGTATAGACAATTTGTCGGGAGGATATAGAGAATATGTCGACAGTCGGGTAAAATTCTTTGAGCTTGATCTCGTAGACGTACATCAGTTGGATCGCGTCTTTGCTGATACCAAACCTGATTATGTATATCATCTCGCTGCTTATGCGGCAGAAGGATTGTCTCCATTTATTCGTAATTTTAATTACAACAATAACCTAATTTGTTCCGTTAATGTGGTAAATAACTGCATACGGCAAGATGTAAAAAAAATCATATTCACTTCTTCTATGGCAGTCTATGGCGCTGGCAAAGCACCATTCAAAGAAAGCGATTCTCCATCGCCGGCTGATCCGTACGGGATTGCCAAGCTAGCTGTTGAGATGGATTTGAAGCAAGCGTTCGATCAGTTCGGACTGAAATATTCAATCGTTAGGCCTCACAACGTCATCGGCATATACCAAAATATCTGGGACAAGTATCGTAATGTGATTGGTATTTGGATACGACAGACGATGTCGGGAAAGCCAATCACTATATTTGGAGATGGTAATCAGACAAGGGCTTTCACCGACGTAAAATATATTATGGAAGCTCTTGTGAAACTCATGGACATTGATTGTGATGTGTGCAATATAGGTTCGGATAAATTCTATACGATAAATGAAGTGGCTGACATGTTCAAGGCCATTGGTGCAAAAATCGTCCATATAGAAGAGCGTCATGAAGTTAAAAACGCTTATTGCGATCACAACAAAGCCAAAAAGGTTTTAGGTTTTAATGACAAAACGAATGTTCCAGACTTGATTAATGATATGTTTGATTGGGCCAAAAAAGAACCTGATCGGAAAACCAAGATAATGAAATATGAGATAGACAAGCACATGTATGAATCATGGAAAAATTAAAAGCAATTTTCTCGTAATATCTAACTACGGCTGGGATATTTCTTGGGTTCCGGACTACACCGATAACTATTTGATTTACGACCGGAGTAAGAAAATGAACCTCCCGAAGAATATCGACCGGGCCAAGGTCATCAAAAGCCCGAACGTCGGGTACAATTCATATGATTATTTCAGATTCATCGTCGACAATTATGATAATCTGCCTGATGTGACTATATTTGCCAAAGGTCACTGTTTCCCCCGTCATATTAGTCAGACATATTTTGATCGCGTTATGAACAACGATCGATTCACCCCTCTCATGGATGAAACCCAGCACAAGCCGAAAATGCCAGTTTCTTATATAAAAGATGGGCTGTATTACGAGATAAATAATAGCTGGTACTTCAACACATGGAAAGGCAAATATTTTAGCAACTACAATGATTTCTTGAGATACGTGTACAAAAAACCTAACATACTGAAATACATTCCATTTGCGCCCGGCGGAGATTATATAATGCCCAGGAAAAATATATTGAAGTTGCCAAAAAAGCTATACCAAGACATGATGGTTTTCATGTCGCACTGCCGTGAACCGGTGGAGACCCACA
Organism: uncultured bacterium; assembly: GCA_963848635.1. Classification (GTDB taxonomy): domain Bacteria; phylum Patescibacteriota; class Minisyncoccia; order Phycocordibacterales; family PALSA-1337; genus JAGWNR01. The sequence goes on from CAWKEA010000005.1 coordinate 91,355, forward strand.
TGATCGAGCGAGCGTGCTACACTTTATGGACATCGGACCAAGAGTTCAACGAGACTATGCTGACGCAACGTATAGAAGATTTTGTGCCGATTATAAAAAAACCTCCGTCTAGCACCAAGCGATTAGCAAAGAAAATGATCAATTTGTTCATGTCGAGCAGTTTCATACCGGCATCGGTCAAGAAAAGCGTCTCGAGATTGAATGTAATGATCAATTCAATCAGGTCGAAGTTAACCAACAGAAGATTGGCTGCAGAAATCAGTCGTGACGCTGTATCACGGCAGATATGATCAGTTTGATAATGTATTTGACCTCTGTCTTGAGAAACCACGCCCTATCTTTGACAGTGAGCTCCCGCTGATATTTACGGATGACGTACTTTAACTCGTCATTTTTGAGTTGTTCCGCAGCCATAGCACCCTTAATCTTGTATCCGCCACTTCCTTGATGCTCACCAATCCTATTGACGACGTTTATAGAGTCAAGAATCTTGGGCAAACCAAAAGAGTCATAGCACCTCTTGTAATAATCGACGTCCATGAGCCATACCAGTTTCTCGTCGAACAACAAAGGATGGTCGTTCTTTATCGTAAGGACCGACGGTGCGCTAATACTATTTCTGCCAAGAAATATCTTGTCGTTATAATGAGGAAACAAGGGATGATAGAAAGTGATACCATCTGTGGTGCATTCGCATGCTGTGACCAACCAATGATCTTTTTTAAGATCGAAACTTTTCGCAATATATTCCAGAGACCTGTCGTGATATAGAAAGTCATCCAAGAAGAGTATCTTGATCAGCTTCCCTTTCGCTTTTCGTATAGCATTATTTATATTGATCGATGATGAGCCAATACCTTGCGTATTCCTATAGTACTGTATATCCAAAACACCCTTGTATTCCGAGCATACATCTTCTATGAGATTATCACTCGAATGATCCGATATGACCACCTCAAAGTCTTTGAATGTCTGTGCCGTCAACTTATCAAAACTCTCTCGAAGGAATTTCGGACCCAATCCTTTCATCCCGTGAGTTGGTATACATACACTTATGTGTTTCATAGGCATTGCTCTATATTATCATATATAAACAACCTGATAGACAGGACATACTTTGGAGATTTGATTAATCGTATGGCCATGATAGCATTTGTAATTACGGAGTAATAAGAAAAAATGATAGTAACAGAATTATACAAAGGGCAAGGATTAGGTAATCAACTCTGGTGTTATGTAACCACGCGGGTAATCGCTTTGAATAGAGGTTATAATTTCGGTATACAATCGCCAGAAAGATTCAAGGCCTACGATTTCATGGACATCGATTTTGGGTTGCCTGTCATTGGCGGTAGTGGACCAGAAGGCGGACCACCAATAACGTTGCCGACGGGTATAAAGCATTATTATCTCGAGCGAGGTGTTTTTCATCCGAGCGGCGCTGACCTAAGGACACTCGACGAACAACTCGTCTCGATACCGGACGATACAAAGATAGATGGCTACATGCAAGATGTTCGATACATAGAAACGTACAAGAATAAGATAAAGGAATGGCTGAAAGTGAGACAAGAAAAAGAATCCTACGAATTCTCGGACGATTCGACATGCGTCATAAATTTTAGAGGCGGCACGTATGTGTATGACCGAGATTTTTTTCTGCCAGAGAACTACTGGAAGGACGCTGTGACGAACATGCTCAAGATCAACAAGGACTTGAGATTCATAGTGATCACAGACGACGTTTCTACAGCCAAAAAATTCTTCCCGGATTACGACGTCTTTCATTTCAGCATCTCGCGCGATTACGTGACGATCAAGAACGCAAAATATCTGATCCTCTCTAATTCGAGCTTCGCTTTCTTTCCTGCTTGGCTAAATGAAAATCTGAAGCTCTGCATAGCTCCTAAATATTGGGGCCGATACAACACGTCCGATGGCTTTTGGAGCCTGGGATATAACATCGTCGACGGCTGGCGCTATCAGGACAAAGATGGAAATCTTGAGGACGGCAAAGCATGCCGAGGGGAATTCGAGCTCTATCTGAGAGAACATAAGGCGAAGCTCGTGAGCGTGCGCAAATTCGACGCGAATGACATCTATCAGCAACAAGACGACGCCGTCACGGAAAAAAAGACGAATACCCTTGTCGGGCTGTCAAACCGGCTTAGAAATATTCCGATACTGTTCAAGGTCAATTCGAAGAATAAATCGACGGCCTCGGCTATAGCAGTGACTGTTTCTACAGTCTCATCAAAGGCGGCCAGCTATGTCAAAAACTATGTAAGGCGCGCCATAGAGAAAGGTGGTAACGCACAAGCCCGCATGAACTTGGCTCGCGTCGGCAGAGCCTGGACAGTGTGGTGTCTTCGACAAACAGCTATTATGACTGGCATACCGTCCTTAGTAAAAGCCATCAAAGAAAAGCGTGAAAAAAGGGGTTGGCTCTCGCCTCCTGAAATCACCATGTATCGGAAAACCATAAAAATATATGATATTTTTTGCTTCTTCAACGAATTGGATCTGCTCGAGATACGACTAAACATATTAGACCCTTACGTCGATTATTTTGTCATATATGAAGCGTCCCGGACGTTTTCAGGCGATCCGAAACCCCTCTATTTCCAAGAAAACCGCCAGCGTTTCAAAAAATGGGAACGTAAAATTATTCATTATGTCGTGGAGAATGTACCAAAGAATGAAGACGATCTCCGGGGCAGATTTTATGCAAACAAGGATCTAGACATGATCGATCGCGAAATAATTGTGAACTCATTGACAAGCGATCTTGTGACAAGAAATGAAAATAGGTGGTTCCATTGGGCGAGAGAATTCTACATAAAGGAGAGTGTGATAAAGGCATTGACGAATCTGGGAGATGAAGACATTTGTTATGTCTCTGATCTTGATGAGATTTGGAATCCGGAGCTCACAATCGACTATTCAAAAGATGACATATTTAAGCCCATGCAAGCTGGCTATCAATATTATCTCAATAACCGTTCAGATGAGGATCCATGGTTCGGCTGGTCAGGCACTATCGTAACGAAATTCAAGAACATTAAGGCACTCGGCATCAACCATATCAGGGCACACTCTAAAATGGAACGATCTTATACGTTTCTCAAAAACGGTGGCTGGCATTTCGGTTTTATGGGGGGGTATGAAGGAGCTCAAAGAAAGATTGCAGAGTCTAATCATTTCTATTATAATCCAAAAGAAATACTGCCAGAACTCCAAAATATGATTTCAAAGAACAAAGACCACAGGAAAAGAGGCATAAAATTATGGAAAGACGAGCGACGGCTTCCGCGATATATACTCGACAATCGAGAAAAATATAAAAAATTATTCTTATGAAACTGTTAAAAAAAATTTTGAAGGGGTTCCTGCCTGAAAAAACGGTTCTCGCCTTGAGCCGCATCAAGACTAGCGTTACCACGAGGAGCTGGAAAAAAACATACTCGCAGTGCGGAGAGGACATCATCATCAAATATGCTTTCGATACCATCGGCAAAAAAAGCATCTCTTATGTCGATATCGGCGCGAATGCGCCAAAAAGAGGCAGTAATACTTTCCTCTTCTACAAGCACAGCCGGAAAGGCATATGCATTGAGCCCAATCCGCGCCTATTCAAAAAAATAAAACGGACAAGAAGGAAGGACACCTGTCTGAACGTAGGCATTACTGATAAGCAGACCGAAGGAAGCATGCTTTTCTATGAGTTTTCCGACGATGGTCTCAGCACTTTTTCAAAAGATCAAGCCGATGAGAATCTCGGCTATGGATTCCGCATAATCAAAAAAACGAACGTCAGAACAGCCAATATAAACGCTATCATCGATACGTATTTCAAAGACGAATGCCCCGACTTCATATCCATAGACACCGAAGGATTCGATTATAGGATCTTGGAATCATTCGATTTCAAGAAATATCGACCGACGATATTCTGCGTGGAGACGCTGACGTTCGACACCGGCATCGGCGGCAAAAAGGTCGAGGAAATCCTTTCCCTCATGGAAAAGAAAGATTATTTCATCTATGCCGATACGCGCCTCAATACGATATTCATGGACAAGAAATACTTGCGCCCGACCCGGCCGTCACGATCTTCATGTCAACAGTAATCGATCACTGAAGTATGCCGGTATCCTTGATTTCACGCGCGGATGTCTCGTCTGTCCTTCCCTTCCATCCGAGGCCGCGGTAGTGATTGAAACGGAACGTGTCAGCGGGAACATTGACCTCCTTCCCTGACTGCCGAACGGAGTTATGCACCGAAGCGAGCTTCACTTGGTCGGTATTGAAGATGCATTTTGGTGAAGAAGTAGGAAATCGTTCAGCATATACAAAAGATTTCAGCACTCCATCCGTTGTAACCCGTTCCAAATCGGCAGATGTGCCGCCAAACCAAAAACCAGGAATCCTGATAGAAGATACATCGCCAGCCTTCTCTGCTTCGTCGAGGAGAGCGGAGAAAGCGACGTGTTTCGGCGAGTAGAAATACTCGTCGACATCGCAGGCGAGCATCCACTCCATCTCCTCCCCAAACTTGTAGATGGCATGGTTGATCTGCGGCAATTGAGCATAAGAGAAAGCATCGTAAGGCCAGAGCTTCCTGAAATGATAATTGTAGATATGGTACGGATACGGCCACATGATGTGGGTGACAAGGCCAGCCGTGACATATGGCAACAATATGCGGGCGATCTTTGGATCGGGAACTTTGTTATTCTCGTATAGATAGAGATGTTCGATGCCTTTGCCCAAATGATAATCCATCCATTCTTTTAAAAAATCCGACTCGTACTTGAAGAGAGTGGCCATCGATAGCCTATATCTCTCCTTCGTGGGCTTCCGCTCGTATGACCCTTTATACAATTCCTTGCTTCCCTTCTTGATGACGTAGGTAAAATCCGCATCGGCGATGGCGGGCAGCGCAAAGAGGACAATGAGGCAATTCTTCTCTGGGTCATTCACTATGGCCGGTTTGAGGACGATCTTTTTGTCGACGACAGAGCAGACGCAGGCAGACCTTGCAAACCCTCTCAAGGAATAGTACGGAGCGATGACACAGATATCCCTTTGGGAAGGCCGCGCAAAAATGTCGTAGAAAATTGGCACACAAAAAACATTCTGCAAAAAGCTCTTGAATCTATAGATGAACAAGAGAGACAGCGCGTATTTTATGGCCTTGCCGATGCGGGAGTTTTTCATCGCGATATGAGGTGAATTATAGTTAAAGAAAGCAACGCACGCAAATCATATCGATACAGAAAGGCAAGACTGCGCCCTTTTCATAAATAAATGCGCGACTTATGTTAGACTGATATTCATTACAGAGACATATAGCTTTAACATCATGGAAAAAACCCTTAAACGCATCTACAAGAGCACATTCAAGGTATTCTTCCCTTCCTCGTCGGAGATCATAGACGAAGTCTTGGCCCGCGAACTCAAGGATGCAGACAGGATACTCGACCTCGGCTGCGGTCCGCATTCGCCGATCGCGCGGGTAAAGGACCATTTGAAACCCGGCGTATACATGCTCGGGGTCGACGACTTCGATCCATACCTGGAGAAAAACTTGCGCGAGAAGATCCATTCTGAATATCTCAAGAGCAACATACTCAAGATCGATTTGCCAGCTAAAAGCTTCGACTGCGCCATATTGATCGACGTCATAGAGCATTTTAAAAAAGAAGATTTCCTCGCTTTCCTGCCGAAATTGGAAAAAATGGCAAAGAAGATGATCATCGTGACGCCGAACGGCTTCATTAATCAGGACGAATATGACGGCAATGCGTACCAGATCCATCTGTCTGGCTGGACTGCAGAGGAGATGCGAAAGCTCGGGTTCACGTGCTATGGGACATCCGGACTGAAATCCTTGAGGGGAGAATATGCCCTGGCAAAGATTAGGCCCCGCGTCATCGGAAATATGGTCTGCAACCTGTCCGAACCCCTCGTATACAGGCATCCGGAACGGGCATTCCATCTTGTTTGCATCAAAGAAACAAAGTAACATGAAGATATCGATAGTAACCCCGGCCTATAACTGCGAAGCATTTTTGGAGAAGTGCATATTGAGCGTGAAAGAGCAGACGTATCGGGACATTGAGCATATCATCGTGAATGACGGCTCGACCGATGGCACGGAGCGCATCATGAAGAAATACGAGGGATCATACAACATGAGATGGGTCTCCCAAGAGAACCATGGCATAGCGTACACGATGAACAAAGGCTTTTCTCTGGCGACCGGCGATGTCTTCGCCTGGCTCGACGCTGACAATTATTATCGCGCAGGCATCCTCGATGAAGTAGCCAAAGCGTTTAAAGAAAATCCTGCTGTGGACATCGTCTACGGAAATATCGATTTCGTCGATACGGCAGGAAATAAGATAGGCGGGCACAAGCCCCCGGAGGATATAACCTTCAAGAAAGCCCTCATCCGTACGACCGGAGCCATACCTCTTCAACCGGCCGTTTTCTTCAAAAGAGAGATATATTCAAAGACCTCAGGATTCGATACTCGATACCGTATCGCGGGAGATTATGACTTTTGGCTTCAAGCCCTCGAGAATGATCCGAAGCTATCATATCTCGACACGACGTTTGGATCATATACCCTTGTTACAACAGGTGTTTCGCAATCGTGGAAAGGCGTCGTAAATGGCTTCAAGGAGGTATACGATATCGCCCGAAGATATCACCAGCCGCTCTATGGTAAAATGATGCTGTTCGGAAAATATGCGAAGGGATTCTTGGGCAAGTTCGTCAAATAGGGCTTCCGTATCGAAATCGAATATATGAGCGCATCCGTAAAAAAAATCCTGAAGGAAAGCATGTACGTGCTCATGACGCCTTTCGTCTTGGCCGATTATCTCAGATACAGGAAGCTGGCACGAGCAGCCGGAAAGCCAGTGCCCGGAATCTCTGAATTCCATCCGTGCCTTCTGGACAAGACGGTCAAAACGGGTTTCGACGCCCATTATGTCTATCACACGTCGTGGGCAGCCCGAAAAGTCAGAGAGATAAATCCACCAAAACATGTGGACATATCGTCAAGCCTTTACTTTTCAGGCATAGTGTCGGCTTTCGTCCCGATAGATTTCTATGACTATCGTCCGGCAGACCTCAAGCTTTCGAACCTCAAAAGCATGCATGGCGACCTTAATGCCCTGCCCTTCGCCGACGCAAGCGTCGCATCGTGCTCATGCATGCACACGGTCGAGCACATCGGGCTCGGCAGATACGGCGACGCCATAGATCCAGACGGCGACATGAAAGCCATAAACGAACTGAAGCGCGTGCTCGCAAAAAGTGGATCGCTGCTGTTCGTTGTCCCCGTTGGAGCGCCAACCATCGAGTTCAATGCCCACAGGATATATTCTTTCGGACAGATACGGAAATCCTTCCGCGATCTCACCCTGCGCGAGTTCTCCTTGGTGACAGACAATGGGGATTTCGTCGAAAATGCCGATCCCGCTTTGGTCGAGGCACAAAAGTACGGCTGTGGCTGCTTTTGGTTCACGAAATGATTGAACCGACACTTTTATGATACTAGTACGGTTAGAAGGAGGCCTTGGCAATCAGATGTTCCAATATGCTTTGGGTAGGAAGCTCTCGCTCCGGTCAGGGACAGAGCTCTTGCTGAACACGGAGCTCTATACTGAAAACATGCAAGCGATGACAAAGCGCCACTATGGCTTGTCGCATTTCAATATCTGCGCGCGGATCGCCACTGCCGGCGAGCTGCGAGAGATCGCATATCCTCATGGCATCTTCTTCCACAAGCTGTATCGCCGCTTCGAACGGACAGTCTTGAGAAGGTGCCATATAAAATTCGAGCCCGATATCCTGCGACAAGAGGGCGACATATCCCTTGAAGGGTTTTGGCAGAGCGAAAAATATTTCAAGGACATACGTGGCGCGCTCCTCGAAGACTTCTCCTTAAAAGAGCCTCTTTCGCCGGAAGCGGAGCGCTTTGCATCTGTGGTCAAGAAAGAGCGGCACACTGTCTCATTGCATGTTCGCAGAACAGACTATGTGGCAAACGAAAAGAGCATCCGATTCTACGGGAAGCACTGCGACCAAAGGTACTATTCCGAAGCGCTGTCCGAGATATCGAGGAAAGCCAAAGCTGACGACCTGCACGTCTTCGTCTTCTCCGATGACATCCAATGGGTGAAAGAGAACCTCGATATCCCGTACGCAAAAACATACATCTCAGAAACCAGCGCCGAGGATTACGAGCGCATGGTCCTCATGAGCCTCTGCAAGCACCACATCATCGCCAACTCCACCTTCAGCTGGTGGGGAGCGTGGCTCGATTCTCGCCCCGACAAGATCGTCGTCGCGCCGTCCGTCTGGATCCCGGGGATCGACCTGCCGGTATCCGACATCATCCCAGCTGAATGGATAAAACTATGATCATAACGAAACTAAACGGCGGCCTCGGCAATCAGATGTTCCAATATGCCTGTGGCAGGGCTATGGCTATCCGCAACAAGGACGCGCTCAAGCTTGATATTTCAGACTTCAAATCGTCCCGGAACTCGGATACGCCGCGCGACTATCTCCTGTCTCATTTCAACATACAGAGCGATGGGATCGCTTCGCCAGATGAGATATCGGCGATCAAGCAGCCGGAACGGACACAGCTTCCCTTCTATAACATCGGCTTCGTACCGAGGATCATGCACAAAAAGGGGGATGCATATCTCGACGGCTACTGGCAAACAGAGAGGTACTTCGCCGATTGTGCAGAAGCGATCCGACAAGATCTCTCATTGAGAAACCCTATGGGACGGCCCGGGCAGTCGATGGAAGAGGAGATACGGGGCGAGCCGGATAGCGTCTCCATTCATGTCAGGCGCGGAGACGTTGCGAGAGACGCATCCACAAACCCCTATGCGGGAGTCACAACCTTCGAATATTACGCCAAAGCCTTGGAATGCGTCGGAATGAAGCTCAAAAAACCCCACGTTTTCATCTTTTCCGACGACCCGAAATGGGTCGCAGAGAATATCCGCATCCCCTTCCCTTCGACAGCCGTCTCAGGCGCCGGCATCCCGGATTACGAGGAGATCGTCCTCATGAGCCTCTGCAAGCACCACATCATCGCCAACTCCACCTTCAGCTGGTGGGGAGCGTGGCTCGATTCTCGCCCCGACAAGATCGTCGTCGCGCCGAAGCGCTGGATACGGCGGCTGCAGCTTCGAAACCCGTTCAAACTTAATTTAAAGCTCTTCATCTACTCGCGCCGCCACAAAGACACCGTCCCGAAATCATGGATACGCATATGAATCCAATCGATCCGGCCAGCAAAGCTTTTACCCTTTGGCAATGCTAGAATAGACTTGCATGAACAAGGAGAACACCCCGAATATGCCAAAAATAAGCGTCATCATGCCGACCTATAATCGCGCGCGGTATATCGCCGATGCTATAAAAAGCGCGCAAAATCAGATTCTCCGCGACTGGGAATTGATCGTCGTCGATGATGGTTCGACTGACGAAACAGGAATAATCGTGCACGAGATGGCAAAGAACGACCCCCGCATCTCTTACTTTAAAAACGAGCGGAATCTCGGCATCGCCACGACGCGAAATCGCGGCGTCAGTTTGGCAAAGGCAGACTACGTAGCCATGCTCGACAGCGACGACATATGGATATCGCCGGATAAATTGGCCAAGCAACTCTCCATTTTCGCGCACAATGAAAAGCTCGGCATCGTCGGAACGAACGCCGTTTTTATGGACGAGGCCGGCAAAGCCATCGGCAAGCGCACGAGCTTCCCCACCAATGACGCCGACATCAGAAAAAGCGAGCTTTACCGGAACATCCTGATGCAATCTGGCTTGCTCATACGGAAATCGGCGATCGTGAAAGGCGGCGGCTATGACTCCAGCTTCACGGTCTGCGACGACCATGACTTGTGGCTCAGGATCGGCCTCGATTGGCAGTTCATGATCCTGCCTTCCACTGATCTCTCGTATCGCATACATAAAGGCGGCATCACCAAGGCAAAGAGCTTCAAAACGGCGTGCGAAGAGACAAAGATACTTTTCAAATTCAAGGGAAAATATCCAGGATTTTTCAAAGGATTGATAAAATGCGCGGCTAGATTCGTCGCGTTCTAAAATGTCGCGTTGTGGAACGAAAGCGACGCACTGATTCGGGTTTCAATCGTGCCAAAAAACTTCCCCAGAAAGAAATGCTTTTGGCGTTCTCCCGCCTGGAAAAATCATGGGGGGGTGTGGACATCCCTCTTTTTTACGTCTGTTTACAATGTATATACATTGTAAACATGCTTATAAAAAGCGGCATAATACCCAAATATCGTGGTATTTTTATTTAGCTTAACCAAGCTACAGAAGTCTGGTTTTATGCCACGATATTTGGGTATTATGCCTAAAAAGCAACCCAACGCCTCTGACCGAATCCAAAACATTCATAAAAATTTTCTGCCCGATCTTGACTTCCGCTTGATTTTCGTCTTCATACGGCCTTCTTCCAAATATTGATTATCTCGTCGGCGATCTCCGTCCATGAATGGGCAAAGGAGATGCGGTGCACTTTTTCGGCTTGCGAGGCGCGGTTCTTTGGATCGGCAAGCCAGACTATCTTTTCAGCGATCTCATTTTTGTTCAACGGATCGACGAGAATAGCCGCGTCCCCCACTTTATCTAAAATACCGTTCTCTCGCGTGAGGATGAACGGCACGCCTGCGGCGACGGCGTCAAGGATGATATTCGGGCTTATCTCGCTCACAGAGACCAGGATGACGGCCCAGGCGCGGTGCATGCGTTCAGTGAACATGTCGTAGGTCGCCTTGGCCGTATCGAGCCTGATAGAGGGCGACGTGACCGGAGCGGCAGAACTGGCCGCGCCGGTCAGATCATCCGCAAGTCGCTGTTCTGCTTCTTCAAAAGCGCTTTTAAGCATGCCCTGATTCTTGCTTTTTATAAATCGCGTGCCGCCAATGAAGACGCGGCCTTCGGGCTGGCAGAGACCGGCCTTTTCGGCGCAAAAATTCTCGACTATGGCGCTTTTGGCAGGATCAAGCCCGTAGGCCGATTCGAATATGCCCTTTTGCCAGCGAGTGGTAAAGATGACCGCGGAGGCTTTCTTGAGGATCTTTTGGGTCGCGACGAATATCAATTTTTCCCTGTCGGAGAGGCGGCCGAGGCGCGTGCCATAAAAATCCTTGAAGAGGGCCAGGTCGCCGGTGCGGTCAATGTAGCGCTCCCACAAGAAGTCGCCGCTCGTCCGCAGAACGTATTTTTTGTTCAAGAGGGCGCAGGCGGCCATCGTCGGCACAGCCGCTGTCCACGTATCGAGGACGAGCACAAGCTCGGCATTCCAGCCCTTTCGCAGGATCTTAAAGAAATAGAGCAAATGCCGCAGGCCGGGAGGCACAGCCATCTCCCAGGTATATGATGCAACCGCGACTTCATGTCCTTGGTCTTTCCATGTCTCATATAGGCTTCGAGCGTATTGCGCGGACCCACTGATATCTGGAGGATAGATGCTCGTGGCAATGAGGATGCGCATGGGGAAAATTATATCACAGAGCGCGACAGGTCCCCTATTCTACTCGGAGGGCTTTTCGGAGGACTTCTTCGGGGACTTCCGGAATATTTTGAGCGTTGCTTATGATCTCCTCTTTTACGGGCGTAGAAAGAGGAGGGCTAGGAATCGGAGGTTCGCTCACAGCCTTGTTGTCAGCCGGCGGTTTCGTCATTGCTTTGGCGAGCGCGGCCTTGAGCGCATTGATTCGCTCTGGCGTCGGGTTCTTTGAAGTTATGGCAGGCGACAAAGACGCGAGAGGGATCGATTTTTGTGCCTTCGGATCTTTGACCAGTGTAACGCTCGGGATATCCTCAATGTCCCCTTCTATCTCTCGGACTCTGGCCGGCATGGAGTCTTTTTCCATCGTTTTAAAAGCTTTAGCAAACGGTTTTTCTTGGGGCTTTTCTTGTTCTGGTCTCTTGATTTCGGGACGAGAAAAAGGCGTCGGTTGTTGATTCTGAACAGTTGGGTTTTGAACAACCTGACGTTCCTGCGTCCGTGATTCGGGCGGGATGACGGCAAATCTATTTATCTGAGGAGCGGGCGCCGGCGGTTTCGATGGAAACAGCGGTCGGAAAGATTGGGATGGCGCCGGACCGGGATGTGCTGGTACAGCAGGAGCAGACGTAGAAACTGTAGCTGTTTTATTTGTTTGAGCAGGGACGACAGGCTTGACAGGCGCTGGCGGCGCGATCTTGATCGGTGCCAGGGCATCAGCTATCGATTTCTCGACTTCTGCGCGAGCATGCGCGAATTGCTGGCGTGACATGGCTTTTACATCATCGGCGGGAGAGACTGGCGGCAAAGCTATCGGCGGCAGAGTAACAGCGGAAAAAGGCTGGGAACTGACGCCATCTATCATAAGCTTGAGATAGATCTGGTAGACGCCGAGGTTGACGATGTCCTCTGCGGTAAACGTCGGCATGAATTCTTTTTCCAAGACTTCCGCATCATAGGCGCCGACGCGGAAGACGATCATCGTTCCGACGTTGCCAAAGACCGCGGCACGGACCTCTTCTTCCATCTGCTCGATATACTGATGGGCCATCGTCAAATTCAGCTTGTATTTGCGCGCCTCGGACAAGATGTCCGCAAACGACTCGTTAGCGAACGATTGGAATTCGTCCACATACAGATAGAACTGCGGCAGAGTGCGCATGAGGGCTGGGCTCGCGTCAGCGCGGCTCATAGCGGCCAGATATATTTTCGTAATGAGCATGCCGCCAAGGAGGTTGGCGTTCGATTCGCCCACTCTTCCTTTTGATAGATTGATGATGAGGATCTTCTTTTCGTCCAAAATCTTACGTAAATCGAACGACGATTTTGGCTGGCCTATCATATTCCGTATCAACGAATTCGACGTGAACTGGCCGATCTTGTTCTGGATTGCAGGGGTCGCCTCTGCGGCGAACTTCTCCGTGTATTTTGCGAATTCCTCCGTCCAAAAAGCCTTGACGGTCGGATCGGTGATATGCGCGACGACGTCCTTGCGGAATTCCTTGTCGGCATACATGCGATTGACGCCGAGCAGAGTCGCGTTCGGATATTCGAGCAACGCGAGCAAAGTGTTCGTCAAGATATATTCCATGCGTGCCGACCACGCGTCTTGCCAGATCTTTTTAAATGTCGACATGAGGCCGGACACCACGAGATGCCGTTTGTCGGCGTCGACCTGCTCAAGAACATTGAACGAGATCGGATAGTCGAGGTCGAATGGAGCGAAATATACGACGTCTTTTTTGCGATGCTCGGGAATATAATCGAGAAGAAGGTCAGCTGTCTTTCCGTGTGGATCGATGAAGGCCATGCCTTCCCCGTTCTGAATATCCTGGACAGCCATGTTCTCGAGCACGGTCGATTTGCCCATACCGGTCTTGCCGATGACGTAGACATGCTTGGTCCTGTCTTTGGCTTTGATGCCAAATTTGACCCGCTTGTTGCGCGAATCAGTCTCGGCGAAATAGGTTACTACGTTGTCGTCATACATAGGTTTATGCTCGTTAAATTATATCATGTATATTTAATTAAAACAGGCAAGGATCGAACTTCTATATTGAAAACTTGATATCGCAATTTACGACATCAAGTTTGGGAACAGCGGTGCAACCCTCGCGACATAGTATAAAATAAAAACCCGATGCTCTAGGAGAGAGCACCGGGCTATTTTCAGCGTCTTTGAAACGCCGTTGGCTATTGATGAAGGGATGAACTGCTCAAGTCTGGTATTCGCCATAGTGGGCTGAATCCAGCCGACGTGTCAGAGCGGCATCAACGTCTCCTCCAAAGGCAACGACAAGCGATCTGTTTGGTGGCCTCCGCCAGCAGAAACCACAAAGAATCTGCGCTGTTGTTGCAATCCCACGAACTCCTTTACCATTTTGCGTTTGCGGGGGTCCCTTTGGTCCAATCTTCTTTGCCATATCTTTTCCTTTTCCTTCGTTTTGATTTGTTTTTTGAAAAAAATCCCAATGCATGCCAATGCACCAGAATATACCTTCCAGTGTGAAATGCTACTCCTTTATTTATAATTGTCAAGAGACCTGTGGATATCGAAAAAAGGACGAAAAGAACAATCGAAAATCGCGTGATGCGAGCATGTTGTATATGCTCTCCCGTCATTCTTGCCTACTTTTTTGATGCATTCATCGCACTCGATGAAGCGAGAGAAGGAGCGGTTGCCGACAGAGGTGGTCGTATCGGAGATACCGCAAGCGATGGCTCTGAAAAAAGACTGCCGTACTGCGTATAGACGCTCCCTGCGTTCCACACAAGCCAACTGCCGAGACCTGAATCAGCGGTCGCCTGCATCTGTGCTTTCAACATAGTCGGGGTGTAGACGGCGCCCAAGTCAAAGCCTTGAAGCCATGGCCGAACCTTTGACGGCGTTGATGAAGCCGCGACAGAGCGTGCCACAGCATAATCCATGGCGAATTTGATGATCTCGTATGGGTGCTCGGCCGGATTTTGATAGCCATCGAAACCGTCGATATAATGAGACGGATAGACCATAGGATCAACGAAATTGAAATAAGGAAGGACATTCTCGAAATGTTGGCCGATGCCCATATCGCCAGGATCGCTCGTCACTTGGCCGAAGATATCGGCAGATATCGGAATGCCGAGCGGCGCCAATTGATCATGCAGATACGAGAAGAAGCTGGTTATCGCTTCAGCCTTCGTGGTCGAAGCGGGCAAATTAAAGACTGCGTTGCCGATTCCATCGGATGGAAAACGCACATAATCAAAATTGATCTCGTCAAAGCCGACGTCGTAGCCTTGTTTGGCGATAGCGACAAGATATTTCCATGCTTCATGGTTGTCGGGATCTATCCAATATGCTCCGCCAGCGTCTTTCCAGAGCGTGCCATTGGGATTTTTCACATACCACTCTGGATGGGTTTTCAAGGCATAAGGATCTTCAAAATCTTGGATGCGACCGATGACATAGATATTTTTTGCATGCAATGAGGCGATGAAATGTTCGATGTCAGGGATTCGATCCTGTGCAGAGCCTATAGCATCTATCATGGCATTGTCGTATCTCGGGTCTTCTACTGTGTAGCCAATGCGGCCGCTGTAGTCTTTTATGTCAATCACGACAGAATTGATCTGTGTTCCGCTAGCTTCAAGCAAAGAAAACATCTGTTTCTGGAAAGAAGGCGTTCCCGCCGCCCAGCTGGTGAAATAGACGGCCCGCACCTGTTGAGGCGTCGGAATATGGGTGACGAGGAATGGCGGCGGCACAGCTGGCGTGTTTGTCGCCTCAGTCGTCGTGGCCGCGACGGATATCGGCGAGAAAGTCATCTTGTTGGTTGGCGCAAGCCAAACTGCCGCTACGACAGCGAGAAAAAAGGCGCACATAAGCACAAGGACGTACACAGTCGATCTTTGGGCATTTTTTTTGGCAATCCTACTGCTTGGCATCAGGTGTTGCTTCTGAATTTGAATAATCTTTTTGTTCTGCATCTCCAGGCTTTTCAGATACATTCTCGACGAAAGGAGGATTTTTGGGCGACGCGCCGTCTTTGAATTTGATACGATAAGCCATGAAGATGACGAGGATGCCCGTCAGTATGGCAAGAACCTTCTCCCACGAAGACGGGATGCCGATAAAGAGAAAGAACATGATCCAGACTCCGACGACGACTATCCATTGGCGTTGTGACATGAGGATGAATTTCAAGCGGCACGCCGCAAGTCTCGAATTATATGCAGTTTGGATGCAGTAACGTGCGACTTGGGCTTGCGACTTTTATTGATTGATAAAAGGGCTCATCAATGATATCATGCAAAGCTAGAACAAGAAAGGAGCACGCAATGAAAACGAAACAGATACCTCTCTCGCCAGAGAGAATCAGTCCGCATTCCGGTAGGCTTGTGCCTTTGAAAATAACATTCAGCGACGAAGAACAATACGTCGGTATTGGCATAGTGCATTTGGAAGATGGCATCAACAGGAAAAAACGGCTCGTGATCAATTTTGATTGGTTGGTGCGCGTCCAACCGGCCAGCGCCGAGATGGGCGTCGGCGGTTTAGATACAAATCCTGTCAGTCCGATAACAGAAACGTTTCACAAACACTACCGTATGGAGTTCGAAGACCCGTTCGTCGCGGTTAATCCCAGTGTCGTTGAGACAGGTACAACAATCGGAACCGCGGATCGTACAACGATAGGTGTCTTGGACGGAACGCCCGGGCATCTCGAGGCTGTACAAAGAGTCAGGGATCTTTGTGAAAAATCATAAGCCGCCACGAATAAAATTCGGGCGGCTCTTTTTTATCCCGTTTCTTTTATTTGATTTCCATCCTCCAGTCATCGTGTGCGGCGCTTGTGCCCTTTTGCGCGGCAAGATATCTCTCTGTGATCTTCAGCGCGAGCGTTCCCGGCTTGCCAGCGTTCTCTCCTGTCCCGATCGGATGCCTGTCCACGGACAAGATGGGGACGATACGGGCGGATGAGCCGCAGATGAACGCTTCGTCGGCTATATAGAGCTCGGTACGGTCTATTTGGCGTTCCTCGACGGATATGCCCATATCATTGGCGAGTGCGATGATGCTGTCGCGCGTGATGCCTTCAAGGATATCGGAAGAGACCGATGGCGTGATGAGCTTTCCGTTTCTGACAAGAAAAAGATTGGCCACTGTGCCTTCGCTCACATGGCCGCTCTGGTCCAAAGAGACGGCATCGTCGTATCCGTTCCGCAGAGCCTCGCTCTTCATGAGACAATTGCTGACATACGCGCCATTGACTTTTGCCCG
Source organism: uncultured bacterium (assembly GCA_963848635.1). Taxonomy (GTDB): domain Bacteria; phylum Patescibacteriota; class Minisyncoccia; order Phycocordibacterales; family PALSA-1337; genus JAGWNR01. Next base: position 108,199 of record CAWKEA010000005.1, read on the forward strand.
GTTGGGTATGGCATCATCCGAAGCGTGCCTCCATGAGGATACACAGACATCTATGCCGGATTTCGGCAAGATTTGGCCGAGGGGATATGCATAAGCAGAGAGAGCCAGCGGCAATCCGGCGATCTTTGTTCCGGCAATGATGGCGTCGATGAAGATCGAGACCCTGACAAGGACGTCCTCCCTTATGTCATTCTTTGAGACCAGAGCAGTCATAGTCTCTTTGAATCTCAAATACGGCCATTTCTTTTCGAAGCCGTCGAATCCCATTATCTTTGATGAATCGACAAGACGCCGATAATGATCGGGCAGACGAAAAGCGTAGAGCTTTTTCTTTTTATCATTCCAGTTCAGGCTGAAGACAGTGTACACAGCGAGCCCATACAGGACAGGCGACGAAGCGATGCTCACATGGGCATCGGTAAACGGCACAAACGAGTCGCGCATAAAAGCCGTGCCTTTTTTGTAATCGAATGTTGTCATGAAAAAGCGAAAAAGCCGGAGCCGGTCATTAGTTCACTGCCGCCGCTGTCACCTGCAATGGAGGCGCTTGATATGTCGCAGTAGAGGCGCCGAGAGACGTTTTTAACGAAGTCCATGCATCTGACATACTAGCGGTCATCGCGCTCCACGGCGATTCCGCATTGTCAGCCTGAATGGAAGGAGATGAATCATTTGTCAACGAAGCGGCAGCTGCCCAAAAGAGCACGATGACGAGAGTGATGCCGAACGAAGTCCAAAATGCGATATGCCGTTTTACATGATTCGGTTTTTGACGGATACGATGGAGATGATGAGCAAGAGTGGCCATAAGTCTATTTGTAATTGAATATTACTATGATTTGTCGTTTTGGGCAAGCACTACGATAGCGGCTTCCTTCCCTTCCAGGTCTTTCTTTTTCAAGGTCAGCTTTTCCTCTGCCGCCGGAGATTCGCCCGCCTCTTTTAAAAACACCTTTAGGGCGTCTTTGGTGCCCACATCGCCATAGTGAGTCGGAATGATCATTTTTGGCTCAAGGGAAACTGCGAGCTTGTACGCCGCGGCAGGCGCGAGAACGCCATCGCCGCCGATAGGCACAAAAAGCACGTCTATCTCATCGAGCTCTTCTATCGTCTCGGGAGGAAGCTTCTCGCTGTCGAGAACCCCAAGAAAGCATATGTTCATATTTTCCAAGGATATCGTGTAGATGCTGTTCACGAGCGGCAATGCGCCGTAAGTCGTAGTCGAGGGCAGACCTCTTATAAAAACGCCCTTTATCTCATATTCGCCAGGGCCGCTGATGACAAATGGCTTCTTATCACCGCGACTCACCAAATCAGTGCCGTTCAAATCCGGGTGATTCGCGGAAACGAGGGCAATGTCGGCGCCAAATCTCGATTGTCTCTGCTTTGACTCTTTTGAGACAGGATTGACTGCGACAGTGATATCGCCGAACTGCACTTTGAAGAAATCCGCGCCAAGATACGTTATGACCATAGTGTGGATATTATAGCAAAGAAAAATCGCATCGCCAATAGGCGTCGTGGCATAGGCGTCGTGGCCGCTTGTCGTTATATTTTTCTGCATTTAGGGCACATGAGGTATACTACTTGGAATGGAGAGAACTGATGCTGAGATAATTCAAGCGACGATCGACGGCGACGCGGGGGCTTTTTCCTCCTTGGTCGAAAGATATAGCCGCGACATATACGGCTTTGCTTTTTTTATGGCAAAGAACAAGGCTGACGCAGAAGACATAACCCAAGAAACGTTCGTTAAGGTTTGGAAGAACTTGAAGAAATTCAAACCAGACCAGAGATTCAAGAGCTGGCTTCTGGCTATCGCCCGGAACACGACTATAGATTATATACGCAAGCGCCGCCACGCGGTCTTTTCTGATTTTGACGATGAAGACGGATTGAATGCCCTCATCGAGACTCTGCCCGACGAGGAACGTCTGGCGGATGAGATCTCTGCGATCGCGGAATCGACGGGGCGAGCGGCCGAAGCCGTGACGAAACTGCCTGACATCTATCGGTCAGTCATCGCTCTCAGGTATGAAGGCGGCTTGTCCTTCGAAGAAATATCGCAGATATTGAAAAAACCGGTCAACACCGTCAAAAGCCAGCACCGGAGGGCTCTTATGGCTTTACGCAAAGAGATCGTCGATGCTTCTGCACCAAAAGCCCAGTAATAGGCGTATAGGTATCCAAGAAAATCATGAATCAGAAACTGCAAAATATCTTGATTTCATCCGTTGCACTGCCGGCTGGCTTGGAAGGCCGGGTGACGATCGAGATCAAAAGAGCCGCTCGACAAAATTTCCTGGAAAGAGTGACGATCGGGAGCGTCATTTCAGCCCTTTTTGCCGTGGCGCTCGTTATAGTTGGCCGCGATGTGTTCGCAGAAGCTATAACGTCTGGGTTTGGACAATACGCATCGCTTGTATTCAGCAACAGCGGAAGCGTTCTGTCTGATTGGCGTGATTTCGCTTGGACCATGGTGGAATCAGCGCCGGTGACAGGATCAGCGATCTTCCTTGGGACAGCCGGGATGTTCATCGCGGCAGTGCGATGGACAGGCAAGACATTCGGCAAGCTCAATGGAATAATGGGAAGATTGGCTGTATAGCTTCTATAAAAAATTTATGAATAATTTTTTTATATCAAAAAAATGGACCTCGATAGTGGCCATCATTTTCATCCTTTGTTTTATTCTGGTCGTGTTCGAGGCAGGAGTGACCGTTGGCGAACGCAAAGCAGATTTTGCGAATCGCATGGGCGGCGCTTATTACAAGGTTTTTGGATCAGCTGGCCAGCCGTTCGGCAGTCTCGATCAGGATGATTTCCCTGTTTCGCATGGCGTCGTAGGGACCGTCATAAAAATCGACCCGCCGTATGCTTTTATCCAAGGGCCGGACAATACAGAAAGGACGATACGCCTCGGCTCATCGACGACTGTCTTGAAGTATCGTGATTCGATCGGTCCTTCCGGCTTGTCGGATGGCGATTCTATCGTGGTCATCGGATCGCCTGATGCGAGCTCGTCGAATATCAACGCCGAATTCGTGCGGGTTATTCCAGCCGCATCTGGGTCGAGCACGTCGAATGATTAAAAACTGATATTCCAATGTCCGAATCTGTCACTTTTCACTTTAATTAACGATTTCAATTATATACATGAACAATTTCTTTCTAAAAATAAAAGCCTTCGTGGTCGGGCATAAAGTCTGGAGCGCATTGATAGTCGTCGTTATAGTCGGTGGCGGATATTATCTCATACAAAAGGAGAAGTCGGCTCAGACAACGACGACGTATACTCTTTCGACCGCATCAAAAGGCACCGTCATCACTACGATCACCGGAACGGGACAGGTTTCGGCAAAAAATGAGGCTATCGTCGATGCCCAAACCGCGGGCACTATCGATGCGATCGATGTCGCAGTCGGTCAAAATGTCAGAGCTGGGCAGACATTGGCCCATATAGATTCGACGAGCGCGCAACAAGCCCTGGCGAGCGCACAGATCACCTATGATCAATTGGTACAGCCGCCTACTACGGGGAATGTGCTGAACGCGCAAAATTCTCTGACGCAAGCCTACAGTAGCGCGTTTAGCTCGGTTGCGAGCACGTTCACGGATCTGCAGACCATCATGCCGGGCCTCCATGACATGCTCTATGGCCAAAGCGGTTTTTTGAGCGATCAGCATTCTTCCTATTTGACGACGACCGGGCAAACATACCGCGACACAGCTGGACAAGAGTTCGACAAAGCTAACGCTGAGTATCAGGCAACCTTGGCCGAATACAAGGGAGTATCGCTCACGAGCGCGACATCAAGCATCGCACAGCTCTTGAACGACACTCAGATGATGGCGGCAGACGCCGTCAAGGCATTGAAAGACGTCCAAAACACCATCACCTTCATCGTCCAAAGCCAACCAAGCTATGACACGAAAGACGTCTCCACAGCCGAGTCCAGCGTGACAAGCTGGCTCAGCCCGGCAACCTCCGATAATTCGTCCTTGGTGTCATCCCAAAGCAATATCGCCACGAACGCCAATAATTTGAACACCCTCCTTACGGGACCCGACGCGCTCCAAGTGCAAGCACAGCGATTGTCATTGAGTGAAGCGCAACAGAATTACGCCTACGAAGATGTCATGGCGCCATTCGATGGAACGGTTGCGCTCATAGACGTCACCCCGGCGGAGCAAGTATCCAATGGCGCGGCGATCGCGACCGTCGTCACATCGAACGAATACGCGACGATCTCCCTCAACGAAGTCGATGCGGCAAAAGTATCAGCCGGTCAAAAAGCGACTCTCACCTTTGACGCGATAAACAACCTTTCGATCGCCGGCACGGTCAGCGAGATCGATGGCGTCGGAACGGTCAGCCAAGGCGTCGTCACGTATAACGTCAAGATTGCCTTTGACAGCGAGGACAGCCGTATCAAGCCGGGAATGAGCGTCAATGCGACCATCATCACGGCGGCGGATCAAGACGTCATCATCGTCCCTTCTTCGGCAGTAAAAACCCAAGGAAATATCTCATACGTGCAAGAGCTCGGCCAGAAGTATTCAGCCGCACAAGAAGCCGCTGGTATCACCTCGATTACGGCTCCAAAAAACGTGCCTGTCACGACAGGCCTGTCAGACGATACGAATACTGAGATCGTCTCGGGCTTGTCCGTCGGAGATCAAGTCATAACAAAGACCGTTGTCACGACCGGCGCGACGGCAAGCACAAAAACCGCGGCGACAGCGGCCACGACGCGCACGGGCGGCGGAGGTTTCGGCGGCGGCGGCGCGAGCGTATTAAGGGCGCTTTGATTCAAATTGAAAAGTAAAAATGCAAAAGCTAAAGTCAAAAAACAGTATCTGATGATCGATATACGAAACATAACAAAGACATACGTTGATGATAGCGGAGGCTATCAGGCCTTGAAAGGCGTCAGCTTCACCATAAAGGACGGCGAATTCGTGGCGATCATGGGGCCGTCAGGCTCAGGCAAGTCGACGCTCATGCATATTCTCGGCTGTCTCGACACGCCGACATCAGGAGAGTATTTTCTCGATGAAAAAGACGTTTCGAAGCTGACCGACGAGGAGCTTGCCGACATACGCCGAGAAAAGATAGGTTTCGTTTTCCAATCCTTCAATCTTCTGCCGCGAGCCACGGTGCTTCGCAACGTAACCTTGCCCCTCATCTACGCGGGAGTCGAGGAAAAAGAACGTGAAAAACGCGCAGTCGCTTCCCTGCTTGCTGCTGGCATGGTCGAGACGCATTTCATGCACAAGTCGAACCAGCTCTCAGGCGGCCAAATACAGCGCGTGGCCATAGCAAGGGCCCTCGTCAATAATCCGACGCTCATTCTAGCTGATGAGCCTACGGGCAACCTCGATACAAAAACAAGCGAAGTCGTTTTGGCCACTTTCCAAAAGCTGAACGAGGAGCAAGGGAGAACGATAGTATTGATCACGCATGAGCCTGACATCGCTCTCCATGCTAAACGAATCATCATGATACGCGATGGGCTCATCGTCGAAGACAAAACGTCGCATACGCAAAAAGTGATAAAATCATGACTACTAAAGACATATTCCATGAAACATATTCTGCCCTGTCCGCGAACAAAGTGCGGTCTGGTTTGACGATACTTGGCATCGTGATTGGCATCGGTTCGGTAATCGCCATGATTTCGATCGGCCAAGGAGCTCAGGGCTCGATCCAGTCGAGCATCCAATCGATCGGCTCGAACCTCATAATGGTCATGCCGGGCGCCCAACGAACGCCAGGCGTAACTGTCTCTACTGGCCGTGGCGCGGCGCGCACTCTCACCAACGAGGACGCGGCGGCTGTCGTAGCTGGCGTCAGCAATGTCACAGCTGTAGCCCCCCAGCTTTCTGGCCGCTATCAGATCACGGCAAAAGGCACCAACACGAACACTTCAGTGGACGGAGTGACTTCAGCCTATCCGCAGGTGCGCGCTGTCGCGATAGCCGAAGGAACATTTATCACTGACCAGCAAAATACGAGCCTAGCCAAAGTCGCCGTGCTCGGACCGACGACCGCAAGCGATCTTTTTGCCACAGGCACCGATCCTGTCGGACAGACCATTACGATCAAAAGCCTCGAATTCAAAGTCATCGGCGTCACGGTGGCCAAGGGCGGGTCCGGCTTTAACAATCAAGACGACATGGTCTACATACCTCTTACATCCGCGCAGAGATATCTCGCCGGAGCTGATTATCTTTCAGAGCTCGATATTGAAGCGGACAGCCAGACAGATATGACGCAAGTGCAAAATGACACTACCAGTTTGCTCCTTTCTCGCCACAATATCTCCGACCCGACCCTGGCCGACTTTACCACCCTAAACCAGGCTGACATAGTCGCTGCTGCGTCCTCTGTGACAAGCACATTTACTGTCCTCCTCGCCGCAGTGGCCGGCATCTCGCTCGTCGTTGGCGGCATAGGCATCATGAACATGATGCTGACGACGGTCACCGAACGCACGCGCGAGATCGGCTTGCGCAAAGCCATCGGCGCGAAAAAGAAAGACATATCGACGCAATTTTTGGCAGAAGCTGTCATGTTGACATTCGTTGGCGGCATCGTCGGCATTCTCCTTGGTATCGGCATCGCTTACGGTATCTCATATTTAGGCCTGATCCAGACGCAGATAACTTGGGAGCCAATAGCTCTCGGCTTCGGCGTTTCTGCCGTCATCGGCATTGTTTTCGGATATTATCCGGCCCAGCGCGCCGCTCGGCTCAATCCGATAGAGGCTTTGAGGTATGAATAAAACAGGTATAAGCGGAAGAGTCTACGCTCAATTTCCAGCTAAAAATATCTCAAATATCTAAGAGAATCATGTTCAAGATGCGAATGGGAAGCATAAGATATAATGTTTTTTGCACATATCTGCAATTGCGAATCGTTTGCAATTAGTTGACGAAAGTAAGCCATATAATCGTACCTAATTGCGAATCATTCGCAATTATAAAAAATTCAAAAACGACTTCCTCGTAGCAAGACGTAGCGACATGCGCGGCATATAGTTAGTCAATCCCCCTATCGACCGTCATCCGCCGAGAATATCAAAATCAAGTTTATTTTTTCGCTATGATAGTCTTTTTATACACATCCAAATGCTCCATAGCGATGCCGGTTCCTTTCGCGACGCAGAACAGCGCATCCTCGGCGAGGACCGCCTTGACTCCCGTCCGACGGTAGACAAGCTCGGGAAAATTGCGGAGCATGGACGAGCCGCCCGTCATGATGATGCCATGGTCGATGATGTCTGAAGCGAGCTCGGGCGGCGTTTCCTGAAGGACGTCCTTCATGGCTTTTATCATGTCGCGCAGTTCTTTGACGATGGCTTTTGTGATCTCGTTCGTGCGCAATTCGACGGAACGCGGCAGACCAGTGATGAAATCGCGGCCTTTGACCGTCATGACGAGCTCCTCATCGAGGGGCACGGCAGAGCCGATCTTGATCTTTATGTCTTCGGCCATCTGATCGCCGATACCGAGGTTGTGGGTCTTTTTTATATAATCAGCTATAGCCGCATCGATCTTATTGCCTGCTACTTTGACCGAAGCAGACGAAACAATGCCGCCAAGCGAGATGACGGCCACGTCGGTCGTTCCGCCGCCGATATCAACGACCATATGCCCGCGAGCTTCATGGATAGGAATGCCCGCGCCGATGGCAGCAAGAACTGGTTCCTTGACAACATAGGCATTGCGAGCGCCAGCGCGCAGAGCGGCCTCGACAACGGCGCGACGCTCTGTCGATGTGATCGATGCCGGTACAGATACGATGACGTCCGGTTTCCAAATATTCCATTTTCCGAGAGCCTTGTCGATAAAATAGCGGAGCATCGCTTCTGTTACGCGATAATCCGCGATGACGCCGTCACGCATCGGCTTGTAAGCGATGATGGTGTCAGGCGTGCGTCCGACCATTTCCTTTGCTTCTATGCCGACAGCGAGGACTTTTTTGTCGATTTGGGAAATAGCAACGACTGAAGGCTCGTTCAAAACGATGCCTTTGCCGGGCACAAAAACGAGCGTATTGGCCGTGCCAAGGTCGATACCGAGCTGTTTAGAGAAGAAAGCCATTTGTGGATGGACTATATCACAAAATAGCCATGAATCAAAGAATATAATCGATAAAAAATAAAAGAAAAAGCCCTCAATCCATGACTTCTTCACCATGAACTCTCCTTATATCAACGCCGAGAGCAGTCAAAGTCTCTTCGAGCGATTCATAGCCGCGATCTATGAGATGAACGTTATGTACAACAGAATTTCCTTTTGCAAGGAGGGCTGCGAGAACTATTGCAAAGCCCGCGCGGATGTCGTGGGCTGTGAGCTCTTGGCCGGCGGACAAAGCTTTGTATGAGGTCGGACCAGTGACAAGGATCTCGCGAGAATTCATGACTTTAATATTTGCACCAAGATTGTTTAAATCGTCGACATACTTGAACCTTCCCTCGAAGATAGTTTCAAAGACGATACTCTCGCCTTTTATTTGGGACAAGTAGACTGCGGCGATCGGCTGGAGGTCGGTCGGAAAGCCTGGATATTCGTGCGTGCGAATGCTTGCAGATTTAAAAGAAGAATTCTTAAGTTTACCGTTCCCCTTTACCCTAATAAAATCTTTTCCTATTTCAAGGGGTACGCCGGAGCTTGCAAGAAAATTTGTCGTCGCTTCCAAATGCTTTGGCTCGCATTTTGAGACGAGGAGGTCGTCCGCGCACAGAGCTCCGAGAAAAAGAAAGCTGGCCGCTTCGATCCGATCTGGAATCGCTCTATATGATTTTTTGGCCTTTAATGGTTTTCCGCCGCGAATCGTCATCGTCGTCGTACCTGCACCATCGATTTTTGCTCCGCATTCATTCAGCCATTTTGCGACGCTCTCGATCTCTGGCTCCATGGCGCAATTCTTGAGAGTTGTTGTCCCCTTTGCCAAAACAGCCGCCATCATTAGGGTTTCTGTGCCAGTGACAGTCTGGATCGGAAAGAAGATATCCGCCCCTCTCAAGCCGTCTTTCGGCGCGGTTATCTTGAACATGCCGTCTTTTTCAAGAACGATCGCGCCCATTTTCTTGTATGCTGTGATAAAGAGATCGACTGGTCGCGCGCCGATGACACAGCCGCCAGGCGACGGAAAAGAGACCTCGCCGTAACGCGCGAGTATAGGACCGGTCGTTACAATAGACGAGCGCATGCTCTGCGAGATAAGAGGATCGAGATCGGCAGAAGAAAGATCCGAGGCATCGATCGAAAGCATATCCCTGCCGCCGCTTTTTCGCTTTTCCACCTTCGCGCCAAGTCCTACGAGCAGGTCAGACATGCTATCGATATCGGCTGTGAGGGAAATATTTCGGATATCGATCGCGTCTTTAAAAAGGATGCTCGCCGCCATCGCCTTCAAAATAGCGTTTTTCGCGCCCTTGATTCGCACTTCGCCGCGCAAGGCCTTCTTGCCCGCGAGGCCTTTTACGACGAATGAGTCAGTTTGGGACATAAGCACAGTATATATTTTTTTAGGGAAAAGAAAAGGCAAAAATCTCTTGAGAAAGCCGATAGATAAATGGTTTTCAATATATGAAATTCCCTAATCAGGGGCGGTTTTGTATACCCAGCTTGAGTGTTGCGCTTCAAAGTCGTATCTGCCATAATTTCGATTATGACATTCATTAAAAAACACAAATATGCTCTAACCTCTTTGCTTGTCAGTATTCTCTTGATCTTTTATTGGGTATCATTGTCCGCAGTAGTTCCTGTGGTCTATCCAGGATATGAATCATTCCAATGGGTAATATTCATGAATCTACCACTACCGATTACTTCAATTTTAATTATCGTCGCGATATTATTTGGTATCCTAAGTATTGTGAAAAAAGAACCTAGAAGGTTAGGATATATGTCTACTATAATAGGAATAGTACCGCTAGGAATGATGATTCTTTATTTTTTAGCTGTAAATTTGATCTGTACTGGCGGATCGGGTTGTTGAAATCCATTAATATAATTTGATTGTTTAATATCAACTTCGTTTCAGACAGAATTCTGTTCATAATAAAAAAGGGCCCATCTTTCGATGTGCCCTGTGATAACCAAAGAACTGTTACTGCGCCACTGCCCTATAGAAACGTATAGGATAGTTCGTTGCACTCGGATCCATGAATTCGGCTGTCCCCGTAATATTTTGGAGAATAGCGATGTTCACCCAATTCGTGCCAATGAGGTTAGTCGTGGCTTGGATGTAATAACTGTCAGGCTGACCGACGAGTTGATAGACCCGACCACTCGCTGTATTTGTCACAGAGAGTACAGGCTGTTGAGTGATTCCTGAAGCATCCACTTCGATATTTGTAATTGTGGTATTCGGATCTGCTGAGGTGAAGGGATCAAGATGGAATCCAAGCACATGGCTCGTACCCACAGTCGATATCGGCATAGGTAGACTATAGTGTTGGAGACCTGTATTGACGGCGGCTTCATCAATGAGACCGAGCAGATTCGTATCCCAATATACCGACAAGAGTCCACGACCACCCTCAACACTCGCAAAATCAGCGTCGAATGACAAGAGGTTGACGCTATTTGTTGGAGTAACCACAATTGAAACCCATGCCGGCGTCGAATCAGCCGTCAGCCCCGCGAATCCAGAAGACGTCGTTACTGTCCCGTTCTGGCTTTGCCACGTCGAGGACGCAGAGAAGTCGGGAACGATTACTTTTATGGCATCAGCTAAGATACGCGAGATACAGGACGAATATACGGGACCCAGATTTGTCATTGATCCATAGGATACACCGTCGCCAATCTTATAGAGATTAATAGCCTTGGCCCAACCACCGCCTTCCATACTCAAAGGAAAGCCGAAGCCGTCGTATGACGGTGGATTCGTGATCGAGTTTTGGTAGAACGTCACCGGCCAACCGTGGCTCGATTCCACTTGATAGCAGGGACTCGTCAGGTCAGATGACGAGACATATCCAGGAACTTGCTTAGCGGCGCTCGGGTCGAGCGTCGTCACGTTAACATTGTAAGCGTTGGCGAGAGGCATGCCGGTCCAATTGCCGGTCCAATCGTCAGCCAGGTAACAGTCAGACCAGTCGGCCGCTTGACCATATGAATTGGCTTCTTCATATGTCGATCCTACATACGGGTCGAGGAAGGTGCATTGGATAGTTAATGGCGTAGACGCGATGAGCGAGCTAATCCTCATCTCTTCCGCCGCCGACTCTATGAGCTCTGATCCAGCGCTGTGGGCGATGAAGTGGACATTCGTCCAGCCCTTCGCTGTGATGTCGTTTCCGAGTATCTTTCCGATCTGATTGGCATTATTGAGGGCAGTCCCTGGGTTTGGTGTGAATGCTCCCGCTATCCATTTTATGCCGATAACTCGCCAATTGTTCAATCCATTGTTATGCAGATACTGAGCAATCGAATTCGACATCGTATCGACCCATGTAGTGCTTGCCTCGGGTTTTGAATAATCAGCGGGATAAATGATACCGTGAGTAATAACCACCAATCCTTCATCGGACGTACCCTTGATCGGCGCTTTCGGATACACAGGCAGGTTTGTCTGCACAGCGGTAGCAGCTGTCACTGACCCAAATGGTAATGGATTGAGAAGGAAGGCGTGGTCCTGACCAGCTGGATTTATTCCGCCACCAACAATTTGTCCAGAATTATTTATACATTCAGCTGATACAAGTATCCAACCAGAGTTGGTCACAATCAGGTTATTCAGATCATACATGACTGTTCCGTAATATAGCAGTGGGTGGAAACTATTGTTTGCATAAGCATAGCCAACTATTTGACCGCTGTCATTAATTGAGCAAGCAATATTTTCAGTACTACCTGGGAACCTTCCTAGATCTTGCATTGAACCATTTTGATAAAGAAAGGCGTCATCAGCAACATTGTTACTTGTAAGTGAATCTCCAACTATCTGACCGTTATTGTTTATGGCCCATGCACTACTAGTATCACCTCCCAATGTTCCGATATCATGCATTGAACCATTCTGATATAAGAATGCGTGAAGAGGAAAAGGGACTTTGGCTGATAATGATGCCCCGACAACTTGAGCCTTATTATTGATGCCATAAGCGAGGCTAAAACCACTCGACCCCAACAATGTGCCAAGATCTTGCATTGAACCGTTCTGCCACAAGAATGCATGTTCAGATCCACCACTATTAGGTGAGTACCCAACAATTTGACAATTATCGTTGATACTATAAGCTACAGTCCAATTAGTGCCTCCTAAAGTGCCTAGACTTTTCATTGAACCATTTTGATAAAGGAAAGCACGTGGGATACTATCACCGTTTGTGGATGAGTATCCTACGACTTGACCGTTATTATTGATCCCATTAGCATAACCGAAACTACTACCTGGTAAAGTACCGATGTCTCGCATTATTCCGTTCTGCCACAAGAATGCATGTCCTGAATTACCGACTACCTGTCCAGTATTATTTATTCCAGAAGCCGAACTTACATAGCCGCTTAATGCTCCAAGATCAATCACTGCATACGTTGGTGGCAATCCTTGTTGACTATCCATCGGAGACACACCGCCATCCATCGGACTTGCTTTTGCAAGTTTCGCCTTATTCGCTTGTATCCTGGCAGTAATTGCCGGAGATATCGGCGGAGGCATGATGAGCTGTATATTTTGCTCCAATTGTGCCTGTCGTGCGGCAATCTGCGCAGGGGTGAGCTTGCTGACGCTCGTCTGTCCAATCATATTTCCAACTGACAATAAGGCCGTGAACAGGATCACAACCACAGTTTTAAGGATTACATTTATTTTCATATCTATCTTCTCTTTCTTTTTGTATTTTGTGTATTTTATTTTCAAAGACGACATACAGCAGGTATATCGTCGGGCTAGCAACTAGAACTTAAGTTTTAATAATTCTCGAGGAATATTTTGATATAATTTGCACATGAAAAAAAGAAACAAAAAAGACTCACAAATTGTGACCGTCATGAGATTCATATATTAATCAGAAAGGGATATACTCAAAGTGAGATTGCTGACAGAATTGGAGTAACACAAGGTGCGATCTCATATGAAATCAATCAGAAGACAAGAGATGATCGTTTGTACGATTCAGAATACTCAAGACACGTCACATACGTTCGTAAGCATCACAAACGTACTCGTGGCAATACGATTGCAGAACACCCAGATCTTCGAAAGACAGTAACCGAATATCTAATGGACGACCAATCACCAGAACTGCTCTCTGGAAGGCTTAGAAAGCTTCATGCAGATATTCCATACGTATCAGGCAGAACGATCCGTAAATTCATCAAAAGTCCATATGGAAGAAGAATCAAAGCAAAGAGAAACAAAATCCACAGAAGAAGAGGTAAAAGAAGGTTGAAATTTGAAATCACTAACAAACGTATGATCGACAAAAGACCAAAGTATATCAAGGACAGAAAGAGAATCGGTGATACCGAGGGTGACTTCATTGCTTCAGGTAAAACTGGTCTGGGTATGCTTCTAGTTGTAACTGACAGAAAGAGTCGTGCACCATTCCTTGAGAAGATATGTCCTGTATCAATCAGGACGATGGAAAATGGTTTCAGAAGAATCAAAAGACGTTTTCCTGAGTTAAAAACAGTAACTCTCGACAATGATATCTTGTTCATCCACCACAAAGAGCTCGAGAGGAAATTCCATATCAAAATCTACTTCTGTCACAAGCACTCACCTTGGGAAAAACCACTAGTGGAGAACAGAAACAAACTGATTAGAAGATACATTCCTAAAGGATCTGACATTTCAAGATATACACGCTATTACATTCAAAAATTGGAAGCAAAATTGCAGAGACGCATCATGAAATGTTTAGACTACAAATTACCCAAGGAAATACTCGAAGAACATCGTAAACGAAAAAAGAAGCCCTAATCGCTTCCTTTCTGTTAGATTTTCCTTCTTAGAAAAATATTAAAACGTGGGGTGTGGGTGCCGCTAATGCCTACACTGAGGTATACTATAGTAAATAAGTTCTGTCAACCACTCAAAATCTGCTATAATGGCAGACATGAACATCCTCGAGATAATACCGATCGCCCGTGGCACGCGCGTCGAGACGCTGTCGTATTTTACCAGTGAGAATCCGCCATTAGGCGCTATCGTCGACATCCCTCTGCGCGGCAAGACTGTCCACGGAGTAGTCGCGGCCGTGCGGTCAGCGGCCGAGATGAAAGCCGACTTGAAGACTGCCCCGTTTTCCTTGAAAAAGATCGAAAAAGTAAAGTCACGGGATTTCTTGCCCGCGGCTGTCATCGAAGCCGCACGGCTCGAAGCCGATTATGCAGGCGCGACCGTCGGCGCCGTGCTGAAATCGATGGTGCACGAGAGCATCTTTGCGGCAAGCGGAAAATTGGTGAATGCCCGTGCTGTGGGACAGAAAGCACCCGAGGGCGAGGCCTCAAAGCCGTCTGTCCATGTCCTCCAGGGCGATGACGACGACCGTTATGGGGCATATCGCAGTATGATCCGCCAGGAATTTGCCCGAAAGAAGTCGCTTTTCTTTATGGCACCGACAGTCGAAGAAGCCATCTATTTGAATGCTATTCTTGAGAAAGGCATCGAGAAATATATATTTCTCATCCATCAAGGGATGACGGCGAAAAAGATATGCGAACAATGGAACAAGGCGGTCCGAGAAGATCATCCTATAGTCATGATCGCGACCGGAAGCTTTATGGCGTTTTGGAGGGACGACCTTGAAACGCTGGTCGTAGAGCGCGAGAGCATGCGCGGCTGGAAAAGTCAGCGCAGACCGTATATCGACTTGCGCCATGCTATCGAGACATATGCCAAAAAAGCTGGCCTTAGGCTTTATATCGGCGATCTAGCCGTGCGGGTCGAGACGTCGCGCAGGCAGGACCAAGGGGAGATCGAAGCTGGATCCCTCTTCAAGTCCCGTTCAGTCTCGATGGCGCATGACGCCGTGATAGATATGAAACAATACAAGGGCGGCTCATCATTCCGCATATTCTCGGAGCTTGCCGAGGCTTTACTGCAAAGGACGATCGAAGAAAACGCCCATATGGTCATCATTGCGGCGCGCAAGGGCCTTGCGCCTTCGACCGTCTGCGGCGACTGCCATTCGATCGTCGTCTGCAATAGTTGCGGCGCGCCCGTTGTCCTCCATGAGAGCAAAAAAACGGGCAAGGCAGAAGAAAGCGGCCTGACATATTTTCTGTGCCACCATTGCGGCGAACGGCGACGGACCGAAGAATATTGCAAAACGTGCGGCTCGTGGAAGCTCGGCACGGTCGGCATCGGTATCGATCTGGCACGGAAAAAGATCTTTGACCTTTTCCCCGGCGCCAACGTTTTTCAGCTCGATTCTGACAGCGCTCCGACGCCGAAAAAGATCAGGGAAACTATCGAAAAATTCAAAGGAACGCCCGGTTCGATCCTTCTCGGAACCGAACTGCTCGTGAACCACTTGCACGAGAAGATACCCTATGCGGCGGTTGTGACGCTCGATTCGCTCCTTTCCTTGCCCGATTTCCGCATCAGCGAGCGCATCTTCTACATGCTCCTGCGATTGCGCGCCCTGACCGAACGAGAGCTCGTGGTACAGACGAGAAAACCCGAAGAAAAGACGTTCGAATTCGCCGGCAAAGGCAATATAACCGATTTTGTCCGCCATACCCTCGGTGAGCGAAAGCAATTCGATTGGCCGCCATACTCCATTCTGATCAAGCTCTCGATCGAAGGCAAGCGCGACGAGATAGCGGCTGAGATGGAAAAGATAAAAAATCTCATCGCGCCTTTCGAGATAGACATCTTCCCATCATTCACTGCCGGTATCCGCGGAAATTCCCTACTTCATGGGGTTATGAGACTGCCAAGCGGCTCGTGGCCGCACCACGGCCTTCTTGCCAAATTGCGCGATCTCCCGCCTGCTGTCTCTGTGAATGTCGATCCGGAGAGCTTATTATGACGAGACATCGTCGCAGGTTTCATCTGTTTCATCTATTGAACGATCTTGCGAGCATTGCCCTCCTTCTTGCGTTCAAGGAAAAAAAGACCCATGATAAATGAGATCAGGTACTTGAATTCAAGGTTGAGGATGCCTTCTTTTTTAAACCTCCGTGCTGACGTCTTTATAGTGAGATGAGGGCTGAATATGACTTTTCCGACTTTCGTCAATCGTCTTGCCGTATCTGTGTCGTCTCCGTAAAACACTATATCTGTATTGAAACCTCCGACCGCTTCGAGCGAGCTTGCGCGCATGAAGCTGTTTCCGCCATTCATGATCGCCCCCGCACCGAAAAATTGCGCAATCGCGCTGATGGGCGTATATATCCATTTCTGGACTTGCAAAGAAAGATACCTGAACAACGTCCCGTAATCATAATAATCGTATGGACCGCCGGCACCGGACACTTTTGGATCGTTAAAAAAGGCGGCCCCTTTCGACAACCAGTCTTTGTCCGGCACGCAGTCGGCATCCATACGAACGAGTATATCCCCTTTTGATTCCGTTCTTCCTCTCTCACAAGCTGACATCGTTCCCTTCCTACTTTCAGAAACGAGCTTGGCCTTTTGAAAGGATCGAGCGATCTTGGCAGTGCCGTCAGTGCTCGCGTTATCCACGACAATAACCTCGAAATCAGGATAATCTTGGGCAAGGACTGCCTCGAGAGTCTTTCCCAAGTATTGTTCTTCATTGTATGCGGGGATTATGACTGATATTTTCATATAATGTGTTGTGGATTGAATAAAATCTGTGGAATCATGGGACCAGAATGATCCGCATGCGCCGTATGGATTTTATAGGCTGTCATCGTATCACCTTCCATTCCTTGACATATGCTCTCTTGAACAAGAACATCCAGACGGTATTCATGAACCAGAGCGACAAAAGCCGCGTCCAGCCCGTCTTATGAGCGCGCCGGCCGGTATGAAAGACCTTGAGCCTCGGATCAAGCCTGACTTTGCCCAACTTTGAAAGGCGCGAGAACAATTCTATGTCTTCGGCCGCGACGAGCTTTGGGTCATAGCCGCCTGCCTTTTTGAAGACGCTCGTCCTCATCATCTGGAATTCGCCGCCGGGCGATACCCCATAGCAGAGGACGTTGTTCAAGAAGCTCATCCATATATTCTGGGATATGAATATGATCTTATCGGCCAACGTCTCTGATTCCGGTAAGACGCGGAGCCATCCAGTGAGGGCCACGAGCTTTTTTTCTTTAGTTAAAATCTTCGAGAGCAGTCGCAAAGAATTCTCCAGAATGAGTGACACTACAATCAGCATCCATGAACGCCAAAAAATCGCCTGCCGCCACGGCTGCTCCGGCATTGCGGCCCGCCGCTATCGTCTGGCGCTCCGGCCCCGCATGCTCGACAACCTTGTCGGCATATTTTTTGGCGATCTCGACTGTCTTGTCAGTGCTTGCTCCATCCGTGACGATGATCTCGTGCGGCAGAGATAGATTATTTTTGAGCGACGTCAAAGTCTTTTCGATGACGCTTTCCTCGTTTTTAGTCGGAATGATGATGGATATCATGATGAATTATGATGCGTTCATTTATTTTACCGTCTCCGCCATCCTTGCCTTCATATACTTGCCCCATCCTCCAAGGCCAAAGAAAAATACGACAACGAGCGCGATGACGAAGAGCGCGCCGAGGACTCCATTGATCTTTATATAAAGGTCGCCCAAAAAGTAGCCGACGACTATGAGGAATCCTGTCCAGAAGAATTGGCCAAGAAAATTAAGCGATATATAGCGCTTGAACGGGATCTTGACGATGCCGGCTGTCACGAGAGTGACAAGAGCGAATCCGAAGCCCATAGTCACTTTTGATATGATCAAGATAGAATTCTGATGCTTGTGGAATATGCGCGTGACCGAGGTCACGCCGGATTCGGTGATGCTGAAATATTTTCCAAAACGCTTGATGAAAGGATAGCCGAAGCGATAGCCGATCGTATACCAGAATGTATCGCCTAAAAGGTCGCCGACCATAAGAGCGATATATATCGGCGTAAATGGGACGAGACCGAGCTTGTAAAGAACGCCGCAGAGCATTGCCAAGATCGGTCCTTCGGCAAAAGACGCGACGGCGATGATGGCATATGTCCAATAATCGTGATTTTGGACAAAGCCGATGAGTAATTGCTCCATAGGTCTTTATTGTACAATCAAATCGTCTGTAAGCCCAGGAACAGCGAATATCTCGATATGCTCATAAAAGCCTTGAATGACCTCCTCCCCGGGTTCTCGCTTCGCTTCACCCGGGGTTTCCTTGGGAAGGCGCAGAAGCGTGACTAGCTCCGCTCGTCGGGCTCGCTTCGGTTCCATTCATCCCCGGACTGCGGAAGCCCCGTGTCTTCCTTGCCCGGGGTTTCCTGGTATATAAAAAAAATCGGCAGGTTTCTGCCGATTTTATGCATAAGCTCTCTCAACCTTGGCAAATAAAACCTATCATCTCGTCACAGAAATAGGACCTTTACTGTCGGGAAGCTCGCTTTGTGCGTCAACCGTTATATGGCCGTTCGCGTCTTTGAGTATCGTATATCCTGTATCGTATGTTGAAGGGTCTGTGTAAGAGCCCTTTGTCGGATCATATGGCAGTGACGAGATATAATTCGGCACAAGGCAGGCCGCCAGATCGCCGCCATTCACGTCGCCGCTTTTTATCTCGGTAAAATTAGGGTTGATTCCAAGAATGGAAGCAGTGCCGTTACATGTCAGAACGCCTTGGTGCTCAGCCATATTTTCATCGACTCCGTTCAATATCGCGGCTATGTTAGCCATGCGTTGCGTATCTCTGGCCAATGCGAACTGCCGGGATGGATTGATGGCTACGATGACTACGGCCGCCAAAATAGCGATGATGCCGATGACGACGAGCAGTTCGATCAACGTGAAGCCTCGAGCGAATGTCCGCTGATTGAATACGCCCTTGATCGACTTGGCATATGCTTTGCCGGCCATGCGGCGGACAGACGTATCCTCCGGCCTATATTTCGACTGACGAGAGCCTTTGTTAATGCTGGCGAAATATTTTTTCTTCATATTTTTATCAAATAATTACCATTAATGACAAAATTATACGCGCCAGACATTAAGAAAAGTTAAAATAAATATAAAGAATATTTTAACTTCAATAATTATTTTAATTTCATGATGTTTAACCAGCCGAGTGAGTGAATCCTTTTCTAAAAAGCACCAAAAAAATCCGTATAATCATACGATTATGAGATGTTTTCTACGAGGTTTAGCCACAAAATTGATCATTTTTGGACTCAATCTTAGAATTATACGACTCAAAAACACGTGATTTTAAAAATGACATACCCCTTGTTTCAAAGATTGACACTAAATGCGACATTAGTGATAGTCCTGCTTGCCGTTCAAGATCAAGTTCGCTTCGGTCATTGCTTCTTCAGGGGCAAGCTCGTCTTTTTCCATCTTTTCAATAATTTGGTCGAGTGACCCGAATTCGCTCGTCGTTCGCGCCCATCAGAGCTATGCACTGACGTATCTCTTCGATCGACGTAAAAGCAGAATCTTTGGTTATTGGCGTCGTTTCGATATGTGGATGGATATGTTCCATGTTTTATTTTTTATACTTCTCGTTTATCTGCGCTTCTATCTCCGCGCGATCCTTGCCATAGGTCAAGTATGATAATTCTTTCAGCTTGCCTGCGATATCGCGATCGCCTTTTGGAATGTTCGGCACTGCTATATTGAATGGCTTCACAGGAATGCCTTTTGCGAGGATCTTTACATATGCGTTGAAGTTGTCGATATTGAGAATATCTTTTTGGGTAAAGACGGGCTCGAATTGCTTTGCAAGGAATTCAGCGTCTTCGGTGCCGACGCGGAAGATGGCCATGGATCCGACGTTGCCGAAGACGGCGTTCTTTATCTTTTCATCGAGCTGTTTGATGAATTGGTGCGCGATGTTAAGCGACAATTTATATTTGCGCGCTTCGGACAAGATCGTCGAGATGGAATCGGTGGTGATATTCTGGAATTCATCGACATACAGATAGAACGGCGGCAGATCCTTGCCCAATCGAATCGACGCGCGACAGAGCAGCCATGAGGATCTTGCCGATCAAAATGAGGCCGATGAGGTTCGCGTTGATGTCGCCAAGGCGGCCTTTGGACAGATTGACGAGCAGGATCTTCTTATTGTCCATGATGTCGCGGAAATTGAAGGTCGATTTTTCCTGGGCGATGACCGGGCGCATGATATCGTTGGCCAGGAAATTGTCGAATTTGGAGACGATGTACGGCACGATGTTGGCGAGCGACGCCTCACCGCCAGCTTTGTCCGCCACCTCGCGCCAGAACTGGATGACAAGCGGATTCTTGCACGTGGCCAATTTCGATTCGCGGAAAGCCTTGTTTGAAAGGACGCGCGAAACGTCGATGAGCGTGTTATTTGACGAAGGGTCATCAATGGTAAGGAGGACCGCATTGCGGAAATATTGCTCGAACATAGGCCCGCCTGCGGTCTTCATATCAAAAAGCTTGTTGAATATTGAGAGCATCTCGTTCACGACGAAGGTCTTTTGCTCGGGATAGCGAGTATCATATTCGAGCATGTTCAAGCGCCATCGGCCGCGCAGTATAGGCAGGATCGAAATAGATGACGTCCTCGAACCGGTTCGGCGGCACGAGGGAAAGGATGTCTTCGACGTCGGATCCGTGCGGGTCGATAAAACAGAGGCCATTCCCTTTTTGCATGTCCTGAAGGATCATGTCCTTGAGGAGAGTCGTCTTGCCGGTGCCTGTCTGGCCGATGACGTAAAAATGGCGCAAGCGGTCTTCGTCGGTCGTGAACACCTTTGTCTCGCGGCCTCGGTCGCTGTTTTTGCCGAGATAGGTGCCCGATTGCGGCAAGTCCATCGGCGCGGGAGCAGAGCCTGATTTCGTCAATTTGACCTGCGATGTCGAAATGCGGCCAGCGACCGGCAAATGCATGACGGTGGCCAACTCGCGGAGAGAAAGCGGGCAATCGTAATCGCCATCGAATCGCCGATATGTGAAGGTATCGAGCTCTTTTTCGAGCTTGCCCTTTGTCGCGCGCGCGAATTCAAAGCGATTGCCAAGCGTATTCTCGAACTGGCTGAAAGAGGCCTCGAGGTCGGTCAAGATCGCATCTGCCTTCTCTTGGCTTTCCGCCGAAGCGACGATGCGGATGTTGGTCGACAGAATAGGCGAAGCGAGCTTGCTCTGTATCTCTTTCATCCCGAGCTCGTCCTCTGGACGCGGCCCTTTCTGAGACTTTTTTTCTTCTTTTTTCTTTTCCTTGTCCTCCTTGCTCGTCGTAAGATTGTTCAAAAGGCCGACCATGCCGGAAGCGGCGCCCTTTATAGCCTTGTGGCCGAGAGAATAGGCGATATCGATCGCTTCGCTGAGCTTTTCGCCTTTTTGTATCTTCTCAAGCGCTTTCCTATATTTATCTGAAAAAAATCCGCCGACAGGATTGAAAACGATCTGAATGCATCCTCCTTCGCCGTCCTTGTCGATCTTTGAGAAACTGTTCAAAAGCGCATTGATCGGGTCATGGTCGAACTGCTCATATGTCTTTATGGGAAAGATATGATTCCGCGCCTGCCGTGCATATGAAGCCGCCACAGCCCCTTTTTCATTGAAGATATTGAAATCGTCCTTGTGCTCGGTTATTTTCGCGTCGGGAAATATCGAAAGGATCTGCTTTTCGAAAAGATTGCGCTTCTCGTCTGGCACGGCGGCATAAAAGACAAAATCGTCGCTGTGATTGGCCACGGCGATCTCAAAGGCAAAGATGCTGTTCACGCCGCCGCTATTGACTGACATTCCCGCGTAGAACTGTTCCATGGATGAAAGGAGCTCTTTGAGCGGCTTCTGCGTCCCGTCTTTCTTTTCATTTTCCGGCACAAGGATCTCGAACAGCGACATCTTGAGAGAGCTCCACAGATCGTCTTTCTCTTTCAAGCCGCCGATGATAAAGCCGGATTTTATATATTGCACGAGCAATCGATGGAAGTCGTCGGAGACGTGCGGGTCATCCATCTTTTCGACGACGGAAAGGGTCGCATGGATGCCTTTCGTCTCAAGCATGCCGAGAAGCTCGTTCATCTTTCCATCGTGCGCTTCCGGCGCGAGGTCGAGCACGACGGCCTCCATCTCCGGCGTCGGCACGATGTATTTTTCGTGCAAAACCTCGTCAGGCTTTTTCTCGGCATATTTCACGACTTCCTCGCGCGCCACATGCTCGACGCTCCCATCTGGCGTCTTTTCGAGCAGGTCGCGCTCGCGCCTTGCGATCATCTCGCGCAGATATGCGATCTCCTCCTGCGGATTGGTGAATTTTTCCTGCGTGCCTGTTAGGTTTTCCATGGATGGATTATATCAAACCTATCTATATCCCCAACCCTGCCTTCAAATCCTGCTTTTTCTTTTCGGCAGTGAGAGTCTTCTCGGCATCCTCGATCTCGGCAAAAGCGGCGAGCGCCTCTTTTTGCAGAGCGGCCTTTTTCTCAACCTCGTCAGCCTCTTTCTCGAGCGCATCAAAGAAGAAAGCGGAAATGATCCTCACCTGAGTCTGTTCAGGAAACTCTTTGAGATGGTCTATGATGAAATCCTTTGCCGCTCGCTCGTCGCCGGTATCGACTACCCTCATGAATTGATCGCGGATTGATTTTGTAGCGTCAGTTGTGCTCATAGTAGTATAAGTTTAATGGTTAATTGAGGGTGCTCTTGTCGAAGCCGGCGAACATCGTGTCGAACAGAGCGCTGAATATAGACGCCCAAAAGCCGCCTTTTGCGGCGATCGCCCCTTTCCTTTCATTCACTCGTTCTCTCATAAATCCATCGCGGTGAAGACCTTTTTCTTGATCAGTCAATTGATTCCATATAGCATCATCTAGATTATTTGTTGCATTGCTTCTCCATTTTTTAAAATCAGCCTTTATTGTCGCCTCATCGACCACTTCTTTCTTGATGTCATTCATTCCAAAGACTTCTTTCTTTTTCGGTTCCCCGGCCATCTCGCGGTTGAGCGCCTCCAGCATGTCTTGGTTCCCTTTTATGCTGAGAGCCAATACAGATCCGATCTCTCTTTTCCAATGGTCAAGCTCGGCAAACGCCGCCTCCAAATCTGTCTTCATCTCGACGAGCTGTCGGATCCTCTTGCCTGAAGTGAGCGCCTTCCAAAAGCCTGCATTTTCCACGGCCAGCTTGTTGATGGCTTTTTTGCGTTCGACATCGTCGGATATCGCCGCGGCTTTCAGATATTTTTCTGGATTGATGCCTTGTTTTTTGCACAGATCTTCGACTTTGTCATTGAGCTCCTTGAATTGGCCATTCCTTGAATTCTGAAGGACTTTGACGCTGAGAGATATCTCTCTGAACCTGCTCGGATCGCTGACCGCTATCTTTTTGATCGTTTCATGGGATATCTTGACGATACCATCGGCGCCGACCTCCTGCATGATCCTTTGGATATCGGGATTATTTTTTGCTATCTGCTGTACCAGTTCAGGCGTCAGCTCGCTTTTTATGGCCTCCGCTTCACGCATTTTCTCGGAAAACGCGTCACGCGCTTCAGCTATCTTTTTCACATCGTCGGCCTCCATTTTTCCAGAAACCAGCCTGGCGAGCATTTCCTTGTCGTCAGGGTCTCCCGACTGTTCGATCATCTCGCCGAAAAGAGCGCTCGATTCCTTGCCGCTCAATATTTCCTTGACCGTGAGCGTATCCACCGGCTCTTCCGGTATGCCAGCCTTCTCTCGTCTGTCTTTTTCGAGCCTATCCTTCTCTTCGCTGAATATGTCGATTTTCATGGTAGTGCTGTATTAGTAGTATAAATAAAAGGACGTCCTAATCATATAATGCTTGCGCCTTCTTGTGAAGCCGTCTTCTTCACAGCTCCCTCGGCTCTGGAACGACGATCTTTGCCTTCCATATCTTTGAATGGAGCGTGCGCCAGACCTCTGATATCTCGGGGTTTTTCATCATGATGAAAATACCTGCGCAGACCGCAATGCCGAATAATCCAGCCAGAAATCCTTGCATGAAGACGTTGAATGTCGTAGTCAAGGGGAAGAATATATTAAAGAATCGCAGGCCGAGGTATGCGGCGTAGCCGCCTATCACGGCTGACGATAGGCTTTGGAAAAAGACGTCGCCGAGGCGCCGGGAAAAGCCCGGGAAGTCACGATCGAAGATATACCAATGGAGAAAGGTGTTAACGATCGCACCGATGGAAAAAGCCAAGGGCAACATGAGCACTCCGACGCCGACCTGGTCGGAGACCTTGAGGAGCGATTGGATGAAATACTGGAACATGGGCCATGCATAATATGCTTTGTCGAGAAAATACCCCATACCCGCGATGAGCAGTGCGGAAAATATATTGACGATGAGCGGCTTCCTCGTCAGGCCTTGGGAATAATACGCGCGCACATAGAGGAGGATAAGCCCCTGGCCGACGATGGAGATGATAAAGAGGGCGAGGGCGGCGGCGGTAAGGCGCGTGTCGTTCCAGTCGAAAGCTCCCGCACCGAGGATGACACGGACGATATTGGCTCGCAGGACGATGAAGAGCGCCGTGACTGGCAGTGACCAAAATATGATATGGCGCGCCGAAGTGGCCATCTCTGTGAGGAATTCTTCTCGTTTGCCGCTTGAAAATAATTTTGACAGCGTCGGAAATGCGGCCGAAGAATAGCTGACGCCGATGATGGTGAGCGGCACTGACTCGATAGAATTAGCGAAATTGAAGATAGAAATCGATCCTCCTGCCATGAACGACGCCAATGCTATGAGAAAAAACGAGGCCAGCTGGTTAGCTGAAAGGGTCAACGTCCGCGGCAAAGACAAGAAGAACACCTTGCGTATGCTGGGCCAATCTACCGCCCAGGTGAAATGCGGGAAGACCCGCGTCCGCACGATGAATGGGATCTGCACTGCCATATGCATGCACGCACCGAGGGCGACGCCCCAGACTAATCCAGCGAGACCAAGATAGCGGTAAAAGACCACCGCACCGATTATCATGCCGAGATTGTAGAGGATCGGCGACAATGAATAGATCAGGAAGCGCCGATTCATCTGCGTCACGCTCGAAAAAAAATTCGATAGGCCAAGAAAGAACGGCGAAAGCAACATGATGCGCATCGCGGCGACGAGAGACGAAAAATCGGCGTCATGGGCAAAGCCTGGCAGAAACGTCCGCACAAGCCATGGCGCCAGGATATAGGCGACGATGGAGACGACGACGATAGCCGCAAAAAAGACAGTGAAGACTGAATCGATGAATTTCTTGCCCTTTTCATCGCTCTCGTCGAAATATCCGATCAGAAAAGGGATAAGCACAGAGGCAGAGACGGTCGAGGCGATAGTGGTATAGATGAGGTCTGGTATGCGGAAAGCCGCATAAAAGAGGTCAAGGGTGTGCCCCGCTCCGAACATGAATGCCAGTATCCGATCGCCGACCAGGCCAAGGACTTGCGAGGCAAGAGCAAAAAAAGCGAGAAGATATGCGGCCTCATGAAGGCCGCGTATCTCACTGCCGAGGGCCGCAAAGAACTTTTTGACCATGCCGTTTATTGTCCTGCCGTGTTGCTTGTGCCTGAGTCGGCAGAAGTCTTGCCTTCGACCGGTGGAGAAGTCCTTTTTTCTGGGGTCGAGACAGGGGGAGCCTGATTTGCAAACGCGCTCTTGCCGCCCTTTAGGTTCGACAGGATGCCAGCGACGTCCGCATTGTCTGGATTTGTCTTTGACAATTGCTCGAATTGCGCGATCGCATCGGCGTTATCCCCTGTCTTTGAATATGAGAGCCCGAGGAAATATTGGGCATTAGCATAATTAGGACTCAAGGAGACAGCTTGGGAGAGAGACGCGACGGCGTCGGAATACTCTCCGGCATTGTATTGCAAAAGGCCGAGCTCGAAGAATGCTGTCGGATCATTTGGAGTCAATTGGGTAGCGAATTTGACCGAAGTGATAGCGTCTGCAGTATTGCCTTCTGCCACTTGGATCTGCGACAAAAGATATACCGCATCAGTGTAATTATTTTTGAGCTGAAGGGCTCGAACCAATATAGCTTGTCGCATCGCTGTATTTGCTCTGTCCGGCGGCTGTTTGGGCAAGGTCGAGGTACAGCAAAGGGCTATACGGATTATACTTGAGAGCATTGGTATACGCGGTGACGGCCGCGGCATAGGCGCCATTGATCTGGAGCCCCGCAGCTATTGAGTAGACCTGCGCTTCGGACAGATAATTATGGTAATCCGATGGATCGTGCTTGACCGCATCGACTGCGTTAGCGGCTCCTTCATTGACGAGAGCCCCTATCTGCTGGATTTGTGCCTGTGTCGGCTTTGCGCTCGAGCCAGCGGAATATATCGTTGTGCGATCATGCGCACCGCTGTGAGATCCGTTTGAGCCAAGGCCTGATCGTATATGTCTTCATGGTCCAAAGCCAAAGCTTTGTAAAAGTAGTTATGGGCTTTGGACATGCCAACAGACGACAATGGAGAAGCGGAAATGTCAGCGACCCCGGCGGTAAAGTATCCGAAAGCAGTAGCCCTCATCGCATATACGACGAAGCCCGCGATCAGCACAAGAAGGATGATCGCTCCAAAAGACCTACCATAGAGCCTCGTTTTCCCTTCCCACTTGGAAGGAAGCGCGACCAGCCTCATATCTCCGGACCGAATGCATGAACCGAAAAAGATTCCAATAAAGACGAATGTCAGAAAGAAATTGACGTACGAAGGGACATATACCAGATCGATATAAAGCAGGAATGCTCCCGCAAAGAACGATGAGAAAGAGATAAAGGGCAAGAATATGCCGTTTCCCTGATCATCTGATGATTTGTCCGCCCGGACAGCAGGGCCTTTGCGGAGTACCTTCACGCCTGTACGGATAAAGTAGACGTACAAGAGGCATAGGAGCACAATGCCTGACAAGCCGAGGGAAAGGGCTGTGGTCAGAACGATGCTTGAGCCATTTGAGAATTCAGTGGACCACAATTGGGTCAGATTTATAGCCAAAGGCTTGTACAGGAGATATTCCTTGGCGAACGTGTTTGGACCAGAGCCGAGAATAGGAGACACGTTCATGATGCTTGTGCCGATGTTGAGAGTCGTCTGCCACGACAGAGGCGTCTCAGAATATCCTACCTTCAAAGCGCTGGCGAGAGGGTTCGTGACGCTGTTTCCTTGCCATACCATAAATACTGCCACGATGAAGACGATGCCGGAAAAGACTGGCAGGCGTTTGCTGACCGGAATGTCCTTTTTCTCATTGAAAAGCCTATGGAAAATGAGGGCAAGGAAAACCAGGGCGATGCCGAGCCAAACCGACGGCAAGCCAGCAATCAAGAGAAAGAAGAATGGGACTGCGAACAAAACGCCTGCCGCGCATTTGACGGCCTTGCTCATCGGAAAATACAGGAACGCAATGCCGAGAAGTATAAATATGATGCCGGAGAATATACCTAGGTTGTACCACGTGCCGAGGGGCGTAGTAGCGGCTCCGATAAATAGGCCGAAAGAGAGCGCCGATGGGTCTGCCAGCTTTATGATCTGGAAAAGGGTTACAACCAAGAAGCTAGAGAATAGCGCTGTATATATCGTTAGCGCGCGAGACGAGCTACGCGAGGAATAAAGAGCCGTCAAGAGGAGAGCAATGCCCAGTATGATCATGAAGGCCGCTGTCGGATATTCGAATCCTTGGCCGAAAAAATATTTCAGGAAATCACCGCTCCAAGCGGAGGATAGCGCGAGAAGGACAACAAAAATGACGCTGATATACGATATTGGATTGGCTATCCATTCAAAGGACTTTATCTTCCAGCGGGAGATAGCATACAGTATCGCCGAAACAAGAACGCCGAATGCAAGGAGATAGCCTTTGACTGCATTCTGTTCCAAATATGGAATAGGAATGACCACGATTGGTGCAAGAAAGATAAGAGCTGTCAAGATGCCATAGCCCCAAGATTCGAGCTTCGAGCTTGGTACTGCTTGGGCTGGTATTTGTTCTGGATTCATAGTTGTTATGCAGATTACTAGTTAATAATTGTTAATAAAAACTGCATTCAGCGCCTTATACTTATAAATCAACCGACTTATTTTATGCGTATGACGGAAAGTATATCATGGCTCAACAAGAAACATATGCACATAATCGGTCAGACTGTGGAAATCATATATCGATCCCCTGTTGTAAATCCGCTTTTCGTCATCATGACATTTGGTATTGCTTGAGAAATATCAATGAACAAGCACATATAAAAACCCCTTCGTGCGAAGAGGTTTTTATATGCCCTGCCGATAAGCCGAATTTTGTCATGCCTGCCTTAACGGCAGACAAGGACGGTCATCTATCTAGGACG
Source organism: uncultured bacterium (assembly GCA_963848635.1). GTDB lineage: Bacteria > Patescibacteriota > Minisyncoccia > Phycocordibacterales > PALSA-1337 > JAGWNR01. Next base: position 136,619 of record CAWKEA010000005.1, read on the forward strand.
CGCGTCGCCGCGCGCCTCAAGCGACTCTCTCTGCTTTGCGCGAAGCTCTGCAGAGTGCGGTCTTGCACCGAAGTAAGGATTTAGCCGTTGCACTTCCGCATCTCTGCGGAATTCATCCGCCACTGCTCGCACGCGAGCTTTGGCGGATGCCTTCACCTTTCGGATCAGGCGTCACTGTTCGCACCTCGCACATTGCTGTGTACAGGCGTTACCTGTTACCCTTGTGCTCCCTTGAACGACATGGATGCCATTCGCCGCTTTCGCGGCCGGAAGCCGGTGTTCGGACTTTCCTCACTCGCTCCAAACCAAGGTCTGGACCAAGCGCGATCGTCTGGCAGGGCAAAATAACTATACCATGCTGACGCGTATTTGGCTATATATAGAAAGCGCCGACCTGTGAGGGCGGCGCGCTGAAGGATTTTGATTGATTAGAAGCGTACCGGTTCACGAGATACAAGGGCCGGGTGCGTACAGCGCATATATTCCATGTATTCGACCCACTTGTCTCTGTATTTGACTTCGGTATGTTGGACGATCTGGCTCTGTTTCAACAGATCCTTGACACATCCCTCATTCATCCCGAGCTTCAACAAAACCACAAAAGCCAGGGTGATCGACGACTCACAAAACGGCTTACCTGGTAAAAGCCTGAAGCGCAATTCGACATTGTCACGATGGGAGATGGTCGAAACTATGTTCGATCCCCCGATAGTCGCCAAGATGTCTCTGATCTGAAGATGTTCAACTTGGCCTGCCATCCCTCCAGACGGTAAACAGGCCTTGATGATCGCCACATTCGTTCTTCCATCCGATTGGCACAAGAACGAATACAGATTGCAGTGATCACCATCCCCTGGCGAACTCTTGAGCCTGACAAACGGTCGGTATGTGTTGTGACCGATGATGCTCACTGTCGTACAAGTACGTCTTTTCATAGCTATAACAGCTGTCTACTGAACTCAGGATTTTATATCAAGAGTGATTGGAATTCTAACCAATTCTTTTAAAGAACAGCTGAACGTAAATTACCATACAAATATTGTATTGTCCACTCGACGTTCTTTTTCTCAAAAGGCAACGCTTGCGCTAATATCAGCATCAGCACGGGTTCTATTCTTTTTCCTTTTACATATTTTTGATTGCCGCTTTCCCATCCCAGCCTCCTCATATTCCTAATACATAAAAGTTGACAAGAAAGTTGTCAACTTTTATGGACAAGAAAAAAACGCCTCACAGGAAGCGTTTGAAACGGTCATGGGAAACTACATCATACTGAGTGGATTCCCTTCAATTTCCTTGGCAACAAAAAGTTGACAAGAATCTTGCCAACTTTCAACGGCAAGAAAAAAGCGCCGGCCGGGTGACGGCTGGCGCGATGTGAATACCGATTACACGTTAACCTTCCATCCCAAACGAATCTGGATAATGACGTATCGGTTCGAGCCTGGCATATTCGCGATCAGCGTGCCGTCGGCCGATAATGATTTTGTCGCCTTTCTCTTTCTGGCCAAGAATCCATCGACAATAGAGCACTTTGCCGCTCTGATCGGTCGAATCATATCCGACCTTGACAGCGCAGTATCCGAGCAAGGATCGCACATTGTTGCCTCTGATGAACAAAGTTGCTGGTCCGAGTCCACTCAAATACGTCCACTCGCTACTTGCACCGTCCTTGTTTTTTGTGCCGCCCCATGACGAACCACCGAAGCCCCAGCCAAACGTGTTCGAGATAACGCGGCATACGTGTCCACAGATTTTTTGAATGAGCATAATTTCCTTTCTTTTGGAATTTAAACCAAGGATATGATTGATTTGGGTAATTGTCAAGATTTCCTCTTCAGGTATTTCTTCCCTTTCAATTTCTCCGGCAGGTAGCCGCTCTTGTCGTATTTTTCATAGCCTTTGCCATAATTCAGATCTTTCATCAATTTCGTCGGCGCGTTGCGGATGCGGAGCGGAATGGGCAAGTTCCCTGTCTTCTTTACATCAGACAAAGCCTCCATGTAGGCGTCGTAGGCACTGCGGTCTTTGGCGGCGAGGGCAAGGTAGGCCACGCCGTGCGCGAGGTTCTCGCGGCATTCGGGCAGCCCGATATATTCGACAGCGGCAAAGACGGCGTTGGCGACGACGAGGGCTGTCGGCTGGGCGAGGCCGATGTCTTCGCTGGCGAACACGACCATGCGGCGGGCGATGAACTTGGGGTCTTCGCCGCCTTCGAGCATGCGGGCCAGATAGTATATGGCGGCGTCAGCGTCGCCGGCGCGCATGCTTTTGATGAAGGCGCTGATGGTGTCGTAGTGCTCTTCTCCTTTTTTATCGAAACGGATAAAGGAATGCTCGAAGGTGTTCTTGAGATTCTCCAGCGTTATCGGCCCGTAGAGGCGCTGGCAATTCTCGATAGCGGTGATGGCGATGCGCGCGTCGCCGTTCGACAGTGCCGCCAGCCATTCGAGGGCGTCCTTGCCTACTTTTATCTTGGTCCTCTTTACGATGGCCTTGATATCCGCCTCGGTCAGCGGTTGCAGGACAAAGACCCTGCAGCGCGACAGGAGCGCGGGGATGACCTCAAAGCTGGGATTCTCCGTCGTCGCGCCGATGAGGGTGAGCCGGCCGGACTCCACATAGGGCAAAAGAAAATCCTGCTGGGCCTTGTTGAAGCGGTGGATCTCGTCGAGGAATAGCACTTTTGGGCGGCCTTCGAGCAAGGTGTCCGGTTCGTCGATGATCTTCCTTATGTCTTCTTTCCCTGCCGAAACAGCAGAGAGCTCATATATCCTGGCATTGACCGCCTTCGCATAGATCCTGGCAATCGTCGTCTTGCCAGTGCCGGGTGGGCCCCACAATAGAAAAGAAAACAGATGCTTGTCATCAATGGCTTTGCGGAGCGGTTTTCCTTGGCCCACTAAATGCTCTTGACCGACAAAGTCTTTGAGAGTTTGAGGCCGAATCTTGTTTGCGAGGGGTTCCATGACGTAAGTATACGCTTTTTTGTGCATGAAAAAAGAGCCACTCGTGAGAGCGGCCCTTGAAACTAACGTGGAGGGTTACCGAGGAACCAGAACGGCAGCAAAGCAATGTTCAGGCCAGGGACCGACAGGAATAGGCTTGAGGCCGAGTGTGATCAAACCTTTCTTGTTTGATGTCAAAGCTGGCGCAAGCACGTATTTCTTATCCAAGGAATTGCCTAAAAAGACAGTCCCGAGAAAGAAAAGCGTCTCGTTAGCCCATTCATCTGAGAACGGCGGTCCTGAAAAGACGCCTTGAGCCCGGAAATTTTCTCCTGTGAGCCATCGAGCTGCCGCCAAATTCAGATCATAGTAGTGAGGTGCTGGACTGTCGAGACGATCTCGCGAATACATTCCGTCCACAATACATGAGCCAGTCGGTTGGTAAACTGCGACCTTCATGTCGCCGAGAATGAGGCCACCCCCTTCGCACTCGAGAGTCCATATTCCCAAACCGATATCCGAAATGGCTTTGCTGATGCTGACATCCTCCGGAGCGATAACCGGTTCCAGGTGATTGATATTCCAACCGCGATCCAAATTGACCGTCTCCCAGTCTTGTTCTGGAAGAGGAATCGTACCGCGGAGAGCGCCGAGGAACTGCTCGAGGATCCTGTCGTTGACAGTCCGCATGCAGACCAAGTCATATTGTGTAGCGCCCACCTCACGCAGCTTGCAGAGGAATTTGTGAAGGTGTCCTGCTTCTCTGCCGAGCTCATTGGTATTGTCGTGAGCGTTTACCTTAACCGTAGTGTTTGGCTTACCATTCATGGTATTTGCCTTTCTTTTTTGCGGCGTATCCCTGAGGGAAATGCCTTTGTTAATGAGCAATCAAGCCCTTGAAATCACACGATTCCAAGGCTGGTCACTTCGTGATCTACTATACCACGATTTGTATGTATTTGCAAGATACCGCCTGCCCGACGAATTCAGCCAGATTTTGCTGGCGAATTTTTGAGGCGAGGGGTTCCATGGCGTAAGGATACTCTCAAAAATAAGAAATCTATACTATAATTATTCCTTATTTTTCCATCTCTTCCTTTAAAAATTCTCGCGCACCGGGTGTAGTCATCCATATATTGCCTTGAGCTTGCCAGTATAGCCATGCCTCGTCTTCGCCACCGACTCTTACTCGGCCAGGGATAAGTTCAGGTTGTGGATGTTCTATTTTTAATATCTCCTTGAATACATGCAAGTTATATTTTTTATGCATTTTTATAGCCGCCTTGACTTCATCGAGCCGTCCAAGCTTGTACAGAGCCAGAATTTTTCCTGTAACAAGTTCTTGTACCATATCTTCGGGATATTTCTCCGATAAAACCAGAAGCTTTTCGAGCTTGCCAGTCTTGAGGTAAGCTGTAGCCAGAAAAGCGCGCATCCCTTGATTGTCATTCGGATTGAGAGCGATCATCTCTTCGTAGAGCGGTATTGCCTGCAATGGGCCATCCTCGGTATCGACAAAAGTTGCGTACTCTCCCAGCAAAAGCATAAACGGCCTATTTTCAAGCATTGCCCACATTAAAATATCTTTACCTAACTTGAAATCTTTAGGCAATAAAGCTCGACCTGCAGTAATTGAGTTTTCTAAAACATTCCTTGCGCTCTTCGCATCTCCTCTCATAAAAGCGTTCTTGGCAATGCGAATCGCTCCTTCAAAAAATAAAGGATGCTTTTCAACAGCAATCTTCATCATCTCGACTATATCTTCTGCATTATCTAAAAGCATCCTATCCTCCATGAGCTGTTCATCGAGTTCTTCACCGATATCTTCATCAATAGCATCTAAATCACGGATCATGCTACGCAACATTTGAATCTCGATTGGATACTCAAATTCCCATTCATTTTTTGCTCTTTTCACGATTCGAACATCTTTCGGAAATCGTTTTGAAAATATTTCATAAAAATTGCGGCGATATTTCAACGGCAGATCGGCTGCTGTATTTTTTTCTCCTTTGCTCTCTTTCCTACTGCGTTCAACCATCTCGCGCGGAGATAGACCGTTCAATGAATTGTGCGGAAAATGATTCCAGGCCTCCATAACAAGATCTGCTCCTTTTTGAAAGTCTTTTTGAGATGCATTTTCAAGAAGAAACGTGATCATTCGTGATGGCAACTTTATATCATCATCGTTCCAAATCATATCTTTCATATCGTCTACTGTCAATTTCTCGTGGATATTCAACGTGGAAAGAAAGCGGCCTAATCTTTCCTCAAACTCCATGAGATCGAAATAAATATCGCTCTTCAACAAATGAATATCAGGTATAACTTTTTTTGTTTTGATGATTTTTTTCATGATTCGATGATATCATACACCCATCCCAGCTGCCATTTGAAGTGTGTGGTGACGAGCTCTAATAATGGCCGTTATGATTCTTGCATATAATCTATCACGATTTCGATTATTTTTTTGACGGTCTCATTGCAGTTCTTGAATGAAATCTTATCTATGATCTCACCGCCAAGGACTCGAATGACATCGCTTATGAGCGCGTGTACGAATGATTGCGTCGCTGAATCGACGCCGACAAAATCTAAAGTCACTTCCTCGCCTTTTTCTAAAGCAGGGATTATCTTCTCTTTTCGTAAAGATTGTGCGATGTCTTTATTTTCTGCAAATGAGCCGACATGATCGATGAGTTTTATTATTAGCATGATATTTTTTGTATACTATTGGATGGATTAAATAAATTTTGGTTTGCGGTATCGTTCAACCCGTCTTTCCCTGACTGCCTTTCTGTAGGTATCTCTGATAAGGTCAAGCAAAGCATTGAATTCATTCGTTGAGTCGAGCGATATGTCTATCCCGATTACGGTTCCCCGCCAAACAGGCATATCTGGACTTTCCGAGTGCCTATCAAATACAGGATCTGCATGCAGCATCAACTCCTTTTCCTCCTTTCTACGTAATAGTTTATACATACCCATGCCACTATATATGACAAAAAAATCCCGATTAGTATAAGCGATAGATTTTATGAAGAATAGACCAGCACCAGCATTCTGAGCAGTACCACCACCACGCGACGTTGTACCAGTAACCCCCGGCATCATTGCAAGTTTGATCGCATCGATATCGTCACTCGTCGCATGCGCACGGCTCAAACTCTTTCGTATGCCGATGCCAGTGTCAGCGATGCCGATACGGATCGAGTTGCTTTTCTTAAAGTATTGAGCGCATAGGATCGCGCCGTCTTTCGTCTCCGCGTGCTCCAAAACATTTCGAACGAGCTCACTGACGATATATCTGATAGGTTCTGCCTGTTGTGGCGCTAGATGCAGCATTGGTATCATCTCTGTGATAAATCTCGTCAACTGATCCGAGTTCGTTATTTGCGTTAACGGCACGAATCTGCCTGACGGATCATGCTCGGTGATTTTCATGCCAGATTCAACTCCTAAAAAATTGAATAGGCCCATTCTTTCGAGGTAATGTCCTGATCTTGCGGTGATTTTTTGGCATTCAATATTTTTCTTACCTAATTTTACGGCAAGAGAAGCGATCATACTCAAAGCAACAGGATGTAGCCATATCCATTTATCGGCAGCCGTTATCGAAAGCCTATAGGAATCACTAGGATCAAACCCTGTAATGAATTGGTCTATGTTTCCCAGAAAAGCACCGTGTGGTAAATGTATCTTCATACCGGGAATTCTACATTATACACGAAAATTAGCAATTTTCTATAATTCCCGGTGATTTAAGCCATAATTTAACTACTTCATATCGTAACACCACCCTGGCTGCCATTTGAAGTGCGTGGTGACGAGCTTTTCATACGGCGTGCCCTCGAGGATATGCTGGATGGCGTACTGGGTGGCGCGGTGGCCGATGATCATGACTCTCTTGCCGGAATAGTCGCGGGCGAGGTCATCGAGAAAGGACTTCATGCGCGCCAGGGTTTGGTCATAGCTCTCGCCATTCGGGAACGGGACATGGAGGCGGCCGGGCTTTTCCGCGTCGACGACTTCGCTCGGCTTTTGGGTCAGGTCGCCATAGTCGCATTCGCGTAGACGTTTATCGCGGATTATAGGCCAACGATTTCCAAAGCCGATCTCTGCCGAACGATAGGCGCGAGCCAGGTCCGAGGTGAAGACCGCGTCGAAATGGTCGTCCTTGTACCTCTCGCCCATCTCGCGCGATTGCTGCTCGCCGAGTGGCGACAAAGCCACGTCGTTCCAGCCCGAGGAAAGGTGGGCTTCATTGTCGAACGTCGTGCCGTGCGCTTCAAAGATGAGGCCTACGGCTCTCTGAGCCTCAGGCTCGAATGAGGTGAGGGGTTTGGGCATGTGCAAAGTATATACCAGACCCCTTGATTTTCAAGCTGCTTTGATGTATATTCTTAGAGTCTTTCGGTCGTACCATTTGACCGAAAGGGTTTTACATCCAAGGGCAGTCCTCCTCGCGGAGGGCTGCTTTCGTTACTGCCTATTCGAGCTGTTGTCGACGCTTTAACTCCCTGCCCCAGATATCATCTGTAATGTCGAGCACATCGAAATATCCGTCTGTTCCTGTCTTTAATTCTTGTGAGATATTGTTCTTTGAGGAGAATACGAAGACTTTCTTGCCGCCGTTGCGGACATACGAGACGAGCGCCAAGAAATCAGAATCGCCGGAGAATAGGACTGCTGTGTCGTATTTTTTCATATGAGTGATCACATCTATAGTTATTTCAACGTCCATGTTGCCTTTTTCTTCGATAGCTTCTCCGGTCGATGTCGTTACGGTTATCCGCTTCAGCTCTTTTTTGCGAACGGTTATGCCCAGTCCTTTTTTCATATAGGTGAAGAATTTATGCTTGCCATCGAGGTCATAATCCCTCGTGCCTTCTTTTGGATAGGCTGTGTAATAGAAGAACTCGACAGATGAACCCTCGAGCTTTGTCTTGAGCACCTCCTTCAACTTTGCATAATCAAAAAAGCGACCCTTGGTCTTCTGGGCTTGCCAAACGTTCGATGCGTCTATGAATACCGAGATCCTGTTTTTACTGGACATTCTGACAATTATACCATTTTCTTTGTTTCAGCTGAAATAAATACAAATTGACGGCCTAATGATTACACCGAAATGATCTCGAACTTATCATCTATGACCAAAACGGCTTAATGGTACTTTTGTGAGGCTGTATCGGAATGTATAACAAAATATACACTCTAAATTGAATGTATAAAAATACTTGACTTTTTTATACATTCGTATATGATTGTATTATTAACTAACATAAACAATGCCTAATTTCATTGGAGAGAAGGAAATATTCGATATCAAAATCAAATCCACCTTAGAAAACATGGAGGTTCTAAAGAAACTTGAGACGGCGTCACGCTGTATAGGAGAGGTCAACAACATCGTCTCAAATGTTCTAGAATTTGATTTCATCATTTCAGCCCTAAAAAATATAGAGGCTCTTAATAGTGCCCGCATAGAGGGAACGACTGGAAATCTCAAGGATCTATACCTTGAAGAGTCTCTCGATTTCGAAAAGAAGAAACGCCTGAAGCTTTTTAGCGCTGTAAACTACAAGCTCACAATGAGCGAGCTAGAAGACATCGTCAAAGGACACAAGGTTGTCGATTTGTCCTTGATCCGACATTTGCATAAACTTCTCACCGAAAATGATCCATCGACCCAAGGAACTCCGGGTAGCTTTAGAAATGTTGAGGTAAAGATACAAAACAGTAAGCTGGGAGATTTTTACCCCGTGCATCCAACAAAAATGCAGGATTTCACGTCAAGGCTGGTGGCTGAGATTGATTCCAGATCTGCTTTCCCTTCTCTGTTGCAAACGGGAATAACCCACTATCAATTTGAATCTATACATCCATTTGAGGATGGAAATGGTAGGACTGGCAGATTGCTCATCATCGCGCAATTGCTTATCGATAAATCTCTCATATCTGCAGTATTGAATTTGAGTCAGTACTTTGATACTCATCGAGAAGAATACGTCGCTGCGCTAAGATCTGTGAGCGATAAAGCTGATTTCACTGATTGGATACTATTCTTTCTTGAAGCAATCATATGCCAGACTGTGCATAATATTGACCTTATTAAAAAACTAAGATCTCTAAAAGAGAGCAACGAAATGCTCATAAATGAAAATACCCGTTCTTCGGCGGCTTTGCACGTGTTGAACCATTCTCTCAATGAGCTATATATCACGATAACGAGCGCGGAGGCATTTCTTCGAAAGAAAAAAGTTAAGGGTGATTTGAGACAAATGGCAAGAAATAATATCTTATTGCTCAAAAAAATTGGCATCCTAGACATAACTACTTACAAAAAAGGCCGTTCTCAAGCTTATGTGCATAAGCAGCTTAAAGATATGTTGATGAGACCATAGTCATATTGATATCGATCAATGTATACTATAGATATGTCTGCGGGTCGTCAGACCTATCTGGCTTATATTAAAGTCGGAGACAGGCATACTAAAGGGCGTCACTTATGGTGGCGTTTTTTAGTGTGTCTTCGTTGTTAATAAATGTGATATAATATTTTTGAGTAACCTCGCCGGACTATATGTCCGGTTTTTCCGTCTTTACCTTAATACATATCCAGCACTTTTCATTTAATTATCGGAAACAATGCTTCCTTCCCTTCGGTCCATTCTTTGTAGAGATGCTTGTTCGCAGCGATGAAATCGAGGTTGTTGAAATCATACTTCGTGCTGCCGATATTGGCGACGATGCCGCCCGCTTCGGAAACGAGGAGCGAGCCGGGAGCGTAATCATAATCCTCTCCATATGGATTTAAGCAAATCCTTCCCTCGAGCTTGCCGGTGGCCACGAGGACGTATTCATATCCCGAGGTCACAGCCCTGAAGAATTTCGTCTTCTGTGAAAATTTGAGGAACTTCTCCATATTTTCCGGCCTGTCTCGCTTTTCGATCTGCGACTCATACGCCGCATATGAATTGGATACCGGGCGCTCGCTCACATGGATACGCTCGTCGTTCATATAGGCACCCTCGCCGCGCCGCGCGTGATAGACGACATCATTGATGAAGTCGTAGATGATGCTGAAATTGACCCGGGCCTCCTCGATGAGAGCGAGCATCGTCGTGCAGAACGGCAAGCCACGGATATAATGCGCAGTGCCGTCTATCGGATCGGCTATCCAAAACCGCTTGGCCTTCCTGTTGCCGCCAAACTCCTCGCCGACAAAGTCCGCTTCCGGATCGATCTTCTTTAGCTCTCTCGCATAATACCGTTCGATCTCCTCGTCGAGCTCTGTCACGACATTGGCCGCAGAGCTGTCTTTTTGCTTCGTCGCCTCAATCTTGCCCCAGTGCGGCAAGAGCATGGCTCGCGTGCCGCGAACCATTCGTATCACCTGTTCGTCTTTTGTTTTCATGCCTTTATCCTACTACCACCAGATTTTTTGTCTATTGGAGAAAGAAAAGTCCCACACCGCTCTTTTCAGGGAGTGCAGGACATATGAACTGGCAAGAGCGGTCAGAACCTGAGCGAAACATTCGCCGTGTAGAGAATGAAATCCTTGTACACGACGCCACCGAACGATTACGAACGACCTGTTGACTTTTCTAGTTTATTATGTTAAGATTGAATCAGAAACACCGAACAGCTTTCATAAACAAACAAAGGCTGAACAGAGTCTTTGACAACAAAAAAAGGAATCATATGAGTCTATTATTCGCATTGCTTGGCATGGTCATAGGGGCGTTGTACACATGGTGTATATGCCCCACCAACTACATAGCCATGGTTATCGGCGCGGTCATCTTCGGCACGATAACATTGTGCCTGTATAAAATGCAGCGCACCAGGATTTGGTTTGCTTTGTTCGTACGGAGACATCCTTGGACATTGCCTGTATTTTTTTTCCTGGTCTTGCTCGTGCCCATAGTCAGTTTGGGAATAAGCCACCGGCACAATGGAGGAAGCGACAAGAACCAGCCAACTGTCCTGTCGAAAACCGAGACCAATGATCTCTCGGTCGCAGTTGCGTCGACGAATGTCACCGCCATCGCGGCTCCCCTGCCGAAAAACTCGATCATCATAAATATCGGCGGCGGAAGCATCGGATCGGCCATCGCGACGATCATGCAGAACCGTCAGCTATCGCAACCCCAACAGTTACAACAGCCGCAACCGCCGACCGTGATCATCGTGACGAACACGGTCATCTACAGGACGGAAGAAAAAGCCGCCTTGGACGACCAACAATCCGCGATACCGTTGCCGGAGCCTAATCCGAACGGGTATGTTGAGAGAGAATACGTGATCCCGCCGAACGGATATCAGACCTTCTCAACTTCACCAAATACAGTCGTCTGCGCCTACTGCCCATATGCTGACAGCGACCGCGACGCGATCAGACTGTACTACGACGGCAAACCAGCGTCAGAATATCCTGAATACAGGAATTATGGTTCAGTCCAGGGGTTCAGCAGGTATGGGTTTCAAAACCAGGGCCAGCGGAGTATCCCGATAAGGATCAGGACCTCGTCTTCCGGACAAAGAAGGCGATGATGGTAACAGAATACACAAAAGAGGGACGCTCGCGCTTCCCTCTTTTTTTCTTGCACCATTCTCTCTTTGCTTGATCTATATCTGTCTTTCTGTATACCGATCGGCTACAGCGGCGACGAGATATTCAGCGTATTCGCGATGAGCCGGATTATTCCATAGGCCCCCAACATGATGAACATGCCGATCGCAGAGTACAGTATATGCATCTGGCCGGTCGCGCGCCCTTCTGGGCTATCGGCACTTCTTATGAGCTTGTATACTCCCCAGATAAAGTAGACGAAAGCCAGTCCGAACAATAAAAGCAATCCTGGCTCGATTATATTCGAAATGATCGGCGCAAGAATGGTTGACAGAGTGGAATTCGAGTTCATGTGAGGACTATGATGGCGTTCTGCCTACAGGCTACTGGATTTGCGGAACGGTCGGAATCTCGTTGGCATTGAGACCGTTGTTCGCGGTATTGAATGTCGAAGTCAAAAGATGCACAAGACCCCAGATACAGAGAATGATGGCGAGACCGCCGATGCCCCAGAGAGCATTGTTGCGCCATTTCTTTGCGTTTTCGCCTCCGCTATCGACGATCCACACGACGACGCTGACGATGATCCATAGCACAGCCAGAGCTATCAAGACATCGATTGCTACATCGAACAGATACGTGAGACGTTGAGCCAACGTAGTGGCATCACTGATAGAACTCGGATTGACGCCTGACGGAGCGATAGACTGGGCAAAAGCGACTGACGGACCAAAAGAAACGAGTGCGATTATGAATTTTTTCATAGTTATTGGTTAATTCGATTAACTGCTCAAGTATACCAGATTCAAGAGGTTTCAAGTATTGCGGCTGTGGATTATCGTATGGACGGGTTCGGTGCCGATTTTATTGTACGGATCAGCTGTTAAAGGATTATTTAGTGAACAGTGATCGTATTGTTCGCGGTCGGCTGAGAGGCGGCGCCAGACGAGCCCGACGACGTGCATGAGGAGGCATTACTGCCGAACATATTGCCGAACGTCGTAGGCGCGGAATTGTTGAGGCTGAACGTATTCGTCACCAGATTGACGAGGCCCCAGAAGCAGACGATGACGGCGAATCCGATGATCCCCCAAAGGATATATGTCCCGCGCTCCTTGGTCTCTTTTTCAGTAAAGAAATACCGGAAGACATTGAAGATGAAGACGACCATCGCCAGGCCGATGATTATCTTGATGGCGGTGTTGAAATATCCGAGGGCTGACTGAGATATGGTGCAGAGCGTGACTGTCTGCGCCAAAGCGAACGAAGGGGCAACAGCGAGAGAGATGACTGCTATCGCTTGGGCGGTCTTTCTTTGAAAAAAATATTTCATGGTTGTTTTATTATATCGATTTCTATTGTAATGGGCATGCTTTGTTCTGTCCGCGATCTATTGCGTCGGGAGAAGCCCCGTTTGCACGACCCCGGCCGAAGTCAACGTGCTCTCAATGACCGAGACGATGACTTTTGCCCCGATGAGTATGGCCGTGCCGACCGAAACCCATATGAACCAGCTCCATGCTTTATTGATCTCTTCTGGCTTGCCTTGGGCAAATATGAATTTAAAGCCGACATAGACATACATAATGACGGCTATGACGGCGCCGATCGGAATGGCGATATTGACCGCGCTTGTGAGAAGCGTAGTGATGCTCGTCGCCTGGAGCGGATTACAGATCGCGGCAGAGCCGGACGAGCACGGAACTGATGTCTGTGCGGAGGCGGCGAATGGCGCGCACGTGGCTAGAGCATTCAAAACAAGAGCGCTGACATAGAAAGCTGTGATTATTTTTTTCATATTATTGTCCTAAAAATGTGGTAATGCCTGTCTGATTCGTCGAACTGCCATTCGTGCCGGTCGTGAGCCAGCTGACGATAGTATACACCGAAACCCACGCAATGAGCATGATACCGAAACCGATTCCAGCGGCCGTGAAGATGCCGTTCGCCTTGCTACGATTGCCCGGCGTGCCTAATATGTAGAGAACCCCACCATAAGCGAATAGGACGATCGCTATAGGGATGGCTATGGCGAAAAGCCAATTGACAATAGTACGGCCCTCGATCAAGAGCTCGCTAAAATCACAGGTAGGAAGGCTATTGTCCGTATTGTTCGGATTCGAAAGGTCGGTCGCGCCCTTGCATTTGACGAGACCCGTAGGGCCGGTGGCATTTGTGTTCGTGTTCGTGTTTGTGTTCGCCGATGCTGAAGTATTCGCAGTTCCATTCGTGTTTCCAGAAGTTGAAGGACCTGTGCCGACATTCACAGTAGGAGCGTTGACGATATTTTGGCCGCAAAAACCTGTGTTTGGGTTATAGGTATAGCCTGACTGGCAGTTTGTAGTGCTGTTCATAGGTAGAGCGCAATATCCAAGAACTGAATTATAGACATAGCCATAGGAGCAACTATTGTTGCTGGTATTTGAATTTGAAGAAGAAGTGCTTGGGGCAGGGACTATAGTCAAGAGGACCGGAGAATCAGTGACATACGTTTCGAGCGACGGATTATCGGTCGTATAGTCCAAGATAAGCCCATATGTTCCCTGGTGAGATCCGATACTGCTCGGGTTGATCGCATAGGTCGTAGTGGCTCCGGTCGTCGGAACTCTCTGGAGAAGGAGCGTGCCGGTAGCGAATGTCGACGGATCGGCCAAATATATCTCAATAGAAGGGTTAGACTGATTTGAAAACGAGGGCAAGGATCCGACCAGGACATAGCCGCTCTGCCCTATCTGCCATGTCGCCGAATTGTTATTGGTGCCGGTGCCATCGTAGTTGAGCGGATAGAACGGCACCTCTTGCGCACTGCTCTGGGCGATGTTCTGCGCATAAGCAGTCGACGCGACAGGCGCAGTGGAGATGGCGACGAGCGCAATTGCCGCGACAATGAAATAGCTTGCTAGAGAGATTTTTCTGATATGTTTCATTGGCTTTGCAATGACAGATTATATTGGCCGTCAGCGTCCTGTATCGCTTGATGGACGCTTTTTGATCCGCTTGTCACCGATTCTACCATAGCTTCAAATATAGCACTCGACTGCGTCGGGTCAATGTCAGCCCACGATCTCGTTATCAATGCGGCATTATAAAAGATAGACAGATACGGATCGGTCGTACCGGCGGCTATCAGATCGCGGCGCGCGGGCGGCAGATATGTCAAGCTGACGAGCATCGAGAGATTCGAAGGGTCCGTGAGGACCTGAATGACGTTATACGTGTTCGTCGGGTTGCTCGAGCTCTTGACGATGGACAAGCCGTATATCGTTCCGTATTCGGTCCTTATGGAACCGTTTTTGACCTGCGGCAAAGGCGCGGCATCGAAATTGATGTTCGGATTCTTGTTCCGCAGTTGGTTTATCTCCGAGGCGAATCCAAAATAGACAGCCAGATTGCCAGAGAGGAAATCAGTGTCTGCGGAAGGCAGAGCGCGATTCCATGAATAGTCGGGCGACGTAGGATCGGTGAATTGAGTGAAGAAATCCAATACTTGCGTCGTCGAATCCTCGCCTTGAAACGCCGAGCTGTTGCCAAGCGCGCTCGAAATACCGCCAGAAGCGGAAACCGTCACTGGATTGCCGAGCTGAAGCAAAAGACTGCCTAATATCTCGCGGGCATGCGGAATGTTCGCGAATTCGCCCAGTGCGACGAGGCTTTTCTGTATATTGCTATTCGAGTCTTTTACCGTTAGCTGAGAGACAAGCCCTGGAAATTGATCCCAGTATTGAGGATAGGTCGCTTGACCGGCATTCGTGAATGAGTCTTTGTTCCAGTACATGACCAAAGGATCGATGAGAATAGGCAATCCGAGAACGCCTTGAGCGCCGAGATACAATTGCGTCCCGCCGACATACGTATCCATGAACGTCCTCTGTGAAAGGACGTTGTAAGGTATCGGGACTATCTTGCCGGCATAGCGTGAAAGGAGGTCTTGCGGAAGGAGAACAGCATCAGGGCCTGAACCAGAAGCCAAAGCATTGATGAACTCCGTATTGAAGCTCGTCGGATCAACTTGAACGTAATTTATCTGGAGCTGTTGCGCGCGCGCCAGATTGATTTCTTGAACATATTTTTCGATCGCGGCGGCTGGCAAAGTCCCCCATATCGTCACCGATGGCAATGTGGTGCTTTGACCGCCTTTGTAGGTGGCAAAGGCGACAGCGCCGCCGATGATAGCGACGATGAATAGTGCAAGGACGATGATCTGGAATTTTGTCATAAAAAATTATAGGATAGGATTTATTTTCTTCATGGCAAGCGTCTTTTATTGATTTCTGACAAAAACCAGCCCGTAATGATGGTCTCCTGCTGTAAATGTCTTTTCCAAGGCAAACCCGCTTTTATTGAAAAGATCTTCAGCGACACTGCGAGCAAGACAGTTCTTTGGGCTCAAGGGACTGCCCGGCAACCAATCAACCACAAGGAGCTTTCCGCTGGGTTTGAGGATGCGCTTTATCTCGAGAGCAAGATTGTCCCGATCTTTCTGCTCTATCTGGAAGAGCGTATTCGCGAGAACCGCCCTGTCGACCAATCCTTCGCGGAGCTTTGTGCCGCCGATCGTGTCGATCGAGCCCCATATGGCCTCAATATTATGAACTTTCCCGGCTGAAGCGCTCGATTTGATCAAGCCGAGAAGGTCTTTTTGAACCTCGACGGCGTAGACCCGGCC
Organism: uncultured bacterium; assembly: GCA_963848635.1. Classification (GTDB taxonomy): domain Bacteria; phylum Patescibacteriota; class Minisyncoccia; order Phycocordibacterales; family PALSA-1337; genus JAGWNR01. Next base: position 152,808 of record CAWKEA010000005.1, read on the forward strand.
GCTCGTTCCGACGCGTCGCCCGGCGGCGATCGAATAGTACCCCGCTCCGGCGCCCAAGTCGGCTATTTTCATCCCTTCGACAAGCCCAAGCTGTGCCAGATTTTTGTCAGGATCGGAGAACATAGGTGCATTATAGCGCGTAATGGCGACAAATGTGCGCTCGTTTGGGGATAATTTTGCGAGAGGATACTATAAATAACGCCCTATGACCGAGACAATATCTCATCGATATTTTTTGAATAAATTGCAAGTATAAAAATTTTTGTTTTTGAGCCGTCTCGTGGGACGCTTGACTTGGCGGGCGATCGAGGAATCGGTCACAGGTCTCGCCGACATGCGGCTCGCCTGCGACCCCGCCTCCTTTGCCGCGGTTCGCTACGCTCACATCGCGGCTTCAGTCCGGCTTTCTCATCCTCTCGTCTGCAGAAATCAAAACAGCACAGCAGAAGCCGTACTGTTTTGATTTTGCGGGCGATCGAGGAATCGAACCTCGGAATGCGGTTTTGGAGACCGCCGGTATGCCACTTACCTAATCGCCCATTGTTTAGACCCTTAAACGAAAAAGAGAGCAGTTCAATACTACCCTCTTTTTCCCGGCGATGCAAAATGCCTTATTGCTTCGACAAGCGGCTTCTTTATTTCTTGGCCTCTTTGAAGACGACGTGCTTGCGCAGTTTCTTGCTGTATTTCTTGAGCTCGATCTTCTTTTCAACTTTCTTCTTGTTCTTGCGCGACCAATAGACCTCGCCGGTAGCCTTGTTCTTGAGCTGTATGAGTTGATTTTGTGACATGATTATATTGAGACTTGTGCTAGCAATCTAACAAATAGAGCGCTTTTTGGCAAGTCTCACGAGGTCTCACGAGGTCGGACCTTGGTAAAAACATAGGTCGGACCTTGTACTATTTGAAATACTCCGGCGTGTTCGCGTTCATCCAATCGAGCGTATATCTCATGACCGCCGCGCCGCCAATCTCGTTCGCGATCGGCCCGCGCTCCATGACGACGGCAAAGGCATACTCCGGATTGTTATAGGGCCAAAAGCCCGTGATCCATGCGTTATCAGTGAGCTTCGTCGTGCCGAGTTCGGCTGTGCCTGATTTTGCGGCGATATCGACGTACGGAACGTTCAAAGCGCCGTCCGTGCCATTAGAGCTATCGACACCCTGACGAAGACCTTCACGAACGATCCTGAAATCTGCCGCTGGCAGATCGACATTGCGCAGAACGGTCGGAGCCGTATCGACGCCAATAGGAGCTGTGCCGAGCTTTAGTATGGTCGGATTAAGGAGATCTCCGCCGTTCGCGATGGCCGCCACGGCCCGGACCATCTGGACGGGCGAGACTTGGAAGCCGTATTGACCGATGGCCGTATGATACGTATCGCCGATACGCCAGGTGCTATCATCAGGAAATGTCGCCGCTTTCCATGTGGGCGAAGGGACAAGGCCTGCCGCACCGCTGAAAAAGGAATCATCGATCGCCTGGCCAAAGCCGAACAAAGAAAAATATTGGTCGAGCTTTGTTATGCCGAGGCCTTTTTGGTTTTGGTAACCGCCGCCGACTTCATAGAAATAGACGTCGGAAGAGACAGAGAGTGCATCTTCCATATCCACCCAGCCTTGCGGCCTCCAGTCATGGAAGACGCTCGATTGGCTCGGATCATACGGATTTGGTATCGAGATAGAACCGGTCGAAAGGATCTTTGTCAATGGATCGATGACATGCTCGTTCAAAGCGCCCATCGCCACGTACGGCTTGACCGTAGATCCTGGAGCATAAAGCCCGTCTATGGCGCGATCGAGAAATGGGTTCTGAGGATCATTGAGAAAAGAATCTATTGCTGATGCGTCAGTCTTGTCGGTCATGATCTGCGAATCATATTCGGGGTAGCTCGTCATGGCTATGACTTCGCCTGTATGGACATTCATGATGATGCCGGAGCCGCCCTGAAAGCCATGGGCTGTCGCGACAGCTTCGATGTTTCGATAGAGATCATTCTGGACGCGTGAATCGATCGAAAGGGTCACATTCTGCCCGGCTATGGCGGGTCTGACGACATTTTGTGACTGCAGAGCGCCCCTTGCATCGACTTCGACGAGACGTAGTCCGTTCTCTCCTTGCAAGACATTGTTGAAGTATTTTTCCGCGCCGTCTTCCCCGGTAAAATCTTCCTGATAGTAAAACCCGGAGCTGTCTTTCGATGGGTATTGGATGTAGCCGAGGGTCTGCGATAGACCCGTCGATGTGGCATATTCTCGCTGTGGCACGTCGGGGTCGCCTGCGGAGCCCGGCACATTCCAAGCTAGCTCGATGCCGTTCCTATCATAGATGAGGCCGCGCGTCGCGAACAACGGAGTCGAGTGGAGCGTGTTATCAACCGCTTCTGCAGCATAGACCGTCCCCTCGAATATCTGGAGGAACAATGCTCGACCAGCGAATAAAGCAAGGATGAGAGCCGTTATGCCGCCCAGTATGAAAAGATTGGCTGTCGAAATCGGCCTTTCCAATCGGCCTTCGAATTGATCGGTATCGAAATGCGGTATGTTCCTCGAGTCAGCCAAAATCTCCTCGGGAAATATCTCGCCGCGGTTATGCCTCTGCCTTTTGTTGAGCGAACGTCTTTTGATGAAGTTAATCATATTCTCGTCTTCTCTTTTACTATCTCGATCGCGATAAAGAGGATAAGGGAGGTAATTATACCGTACATCGAGTGAAGCCCATACAGCGAATCGAACGCAAGCCCCCAGATGACGATCTCGTAATACGGAGCGAAAATACAGGCGCATGCGACCGCAAGGATGATCACGGACCATGAGGACGACCATGCGATCAAAAAGACCATGAGAACATCCGCCGCTAGTCTTCCGATGAGTGCATATTTATTCATATTTGTCTCTTTGAGGTCAGCGGCCTTTCGGAGAAGTCGGAGAAGTCGTAGAAGTCGACGAGGCGGTCATGACAGAACCGGAAAAAGGCTTGGGCCGTGGAACATTCGTCCCGACGAGCATAAAAAGCGATTGATACGGATTTATGCCTTCGCTGAATAATATCCTTTCAAAGGGCTGTTCGGGATTTGAAATGACAGCGTCGACAGCGCCAAACGGCGAAGAAGAAACTGCCGGGATGATCACCTCGTCACCCATGGATACGCCCGATTCACGGGAGACCGATGCGGAAAAGAATCCGCCGCCTTGCCCGGCCGCCGTCGCCGGTACATGGGCTGAACCGACAAGGACATCGTAGCTCGTTCCCGGCGAGGAATAAAGCTCGGCCTTTGAAGAATGTGCATCGGCTTCGACGATCTGACCGACGGGGATAGATCCTACAGAATATACCGAATCGCCAATTGACACGCCAAGAGTCGAACCGATATCCAAGATGAGATAATCGTAGCCAGAGCCCGGAGGTCTGCGCAGGACATCGGCCAGAACAAGATCGTTCGTACCGCCAGACCGGCCGAGGAGAGACCTCAGTTCATTTACCTCGTCCAACAAGGCTTTCGAGCTTGATGCTGTGGCTTGGTCCTGTGCAAGCTGTTCCTGAAGAGCCTGATTCTCTTGCTCTAATTGCGTCTCCGATGTCATGCCGGAAACAGCGGAATCTTTGCCTGACCACAACGGCAAAAAAAGATGCGAGAAAGCCGAAGAAAGCGTGCGAGGAGATGCTAATTGGATGATCAGAACGATAAGGACGAAGGCAACGGCAAAAGCGATCGGCCGAGAGATCATCCGGCCGCTCTTCTGCCGACGTGAAAAATTATTTTGGTCGCGCGATCTCATCTTCGTTTTGTATGAGGACGTCTTTGTATTTGTCGAGATCCTCGAGGATTATGCCCGTGCCGCGCGCGATGGCCGTCAATGGGTCGTCAGCGATATGGACGGGGATCTGCAGAGTGTGCGCGATGAGCTCATCAAGTCCTTTTATGAGCGCGCCGCCGCCGACAAGATATGCTCCGCGGCGCATGACATCGGACAGAATCTCCGGCGGAGTCGTTTCCAGGACTTCTTGGGCCGCCTGCACGAGCACGTCAATGCTCGCGCCCATGGCTTCTCGTATATCAGAATCAGTGATGACGACCTCCCGCGGCAAACCAGTGATGAGATCACGACCGCGAATGGGGATCTCGAGCGCCTCCTTTGGGACGACGGCGCCGACGGCGATCTTTATCTCTTCTGCTGTCTTTTCGCCGATGAGGATCTTGAATTCGTTCCGTATATAGGAAATGATGTCGGTATTGAGCTTGTCTCCGGCGATCTTGATGTTCTTTGAACGGACGATGCCGCCGAGCGAGATGACGGCAATGTCGGTGGTGCCGCCTCCGATATCGATGACCATAGAACCGATAGGCTCATGTATAGGAAGGCGTATGCCGATGGCGCCAGCCATAGGCTCTTCGACGATATAGACTTCACGTGCGCCCGCATTCCTCGTGGCGTCGCGGACGGCGCGGACCTCGACGTTCGTCACGCCCGAGGGAACTCCAACGACGACGCGCGGGCCGAGCGTTTTCTTTGAGAATTCTTCTGCCTTGCGCACGAGATACGAGATCATCTCTTCAGTTATCTCGAAATCAGAGATGACGCCGTCGACCAAGGGACGGACCGCTTTTATATGCGCCGGAGTGCGGCCGAGCATGTCTTTTGCTTCCCTGCCTACGGCTACGACACGGCCGGTCTTTTCATTGACGGCGACGACCGAAGGCTCATTGACGACGATTCCATGGCCCGCCAAATACACGAGGGTATTGGCAGTGCCGAGGTCTATGCCTATATCATTGGAAAAACGGCCGTATATTTTTTGAAGGAAATCATTCATGAGTGAAAGGTAGCTGTATCCTATCACCAGTCCTGAAAATGGCAAATTTTCGATGCGTTCACAGCCGGCAATCATGCACGCCGACCCGTTATCCTGCATTAAAAACGCTCATGGCCTTTTCTCGGCCTTCCTTTACGATCATCTCGATCGCCTCGGAGGATTTTTTTGCCGCTTTTTTGATCTCCTTGATCTCATCGTCTTTGTATTTTCCTAGAATGAATTTGAGGACCTTTTCATCGCCGTGCGGGACTTTGGCGTTTCCCTTGGCGTTTTCGGCGGCCGTGCCGATGCGGATGCGGATGAAGCCTTCGGTCCCGAGCGCTTTGATGATAGATTCGAGGCCGTTATGTCCGCCAGAGCTTCTGTTGAAAGAGATCTTGATGCGGCCGATCGGCAGTTGGAAATCATCATATATGACGACCAGCTTTTCGGCCGATTTCTTGCTTTTGACGAGACGGGCGAGAGCCGAACCGCTCTTGTTCATGAATGTCTCCGGCTCGACGAATATGATCTTTTCCTTGCCGATCTTTCCGTTTGAGACGAGCGCATTGACTTTCTTGTCAAAAGAAAGCTCGTCGGCATCAAACTGCTCCCGAACAGCGTCAAGGACGATACGGCCCGTATTGTGCCGCGTCATCTCATATTCTTCTCCAGGATTTCCGAGGCCTGCGATTATGTATGGCATAGTATGGTACAAGTATAAAATCGAACGGCCGTAAAGTCAAAAGCGCCTTTCCGGCGCCTTGAGCAAAGATCGGCAAAGGGTCTCCCTTGCGCTTCTTTTAAATTTTTAAACCGTGGCTTTTTCTCCGGCGACGCGATAGCGGTTGTCTTTGTCTTTCTTGAAATATTTCGAGTTCTGGAGATTGACGGCAATAGTGTTCTCCTTGACATAGCGCTCCTTCAAGACTTTTGTGATGATCTCGTCTTTGGTGAGCGGGCCGTTCTTTTCGATGATCTTTCTGATGACGTCCTTTACGACGCCCGACATATAGCCCCATTCTGACAGAGCATAGAGGCCGCGGCCGACGAGGACGAAACGAGGGTCTTTGATGAGCTCGTTATGAGTCGTGGCGACATGAGCCTTTTTCTTGAAAATTTTTGTGATCTGGTTGGCGACTTCGCGGAAATGTATCGGCGAACCGTGCTTTCGGATGACGAGGAACGCGTAATCTCGCACGCCCTTGGTCTTTATGTTCGGAGAATGAGCGACGCCCCATTCGCCGAGAGCGTTCTTGCCGATCTTCTTTGAGAGGTTGAGCCAGCGCTTGATGATCTCCTGATTCTTGTATTTTTCCGAAACATCGCCGAGGTGCTCGATGAATTTGTTCACCATCTCCGATTCAGGGAGGAGGTCGTCGTTCGAGAGACTGCCATAGAGCTTCTTGAGCGATCCCTCGACGTCTCCGGCGAGCTTCTCGTCGACATGCCAACGATGATGGAATTCATCGTCTTCCTTGCGCTTGCGGAAAGCCGTCGCCAAGGACAAGGAGAAAATACACATGGTTCTGAAGGCTCTGGTCTTTTGAGGCCGAGCCCAAAAAATCGTCTTCGACGACGATGCCGCCGAGCGAACGGAGCAGGTCTTCGAGCTCGATGAACGTCTTGGACTCGCTCTTGTAGGCGTCTGATTTGCGCACAACGTCGAGAGCGTAGTTCTCTATCTGACGGACGCGCTCGCGAGTGATGCCGTATTTTTTGCCGATAGCGTCGAGCGTCAGCTTGTCAGTCGACTTGCCGAGGCCGAAGCGTCCGACGACGACATCCCGTGCGCGGTCAGGCAGAGCCGCCAGAAGCTTCTTGACTACGATTTTCGGCTTGAACGTTGTGTTTGATGATGGCATGGATAAAAATGGGTAAATATGCGCTTGGCTTATTTGATAAGTAGTATATGTTCTATCATCTCCTTGTATGAAAGTCAATTCTTTGGGCTAATGATGATTTTGTTGAACTATAAATATACATTAACCTAATTACAATGTCAATCGAATAGCCCGTCGATTCCTGTCGGGAGCGGCTATGCGAGAGGGATATTTGGGCAGACGATATTGATCAACCTTCCTTTTACAAGGATGATCCTTGATGGCGTCCCTCCATTGAGCCATTTTTTGACTGATTCGAGCGCCAGTGCGGCGGTTTTGACGGCCTCATCAGAAGCATCGGCACTGACGTCCATTTCAGCCCTGGTTTTGCCGTTTATCTGCACGGCAATCTTGATGCTTGACCCGACCAAGAGCGCCGGATCATATGCTGGCCAGGATTGCGCATGGATCGAGCCTTTGTTTCCAAGCACGCTCCAAAGCTCTTCGGTGATATGCGGCGCGAATGGCGCGAGAAGTTGCAAGAAAATGCCATAATTTTCTTTCGACACGGTTCCTTCGCCTGCAGCAGCTTTCTTGTCCTCCGTAGCTTTAGCGGAGGAGGATTCAAACTCGTTCAAGAGGATCATGAGAGCCGAGACGGCGGTGTTGAAGCGCATTGATTCGATGTCCTCGGAGACTTTTTTGATCGTTTTGTGGACAAGGGGGATGAGCTTTGGGTTTTCATTTTTGAGTTTTGCATTTTGAGTTTTGCATTTTTCTTGCAGTTTCCACACACGTTCAAGGAAACGGCGACAGCCGACGATGCCGTTCTCGTCCCAACTGATCGCCTGATCGAACGGACCCATGAACATCTCGTAGAGGCGCAGTGAATCGGCGCCGACGTTTTTGACGATTGCGTCGGGATTGATGACATTGCCGCGGGATTTCGACATCTTTTCTCCGCCGGGACCGAGGACGAAACCGTGCGCAGGTGCGCTTTGATATACGGTTCGGATGTCGGAACGAGCCCTTGATCAAAGAGGAATTTGTGCCAGAAGCGCGAATAGAGGAGGTGCAAAGTGACGTGTTCCATGCCGCCGTTGTACCAATCGACCGGCGTCCAATGCTTCAATTTTTTCATATCAGCGAATTTCGTCGCGTTCTTTGGATCTGTATAGCGCAGATAATACCAGCTCGAGCCTGCCCAATTCGGCATAGTGTCCGTTTCGCGCTTTGCTTTACCTTTACATTTAGGACATTTTACATTCACCCACTTTGAAATAGCCGCAAGCGGCGATTCGCCTGTTTCGGTCGGCTTGTAGTTTTTGACCGGCGGCAATTTGACCGGCAAGTCTTTTTCAGGAACCGGCACGATGCCGCATTTTTCGCAGTGAACGACGGGAATCGGCTCGCCCCAATATCGCTGGCGCGAGAATATCCAATCGCGCAGTTTGAACCTGTTCACCCATTGGCCGCAGGCGTATGCAGTGATCTCTTTCCTTATTTCGGCGCTTTTCTTGTCATTGAAACTGCCAGAATTTATGAGCAATCCTTCGCCGATGAAAGCGATATCAGTCTCGGAATGCAATCGAGCGAGCCAGAGCGGCAATTCCGAATTGACCATCTTGCCGGGGATGAAATCAGCGGGGTCAATCCAGAGTATCTGGTTGCCTTCGCCGTTCTCGTCCGTTATCGGCACCCGCGCGTCGCTCTTCAATTCAAAGTAAAGGCCTGTGGCGATGGCGATCCTGTTCTCATCCTTGTGCTTGGCGAAATATTCGGCGCGCACCGGAGAGCCGAGCTTCTTCTTGAACTCGATATCGGTGTAGCCTGTCTCCTCCCTGACTTCCCTTTTTGCCGCTTCCACAAAATCCTCGCCAGCCTCGACACCGCCGATGACGACGGTATCCCAGCCATGCTTGTCGTTTCGTATGATCAAATATTTTTTCTTGAGAGGGTCAAAGACGATCGCGTGCACGTTCGTCCGTATCTTGGACGGCTTGTCCGCGCGCGGCGGGTTCACATGGTCGACGATGCACGGCATTATGGCTTCCTTTATCGGTAAATCATATTTCTTGGCAAAGGCAAGATCACGGTCGTCGTGCGCTGGCACGGCCATCACGGCGCCGGTGCCGTAATCGGCAAGTACGTAGTCGGCGATGTATACGGGCACTTCTTCGCCGTTAACGGGATTTATCGCTTTGACTCCTTTCAATTCGACGCCCATTTTTTCGCGGGTTGCATCGGTGCGTTCGATATCGCTTTCTTTCTTTGTCCTCGTTATATAGATAAGAGCCTCGCTCCTGTTTTTAATCAAAGGAAGAAAATCGCGGACCAGCGGATGCTCGGGAGCGAGCACGAGATATGTCACGCCGAACAAAGTGTCTGGGCGGGTAGTGAAGACCGTGATCGATGGCACGACGGCTTTCAATATTTCAGGTTCTTGATCTGCACGAAAATGCTCTCCATTGCTCTTTGTCTCTATGAGGCGAGCTTTCAAATTATTCGAAAGATGGCGAATATATTCGATTCTGAATTCTTCTTTAAGATCAGAGAGGATCGATATCTTTCCATTGGCCAAGCGTCGAATGAGATCATAATCTATATTCCAAGTAAAATTCTTCCAGTATGGTCTAGATTCAGCTTTGGGAAAAGAAGGATCGATTGCAGGAGAAACAAGAACAAGCCCAAAGATCGGTTTGTTCAACTTCATCAATGCTTTCATCGCAACTACAGAGCCAAGCGAATGAGCGACGATGACGGTATTTTCATCGATCTTGCAATTTTGCAACACATATTCGACTTGTTCCGATTCTCTTGGATCCTCTGTGTTTGGAAGTTCGGGGATCTCAACTTCGTGACCGCGGCTTTCAAGTTCTGACTTGAGCCAGGCCCGAAAACTTCCTTTGGCGCTTCCTCTAAAACCATGAAGCAAAATGTATTTTAGTTTTTGCGGGCTCTTGAGTTCAAAGCTTATCTCCGCGCCTTCGCTCTTTCCGATCCAATTCCTCTGTTGGGCCTTGATCTCCGGCAAGTAATTCACCAGATCGAGGTCTTTGTCGAGGCGGTCGGCATATTTCGTGATGGCGAGCATCCACTGCTCCTTCTCGCGCTTTTCGACCGGCGTGCCGCAACGCTCGCATTTGCCGTCGACGACTTCCTCGTTGGCAAGGCCGATCAGGTCTTTCGGGCACCAATTGATGGCCATTTTTTTCTTGTAAGCGAGGCCATTCTTCAAGAATTGAAGGAAGATCCATTGCGTCCATTTATAGTAGTTCGGATCGGTCGTATTTATCTCGCGCGACCAATCAAAGGAAAAGCCGAGCGATTTCAATTGCTTGCGAAAAATAGCGGTGTTTTTCTTTGTGACGACGGCTGGCTGTATGCCGGTCTTGATCGCATAGTTCTCTGTCGGCAAACCAAAGGCATCCCAACCGATTGGATAGAGGACGTTGTAGCCTTCGCGGCGGCGCTTGCGCGAGATGATGTCCATGGCCGTGTTGCTCCTGATGTGCCCGACATGAAGGCCGTCGCCGGATGGGTATGGAAATTCGATGAGCGAATACCATTTCGGCTTCTTGGACGTGTCGCTCGCGACAAAAGCCTTTTTCTTGTCCCATTCCTTTTGCCATTTCGGCTCGATTTTTTTGTGGTCGTAGGGTTTCATGTGAGATTATATTAGATAAGATTTACTGCTTCTTTTCAAAAGTAAATATTGTACAAACATATTCATCACTATTTATCTTGTCCTTTTTGACTAGCTTCAATCCATTGTCTTCGAGGAGATCCTTATAATAATCTTCCTCTCTATCGTAATCGATAACGGTGCCCATATCAGGAATCTCAACATAATGGAGATATTCTTTGTATTCCTTGCCTTTGAAATCAATGACATTTTTTTCTATAAAAAGATCTTTTTGAGTTTCAAGCTTGTTTCTTAGATATTCTTCGCTCGAGACTACCATGATCAACTTCCCGTTTTCATTGAGCATCGCCGATATCTTCTGAGCGACATTGCTTAAATCGGCTTCTATGAAATGAGGAAAGACATATATAGCAGTGACGAAATCAAACTTTTCGCTTATCTTTAAATCCTGAAATGTATCTGGATATATTTTTACATTGTTCTTGCTTATATCGCTTTTTGAGAAGTAGTCGAGACTCTTTTTTGAAGGCTCACAACCAGTAATAAAGACGTCATCGCCATATCTTTTCTTTAACATTCTTATAAAAAAACCGATTCCAGAGCCAATATCAAATAGCTTGAAGGGCGCTTTCTTATTTGAAATTATCTCATCAAGAATGAATTTGTTTACAGCGACATTCAAGTGAGTCTTGTCCTGATTCACCCAGTTGATTTTGTTGTATTGCTGAAAGAAAAAGTTACGATTTTTCATCTTTGAGATATTAACACGGAAATTGTTTGCATCAAACCTCAATCTTTTATCTTCTTTATCCCAAGAATAACCAAGATAACGAGAGCAACCGCGAGGACACCAAATCGCAGATAATCGTTCATATCCGACCAATAGCGGACCGAAGCGACGACGAGCGCGAGCACGCCGCCGAGCGAAAGGCCGAGCGAGACTGCGGCAGACTTTTGGATGAAGAAGCCGACAATGAGCGAGATCACTCCCAAAATAACGAGGACGACGAACACATTGCGATTATATACGCTATCTGCAGTAGTGAAATTCTTTTGGCAGGTAAAGTTGACGTCGCAGTAGCCAGCAGGTTGTTCGATTACAACTTTGGAAAGTGTTCCTTGCGGCGTTGGAGCTGGAACGGCATAAGCGGCATTGCTCGTCCAACCGCCGCCGACAGCAACGCATTCGGCCTGTGTTGAGGGCGGCGTTGTCACTTGGGCAACCGGACAGAAATTCTCGAACGTTGGCACGTTATAAAAAACCTTTATGCCATAGACGAAAAAGAGGTTGAGCACAATGACGATTCCAAGAATCAAAAGCCATTTCAAGACTTTACTTGGCTGAGAGAATGATGTGTTTTGTATTTCCATGATAGATATATGATACGCCGATATCCCCTCTTGCACAAATACGAGATCAGATCTAGTGCAAGAAAAAAGCCCTCGATCTTTTTGAGATCGCAGGCTTTTTAGGAAACTACGTCTATATTGACGACGCTGACGACGCACCACGCACAATCGTAATGACAAGAATAAGCACGATGGCCAGGATGATCCAAGCAAGAAAACTAAAGCCTTTGTGCTCTGCAGAACCAGAACCACTATGGTTATGGTCGAGGATCATTCCACGTGATGTGTCGATGTCAAGGAATCCGAAATGTACACGGCGACGGAAACGATTCATATAATGCCTTTCTGTTTATTTTTTGAAGAACCGCAAAAACTCTATCGCCATCGATACTACCATACAACACAGTTGACGTCAAGGTACCGCTCGTGATGTGATGTATCTGTCATATTCTATATAGTTTGACGAAACTCGGCTTTACAAAACCAAACGATAGCGCTCTTCTTTATTTACCCGCCGTCAATTTCTGATGCTCTTCGGTATTTTTTAGCCCGCAATTCTTGTATTTCTTGCCACTGCCGCACGGACATAGGTCATTACGACCGATTTCAGGCTTCTTTTGAGCAAGCGAGCCCCCCGAAGCCGGACTTTCGGCATGAGTGATAGCATCAGCGTCTGAACGGACTTCCTGCAATTTGGGAGCTTGCGGCGTGATGACGCCGCCAGCGACATGTGGCAAGAGCTCAAGGATCTTGTTGTTGATGGCGTCCTGCATCTCACGGAAAAGGCGAAGGCCCTCTTTTTTATATTCAACCAAAGGATCGCGCTGGCCGTAAGCGCGCAAGTTGACGGATGACCGCGTATAATCCATGAGCTCGAGATGCTCGACCCAGAACATATCGATGACCTGGAGCATGAGCTGACGGACGACCTGTAGGAAGCGCTCGCGTCCGATATCGGCGATCTTTTTGTCGACGATCGAATGCATTTGAGAAGATCCATCCAAGGCGCTCACGAGACCCCCTCGATCTTTTGGAGTCGCTCCGCTTGTGATCTCAATGACCTCATCCAATTTCTCCTCGACCACATCTGGTGTGCCGGTCAAAAGAGCGCGGCGGCGATCATAGACTGCCTTTCTCTGCGTATTCAAAACGTCGTCGTACTGGAGGATGTTCTTGCGCGAATCGAAATTGAAGCCTTCTATCTTTGTCTGAGCGCTCTCGAGGGCGCGGCTGACGATGGAATTCTGTATCGGCTCGTCTTCGGGCATGCCGAGGCGGTTCATGAGGCCTTTTATCTTGTCGCCAGCGAAGACGCGCATGAGCGAATCTTCGAGAGAGACCATGAACTGCGTCTTGCCAGGATCGCCCTGACGGCCGGAACGGCCGCGGAGCTGATTGTCGATGCGACGCGCCTCGTGGCGCTCGGTGCCGAGGACGAAAAGGCCGCCGATGCTTTTTACTTTTTCATATGCATCTGTCGAGCCAGGATTGCCGCCAAGCTTGATATCGACGCCGCGGCCCGCCATATTCGTGGCGATAGTAACGCCGCCAGGGCGGCCTGCCTGGGCGATGATCTCGCCTTCGCGCTCGTGGTTCTTCGCGTTCAAAATCTCGTGCTGTATGCCTTCTGCTTTTAGAAATTGCGACAGAACCTCGTTTTTCTCGATGGAAACCGTGCCAACGAGCACCGGCTGGCCCACAGCATTCAGCTCTTTTATCTTGCGGGCGATGGCCTTGAATTTGCCCATCTCCGTACGGAACATGAGATCAGTCTCGTCGATGCGGGCAGTCGGTCTGTTCGGCGGCACTACGACCACATCGAGGCCATAGACCTTGTAGAATTCCTCGCCGGAAGTGGCCGCAGTCCCTGTCATGCCAGCGAGCTTTTTATAAAGCCTGAAATAATTCTGGAACGTAATGGAGGCGAACGTGCGCGACTCTTTTTGAACGGCTACGCCCTCTTTTGCCTCGATGGCCTGATGCAAGCCTTCCGACCAACGGCGGCCTGGCTGTAGGCGGCCGGTGAACGTATCGACTATGACTATCTCGTTGTTCTTTACGACATAATCCTGGTTGAGATGATAGAGGCCTTTGGCTTTGATGGCAGTCTCGAGATGATGGACGTATTTGATGCCTTTGTCAGTATATATGTTGTCTATGCCGAGCTTCTTCTCGGCTTTTTCTATGCCAAGAGGGGTAAGGGTGACCGCGCGATGCTTTTCCTCGACGATGTAGTCTTCGTCTTCCTTGAAAGAAGAGACCATGCCGGCGAATATCTGGTACAAGTTCTCCGATTCGGCCGCGGGAGCCGAGATGATGAGCGGCGTACGCGCCTCGTCTATGAGGATGGAATCGATCTCGTCGACGATGGCGAAATTAAACGGGCGCTGGCGCAGTCTGGCTGGGTCATATTCGAGATTGTCGCGCAAGTAATCAAAGCCGAACTCGTTGTTCGTGCCATACGTGATGTCGGCATTATATGCTTCCTGGCGCGTGCACGGACGGAGGAATTCATGGACGACTTTGAATGAGCCGATCTGGTCGACTTCTTTGATTAAAGAGTCATTTGCATTGCTTCGCGGAACCGAAGCATTCGGGAGCACGGATATTTTCTTGCTAGAAAATTCCTCGTGCTCGCTCCGTCGAGCTCGCAAGGCTCCCTCATTGCTTGGTTCCGCTTCGCCCTGCCTATGCTTTGGATCATATATAAAAGAAGCCTCGTGGTTCACCACGCCGACCGAAAGTCCGAGCGCATTGTAGATCTGTCCCATCCAGACAGCGTCGCGGCGCGAGAGGTAGTCGTTCACGGTGACAACATGCACGCCGCGGCCAGTGAGCGCATTCAAATAGACCGGCAAGGTGGCCACGAGCGTCTTGCCTTCGCCTGTGCGCATCTCTGCGATATTGCCATTATGAAGAATCGCTCCGCCCATGATCTGGACATCGAAATGCCTCTGTCCGAGCGTCCTTTTTGCCGCTTCGCGAACGCAGGCGAAAGCTTCCGGCATGATCTCATCAAGGATCTCTTTTTCAGCCTGCAGTCTCTCTCCCTCGGCGGCCGCCAGCAATCTTTCACCGGCCATCTTTGCCGTTATCCGGTCTTTGAAATGGGAGGTTTTAGCCTTGAGCTGTTCATCAGATAACGACGAGATGGCACTTTCAAGCTCGTTCGTCTGCGCCACGACAGGCTCATACGCCTTTATCTTGCGGCTTTGACCATTGAAAATAGTGTTTAAAAACGACATTAGGATGATATTCTAGCACATTCTTAGTAAATATAAATGACTTCCCTCTCGATATCGATACCCGTTTTCTCTTTAACCGCTTTTTCGACCTCTCGTGCGACTTTTTCCACATCATCAAAGCTCGCGCCGCCATAGTTAACGATGACCAGGGCCTGTGTCTCGTGGATGCCTGCCGCGCCAAATCGTTTTCCCTTCAATCCGCAGACTTTGTCGATGATCCAAGCGAGCGGCACTTTTACACGCTCATCTGTGCCCTCGGCAGTTTCGGGAAAACCTGGAAGCTCTGGATATTTTTCCTTTAGTTCCTTGAATTTCTTGTTTGAAATGATCGGGTTTTTGAAAAAAGAGCCTGCTGTGCCGACTTTTTTCACATCAGGCAATTTTGCCATGCGGATAGCGATGACTGCATCGCGCACCTCGGATATCGAAGGAATAGCCTTTGAAAATTTAGACTTGGAATTTATCTGGAGCTTGGGATTTTGCGCTTGGGATTTTCTTTGGCTACCGACCATTCTGCCTTGACCATTTTTATCGAAGTATTCCGACAGATCTCTGTATGAGATGTCAGGCTCAGCATTTTTCATTAACTTAAAGAGGACTGAGACGATGACATATCTGCCCTTTTTATGCTTGAAGATGCTGTCGCGGTAAGAAAAACCGCATTCTTCTTTTGATATGGTCTTGAGACTGCGAGCTTTGGTATCAAAAACTTCGACGCTCTCGATCATGTCGCCCGCTTCGACTCCATACGCGCCGATATTCTGCACAGGCGCCGCCCCGACAGTGCCGGGAATGAACGAGAGATTCTCAAGGCCGCCGTAATTCCTCTCGACGCACCATGCGACAAAGCCGTCCCAATCTTCCCCTGCGCCGGCGCGGATATGGACAAAATTCGGATCACGAAGGCTTCGAGCGGCGCTTTCGACTTCTATCCCCTTTATCTCCATCTTTATCACAAGGCCGTCGAATTCTTTGTCCGAGACGAGGATGTTCGATCCGCCGCCGAGAATGCAGATTTTGAGCGACTTTTCTTTTACAAAATCAGCTGCCGTTTTGAGTTCTTCCTTTTCCCTTATCACAGCGAAAAACCGCGCCGGACCGCCGATGTGGAATGTCGTCAGGTCTTTGAGGGACTGCCCATGGAGCATCTTCATGAGAGAAGTATACATCTAATCAAGTAATCAGGAGAGACGAAAAAAATTGACCGATGCCGAAAATGCGCACGAAACGCATTTCCATGCATCGACGAGATGATTGCACCGAATGTCGGCGAACGGGTGTTGTCTCCAAAATAAAATGTGTATAATTTATGTGAGTACAGCCGTCCGCCGGCATTTGGAACAATCCTCTGAAATTATAGCTTAGACCTGGAGCGTAGACAAGCAGAAATCAGGAAGACTGCTGGATATTGGCATTGGAATCATCAGCGAAGCGAGCAACGCTTATTTTGTCTCGGTGCTTGTGGATACTGCAACGGAGATATGGGCGGACGAGGACGGGATAGTGTGGATCCAGAACGGCACGATCGAGATCTGTGCGCTTGATATGACTGAGCTATATTGGTTGAAGATGGAATTGCTGGTGGACAACGGTTTTCCTTCCAATTGCGCCTTTATCTTGTCTGGATCGAGAGCGCCGTCGATACTGAGATCGCCGGAAAGAGCGAACTCGATCGATTTTGCGGACGAAGACAATGCCTGCCCGGCGGTCGGCGTAAAAACAAGGGATGAAAGGCCGTTGATCGTATAATCATCAGCAGGAAATCGAGCGATCTCGCTCTTTGCAAGGGTGTTTTCGAGATCGGTCTCCTTGAAGATGATGCCGGTGGCGATAGCTTGCATCGACGCATCCGCTACGCTTGAACTAGCGCTTGACGACTGGGCTATCGAGCCTATCGTCGTCGATGAAAGCGCGATGCTGGCCGCCTTTGGATACAAGATATAGCCCGACGGCACCATGCCAACGAGCGCATTTTGGGCCGCCGACATAAGATTCGACGACAGCGTCGCAGTTACAGCGTTCAATGCCGCGCTCGGCACGATCATCTTCGGTCCGGATGATCCGCCGGTCGCATCGGTCGTCATATGGCTATAAAATATGCTCGCCTTTGCAGTTCCTTGCCATGCAACTATCGTCAAGTCGCCTTTAAGGCTGGAAAGAGAAAGATCATAAGCTGGTCCAGGAGCGCTCGCGATGATTTTCACCCCAACAGTGCCAATTGATTTTGAAGAGGCGGCCGGGATGACGACGGTCGAGACAGTCTTGTAGACGAGGCCTCTGCCGTCCTCGAGCCGTGTGCCAGCGATTATCTTTTGAGGCGAAGGGCTCGCCGCGTTTATGAGCACGGCCATTGCCGTGGCGTATGTACTCACCGTTCCGCCTAGAGTAGCCTGCACTGACGTATGAGCAATCGTGGTCGTCGAGATCGTTTCAAAAGAAAGGTCGGGCGATTCGGCGTTTTGAACTGCCGTGAACGTCCCGTTGATTGGCACGTCCTCCGATTGCAGAGTTATGATGACATGAGCCCGAGCCATAAAAACCGAAATAGCATAGACAATGGCAATGCATGAGATAATGACGACTCCGCCTATGATCCATTTCCAATTCCGACCAGACGCGGATTTCTTTGGATTTTGGGGCGGTCTTGGTCCGTCAATAGCAGGCTCTTGTGGTGCGGCTGGAACCGAAGCAGAAGGAGCGGGAAAATCACGTTTCTCTTGCCCAGTATGATCCAAATGAAGAGGGACTCGTATGCCTATATCTTCACGGCTGATGCCTGCGTATGCGGTATTTTGTGGATTTTTTTCTTCTGGTCCTTCGCTCAAATTGACTTCGCGTATAGATCGACGCTTTGAAGAGACTATGTCTTGAACGATTTTTTTTGAAACCATGATGGCTAAAGTTATTCTTTCTTGCTCTGATTATACTATAATCTCCGTGCCAACGGCAATGCCGCAACATAGAGGCTCGTGGACAGATCGACGGAGACAGCCGGGATAGGTTCGACGTACAAAGCCATGATGCCAGCGTCAGCGCGCATCACTGAAACTGCCGACGCGGATTTCTTGAGGGCCTCCACAAAAGCGGAGCAGAGATGCCCTGCCGATATATATATGACGGACGGCAATGCCAATTCGCCTCCTTCAGAGATTATATTGATGATTCCATGCGTCCATTCGGGCATGATCTGTTCGAGGAAAGATCTTGCCATATCCTCCGCATGGCTGTCATTTGCATTGCTATCCAAAAGCGTCAAAGTCGAAACAGCCGCGGCCTCGCCTGCTTCACGGGCAAAATCGCGCACAAGAGTGGCGGTGCCAAAAGGCAATGAGCCGCTGGTCACGCAGACTCCTTGTCGGACGACAAGGATATCGGTCAGCTCCCCGTGGATCTGCAACCAAACGTAATCGACATGTTGCGGCATGGCCGAACGCAACGCAAGGTAGCGCAAGATGACCGCTGAATGAAAGATCTCGTCCCCAGCTCGGATAGATCTGTTGATGCATGATTTTATGTCATTCAGCAATTTGCGCGAAGCGAATGAAAAGACCATGGTGCCTTGGAGCGACCGCGCGCGTTTGCCTTCATAATCGACTACTGGATAGCCGTTTATTTTGATCTCGAATATTTTAGCATCGATCACGACGCTATCGCCCGCGCTAAAGATCTTTGCCGAAGCTGTTTTCTCGTCAAGAAGGAGATTCGTCACGGTCGACTGCCGCATGACGGTCTCTTGCTCGAATTTTTTCTCGACACAGGACAATTTCGAGATTATCCACGGAGAGGACAAAACGACATGGATGCGGTCGAAGCGCATCTGATCGATCAGCTTTTTCTCCATGAGGCCGACCATCGAAGCTTGGGCTTTCGAAGCGGCTTGCTCGAGCATCTTCAGCATCGCCCTTGTCAGATGCGGACCCCTATATACGCCATCGACATGGATCTTGTGCTCGATCTCGCTTTCGGCATGATAGACGACGCGAGGCGTCTTGCCTGTCTCATAGACGATGATCGAAGCGGAGACTGAGTCGCTCTCGATGTCGAAGACGATCTCGGTCGAGATGGGAGATTTCTTGGTAAAGAAAGACATGGGTGAATTATAGCATGGCACAAAACCATAGATGTGGAAATTGACGGGTCCGAAGCCTTATGCGAGCGCCGCCTTTATCCTCCGCACCCCTTGCGAGCTGGCTTCTTCTTTTTGGATCTTGAAGCGCCATTTCCCTTCGGGACCGGCCAGTTCGGACGTATTTTTGACATGAGGGCCGCCGCAGAATTCTTTTGAATACGCGTTCTTTAGATCGTCGATCGTTGGAGGGTTCGATGCAGGGCCGATAAAGTAGATCGAGATCCGATCTCCGTATTTTTCGCCGAAGAAATGCCGCGCGCCTGTTTTTTCGGCTTCCGCTCGAGGCACGATGATCTGGTTCACCGGCAGAGCGGCCTTGATCTTTTCATTGACGATCTCTTCCACTTTTTTCTTTTGCTCGTCAGTGAGCTTTACGCCGTTAAAGTCATAGCGCAGACGTTCGGCCGTGATATTCGAGCCTTTTTGGCTTCCTGATTCCTCACCCAAAACATCATGGAGAGCCTGTTGAAGGAGGTGCGTCGCGGTATGATATCGGACCACCATCGGATCGTTCGCGTCAGCGAGGCCGCCCTTGAATTTTTGTTCGGCGCCGGCGCGCGAGAGGTCTTGGTGCTTTTTGAATTCTTCATGAAAGCCTTTCTCATCGACGTTAATTCCCTTCTCTTTTGCGATATCGACGATAAGTTCAAGCGGTAAGCCGTAAGTTTGAAATATCTTGAAAGCGGCCAATCCTGGCATTATTTTCGGCATTTTTTCTAAATTTGACTGAGTTTCAACATCAGAGCTTCCTGTTAAAGCCGGGCCTCGAGTCCACAGATCAAATTCTTTTATCATCTCTTTATCAAGTTCCTTCGTTCCAAGCACGAGCGCCTCTGCGAACTTTTCCGATTCCTCGATGAGAACCTTCTTTATCAAAGCCGACTTCTCCACAAGCTCCGGATAGCTCTCCTTATATATCGAAATAAACGTATCGACGAATTTCGATATTTCAGCCGCAGGGAGCTTTTTTGCCGCAGTATTCATGACAGCGCGGCGGATGAAGCGGCGGAGGATGTAGCCGCGATCGGTGTTCGACGGAATGACGCCATCTGTTATAAGGAAAATACTTGCCCGCAGATGGTCGGCAACGATGCGCTTGCTTCGGAGAGGCGTTTTCTCATCATTCAAAAGATCCATGACCGGCTTGAACAAATCAGTGTCGTAGGTATTGTCAGAACCGCTCAATGTGATCGTGAGCCGTTCAAGACCGGCGCCGGTGTCGACGGACGGCTTTGGGAGCTTGCCGACGATCTTGCCGTCTTTCTTTTCATATTGCATAAAAACGTCGTTCCACACTTCGACCACCTCTTGCGCGGCGTCAGCCTTTGCGTAATCCTCATGCGTCAAAAGCGCGCCTTTGTGCGTGTTCTTTATGTCATAGAACATCTCGGTATCGGGGCCGCACGGGCCGTTGTCGCCCGCTTCCCACCAATTGTTTTCCGCGGGCAGATAGAAGATACGACCAGCCTCGCCTTTGCTCGTATCGCCGCCGGCTTCTACTTTATTTTTCTTGAAAACATCGCGCCAGATGTCGGCGGCCTCGTCATCGCGCGGGGCATTCTCATCGCCTGCAAAGACGCTGACATAGAGGCGCGTCGGATCGAGCCCGAGGCCTTGATCGCCTTTTGGCGCGTCGATCGGATTCGTCAGGAATTCAAAGCTCCAGCCGATAGCCTCGCGCTTGAAGTAATCGCCGAGAGACCAATTGCCGAGCATCTGGAAAAAAGTATGATGAGTCTTGTCGCCGACTGTGTCGATATCGACCGTGCGCAGACATTTCTGGATGTCTACAAGGCGAGCGACTCGCGCGCCATCCGCTGAAGCATACGGCTTGCCGAGCAAATACGGCACCAAGGGCTGCATGCCGGCAGTATTGAAAAGCGTCGCGTTCGTCAGGCCTTTTTCGTCAGGCGTAACGAGCGAAGCCGACTGGATGACGGTGTGTCCCCTCTTCTCAAAAAAAGAAAGGAACCTCTGGCGTATTTCCGATGATTTCATGGGTGAAATATAGCAGATTTCATGTCAAGATGTCATCTTGACATGGGAGATTCAATCCTTGGGAAATCATTTTTCTCGTCAATTTTTCGAGCCTTGCGATATCGTCCTCGATCTCCTTGAGCCCTTCCTTCCAAAAGCCCGGCTTCGAGACGTCGATGCCGATCTCTTTCAAGATGTTTTCCGGCGAATCCTTGCCGCCAGCGGAAAGGAATTGTTCGATCTTTGACCAAAATGACTTGTCTTGCTTGTAGCGGCGCAAAAGCGCTTTCGACACGAGCATCCCGTAAGCATACGTATAGACATAAAAGAAGCGACGGATATGAGACCACTGCACGAACATATAGCCGTCATCTATCTTCATATCAAAAACAGGTCCCAAGTACGCCGACATGTGCTTGTTGTGCATTTCGGCTAGCTTTTCAGCGCCGACGAAGCCTTCTTTACGAATGCTGTCATGGATATCTTTTTCATAATTAAAGGCAGCGATCTGGCGCATGATCGTCGATATCTCGTCGTTTATCTTTTCCTGAAGGACGATAGTCTTTTCTTTATCGGACAGCTTGTCGAATACGGCTTCAAAGGCGATTGCTTCAAAAAGCGTGCTGGCGGTTTCAGCCAAGGCTGTGGAATAGTGGCAATACATCGGGCCTTGTGCTTTTGAGAATTGGGTATGGAACGAATGGCCCATCTCATGGGCAAAGGTCGTCAAAGAATGCAGATCTCCGACATGATTCAAGAGGACGAATGTCGGCAACGAGTAATGCCCCCAGCTATATGCTCCGCCGCTCTTGCCGATACGAGGAAAGACATCGATCTGACCGTTATCGACGAATGATTGCAACATATCAGAGTACTTCGGATCGATGGCTCCAAACGTCTTTTTCAAGATATCGAGGGACTCATCGAAAGAAAATTTTTCATGTATCGCTCCAATTTTTACATTGCGATCGCAATACGACAGATGTTCCAGACCGAGAAGTTTCGCCTTGAGCTTGTAGAACCTATGAGCCGTCGGAAACGATTCAGTGACAGTACGGACCAGCGTCTCGACGACTTTGGGGTCATTGTGATAACCCTTGACTGTATTTTCGTGCGGATATGAATAACGGCGCAATTCATCGTTTATTTTTTTGTTCGTCACCACAGCATTGATCTCAGCCTCTGAAAAAGAAGAGACCGCTTTTAATTGCTCCGTGATGAGAGCATTCAGCCTGCGTCTTGATACGGCTTGTGCGATGTTTGGGATCTTGCCGCTAGCTCCAGCGACAGATATCTTCTTGCCCTCCCACTCGACCGAACGCAGATTCAGCATGCGCTCATTGCCATCGATCCACATATCATACGCTGGCAATGACTTCAGATTCATAATCTTTTCCTCTGGCACTGAAAGCTTGTGGAGAGACCCCTCAAATATCCTTCGCAAGAATACGCGGTATTTCGAGAACGATGCATCTCTTAAAATAGTTTTTTGCCTGGTCGTATCTATGTCACCGAGCGAGTTTGTGAAGAACTCAAGCTTGTTCTCTGCCTGGGTCAAACGATTAGACAAAAGGGACAACTGCGCAGGAGCCGTCTTATTCTTGGCATCTATGTCCTTTAAAAATTGAAAATATACCAAAGGCTTTTCATCAGTGGTTCTAGCCAATTCTTCATAATCATTCAATGCCCTCAGGAGCTCCTGTACGTCATTGAGATATTTCTTCTTTGGAGTGTCATATGTCTTTGCAAAGGAATCGAACTTTTTTTCGATCGATCTGATGTCAGATTCCATCCTGCTGTCATTTTCAGAAGCGTATAAAAGACCGAGGTTCCATTGGTGTTTATTTAGTTTTTTCATTATTATATAAAGCAAGATAGCACAACCAAATCGCGAAGGATAGGCTTCCGCATGCGGGTCTGCCTCACGCGAACTTCTTCAAAACCTCGAAGTCTTTTTGCAAAGTATCTCGCATTCCGCCGTTGTAGAGTGCGGCGGCTGGATGGTAGAGGGTGACGATCGACAGCGGACCATAGGGCGCCTTCGTCTCGAATACTTTTCCGTGGATCTTTGAGATCGGTTCGAGCTCGAGATCGAGGCCGAATTTTTTCATGACATACTTCATGCTGTATCGGCCGAGAGTGGCGATGACCTTCGGCTGGATTATCTCTATCTGCCGATCGAGGAACGGCCCATAGAGGTCGATCTCGCCCTGCGTCGGGTCGCGATTCTCCGGCGGACGATCCTTGACGATATTGGTGATGTAGACCTTGTCGCGCGTGAGGCCGATCGATCCGATCAAGAAAGTCAAGAACTTCCCTGCCGCGCCGCAAAACGGCTTGCCCGTCAGCGCTTCGTTCTTGCCCGGCGCCTCGCCGACGAACATGATATGCGCATCGTGGCTTCCTTCGCCTATGACGGGAAAATATTCATTCTGCGTCCGATACTCAAAAAGCGGCGACTCCTCGAAAGCAAAGAGCTCGTCGCGGACCTTTTTCATCTCTTCGAATTTCGACATGATGCTATTTTAACATGGAAATCGGCTCGGAAACGCGCTTCAAAAAAAGGCACCAATGATGGCCTGCGCCCGCTCATTCGAGATTTGATCTTGATTTTTGAGATCCGATCTTGTTATTCTGAGATCCGATCTTGATTTGTTCGTACAAGATCCGATCTCGTTTTAAAAAAACTTTAGAATTATTTTAACTTTTCTTAATGGGCTTTTTGTATACTGCACGGATATGCCGATCGACAAGATATTCTATTCTGCATGCCTCGGCTTTTCGGCCGGCGTTTTGTGGCGCTCCTTGGCGCGTCTCGACCTTATAGACGTCATATGCATCGGCTCGATATATCTTCTGCTTGTCTTTCTTTTCTCGATCATTTTAAAGAAAGACTGGGACATCCTTATATCGGTTTTCACGATCGCCCTTGTCCTTGGAATAGCGAGATTCCAGATAGCAGATATACAGCCGCCAGCTATCTTTGAAGACCAAGTGAATAAAACCGTTTCTTTTTCTGCCATGATCGTTGACGAACCGGCGAGAAATGCGAGCCAGACGAAATTGATCCTCGAGACGAATGGCTCTCTCGAGTCGGCTACAAAAATCACTGGCGATACAAAAGACGTCCCCGACGCTCACACTGAAATAGGCCAAGCAAAAACTGCCGATATGCGCATTAAAACAAATACAAAGACTGAAAAAGATCCGCTCCGAGTCGGCATCGTCGTCTTTTCAAAAGGAAACGGCGGATTCCATTACGGCGACCTTGTCAAAGTGACTGGCAAATTAGAAAAGCCCGCTGATTTCATGACAGACCAGGACATGGAATTCGACTACGTGGACTATCTGCGCAAAGACGGGATCTTTTACACCATTCATAATCCTGATATCAAGATCCTTTCATCCGGTCACGGCAACCCTATCAAGCGCTGGCTCTTCTCGTGGCGGGAAAGATTCGATACAGCCATTGATACGGCGATACCCTCGCCCGAATCAACAGTGATCGGTGGCATCATCATCGGCGAACGCTATGCCTTCAGCGAACAATTGCGCCAGATATTCATGGATACGGGCACCATCCACATCGTCACTATCGGCGGCTATCATGTCACTCTCGTGGCTGAATGGATCATGAAGATATTCTCGTTCCTACCGAGATTCGCAGGCTGGGGAGCCGGCATCGTCAGCATATTCCTCTATGTCATCGTCACGGGCGGAGCAGAGACATCAATCCGCGCAGGGATCATGGCGGCTCTCGCCATTTTTGCCACTGCGACCGGACGCACATACGCTTCCGGCCGAGCGCTCGTCCTCGCCGCGATCGTCATGATATGCATAAATCCGTTCGTCCTCGTCTACGACATATCGTTTGATCTGTCGTTCATGGCCACGATCGCCATCATATTCCTTTCGCCGCGTCTCGAGCCGTATCTCGAATGGATCCCATGGAAATGGCTGCGCGGAATCGTCACTGTCACCGTTTCGATGTATGCTTTCGCGTTGCCCTTCGTGCTCTATCGCATCGGCAATCTCTCGCTCGTATCACTGCCCGCGAACATGGCTATCGTGCCCCTCATGCCCGCGACTATGATCGCCGGATTCATCACCGGTTTCGCGGGGCTGATATCGCCCATGCTTGCTGTCATTCCCGGCAAGATCGCTTACACGCTCCTCTACTATCAGATCGGCGCCGTGGCTCTCCTTGCAAGATTGCCGTTCGCCGCAGTCGCCATCCAGAATTTTTCACTGCCGATCGTCATCGCCATTTACGCGTGCTTCGGTTGTATCTTTTTAAAGGGAGACAGTAAGGCAAGAAAAGCCGCAGGCGCGGCTCTCGGGCCGCAAAGCCTGACGGCCAAGCGTCTTTCGAAGCTCAATGTTCTCATGCTTTCGATCCCCCTCATCATCACTTTTTCAGCCGCAGGTTTTCTGTATTACAGCCATTACCGGTCAGACCAAGCTTCCTTGAAAGCCATTCAAAAGCTTCTTTACGAAACAACGACTGCTGACCCTTCGGAAGTATTTTCTTCCACATCGACGGCTCATGTCTTTATGCCGAATCCAAGAACTGCTTCAAGCGATTGCAAAATAAATGGTGTTTACCCCGACCACACGTGCACACCCGGCGCCGTATTCACCGACGCGACAACAGAGGATGTCTGCGTCAAAGGCTATACAGCGACCGTCAGAAACGTGTCGGAAAAGACAAAGAAACAGGTATTCGAAGAATACGGCATAGCCTATCCGCAACCGGCTGGCGCGTACGAGGTCGACCATTTCATTCCCCTGGCTCTTGGCGGGGCGAACGATATCGCCAATCTTTTCCCAGAGGCGGCCGCACCGACGCCGGGATTTCACGAAAAAGACGTCGTCGAAGTCTTCTTGCAAGAAGAAGTGTGCTCCGGCCACGCCGCGCTTGCCGCCGCTCAACGGCAAATCTCCACCGATTGGCTGGCAGTCTATGAGAATATCCCGTTCGAAGACATTCAAAAGATCAAGAATAAGTATGGCGGGAGCGCGGTTCAATAATAGAAGTCGGACCCCGAGTGTCAAGATGACATCTTGACACGAAATTTAGATATATCTCACTTCGTTTTTTTTAACTTTTTTGAAAAAAACGGTGCGACAAAAGCCGCGCCATTCTCCGCTTTCGGAGTGCCCCCAATAGCCGACGAAGTATGCCAGCCGAGCGTCTTTGGATCGCGCTCCATCGTCCTCTTGGTCGCGTCATCGCCCGCAGGCCATCTTGAGCTGGCAACAACCTGATCGATCAAGGAACAATACCTGTCAAAGAGCCGGAAGCTGTCGCCGGCATTTTTGATTATGCCGACGAAAAAATTGTCCGCTTTGATGCTCGGCAAAAAATCCATTCCGCCTCGTTCCAAAAGATAGAGCCCTCCCGCCGCGACCTTTGCCCCGCTCCGGAAGACGACTTTTATCTTGCCGCTCGCATTCGCGAGCTCCCAGCCGCCGATCGAAACAGTGCTCGAGGAGACGTTCTTGAGCTCGATCCACTCGTGATTCGAGCTCGTCGCATCGCCCATCCAGGCGATCTCGTTCATGATGACAGGAACATGCTCCGGGATCTCTGTCGTGTCGAAAGCGCAGTTCGTGATCGGAGCCGTCGAAGCACTGCTTACGCCCGTCGATGAAGACGCTTGACCGACGCTATCCACCAGATTTTTGACGCTGTTATTCCTTGAAAAATAAAAAGCCATCCCGGCAATAGCTAGTACTGTTATACAGGTGAGGATCGGGTGTTCGCTGAACATGAAAGTTATACGGCTTTATCTCCATCGATATCATCTACACGCGCAGTATACGAAAAATTCATTAAGAAAAGTTAAAATAATTCTAAAGAAACCCTAAAATGACACATTACATAGGTCCGCATAGGTCGGACCTTGGTACATTGATATATAGGTCGCTATATAGGTCGGGCCTATGTAAACTAAGAAAAAACCGCCCCGTTTTTAATGAGGTGGCCTATGATCGTCGGTTATTTCGTCGTGACAGAGAAATCGAGAGCTCGAACAGAAAGCTCCTGCGGCAAATAGCGTTTCTCGATGCCCCAGCGGTCGCAGTTGCCATGCTCCCATCGCGCGCCAAACGATGATTCCCAACCATGGATGAAGTGAAGCGCACTGACTTTGCCGGAAAGGAATACCTTCTCGTAAAAGTCATTCAGGATCGGCGTGCAATATTCTTCCGCCGGATTCTGTCTGTGCCATTCGAGGTAGAGCTCGACCATCTTATCCTCGAAAGGCATCTGGCTGAAGATATTCCGATGCGATTCGCCGATGAGGATCTCGATGACGCCTTCGAAGACTTTCCGATTGCCCTGAATAGTGCCGACGCCGCCAGTCGAGATCGGTCCAGACACCATTTCGGCTTTTCCAGGCGTACGGCGAAGGATATCGAGAGCGATCGCCGCCAAATCGACGAACGACTTCGCGTCCTTGAGAGCATCGTGATCCCGAGGGTTCCAATGTCTGTAATGTTCAATGTTCATATTGTCGAAAATCTACTCCACATACAGCTAAAATGCAAATCTAAAAATCATTTTCCGGATCTGTGTTTTTTCTTGATATCCTTGTATTTTTTTGAGATATCACTTCCGCTGATAGCGCTTGGGGGATATTTCTTTGCGGCCGCCGAGAGCTTGTCATGAACGATCTCTCGGATATCGACGTTGAGGACGAGCGCCATCGCGATCGCATAGACGAAGACATCCGCCAATTCCTTGACGATCTCTTTCTTTATCCGTGGATCCTTTACGACCTCTTCGCCGAAGAAATTCTCCCACTGGAAATGTTCCAGCAATTCGGCGGCTTCGATGACGATCGATTTCGCCAAGTCCGCAGGAGGCTGATCGGACCAACCCCGCTCTGCCATGAATCTTTTGACTTCTTCTCTGGAGTTTTCCATGACGTTTTTTATGAGGGATATGCTAGCATTTCAGCTCTTAAAAAGATACTTGTTCATTATATATCCATTCTTGTCTTTCTTTTGTTCAAGGAGGATGCCTCCCGCTGATTCGATGACTTTTTTTGAAGGAAAATTAAGATCGTCGCAGACGACTGTTATCCTAGCGATGCCAAGATCATGCGCTTGCGTGATCGTATCATTGAATAGTTTTGTTCCAAAGCCTTTGTGCTGAAAATCCGGATAGATTTCATAATAGATATGGCTCTCAAAACCTTCCGGCATTTCATCGCTTTTTTGCGCAGTGAGCCTTATTTGAGAATAACCGACCGGAATGTCGTCATCATTGAACAATCTATATACTAACGTATTCCCTTTATTGAGCTTTTCTTTAAATGCAAACCTCATGGCTATATCTTGCACATCAACCGGGCCTCGTTGAGGATCTTGTCTGCCTTGACGCCTTTGACGCCAGCGTCTTCGAGATATCCGGGATATTTGACGAGATCGCGGCACAGGACGATGCCATTTTGGAAGAGGTTGCGGCGGATTTCGCCGTCGACGGAAGCGAGAATAGTGAAAGGATAGAGCGAAAGCTCCTCGATGATCTGGTGCAAATTGCCTGAATGCGGATAATTCCAGCCGATCAAGGGGAGTCCCGCGCATTGGGCGTACTTGATGGCTTCGGAAGTGAATTTGGTATTGGTGATGAGCCAGCCTTTCGAGAGCATGCGCTCGCGGCCGCCAAAGGTGAATTTACGGCTCGCGAGATCCTCGAAGCGCGCTTTGACGTACAGGGCGACTTTCAGATCGGACTTCAGGCCGAATTCATTGTGGAATTTAGCTTCGACCATATCGAGCTTGTCGTCTTTCCAGGCGACGACATCAATCTCGTGCTGGACGCAGTGGCCTTCGACGATGACATCTGTCGTCGTCTCGTACCCCCAGGCCTTGAAGATTTCGGCCACGAATTTTTCGAACGGATAGCCGTTCGGTCCGAGCTCGGCCAAAGCGCGGCGCATGGAATACCGTGCGGCGGCATGGTGCAGATTCGACGAGCGGAGGTAATCAAATGCTCGGGCATAGATGAGAGCCGTCGACATGCCGTCTTTTATTTCGCTCTCCACTCTGTCGACGATCTCCTCGATGGCTTCTTTCGATCCGCCGGCGGCTCGAAGCGATTCAATGAGCTTGTTCTCCTCGAAAAGCTCTTTTTCGCCGTTCGATTTTGTGACATTGATGAGGCGATTCATTGGGAATATTGTAGCATGTCGCCCAAGAAAAAACCTTAGATAACTTGAAAAGAAAAACGTATATTTTATGTAAATAATTTCGCTTCTGTGTCCTTATCCCCACATTGTTCACTTTTCCGATTGCTTTTTCCCCTTGACCTATTTCGAGGCATGCTACAATCAGTGCATGGCAGAGACGACAAAATCTCCTTACTACAAGACATCCGACCTGCGCATACCGCCGCAGTCGCTCGAGGCGGAGCGCGCTCTCCTCGGCTCGGTGATGATGCGGCCCGAAGTCATCCACGAGATCATCGATGTCGTCTCAGACAGGACCTTCTATTCGGATCGTCATCGCCTGATCTGGCTCTCTATGCTCGAGCTCCACCAAAAAGCCACGCCGATCGACCTGCTCTCGCTCTCCTCGAGGCTCAAGGAAAAAGAACTGATCGAAACGGTCGGCGGCATGACCTATCTGACCGAATTGGTCCAAAGCGTGCCGTCATCGGCCAACGCGAAATATTACGCGGAGATAATCCAGAAGAAACAGCTCATGCGCGACCTCATCAGCGCCTCCGAATACATCGGCAATCTCGGCTTCGATCAGGATGGAGACCTCGAAGAGACATTGGATAAGGCGGAAAAGAGGATATTTGACGTGACCAATTTTGCCGGCAGTCAGCACAAGTTCATCGCTCTGAAAGACACCCTCGTCGAAGCATGGGAGCGCCTCGAAAAGCTCCACGAGACTCGCGGCGAATTGCGCGGCATACCGACCGGCTACAAGGAGCTCGACAACAAATTAGCCGGCTTCCAAAAGTCAGACCTTATCATCCTCGCCGCCCGGCCATCCATGGGAAAAACGTCGCTCGCGCTCGACATCGCCCGCAAGGCGGCCGTCCTCCACAATGTATCCGTCGGCATATTCTCCCTGGAAATGAGCTCGCAACAGCTCGTCGACCGCATGCTCGCGGCAGAAGCATCAGTCGACGCCTGGAAATTGCGCACCGGCCATAACTTGTCCATCGAGCACGATTTCAAGGCGATTCGCGACGCCATGGACCGCCTCTCAAAAGCGCCGATCTATATCGACGACCAGGCGGCCAACAATATTCTAAAGATGCGCGCCGTCGCTCGCCGGCTCAAGAGCGAGAAAGGCCTCGGCCTTATCGTCGTGGACTACTTGCAATTGATGGTGCCGACGAATGCGCGCCACAACGACAACATGGTTCAGCAGGTCACTGAGATTTCGCGCTCGCTCAAACAGCTGGCGCGCGAATTGGAAGTGCCCGTCCTTGCCCTATCACAGCTGTCTCGCGCCGTCGAACAGCGCGGCGAAGGCGGCCGTCCGAAACTATCCGACTTGCGCGATTCCGGTTCCATCGAGCAGGACGCCGACGTGGTCATGTTCATCCATCGCGAGGACAAATACAACAAAGACTCGGGCAAGCCGAATATCGCCAATATCATCATCGAAAAGCACCGCAACGGCCCGACAGGCACGGTCGAATTGTACTTTGACGAGAAGAAAACTACATTCCTTTCCATCGAAAAGGCCGATTTTGGAGATTTTGACAAAGGCGGGAACGATCAGCCATTTTAATAATGTAAAATTAAAAAATCAAAAGGTAAAATGACATATTAAAATTTAAAAATATGAAACTATACAAAAATTGGAGTCTTTGGTACTGGATAATCATTTTTGCTTATTGGTTTTTTTATCAAATTCCACTATCCAACACTTTTACTCCTAGTACACTAGGAGTTCCAAATTCAGCAGATTTTGTACTCTACGCAATTTCTGATATTATCCCCGCTTTCTATATTTGGTTTATCATAAAAATAATTCTCAGTATTTTAAAGAAGATAAAAACTCAACAAAATAAAGTCAATTATTCTATTCTTTTAGTTTGTGTTATTCTCTCTAGTGTTCTTATTGCATGGTATGTGTTTAAGTTATTTTAAGTGTGACATAAGAACATCAAAATGGAAAATGACAGAGAAAAATTCAAAAATGAATTCAAGAAAAGGTTGTATGCTTGGGTGTTACGACTTGTAAAATTCATTGATTCATTAAAGAAAGATTCAACTTCGTTAGTTATTGGCAAACAGTTATTACGAAGCGGAACAAGCATTCTTGCCAACTATATCGAAGCACATTCTGCAAGCTCAAAAAGAGATTTCGGTAACTTTTTCAATCATTCACTTAAATCTGCAAATGAATCAAAGGTCTGGCTTGCAATAATTCGTGATACTGACAAAGGTAACCAGAGAGAAGTATCGTGGCTCTTGAAAGAGTTGACTGAAATATCAAATATCTTTGCTTCAAGTCTATTAACACTTCGAGGTAAAAAGAAATGAATATTTTGTCATTTTACATTGTAATTTTCCCTTTTGATTTTTAATTTTTACATTCTTATTATGGATCCCGTCAACAAACTCATCGAGCTCTTCTCCGAATTCCCCGGCATCGGGCCGAGGCAGGCGCGGCGGTTCGCGTATTTCATTTTGACGCGCAACAACGGCTTTTTGGATGATTTTACAAGGAATATCGCGGCGGCAAAGAAATCGTTGCGGGTTTGCTCGATGTGCCAGCGCTTCTTTACTTCTGCGGAGGGTAGACCTCCGCAGGCCGCAAAGACATGCCCCATCTGCTCTGACGACACGCGCGACCAGGCCAGCCTCATGATCGTCGCACGCGACAGCGATTTCGAAGCGATAGAAAAGAGCGGCGTCTATCATGGCCTTTATTTCATCCTCGGCGGCAGTGTGCCGATCCTCGAAAAAGAGCCGGAAAAGAGAGTGCGATTGGCGGAGCTCAAAAAGCGAGTGCAAGGCGTTGGTCAAGATGTCATCTTGACAGAGATCATCCTCTCTATGAGCGTCACGCCTGACGGCGAGCATACGGCAGAAGTCGTCAAAGCTTTCCTTGAAAAGTCGATCGACGCTGAAAAAGTCAAAATAACTGTCTTGGGCAAAGGCCTTTCGACGGGAACGGAGCTGGAGTATTCTGATACGGAGACGCTCAAGAATGCGCTCAAAAATCGGGCTTGACGGATTGTTAAAAAATGATAAACTTTTCTTGGATCCTTAACTGCATGGTTAAGTCGTTCGTTGCATCGATAGATGGCGAATAAGGAAGTGTACGCATTCTTCTTCTAATGCATAATCGAGAGAAAGGAGTGCTGTATGGCACACCAAAATAAGATAATAAAAGCACCGTCAAAATGGGACCTCCACCTGGCCTTCTTTGATTTGATTCCAGAAAGGTCTGCATCGCAGGAAACTCGGCGAACAGCCCGGTTCGATGTCAGAGGACCTGATTTTGTTCCCTTTCCAACGGACATTTGGCCCGGTGAAACATACAGAGTCGATCTGGTGATCGATATGCTTGAATGGGAGGACGGGTCAGGAAATAGCTGGAATTTCAAAGGTCACGTAAAGATGATCAACTTCGTTCATGAAGAATGGAATGTAGTTCAAGGCCGATTTAGCACTACGAATCGTACCGGATGGATTGAGTACCTGGAAAAGCCCCTCTCACACCAACTGGCTTCATCAATAAAATAACCTATCTTTAGTGGATTTTATCCGACACCAAAACCGCCCTCCCGGCGGTTTTCCTTTGTTAAATTTTGAGGTCGCAAATTGTGACCTCAAAAATCATAAAGCGACGCCTCCTGGAGATTTATTTTTTTAGGCCTACATTTTTTAATCGTAGGATCGTACGATTTTCCAAGACTCATAGCCGTACAATTAACGTTTTGCATGCCAAATCGTAGAATTGTACGGTTTACAAAAGCCTCATTTAAAAAGATATGCCATAGATACATACCATCAAAAAAGCTGCTTCTAAGCGACTTTTTTATTTGTGTTTTTCCTTTTATACTTTTTATATTTTCAGGCCTATTATTTAAAATCCTATTATTTGAAATCCTCTATCTTTATCGAAAAATATGGTTGGCGATGGCCGGCTTTCTTGAAATACTTGCTCTTTTGCTTGTACTTGATGACCGTGACTTTTTTGGCACGGGCGATCCGAGCGATAGTGCCGGTGACGCGGGCCTTTTCGATATACGGAGTGCCGATAGTAGTGTCAGAGCCATTGTCGACGAGCAAAACCTTGTCAAAGACGACTTTGTCGCCCTCCTTATATTCGGCGGTTTTTGCGGCGTCTTTGCCGTCCCCTTTTCCTTTTGGAGCCGCGAGCTTTTCAATGCGAATGAGGTCGCCTTTTGCAACGGTGTATTGCTTGCCGCCTGTTTCGATGATGGCTATTTCCATAGGGAATTATTCTCGCATATTTGTAAAAAGAATGCAAATTTTAGCTTCCCTTGTCGGACTCAAAAAACCGAGCGACCAGTTGAAGGCTGGCACGACTGCATTCAAACGCTGAGCGCCATATATTCCAAAAGCTGTTTTACGGATGCCGCGCGATCGCGGAGATATGATTCGGTTCGCGCGATGGCGGCAAGAGGAGCGGCGTTCTTTTCGATGCCGCTGTCATGCAAAAGCTTCGAGAGATCCGCGCAGAATTCGAGAGCGGCGCTTTTCGGCTTTTTGCCGTCAGAGATATCCGCGGATAGCTTGTCGGCAAAGGCGACGCGGCTAGCCAGCGGTGAAGCGAGAAAATCCCGTACGAGATCCGATCTCGTGGCCGATACAAGATCCGATCTTGTAGTCCGCACCATGTAAAGCCTCGAACGCACCGTCGGCAGGAGCGATTCATCCGAAGGTATGACGATGAAAAAAAGCGCGTACCCGTTCGGCTCCTCGAGCATCTTTAAAAGAGCGTTTTGCGCTTCGTGCGTGATCGAACGGATCACGATGACAAAAAATCTCCGAGCGACATCGCCGCCCCGCGAAGAGAACGGCCGCGTGGCGTGCATATCCTTTAGCTCGCGGGCATCGTCGATGGTCAGAATTTCATACGTACGGACGAAGACGTCGGGATTGCCTTGAATTGAGACGCCCTGCTTTTCCTTTAAAAAAGAAAGTATCTCTAGTTGCGCGTCTTCAGCGCCGACGATGCAGTAGGCATGATGAGAAAGATTTCCGAGCGATTGCGATAGTTCCATGCCAGCTATTGTATCAAATAGTCCCGGCAAAATCTGTCTCTTCAAGATTCTCCGATGATTTGTCGTCGTTGATTCACGATGAATGATGGGCTGAACTCACGTGGCTCGCCCTTGGATATGGCATAGACACCAGTAATTTCAAGTGGTATAACTACAACAGTTAGCCCTTTAAAGAACTTTCAACAAAAGGAGATTCCAAATGAAGATACAAATGAAACGGACGGGAAACGACAGTTGGCCGCTCGTGCGGTTCATAGTGCCCGCATATCCCGAAGTGAACATATTCTCCGGCAGTAGGATCACTCCGCTCGGCATCATAAACGTAGCCTCGTCCGCCAGCACGCTGTGGGGATGGAGGGTGGAGATCATCGACGAGAACAACTACAGGGGTCCGCGGGACGAGAACGGCCTGCCCGACCATAGGAGATTGCAGGATGAGAACCCCGCTTCAGTCATCGGCTTTTATTGCGGGCTCTCTTCTACTATGGACCGCGTATTCGAACTGTCGAGATTCTACTCGGATCAAGGCACCGTGAATATGGGCGGCGGCTGGCATGCCCACTACTGCCCCGCCGAGGTCCTCGAGCATGACTTCGACATCGTCATCCATGGAGACGGCGAGCTTGTCACGAGAGACATCCTGCAGGCGCTCATGAATGACAGCGATGTGACGGGCCTCGCCGGGATATCGTTCTCGCAGGACGGCGTCAAAAAGACGAACCCACCGCACGCGCTCGAGCTCGAAGACCTGAGCAGTCTGCCGTATCCGAACTTCGGCCTTATACGATATGCGAGAAAGATAAAGACATATCCGATCGGCAGGACTCGCGGTTGCTCAAAGCATTGCGAGTTCTGTAGCGTCAAGGGAGCGCCGCGGTCCGCCGATCCGCGCTCCACATTCGGCGTCGTGCAATGGCTCGTCGAGAAGAGGAATGCCAAGCATTTCTTCATCGTCGACGATAGGTTGGATGGCGACCGCCAAGGTCTTCTGGAGCTCCTCGGCCTCATCAGTGAAAAGTACGGCGATCGCCTTCATTTCACTGTTCAGATCAGATTGGAAGCCGCCAAGGACGCAGAGCTCCTCCTCGCCATGCAGAAAGCGGGCATAAGGACCGTCTGTATCGGCTATGAGTCGCCGATAGCTGAAGACCTGAAGTCGATGCATAAAGGCCTGTCGCCCAAGGACATGATCGAATGGACGCTCGTCATGCGAAAGTATTTTTGGGTCCACGGCATGTTCATATTCGGATATCCGAACATCGAACCGTCGAAGATATCCGTCGCTGAAGCGGTGAAGCGGTACGAGCAATTCATCCGAAAAGCCGGCATCAGCAGTATCCAGGTCCTTCACCCGGTGCCGCTCGTCGGAACAGAGCTCCGCGCGCGGCTTGAAAGCGAGGGCCGTCTGTTCCCTCTCGGCGTCGTGCCGTGGAGGATGTATGACGGCAGTTACGCTTGTTTCCTGCCGGGCAACATGACCATCGCGGAGCTTCAAAACGCTCCGATCGAGATCATGAGATGGTTCTACAACCCGTGGAGCTTCTGGCGGATACCTTTGAGAACGCTGGTTTTCCCGATCCATTATCTCGTCGCTGGCTGGAAGCATTGGCATTACGCATGGTTACGCGATCTGGTGAGGTATGGCGGACATCGTATCCTGCTCAAATGGTTCAGCAACCCCGCAAGCAGGAATTTCGCCGCCACATTGGAAAAGCACGCCAAAGCGCGTAGGCCTTTCAGCCGAAAAGCCGTTCCTCAAGCATAGATCACGGCCGCACAGAAACGGCCTATCCGAAATCAGGATCTTTATGATTCATCACACCCCGCAGGCTTTTGTCTGGCGGGGTTTTTATTTTATATCTGCCTTATCTGCACCAATAGTATGATTGGGACATTGTTTTCGAAACGCTATTTCTTCGCGTCGCCTTTTATCGTGGCGATCGCTTCCTGCACCGTCGTCATGAATTGCGCCGGGAAGATGATGGTGGAATTCTTTTCCGTGGCGATCTCTGACATTGTCTGGAGCGTGCGCAATTGAAGGGCGACCGGGTGCTGGGAGATGATGTCAGCCGCTTCGCCGAGCTTGACCGATGCCTGGAACTCGCCTTCCGCGGCGACGATCTTGGCTCTGCGCTCGCGCTCTGCTTCGGCTTCTTTTGCCATCGCTCTCTGCATGTTATCCGGCAAAGTGATGTCTTTGATCTCGACGGCTGTCACTTGGGCGCCCCATGGCTCGGTGTGCGTGTCGATGACGTCCTTGATCTGCACGTTGATGTCGCCCGTCTGCGACAGGAGCTGGTCGAGCATGAATTTGCCGACGACGTTTCGGACGGTGGTCTGGCTGATCTGATTGACCGCGTCATGGACGTTCTCGATGGCTATGACGGATTTTTTCGGATCGACGATGTGATAATAGGCAACGGCCGCGATGTCGATGGAGACGTTATCCTTTGTGATTATCTTTTGCGACGGGATGTTCATGGTGATCGTGCGCAGAGTGACCTTTGTCATGCGTTCAAAGACAGGTATAAGGATGATGAGGCCGGGACCTCTGACGCCCGTGCATTTGCCGAGAAAAAATATGACGCCGCGATCGTACTCTTTGACTACTTTTAGCGATAATGCGAGCAGGATGACGACGATTATGATTATTGTGTATAGCATGAATGTAGTATAGCGCGATTTTCTTGAACTAGTAAGGATTTCTTACTAGTTGGATTTTACTTTGAACTATTAAGCAATCTTTAATGGTTGGGGTTGGCACAGCTTTATTGACGGCTTTTTGGCTCCATATCCTTTGTAAGTTTGAAGACGAGCTTGCCCTTCAATTTGCCCTGATATTTTGGAGACGACATGAGAGCCAGTGTCTCGTCGAGCCCTTCCACAGCTTCAGGTGATCTCTCTAGCTTGTAATGATTGAGAGCATAGCCCTGCTTTAAATACTCCTTCAAGACACCTGTCGCCCATATGCGGAATTGAGTGGCTTTTTTGGAATTAACCCGATAACCGACAGCGATAATGGCGTCGAGGTTATAAAACTTCGTATCTCGTTTTACCTTGCGACCGCTTTCGTTTTGAACTATTCGGAATTTCCGAATAGTTGAGATTTCATCTAACTCATCTGTCATGAATATATTTTTCAAATGTTCATTGACTGTTGGAACGCTTATTTCAAACAAGTCGCTGATCTGTGCTTGCGTTGCCCAAATGGTGTCCTTTTCGATATCCGCCCGCAATTCGACGTTACCATCCTTGTCCTCAAAAATGACGATGTTGTTTTTCATAGTTATGAAAATAATTAATTAGTAAAAAATCACCGGCTGATTTTGCCAGACACAAGCGACATCAGTAGAGAAAAAGTGGATGTCGAAATCAAACTACGCTGCGAGGATAAATAAACGAGATGATAGCGTGGGGATAGTATAGCAGAAATCTGGGAGAAATACAGAAACCGCAACATTTCTGCTGCGGTTTCGCGTTCTGCCACCGAAGCGACAGAAAGTATGTATGTATAATAGCGCGCTGTGAGCAAATGTCAAGGGAAGTTTTGGGATATTGGAAGTGCAATCAGTCTAGGCTGCCTCAGGCTTTTGCCAAGCGGGGTTTTTGATTTTGGTCTTATATAATTAATTGCCCTTACTCATTTTAGAATTAGTAAAAATCAGCCAGATTATCATAATAATATTGATTACAGGAATGAAAAGTAAAAAGGCTGCAAGTTTTTCTCTACCTAATGTATCCAAACGGTTTCGAACTATTAAATACAACCAAATAACTGCACATAAAATCACGATGCTAAAAACGCTACTGAACAGCACAATACTACCAAATGGGATTAGGCAGTAAGATACTAAATACAAGACAATTGGTGTCCCCACCAAAAGACCAAGCAGGGTTAGGACATATTTCTTTCCACTAATAGGTGGTTTTATAAAATTCATTTATTTTTTCTTGTGACTTATATAGTATAACTCTATTTGCTTTTTACACCAGTCTTAGCTCTTTTATGTAATACCAAAGCGAATAATGCACCCATGCAAAGCTAAATTCATTTCTCAAATTATTTCTGGTAATGGCAATGAAAGCACTCCAAGATTTGTCAGATCTGTACCAGATCCACGCTTTAAAAAAGTTGCGAGCTCCTTCTGGTTTATGTTCTTCTGTATAACTGAATGAAGGTTAAACGATAATCTCCATTTTAATGGATAGATTTGAACAAGTTCATAATCGTCTTCATATGAGGAAGCTGACAAAATAAATATATTAGCAAAAGGGATTGATATCTTATTTATTGAATCGAAAATTGCATCATAGTCTAATAAATATCCGCCCTTGCGTGCATATATTAGTAGCTGAAAATAATCAGGATAAGATTTAAATGATTTTTGTTTGATAATATCTTCAATTGTTTTTGAATGTTCTTCAAAGTCAGTGATCTCAATATTATAAACACCTCGATGATAATTACCGTTGATAATATCAATTTTATAACCATAAATATCTGGGGTCGCCTCTTCGACAACTATTTCCAGCCAATATTGTGATGGTTGGATTTCGTTGAGACCTAACAAAAAAACTCCAGCAACCCAAGCTTCTCTCTCATGTTTAGTACCATTTGCTAAAATACGCTTGAGATCGTTCCCACATCTTTCCAATAAAATATCCAGTCTCTTGATTGCAATGGATGGGCTCATCCAAATACCCTTGTAATTTTTTACGTTATATTTTTCAAAATTCATCTTTTTGCTCTTCTTTTCCCCCTCTTCTCCGGCGCCACGAGATTGAACTTC
The DNA here is from genome assembly GCA_963848635.1 of uncultured bacterium. Taxonomy (GTDB): domain Bacteria; phylum Patescibacteriota; class Minisyncoccia; order Phycocordibacterales; family PALSA-1337; genus JAGWNR01. Next base: position 191,800 of record CAWKEA010000005.1, read on the forward strand.
TTTCTCAAAACCAATATCTCATCGCGTAGAATAGCGGCAGTCTCGAAATCGAGCTCTTTGACAGCATCGGCCATCTGCTCTTCTTTCTCGCGGACAAGGCCTTTTGGATCGGTTCGCATACGTTCGGAATCGATGACAACAAGATCGCCGACGGCTTGGTCATGGTCACTCCTCATCTGGTCGGTGATGTCGTGGATGGCTTTCTTGATAGTGATCGGGGTGATGCCATGCGCGGTGTTGTAGGCGACCTGAATGGCGCGGCGGCGGTTGGTTTCGTTGATGGCGTATTGCATCGAGCCGGTCATGTTGTCGGCGTACAGGATGACGCGGCCGGCGGCGTTGCGAGCGGCGCGGCCGATCGTCTGGATAAGGGCCGTCTCAGAGCGCAGGAAGCCTTCCTTGTCTGCATCGAGGATGCCGATGAGGGACACCTCGGGCAGGTCGAGGCCCTCGCGCAAGAGGTTAACGCCGACGAGGATGTCATACGTGCCTTTGCGGAATTCGGTCAAAATATTGATGCGCTCGATCGTCTTGATGTCGCTGTGGAGATAGGCCGCCTTTATCTTCTTTTCCTTTAAAAATTCGCTCAGATCCTCGGCCATTTTTTTGGTCAAAGTAGTGGCAAGGACGCGGTCGCCTTTCGCGATCACTTTTTCCGATTCGTCTATAAAGTCGAAAATCTGGCCTTTGTAGGCGGAATTTTTACTGCGCTCATCGGCAGAAATTTCTCGCAACTCGCTACCTGTACCTGTCGCTTTCGACGACTTTGAAAAGTCGGCAAGATTCTTGTCATCTTTTTGAGTCGACGGTAAAGACATACCCCCCGCTTGTTCAGAAAGATCATTTTGTCGCGACGATTCGCCTCCCCTACCTTTTACTTTTGACGACTTTGAAAAGTCGGCAAGATTCTTGTCATCTTTTGCAGGCATGCCTGAGGACATAGCCGCCCCTTGTATAGCTGTCCCTTGCATAGCAACTCCTTGCAAAATCGGTCTGACTTCAACTTCTGGGTCAATAAGGCCGGTCGGACGTATGACTTGTTCCACGATCTGCTCGCTGACTTCCCTCTCGTAGTCGCTCGGCGTCGCGGACGTAAAGACGACAGGACCGACGCGTTCCTGAAACTCTTCGAACGAGAGCGGGCGATTGTCGCGGGCGGAGGGCAAGCGGAAACCGTAGTCGACGAGCGTCTGCTTGCGGCTGGCGTCACCCGCACGCATGCCGCGGATCTGTGGCACTGTCACGTGCGATTCGTCGATGATAGTAAGAAAATCAGGCTTGCCGTCTTTGGTTTTTGGAAAATATGATAGAAGTGAATCCGGCGGTTCACCCGGCTGTTTGCCAGAGAAATGGCGCGAGTAATTTTCGATGCCGTTGCAGTAGCCGACCTCCTTGATCATGGCAAGGTCATAGCGGACGCGGCGCTTGAGGCGCTCGGCTTCCAAAACTTTTCCTGCTTTTTCAAGCTCGGCCAAACGGTCTTTGAGCTCGGCTTGTATAGTGCCAAATGCGCGCTTTGCATCGTCGTCGCTCGTGACAAAATGCTTTGCAGGAAATATAAAAATGCTCCGTGGCTCGCCGCGCAGGGTGCGATTGACCGGGTCGATCTCCATGATGCTCGCGATGGTCGAACCGGAATATTCGATGCGATAGAGCGTCTTGTCGCTGACCGGCATGATCTCGACCGTGTTGCCGACAGCGCGGAAAAAACCCGGTTTGAGGTCAGCGCTTGTCCTGGTGAAATGAATGTCAATGAGCTTTCTTATCAGTTCAAGTCGGGACAGTTCCATTCCCCGTTCCAGCTTTACATTGACCTTCATATATTCTTCAGGACTGCCCAAACCATAGATACAAGAAACCGATGCGACGATGATGACATCGCGGCGCGTGAGGAGAGCCTGCGTCGATGCGTGGCGCAAACGATCGATCTCCTCGTTTATCATCGCTTCCTTTTCAATATACGTATCCGTCGCGGGCATGTATGCTTCAGGCTGATAAAAATCATAGTACGAGACGAAATAGTGCACAGCGTTATCAGGAAAGAATTCCTTGTACTCCTGCGCGAGCTGGGCGGCGAGCGTCTTGTTATGCGCGATGACGAGCGTCGGCTTGTCGAAATTCTGAATGATATTTGCCGCTGTGAATGTCTTGCCAGAACCTGTTACGCCGAGCAGGGTCTCGTGCCGCATGCCCTTTTTAAGGCCTTCGGTGAGGTCTTTTATAGCCTTTGGCTGGTCGCCGGCCGGCTTCCAGTCTGAACGGAGGTTGAAAGTTGACATAAAGGATACTATAGCGCATCGCGCATGATGGGGCAATGAAAAAAGATTTTAATCTTTCTTTAGAATTATTTTAACTTTTCTTAATAACTTTTTGATATGGTTGTGAGGTTTGATAAAAAACTTATGACGCCCGCAGAAACCATGCATACCATATTCGAGCTTCGAAAAACCGAATGGCCGGAGCTTTTACTGCAGATGAACGACCCGCCGAAGCGTCTCTACTGCATCGGCCAACAGCCGGCGCGGAAAGCCATATATCTGACAGTCATCGGCTCTCGCACGCCGACGGATTATGGGCGCGATTGCGTGCATCGTCTCGTAACAGGGCTCGCGGGATATCCGATCATCATAGTTTCTGGCCTTGCCGTCGGCATCGATGGACTCGCCCACGAAGCGGCGCTCGAAGCTGGTTTGAAGACAGTCTCCTTCCCAGGCTCCGGATTGAATTGGGACGCCATCTATCCGTCCCAGCATCGTGCTTTGGCCGATAGAATAATCAGTGCTGGCGGATGCCTTTTATCTGAATTCAAACATGAGCAAATGGGCACATATTGGTCGTTTCCCCAGCGCAACCGCCTCATGGCAGGCATCTCTCAAGCCACGCTCATAATAGAGGGCAAGTTGAAGAGCGGGAGCCTCATCACCACAAAACAGGCTTTCGACTACAATCGATCCGTTTTAGCGGTGCCGGGTTCCATCGACAACCCTCTTTCCGCTGGGCCAAACATGCTCTTGCATACGCCTTCGGCTCTGGCTGTCAGTTCCCCGAAAGAGATACTGGAGGAGCTCGGCTTCGAGGCAGACGAATCAGCGCCGAGCATTTCCCCCGAGCGGCTGGCGGCTCTCGATCCGCTTTCGCGCCGGATAGTCGAGGCCCTCGAAAACAGGCCGACGAACAAAGATGATCTTTGTCGCGATCTCGGCATGCCGATGACAGAGCTCAATCCGCTCATTTCTTTCCTTGAAATAGACGGCCTCGTGAGGACAAACGGGAACATGGTGAGGAGAGTCCGCTAGAATTTTCAGACGATTTTTTTGCCGCCTGATTTGCCAAACAATCCGTCATCGTGCAATACTTACGCGCACAACTATATATATGAAGCTCGTCATCGTCGAAAGCCCGTCGAAAGCGAAAACGATCTCGAAATATCTCGGGAAGGATTTTCGTGTGCTTGCATCCGTCGGCCATGTGCGCGACTTGCCAAAATCCAACAAGAAAGCCATCGACATCGAAAACGGCTTCGTGCCGCATTATGAAGTCGTGGCAAAGAAAGCCGACATCATCGCCGACATACGGAAAGAAGCGGCAAAAGCAGACGAGATCCTCATCGCTACCGACCCTGACCGTGAAGGCGAGGCCATCGCATGGCACTTGCAGGAACTGCTGACGAATAAAAAAATCGGTGGCACAGTGCCAAAGAGTGAGATCAAGCGCATCACGTACCACGAAGTGACGAAAGAGGCCGTCGAAGAAGCTTTGAAGCATCCGCGCGCCATCGATGAGCACCTGCGCGAGGCACAGGAAGCGCGACGCGTGCTCGACCGGCTCGTCGGCTATGACTTGTCAGGCCTGATCTGGAAAAAAGTCCGCTACGGCCTCTCTGCGGGGCGCGTCCAATCGCCCGCTCTGCGCATCATCATGGAGCGCGAGCGCGAGATACGAGCCTTCAGACCGGAGGGCTATTGGACGATTGTCGGCAATTTCAAAACAGTTGGCAAGTCGAATCTGGCCCTGACCTGCGTCGAGGAACCCCGCGACAAAACAGAGGTCGATCGAATACTTGATATCGCACGCCTGAATCCTTGGAAAATTTTAGACATAGAAGAGAGCGAACAGAAGCGCCAGCCGCGCGCGCCCTTCATCACGTCCACCCTGCAACAGACCGCCAGCTCGCGGCTCGGCTTCTCGCCTTCTCGCACTATGGGCATCGCCCAAAAATTGTACGAGGCCGGATATATCACCTATATGCGCACGGATTCGACGAACTTGAGCCAACAGGCTCTCGGAGCGATCGCGACGACCGTGGAAAAGATGTACGGAAAAGAATACCTCCAGTTCCGCACGTACTCCGCAAAGAGCAAGAATGCCCAGGAAGCGCACGAGGCCATCCGTCCATCTCATTTCGAAAAAGAATCAGCGGGCGCTAACGATGAGCAGAAAAGACTCTATCGGCTCATCTGGGCCCGCACCGTCACTTCGCAGATGACCGATGCGCGCGTGGCAAGGACAAAGATAGTGGCGAATGTGGAGGGAGTCAACAAAGGGCACAAGGCAAAGGGTAAAAGTGAGGAGACAAAAAGCGAAGCGATCGGAAGAGATCGAGGGGATATCCCCAACTTCACCGCCACCGGCTCACGCATCATCTATGACGGCTGGCTCAGGGCCGACCCAGAATCGACCGGCGAAGAGGTCAATCTGCCGAAATGCGCAAAGGACGAGAAGCTCGATCTGGTCTCGATCGATTCAGAGGCCAAACAAACCCAGCCGCCAGCCCGCTACACAGAAGCAGGCCTCATCAAAGAGCTCGAAAAGCGCGGCATAGGACGTCCTTCGACGTATGCTTCGATCACACGGACGATCGAGGAGCGCGGCTATGTCGAAAAAGAGGGGCGCTCGCTCAAGCCGACCGATACCGGCGACGTCGTCTCTTCTTTTCTTGAAGAGAATTTCCCTTCGTACATCAGCGACACGTTCACCGCGGAAATGGAGAACGAGCTCGATGAGATCGCCACAGGCGAACGCACGTATCTTAAGACCTTGTCCGATTTTTACGGTCCTTTCAACAAAGAAGTCAAGGCAAAGGACAAGCTCGCAAAAGCTACGAACCTCGGACACGCCGATCCGAAATTCAAATGCCCGAAATGCGGCAGTCCGATGGAGATAAAGCTCGGCCGCGGCGGCAAATTCTTGTCCTGCTCGCGCTATCCCGATTGCGATGGAGCCCTTTCTATCGACGGCATGGAATACAAAAAAGACGAACCGATCGGCACGGATCCGACGACTGGCCTGCCGATCTTCGTGTTGAATGGACGATTCGGCCCCTATGTCCAGCTCGGCGTCAAATTGCCAAAGGAAAAGAAGACAAAGAAGCCAAGAAAAACGAAACGTGCAAAAGAAGCTTCTGCGCCAGCGCCTGCAAAGCCGCGAATGGCCTCGATCCCAAAGACCGTCGATCCATCCAAGGTTACCGTGGCAGAAGCCTTGAGATATCTTTCCTTGCCGCGCATCCTCGGAACCGATCCCTCGACTGGCAAAGAGATAAAAGTCTCCATCGGCAGATTCGGGCCGTATGTCGTGCGCGACAACGATTTCCGTTCCATCAAGCCGCCGGAAAATCCCTACGACATAACCCTTGAAATAGCCCTCGAGCTTCTCGCACAAGAGAAAAAACAGCGCGGTTTCGCAAAGAAAAAGAAGGCTGAATGAATTACTCTCACCGCACGCGGTGAGAAATTGTATCGATTGAAAGCCTCTGGTGCGACAGAATTTTAGCGCGAGATTATAACGAAAAATCTTTCAGGGAGTACAGATCTGAATTGTCATCCTTGTCCTTTTCTTCGGGCGAACGGTCGTCTATCGGCGCGGAATCTGCTTGGAGAACAGCATTTCCAGGAGCATGCAGAGACTCCGCGGCGCCCCCTTTGCCCTTGTTCAAAAGCTCGAGTATGCCCCGCACATCGGCATTCGAGAAGAAGTCGATCATGATCTTGCCGCCCTTCTCCCTTTTTTCAATATAGACCTTTGTGCCGAGCGATCCTGCAAGCATATTCTCGAGCTCCTCGAGCTCCGGATCGTTCTTGTCTTTCTTGCGGGCACGGTCCTGGGCGATGCGGCGAGCGAACATCTCGGCTTCGCGCACATTTATCTTGTTCGTCTGGATCTCCTTGAAGAGGACCATCTGCTCTTCGGGCCTGTCGACGAGCATGAGGAGTGGCCTCGTGTGGCCTTCCGACATCTTGCCCGCCGAGACAGCGTCGAGCATCTCCGCGGGCAACGCCAGGATGCGCAAGGTGTTCGAGACATATTCGCGGCTCTTGCCTATCTTTTCGGCGACTTGGACATGCTTCATGCCGAATTCTTTTATCAGACGGTCAAAGGCTCGCGCGCGGTCGACGGCGTTGATGTCCTCGCGCTGGAGGTTCTCGATGATGGCGAGCTCGAGCTTGATCCTGTCTGAATCTTCGGAGGTGCGGACAAGCGCCGGAACGCGGGCGAGACCGGCGATCTTTGAAGCGCGCAGGCGGCGCTCACCTGAAATCAATTCATAGCTGACAATAAGCCCGTCCTCATGCGGCGTCTCCTGGCGCGTGACGACGAGCGGCTGGAGGATTCCGTACATGCGTATCGATTCGGAAAGGTCTTTCAGTTTGGCCTCATCGAATTCGCGGCGCGGCTGGAAAGGATTCGGCTGGATCTTTTCGACTTCTATCCAAAAGATAGAGTCGGCGAAGTACTTGTTCTGGGGGTTTTGCATGGTATGATTATATCAAAGGACATTGATTATGAACAATGAAAAGAAAAAGACGGTGAAAATCATGTTGCCGCCTCCTAAAAAAGGCAGACAATTGAACATTGGGTTTACGTTATGGAAGCATAATGTAATCAATCCTCAAATCAAAGGACAACGTTTATGAAAAGGAAAATCACATTTCTGTGTTTGATCAATCCGGTTCGCAAGCCTTGGTGGGTTCCTCTCGCCATACTTGCTTCCAGTATAATTATAAGCACAATACTCACTCTTGTGCCGTCACCTCATTGGTTCAGATAAGCGAGAAAAATTCAAAGCCGCACCCACTGTGCGGCCTTTTTCTTGATTTTCTTGCAAAAAAAGACTATCCTTGAACGGTCAAGCAAGCGCCGGGATGGCGGAATTGGTAGACGCACACGACTCAAAATCGTGCGGAGCAATCCATGGGAGTTCGATTCTCCCTCCCGGCACATTATTTAACCACATACAGAGCATTGCATAGCAATGCGGAGCGAGAATCGAAAGCCGGAGCAATGTTCCGAGCAGCAGCGAGGAACTGCGAGGCGTGGTCACGGAAATTTTCGAGCGACGGCGAGAAAATTATCTGTGACCGATTCTCCCTCCCGGCACATTGTTTAACCACATACAGAGCATTGCATAGCAATGCGGAGCGAGAATCGAAAGCCGGAGCAATGTTCCGAGCAGCAGCGAGGAACTGCGAGGCGTGGTCACGGAAATTTTCGAGCGACGGCGAGAAAATTATCTGTGACCGATTCTCCCTCCCGGCACAATATATGACCACATACAGAGCATTGTGATGACGACACGGCAAGATGATCGAAAGTCGGAACACGCCAGGCCAAGCACGACGAGCCTGCGAGACAAGCGATCGGATAAACAAAAAAGAATAAACTCTGGAAAAATTCCGAGCGGCAGTGACACAGCAAAAACCGCCCGAAGCCCTCGGGCAGTTTTTGAGCGGATCACTTTTTGACGGCGCATCCACAGCTACATGTTCCGTCTTTTTCCTTGTGCTCGTGGCCGCAGGTTGGGCATGTTTTCATATGATATATAAAATTGCCTGATAAATTCGACCCCGTGACGGCAGGCAGACGCTATAATACGGGTATGCCGATTAAAGCGATGCTCGACAACGTGATAAAAAAATTGCGTTGTATTGTTCAACGGCACGGTCAAAATGCATTGAAAAGAAAAACCGCCATGCGACGCACAGCGGCTGATATTTTGAAAGTGGACCCTACAGGTCTCGAACCTGCCACCTCCTCATTGCAAATGAGGCGCTCTACCAGATGAGCTAAGGGCCCTTTTATCGCAGACAGTACAGCTTACCTTGAAACGGCTATTTCTTCAAATTTTTTGGCGTCTTATCGATAAACGACTGCTTTTACTGAACTAAGCGACTGTTAAATCGATCAGGTGTTCGACAAGCTCCTTGACGGACGAACCGACTGCATTGAGCGCCTTTGGCACCAGCGATCCATCGGTCAGTCCCGGCAAAGAATTGGTTTCGAGCACGAAAATGCCGCGGCGGGGCGAGACGATGAAATCGGAGCGCGAATACTGCGAGAGCCCGAGGGCTGTATGCGCGATGATGGCGAGGCGCTCGAGCTCTTTTTTAATTGAAGAGGAAAACGTCGCAGGAACGATCTCTTGCGCCGCTTGACGAACGACTGCAGAAGCATCTTGTACGGATACATCGTTCTCGCCGCCATATTTATCGACATAGCCGAAGATATGCCCCTCGCTTTTGCGTATCTCGATCGGCGGCAAGGCATACATATCCTGGCCGCGGAAGCCTTTGATGACGCCGACGGTCGCTTCGATGCCGGGAATGAATTCTTCTATGATGACCGAGCCATGCTTTTTAAGAATATCTCTCAAGGCGCCCGCGAACTCCGCCCTGTCCGTCACGAGCGCGACGCCGAGAGACGAGCCTCCAGAAGCTGGCTTGATGACATAGGGCAAGGAGAACTTTGAATGGACAAGAGCGAGAATCTTAGCAATATCGGGTTCTTTATCATCCGCCTTTTGAACGAGAACATGCAGAGGTGTTTTCAAACCTTCGCGCCGATAGACTTCTTTGGCGACGTGCTTGGCCATCGTCATGGCAGATGAAAGCGAATCAGAACCGGTAAAAGGGATGCCGTGCGTCTCGAATAACTGCTGTATCTTGCCGTCTTCGCCATACGATCCGTGCAAAGCGTTGAAAACAGCATCGGCTCGCCGCAAAGCTGAATATGGCTTCACTTCAACGCCTTGAATATGCCAAGCACCGCTCTTCGATATGTGGATATCCAATGGATCATACTTTTCCTTGTTTAAAGCGAGGAGCACTGCCGTGCCGGTTTTGAGCGATATATCATATTCGTCGCTCGGGCCGCCGCGCACCACGCCGATTCGAGTCTTTGTCATGCGATAATTGTAGCAATTTTCTGAACAATTAAAAAGGCGATCTTTAAAAAGAGGCTGATATCTGCAAAAACTTCTAAAAAGGAAAAGATACGAATTGTGTCCGACCCACCTTGCACTGCCTCATTTTGGTGATAATTCTAGTTGCGATTTAATCGCATCTAGATTGCGAATGTTAGCCGTGTAATTAAAAACAGTTGCGACTGAGTCGCAACTAAAAATAATCGAAAAACAACCTCCTCCCCGCAGTTCCTGCGGGGTTTCCTGGAAAAGAAAAACCGCCCGACACATATGAGTGTAGGGCGGCGTCGAGATTGTGCGCTAGCGCTTATTTGCGACGTGAACGAAGTAGCCGTTCGTTATAGACAGCTCTCGAGCAGCTTTTATGATGACCCAGCTATCAGACCAATTGCCGTAACTGCCATCCATATACGTATAAACGTTGACGATCGGTTGGTTCGTAGCTGTCTCGTTCTGGATGAACGATGAGAGCTCGCCATTTGCATTCGTGTGTGCGTCGCTGATGTAATACCACCCGTCTGTCAGATGGACAGGTTCACTTGAGTTGATCCCCTTTTCGGCGATGACGTGAAGCATGGCAGTCAAAGGATCTCCAGCTGTCAGCTGTGCCTCTTCGACATGAGGAATCAGTAAGGCGGCAGTTATTGAGATTAAGGCAATCACGATCAACAATTCGCTAAATGAGAATCCGCCATTTTTCGTCTTCATAAGTTCCTTTCAATGTTCGTGTCATTCGAAGCTCTGTTGAGCGGTTGGAGGTGGAGTGACGCACCTTTACTTTAACTTATAATATAATACATATTCATAGTATATATGTCAAGATGCCGTCAATTTCGATTTTCATTTTAAAAAATTCCTCTTACGAAGGTTCTTGTGATAGAGAACGGCAAAACGATGCGCTTCGCTGTTGGCAAGGATGATCGCGCGTTTGTAGCCAGCGAGCAGAGCCGGATTCTTGGCAGTCAACGATTCATCGGCAAGGATGCCGCGTGCCTTATGCTTGTCGTCCTTGACCAAGGCGACCGCCATGATGTCTGATTTGAGCTCCGACAGGACTTTCTGGGCAACATTGAGCTGGATCTGGCCTCCATCGACGACGATAAGCGACGGGTACGGCCACTCTGGATGGCCGAGGCGGCGCAAGAGCACTTCGCGGAGGGCCGCCGCGTCGTCGTTCTTTTCCTTTGATATCTTGAACTTCCGATACTCATTCTTGTTCGGCTCGCCTCCTTCGACAACCGTCATGACGCCGACGACGTTCTTGCCGGAGAGATGCGCGATATCGTAGGCTTCGATGCGGAACCGGCCGTGATTGCCCGCCAAACCTGCAGTCCTGTCGTCTTTTATGAGAGCGACATCCTCGATGTGCTCGAGCGCGTAAATAGTATGTTTGACCTTGTCTGCCTTCTCGAATTCCTGATCTTTTGCGTGCGCCATCATCTCCTTTTTCAGATTTTTGACGATCATCGCCTTCTTGCCGTCGAGAAACAGCCTGATATTCTTGATCGTCTTTAGATACTCGTCGTGCGAAGCAGAGCCGCCAAGGATGGGAGAAAGGCCGATCGAAGCATAGAACGAGCGATGCTTGGGGTCGAGGGACTTCTCGTCGAGATAGGGAAAGATGCGGCGGATGATCTTGAGGGCGTCGCGCAAAAGACCACCTGCGGGATAGGGGCCGAAGACCTTTGGCCTAAGGTTCGAGCTTCGCGACGGAAGAGTCTCAGGAGCACGAACAATTTCCTGCTGGAAATTTTCTCCCACTCGCGCCGTCGAGGCTCTAAGGCTCCTTCGATCTCTTCCGATCGCTTCGCTCTCAACTTTTCTTGATTTCTCAAGGTTCCTTCCCCGTTCAACGATCACGCGCGGCCATTCTTCGCCGGTGATGACGATATAGTTCCAGCTTTTGTCGTCTTTCTCGTCGGTGTTGTACTTCGGCTGGTATTTCTTTATCAGATTGGCTTCAAGGATTATCGCCTCGAGGACAGAATCGGTCTTTTCAAAAGCGACTGTTTTGGCGCGCGTGACCATATCGACGATGCGCGACCCGCGGGTGCTTATGACGTCGTCGCTGAAATAGCTCCGGACACGGCTGCGCAATGACGTGGCGCGGCCGATATACAGAGTCCTTCCTTTTGAATCCTTGAAGAAATAGACGCCCGGGACATCGGGCAGATTCAGTTTTCGCAATCCTCGGATTTTCATGGCTATTTTTTCTTCAGCTTTTTCTTCAGATACATCCCAGTATAGCTCTTTTCATTCCGCGCGACGTCTTCCGGTGTTCCCTTTGCCACTATCTTGCCGCCATGCTTGCCGCCGAGGGGACCGATGTCGATGACGTAGTCGGCGTTTTTGACGAGGTCGAGATTGTGCTCGATGACGACGACAGTGTTCCCTTTGTCGACCAGCCTCTGCAAGATCTCAATGAGCTTCTTGACGTCTTCATAATGAAGGCCGACCGTCGGTTCGTCGAGCAAGTAGATCGTCTTTTGGATATGTGCGCGATACAGCTCGGCGGAGATCTTGACGCGCTGGGCCTCGCCGCCAGAGAGCGTGGTCGCGCTCTGGCCGAGCGTCAGGTAGCCGAGGCCGACCTCGTTGAGCGTGAGCAAGCGGTCGGAAATGGCCGGGATGTCTTCGAAGAAGCTCATAGCTTCCTCGACGGTCATCTGGAGGACTTCGTGGATGTTCTTGCCTTTGTAATCGATGTCGAGGGTCTCTTTCATGAATCGAGTGCCGCCGCAGACGTCGCACGGCACATAGACGGTCGGAAGAAAATGCATCTCGACGGCTATCTCGCCGTTGCCTTCGCAGGCTTCGCATCGTCCGCCTGGGCGGTTAAAGGAAAAACGCCCCGGGCCCCAGCCTCGGGCGCGGGCTTCGGAGCTAGCGGCGAACATGTCGCGGATATGCGACCATGCGCCGGTATAGGTGGCCGGGTTGCTCCGCGGCGTGCGGCCGATCGGCGACTGATCGATCAGAATGGATCGACCGAGATATTCCGATCCTGAAAACGAATCGGCGTTGTAGGTCAAGGAATTCCGCTTGCTCCTTTCGAGACGCGCTTCGAGGTTCTTGTGCAGGATCTCGTACATGAACGACGACTTGCCGGAACCGGAAACGCCGGTGATGACATTGAAGACGCCGAGCGGCACGTCCACATTCATGTCTTTGATATTGAAAATATTCCCGCCGCGTATCATGATCTTGCCTTTCGGCTCGCGGCGCTTGTTCGGCGTATCGATCTCCATTTCCCCGCGCAGATAGGCAAGCGTGATCGATTCCTTGCCTTCGCCTTTTGCAAGAGTCTTTTTGGTCAAGAGGTCTTCAAGCCAGCCCGATACGACGACTCTGCCGCCATGGATGCCTGCGCCCGGGCCTATGTCGATGATATAGTCCGAAGCATACATGGTGTCCTCGTCATGTTCGACGACGATGATGGTATTGCCGAGGTCGCGCAGGTCGAGAAGGGTGCTGATGAGCCGATCATTGTCGCGCTGATGGAGCCCGATGGTCGGCTCATCGAGGACGTAGAGCGCGCCGACAAGACCGGACCCAAGCTGTGAGGCAAGGCGTATGCGCTGGGCTTCCCCGCCGGATAACGTGTTGGCGCGTCGGTCGAGCGTCAAATATTCGATGCCGACGTTTATCATGAACGATAGCCTCGAGCCGATCTCTTTCATGACCACTTTTGCGATCTCTTTTTCCGTCGGCGTGAGCGTCAGATGATCGAAAAAATTCGCAGCCTCAGTGATAGACAGCGCGGTCGTCTCGACGATATTCTTGCCGTCCACAAGCACATGCAATGCCTCCTCGCGCAGTCGTTTTCCTCCGCACATCTCGCATGGGTCGTCGCTGAAAAAGTCCTTGGTGCCGAGGCCTTTGCAGGCAGGACAGGCGCCGTACGGCGAGTTGAACGAGAAGAGACGCGGCTCGATCTCGGGATATGAAAAACCGTCATGCGGGCACATGAATTTGACGGACATGAGCTTCTCTTCATCTGGAAATTCGACTTTGATCAGGCCGCTCGCTTCGGTGACGGAACGCTCGAGCGCTTCGGACAGGCGTTCGCGCGAATTCTTCGAGTCATTCTTGTCCCGAAGCTCACTCGAGAATATCTCATCGATGAGGATGTCGATGTCGTGCTTTTTGTTCTTTTCTATGATGATCTGGTCTCTCAGATGGTATGTCGTCCCGTCGACGCGCACGCGATCGTAGCCTTTGCCGAGCAAGTCATACAGCAACTGATAGTATTCTCCTTTTCTGCCGACGACGACCGGCGCCCAGATGCGGATCTTTTCATCGGAGATCGTGACGCCCATGATCTTCTTGTCCGCCGCCTTTTCGCTTTTATCTATGCTTTTTGCTTTATGCCTCCCGCTTTCTGCCTTTCCTGCTTGACCCAAGACTATCTCGAGTATCTCTTCCTTTGATATACGATGTATCTCCCTATTGCAGACGAGGCAATGCGGCGTCCCCACGCGGGCAAAGAGGATGCGCATGTAGTCGTATATCTCGGTGATGGTGGCGACGGTCGAACGCGGATTGTTGGAGCGCGATTTCTGGTCGATGGAAATGGCGGGAGACAAGCCGATGATCTCGTCGACGTCGGGCTTTTGCATTCGATGCAGGAATTGCCGGGCGTATGCCGAGAGCGACTCGACATAGCGCCGCTGGCCCTCGGCAAAGATCGTGTCGAATGCGAGCGACGATTTCCCAGAACCGGACAGACCGGTGATGGCTATCATCCGATTGCGCGGCATCTCGACGGTGATGTTTTTCAGATTGTGCGTGCGCGCGCCTTTGACGATTATCTTGTCGTCAAACGGTCCCGCGCCTTTCTTTTCGTGAGCATGCATCGTGGCGCGGATTATAGCAGATATTTTACAAAAAAGGAAGGATATTTTATCCTATCTCCCGGCTATCCGACCATTTTCTCGACTTGAGCGACGATCTCGTCGAGAGAGACGGCGGCCTTGATTATGAAGCCGGCGGCGCCGAGCTTCTTTGATTTCTCTATATCCGATGGCGACGACAGGTTAGAAAGCATGATGACCGGAATTTTCTTGAATCTCTCCTGCATCTTGAGCTTTTGCAAGACTTCAAACCCATTCAGGTCCGGCATGACGATGTCGAGCATGACGATGTCAGGGGTGTCACTCTCAGCGAGCTTCAATGCTTCGACGCCATTGCTGGCTTTGATGAGATTGTAGCCGAGTGAGATGAATTTCTTTGAAAGAATGTCCGAAAGGAATTTGTCGTCCTCGACCCATAGTATCTTGATCGCCTTTTTTGCCTTCCCTTGTGCCATCTCTGGAACGTAATTGAGTATACTGCAGACCTTGTCGATGACTTCTTCGGGGCTGATATGCGTCTTGATCAGATATTCCCGGATGCCAACGACGGGCAAGCGCTTCATATCGACAGGAAGCCCCATGTTCGAGGCGACGATGACGGGAATCTTTGTTATGTCTTTGTCGTAGGATTTCGCCGCGAGGAGGTCGTAGCCGTCCATGCCCGGCAGTACCACGTCGGCGATGAGGATATCGGGACGCAGTTCGCGCATCTTTGACAATGTGGCGTTGCCGTCTTCGACAGTGATGGCGCGCATGCCTTTTTCTTTTGCCAAGGCAGAGATCGATTCGGCAAGAAAGGCGTCCGAGAGAGCTATGAGAATGAGCTTTGAAGGGATCATGTGTAGTATCAAGCAGAGAAATGATACCACGGCGACTTCGATCGGACAACCAACAGAAAAGCGCGCCGACGGGTGTCTTCATGAAGCGCTTCATGATATAATGTGGGCATGAACGGCACTGCCATCGCGTATGCATTCCTTGCAGGGGTCTTGCCATCGCTTCTTTGGCTCTTTTTCTGGCTGAGAGAGGACAATCTCCATCCCGAGCCGCGCCTTATCATCGCTCTCGCGTTTCTGCTCGGCATGCTGTCGGTCGCTTTGGCTATCTATTTCGAGAGCATATCGTCGGTTTTTCTCAAAAGCCAGACCGAGCAGTATATCGTGTGGGCGGTCATCGAAGAAGCCGTGAAGGGCCTCGTCGTCGTGGTTATGGTCTTGTTCTCGAGCGAGATAGACGAACCGATCGACTTCATGATCTATTTCATCGCCGCCGCTCTCGGCTTCGCTGCCATAGAAAACTCATTTTTCCTGCTCGATCCCCTATCGAACGGCAACATATCATCCTCGATCAATCTGGGAGATTTCAGGTTCATCGGCTCGACCTTGGTCCATACCGTCTCATCCGCTTTCATCGGCTTTTGCGTCGCGCTCGTCTTTTATCGCGGAACGTTCCTAAAGATACTCATGGCGCTCGTCGGCCTCATCGGGGCGTCAGCCTTGCATAGCGCCTTTAACCTATCCCTCCTGTCAGCGCCGCACTACAGCGTCATCTATGTCTTTGCGTGGATATGGTGCACCGTCATCATCCTCATGATCCTGTTCGAGGAGATCAAAGCAGTGCGCAATCCTTTGAAGTCGACATAGGCCTGGAAGGACTATAGATAGAAATAAACAAAACTCGTGTGAAGACATACGCAAACTGAGGGAGCTACCTTTATCCACAAGAGCAGAGGCAGAAGTGCGGCGGGATTATATGGTAGAATAATCGCATGGCAAAAAACAAACCTTCGTTTTTTGAAAGACTCACGGGCGCCGTCAATCTCGATGACGCTGACGCTCGAACAGCGAGCATATCGCCAGCCATGCGAGCTATGGAAACGCCGTCCATCAAAACTGCCTCATGGGCAGAAGAGAGCGCCGAAGAAGGCGAACTGACTGTCGATGTCTATCAGAACAACGACACTATCTTCGTCAAAGCAATGATAGCCGGAGTCAGACCAGAGGATCTCGACATCAATATCAGCCGCGACATGGTCACTATCCGTGGCAAGCGCGAAGAAGAGCGGGCGAGCTCGAACGACGACTATTTCATCCGCGAGCTCTATTGGGGATCGTTCTCACGCTCCGTTTCCCTGCCCGAGGAGATCGACGTCGACGAAGCCGAGGCGATAGAAAAGCACGGCTTGCTCATATTGCGCCTGCCAAAATTAGACAAGAAAAGGCAGTCGAAATTAAAGGTCAAGACGATCTAGCTGAAGCGTCTCTCCCACATAAAGGGAATGCTGTCGTGCGAGGCCGGAATTAACCTCTATCACATATTTCGAAGGAGAGCCCGGATAAAAGACGCTCGGATAGGTCGAGGGAGAAAGGCTGTTTTCGATGTGGACTATTTTAAAATCCTGATCAAGCCAGATGATGTCGATGGGAAATTCCATGTCCTTCATCCAGAATCCGTAATTGTTCGGCTTGTCAAAGACAAAGAACATGCCGGAATTCGGTGATAGCGAAGGCCTGTCGCCGAGACCAAGCTCCTGTTCGGCCGAAGTCGACGCTATGGTCAAGGTCAAAGTCTCACCGGGCAATGACCACACAAAGCTGTTTTCCGGAACAGCAGTCACAGGAAAGACGTCCCGTACACAAAAGACTATGACGCAGACAGCGACGATCGAACAGGCGGCGGCGATTATATTTTTCGTCTTTCCGCTCATGCGATTATGATTAGACGCCCAGTCTACGACAGATGTTTCGAGACAAGCTTTGTCATTTCGAACATATTGACCACAGATTTGCCGTCGAATACTTTTTTCAAAGCCTCATCGGCGTTGATATTCCTCTTGTTCTTTGGATCCTGGAGATTGTTGCCTTTTATGTATTTCCACAGAGCTTTGACGACTTCCGAACGCGGCATCGGCCCCTTGCCGACGATGACTGCGAGGTCGGGACTAATGTCCATCGGCTTCATAAACGCTGAATTTGTTTTCTTTTCCATATATTTTGTGCTGTTTTATTTGAATAAGCGGATAAATGATCGATGCAGAACAGTATAGCATATAAAGTCAACAGCGTTGTATCAGAAGGATTCTTGAGCGCTCGACTACCTATTGACATTCAAGCTGACTCGTGTTGGCGGAGGGTAAGAGATTCGAACTCTTGGTGAGTTGCCCCACACACGCTTTCCAAGCGTGCGCACTAGACCACTATGCGAACCCTCCTCATTTTGTGCTTTGTACCGCTTCATTTATAGCACGGATCGCCCCTTTAATAAAACTCAGACCAGACATCGCCCGATATGATAGAATGAGGGCAAAGGTCGATAATTTCATCATAACGAATACAATAATCATGAACGGAGAAAATAATCAAAAGACATGCGGCCATCACAAGGTCATGCCCTTTGCGCTCATCATCGTGGGCATCGTCGCGCTCCTCGCGGATTTCAATGTCTTTTCCTGGTCAGTCTTTAACATCGTTTGGCCGATCCTCATCATCCTCGTCGGCTGTGCAAAGATGTGCAAGTGCGGCAAGACGTGCGAGGCGCCGAAATAGATAGCGATCACATTCTTTTCAAGAAGAACAAAGACAGCCGAGCGCTGTTTTTGTTTTGGCTTATTTATTGTCCGAACTTCCCTTTTTTGGATTTTTATGCTTTAATGGATGTCCGAGCGATTCCCTTGTCTCGCGGGGTCAGCTCTCTTTTTTAATTTACTCATATGGAAATCCGTAATATCGCTATCATAGCCCACGTCGACCACGGCAAGACGACGCTCACCGACGCCATCATGACCCAATGCGGCCATGCCGACGAGGGATCGATGGACTCGAACGCGCTCGAACAGGAGCGCGGCATTACGATATATGCAAAAAACACCTCGATCATCTATCCCTCGCCGGGCTCGGGACGTCCCGCCACCAAGATCAACATCGTCGACACGCCAGGCCACGCTGATTTCGGTTCAGAGGTTGAACGCGTGCTCCGCTCGATCGACACCGTTCTCCTCGTCGTCGACGCCCAGGAAGGCCCGATGCCGCAGACGCGCTTCGTTCTGAAAAAATCGCTTGAGCTCGGTCTTAAGCCGATCGTCGTCATCAACAAGATAGACAAAGCCGCCGCGGATCCAGAACGCACCCATAACGAGGTGCTCGAGCTTTTTATCGAGCTCGGCGCGCACGATTCTCAGATAGATTTCCCCGTCATATACGCCATAGGCCGCGAAGGAGTGGCAAAGAAAACGTTAAAGGAAGGATTCAAGGACATCACACCGCTTTTGGACACGATACTCGAGCATGTCCCGCCGGCGAACAAGGATTCAAATGCGCCTTTGACAGCGCAAGTCTTCAACCTCAGCTACGACAATTTCCTCGGACGCCTCGCCGTCGCGCGCATCTATGATGGAACTATAAAAGACGGTCAGAATGTCTGGATAAAGGACATAGACGGAAAATCATTCACAGGAAAAGTGACCAAGCTCTTCACCTTCGACGGCAAGAAGCGCCTCGAAGTGCCGCAAGCCGAATCAGGCGACATCATCACGGTGGCCGGCATCCCGGATATTTACATTGGCGAGACTATTGCTGATAGCGAGTCGACGACGCCCTTGACCGCGATCAAAGTCGACGAGCCGACGATTTCACTCCAATTCCTCGTCAATAGCTCCCCTTTTGCAGGCCGCGAAGGCACGTTCGTCACCGGTCGCCAGATACGCGAGCGGCTTGAGCGCGAGCTCGAAACGAACGTCGGGCTGAAAGTCGATTTCTCGTCGAACGAATACTTCACCGTCTACGGCCGTGGCGAGCTTCACATCGCCATCCTCATCGAGAACATGCGCCGCGAAGGCTATGAGCTCCAGGTATCTCAGCCGAAAGTCATATTAAAGGAAGAGGGCGGCAGGACATTCGAGCCTTTCGAAGAGGTCATCATCGATACGCCACAGGAATATTCAGGCCCGATCATCGAGACCCTCGGCAAGAGAAAGGGCGTCATGACAAATATGACGAACCACGGCAACCAGGCGCGCCTCGTCTTCGAGATACCGACGCGCGGATTGCTCGGATATCGCAACGCTTTCACCATCGACACCAAAGGCGAAGGCATCATGTCGAGCCGCTTCATCGAATTCCGCGAGCATGCCGGCCAGATCGAAAAGCGCGAGACCGGCTCCATGACATCCATGGCCTCCGGCAAATCGCTCGGCTTCTCGCTCTGGAATCTCCAGGATCGCGGACGCCTCTTCATCGGCCCGGCTGTCGAAGTCTATGAGGGCATGGTCATCGGCGACACCGCAAAAGGAGACGACCTCGACGTCAATCCGACCAAGGGCAAACAGCTCTCGAACATGCGCTCGTCCGGCAAGGACGAGGCCCTCATGCTCGTGCCGCCATTTGAATTGTCCATCGAGCGCGGTCTCGAACTGATGCGCGACGACGAATATCTCGAGATCACGCCGAAATCCGTCCGCCTGCGCAAGAAATTCCTGACCGAGCTCGATCGCGCGAAAGCAGGCAGGAAGGACGGGACGCTGAAATAGTTAGTGGTTTGTTAGAGGTCTACCCTCACACTCAGGTCTCACTCTGGACGGACCTGGGCCAATTTAAATCACGAACGAAATGCCGCCTCACGGTCAGTTTTCTTTTTTTGCTCTTTTTCTAAATATAACCAATTGGTTATATATGCAAACTAATATAAATATTTGGGCTCGAATACCGCTAAATGACGGCTGTCATTTTTGCTCTTTATTGAAATATAACCAATAGGTTATAAATTTAAAATCACATAAAATATTGCACCGCGGCCTGGAGGATAAAAAATGAACCCGGCACGCGCTCGGGGTTTTTGTATTAAATGAATATAAATTAAGGGCTGAAACTTTCGTTCCAGCCCTTGTTGAATCTTGCTGATCGCTTACGTTGCCATCTCCCCGTCAACTGTAATGATTTTTGTCATGTAAAAATGGTAGCATTTATTGTACGAGATGTCATCTTGACGTAAAACTTATGAAAAAATGCATAAATGATGTAGTTATTTACCCCACGCTTGCCACCTATGACTATCTCATTTTTGACAAAAAACTAGTTGCGACTCAGTTGCAACTAGTTCACGAAAGTTAGCCATATAATGAAAAGTAATTGCGACTCAATTACAATTAGAAAACTCGATAAAAAAATAACCCCGGGCCGCAGCTCGGGGTTGTTTGATGGGTGCATCTTTTCAAACTCAATCGAGACCAAACTCGGGAAAGGCTTTCGCTTTCCAACAATCCCACAGCAGATTGCTTCGCCTCCAAGGATACGAGATTGCATCAACAATCGCGACTGTGGAAGCGACGAGCAATGCGACCGTTATTGCAAGACCGATACATGCGAAAAGCATGAAGATTCCACAAGCGTGCAAACTCGTTAGCGGCACCAGCTTGTCCAACGACCCAGTGAGCAACATGCTACCAATGCACAGCATGAATAAGATCACTGACAATGTGAGCAGTCCGATTGTGATACTGATAATTTTCAATATTTTCATAAGAACTTTTTATTTCTTCCAACTTTTATCTCCCCTCCCTTCTCGCACGTCGCGGAAAAAAAGCGTGAAGCAAAGTGTTTTATCAAGAACTTAAAACTCTCCAATTTTTGTCCTCTTTATAGAAAAAGCAAAAGCGACGGTGCCGGCTCCTCTTCCGATCCGTTCCGCGAGACTGCGCATGTAGGTGCCGCTTGTGCATGCAACACGAAGCTTAATTAAAGGAAAATCAACGGCGCCATATTCCCTTCCAAATTTTTTCCAGCCGGTGATTATCTCTTCTTGCCGAAAATCGCCATTCACTTTTGTTATATTCCCTATTGCTTGCGCGGCGATGTCACTGCCGCTCAATAAATCCGCCTGTTTCGAGCTTTTTTCATGGCTGCGGCCGGCAAGCCCTTTACCTATTTCTTCTATCGAATATATCTCGACCTCTTTTGTCGGCATCTCATCGGGCAATTCACCAGTTCGAGCGAGAGAGTGGAGCTGGCGGCCATCAACTGTCTTTGAAGAATACGCCGGATAAGCCTGCATGAACTTGCCGCAGAATTTTGTCTGTACGAGATGACATCTCGTACAGACAACTTTGGTTATCAGCCCGAGCGCATCTCCAGTGTCAGTTTCGATGCCAAAAAGCACCTCGACCTCATACTCCTTGTCCAGACCGAGATATTTTTCTTTTTCCTTGCACTCGTCGCCGACGAGCGCCAAAAGCTTGCCGCAGGCAAGCGGGTCAAGCCGGCCAGCATACGTCATCGGCACATCTGCGGCAATGCCATTTTCAAGCCGCGCCCTTTCGAGGCATTCGAGCGGCGTTTTGCCGATTTCTTTATTTAATATCAGCTTCATTTTCAGTTACTCCTAAGTATGCTTGTTTTTATGAAAAAGGAAAGCGACGGGCACAAGAGGAAAGCGACGGGCACAAAAAAGCCGCCCGATGGTTGTCGAGCGGCTTGAAACAAAGAGGTCAAGATCAATCGGAAGGACCTCCGTAACCAGGACCGGAACATTCCACAGCCGTCGGAACGCTTGTCCCGACTACCGCTGGTTCCCCTGGATCATCATCGAAGCCAAGTCCTGGAGACTGAGTATCCTCCGCCGTCGGAGGCCGCTGTACCGTACTTGGAATATCGTTTCCTCTAAGGGATCTCGTTGTGACAGGCATATTGTTATTTCGTTGTGATTTGTTGTGTGCTGTTCTTGCTTTTCAATCCCGACCGCTCGTGCGGCCGGGAAGCAAAACGGACTCCGCTTTGGAGTCCGTTGTGATAATCAATCGAGAGAGATTCATTACCATGACCGACCCCAAAGCGCCCCGTCATACTTGACGGAGAGCGATGTAAAGGCTGATGTGGCAATCGAATGAATCATGGGTTTCATTGTAGCATAGCCTGATTTTTTGAGAAGGGGCGTCATTTTTTCCTCAAAACCGCCTTTTTTGCCGCCGAATAGATGCTGTTTTCGTCCATTCCGTAGAGCCTGATGAGCTCCTCGGGAGTGCCGCTCTGACCGAATCTGTCATGGACGCCGATGAATTCAATGGGCACGGGAAAATTACGGGCGAGACATTCTGCGACGGCCGAACCCATGCCGCCGGCGATCTGATGTTCTTCGACCGTGACAACGGCGCCCGCCTCATGGGCAAGGTGGACGACGGCTTCTTCATCGAGCGGCTTTATGGTGACGAGATTCATGACGACTGCCGCAATTCCTTCACCCTCAAGTTTTTTGGCGACGACAAGAGCTTTGTAGAGGAGCGCACCGGTGGCAATGATGCCGACGACAGGCTTTTTCCCGCTTGCCCTGAAATATTCCTGCGCTTTTCCAATTTCAAAAGGAGTGTCCGCAGTCGTGATGAGCGGCGTCTTTTCGCGGGCGAGGCGGATGTACGTCGGATCTTTTGTTCGAGCGGCGGCGATGGTCGCCTTCTTTGCCTCTATCGCATCGCACGGCGAGATGACGACCATGCGCGGTATGACGCGAGTAATGGCGATATCTTCGATGGCCTGATGCGTGCCGCCGTCGGGGCCGACAGAAACGCCAGCGTGCGAGCCGGCGATTTTCACCGGCACATTGTTATAGGCAATCGTCGTGCGGATCTGCTCCCAATTGCGGCCAGGCGAGAACATGGCGTACGAACTGATGAAAGGGAACCTTGCCCATGTGCGCCATACCAGAGGCGACCGCTGCGAGATTCTGCTCAGCGACGCCGATCTCGACGAACCTGTCGGGATATTTCTTTTGAAAGAGGTCCATGCGCGTCGACTCTGCAAGGTCAGCGCAAAGCCCGACGATATTCTTGTCGCTGTCTGCCGCGATGACGAGGCCTTCGCCAAAACCCTGGCGAATCGGCAATTGCTCGACGTCGGGCGAGAAGAGCTTTGCGTTGAGTTTTAGGTTAGGGTTTAACATGAGTAAAGTATAGCACGCACAAAAAATGACTTGTGCACATAACAAAAGCCTGCGGGGGCCAGTCACATATTCGATTATGCTTGGACAATCTTTACCTTCAAGCCGAGGACTTTGCAGAATTTTTGCAGGGTGGCAAGGGTAGCGCTGATCTTGCCGGATTCAAAGCGAGCGATGGCTGATTGTCGCAAGCCCATCTTTTCCCCAAGCTGCTTTTGTGTGAGCTTGTTCCTGATGCGAGCGTCAACTATTGCTTCGTAAAGAACGAACTCCGGCTCAAGATCCTCATATGCTTTGCGGCGCCCTGGATCCTTCATAGCTTCCTCTGTAAATTGTTTGAGAGTCTTCATAATACAGAAAGTATAACATATCTGTTATATCATGCAAGCTCGGCGATTTCCCTTTGTACATGTCTCGCATAGTTGATATCTTTACGAGGGATTTTCCAAGCTTTTTTGATAAATCCGTGGATCAAATAGATTTTATCGTTCTTAAAGACATATAGGATCCTGATTTGTTTTCTTCCGTGAATCCTCAACTCAAATAAACCATCTCCAAGACACTTTGAATCCGGCATAGCAAGTAGATGTCCTTTTTGTTCAAGTAAACCGAGCGACCTGCGAGTTCGTCCAAATGATTCATCGTCAAGACAATTCATAAAACTCTCTAGATATATCATCGCAAGGAGATAATCGTTTGTAACAAAAGGAATCAAAGCGATCATGGCAACCACTGGTAGCGCTTCACCGATTATTTTAAGGATTTTCATCGTCATTTTAAGTCTTTCACCATCTCCTCATAGCACCCTTTGCATAGATGCCATTTCCGCACCATACCATCCTTGTCAGGTGGCGACAGCAAAATGCCGCCAAAGTCGATTAATTCTTTCTTGCACCTGTCGCAGATTGGTTTGATCATGAATGCAGGAAGACAACGATGGCGCCGAGAACCAAAATCGCGCCTTCGATCCTGCGAATCCAATATACCCTGTTCATCTTCGGATAGTTCTTTGGATAACCATAGCTCTCGTGCTTGTTAAAGATGAGGACAAGGCCTAGAACAAGGCCGACGTAGACGAGCGCCATGAACCAATGGCCAAAAACCTGGCCGGTCACGATGACAGTGATCGACAGAGCGAGGAATGTGAGTTTGAGGATTATTTCGATTATTTTCATGGTTGGCTAGGGTTGAGTATGAAATACAGATTGAACAAGTGTAAAAAGTGCTAATACAACAGGTACAACGAAAACAATTATTGAAATAATGAATGGAATAATATATGGTTTTGTTGAAAGGTCTTTTTTTCTTTTCCTAATACCAATAAATAACGCCGATGTTATTAAACAAGGAAAGGTTGCGATGGCCGCCAAAAGCGGCCCCACAAAGATAAAGAGTGCCCTTCCTACGGAATATCCAATCTTAGCTTCCACACTATTGTCACACAAGTTATAGAATTCACAAGTTGCTTTATCATAAACAAGTGATAATAAAAATAACGCGAAAGCCACAACTATAATAAACATTATCCAGGTTATTATTATTGAAATGATATCGTCTCTCTTTAAAAAGTAAACAACTTTATTCATATTATTTATTGATGTTCCCCCCTTACCCTCCCGCCAAGCGTCCGAATCTCACCAAGCGCGCGACGAGCCGTCTCGATCTCGGCTGGCGTCGTCGGCGGCTTGCCATGCCATTCGAACTGGCGCTCGAATTCGGGGATGCCCTTGGACGGGATGGTGTGGGCGATGATGATGGATGGCCGACCGGACATGGCTTGCGCCTGGTTCCAGGCTTCATCGAGCGCGCGAAAATCGTGGCCGGAGACTTCTTGGACATGCCAGTTGAAGTTGACCCATTTTTCAGGCAAGGGCTCGAGCGGCATGACGTTCTCGGTGTAGCCGTCGATCTGGATGTTGTTGCGGTCGAGGATGACCGTCAGATTCTGCATCTTTTCGCGCCCCGCGAGGAGGATGGCTTCCCAGCTGTTCCCCTCGTCCAATTCGCCGTCCGACATGAGACAGACGATCCTGCGGCCCGAAGAGACGCCGCTGTCCATTCTGTCTGCGATGGCCATACCGACCGCTTGGGACAAGCCGCAACCAAGGGGACCAGACGAAGTCTCGAGCATAGGCAAAAAATCGCGATGTGGATGGCCTTGCAGTCTTGAACCTAATTTGCGCAAAGTCTTTAGTTCAGAAACGGGAAAATATCCCGAGTGCGCCATGGTCGCGTAGAGCACGGGACATATGTGTCCATTCGACAAAACCACCATATCGCGATAGGCCCACGTCGGATTCTTTGGCTCATGCTTTAACGCGTGAAAATACAAATAGGTAAAGACGTCAGCCATATCGAGCGGTCCGGCAGTATGGCCGGATTTCGCCTCGATCAACATCTCGATGATCGAACGCCGAATGTCGAGCGCTTTTTTCTCGAGGAATTTTACTTTGTCGTCAGTGAGGGACATGTAGGATTATTATAGCACTTTTGCAGGCATCGTCATTTCGACTTGTTCGATTATAGACCCGCTCTTCATTCTGAATTTTTCGTCTTTAATTATTGTATCAGTCTCTTTAAAACCCAACTTTTTATAGAAATTAATGGCACGCTTGTTATATGTCGCAACTTGAACAATCACAGGTTTTAGAGGATCGAAATATTTTATTGCTTCATTCCATAACAAAGTACCAATTCCTTTTCTATAATAATTTGGAAGGATATAAATAGCTTGAAGTTGATTTTTATCTCCGTGCAAAACAATTCTACAACGGAACCAAGAGCGATGTTCCCCGCAGTCAATTCCTTTTCAAAGAAATCGTATATCTTTTCTTTTTCAAGCTCATACAAAGCCCTGTCGGAGTCGTGCAATGCACGCAATCGCTTGATCATCTCCGGCACTTCAAAATACCAATGCGGCTCGCCGATCTTCTTTTTCCATTCATCTTGGTCAAACATGATTTTAAGGTGCCATCATCTCCTTAAATTTCTGCTGTCGTTCTTCTTTCGTCGTGAAAGAAAGTGCAAAATCCCAAATTGTTTCATATTCTTTGATTGCTATCGAAAAATCATCTAGGTCAGAATCTGGCAAAAAATTTATTTCGAGCATGTTTTTATATATTCTTGAACCGTTCAATCGTCTCGACGACATTCTCGCTCTCGAATATTGCCGAACCGATAATGAGGCGGTCTGCGCCGGCGGCGCGCAAAAGCGGCGCTGTTTCGAGATTGACGCCGCCGTCGATCTGGATTTCAAGATCCGGATATTTTTCCTTCGCTTCTTTTATCTTTGCGATGACTTTTTCATCGAAAGACTGACCTTGGAAACCGACGTTATCTATGCCCATGAGTTGGATGTATTTTATAGTGCATTCGCGTATCTTGTCTTTGTATCTTTCAAGAACGTCGATCGGCGTGTCGATGTTCAAAGCCAGCCCTATCTCTACTTTTCCTAATAGTTTTTCAATAGCGTCCGCTATATTTCCCTTGGCTTCAGTGTGAAGCACGATGCGAGAGGCTCCAGCAGCGACATATGTCAAGATGTCATCTTGACAGTTATTCACCATCAGATCGAACTCGTATTCGATTTCTTCCCAATATGGCATGCCACGATCCTCATGCGCAATGGCTTCAAAATTCGCGTCGGGCTTTTTATACGGCCAGCTGGGTGACGGCGTGAATTGCCCGTCGCAGATGTCGATTTGGACAAGAGGAACGAGGCCTTTGACTCGAGCGACGTGCTCCTCGAGGTCGGCAAAGTCTTTTGGAAGGATGGCGGGAATTATTTCCATGTGATCAGATAGTTTTCATATCAGGATAGAACTTGTCAAAACGACTTTCGAATCTATCCAAACGCCCACCAAACTGATCTAATCGATTATTGAATTGATCGAGCCTATTCTCTAGCTTGTCGACGCTCTTCTGGAGAAAACCGACTTTCTCATATAGCCGAATAATAGCTTCCTTTGTATTTCCAAGCAACAACAAAGACACAAAGTTGCCGATTTTTTCTGCGATAGTGATTTTTTCAGTAAGCATAATATTGAGTATGAGTTAGCTGCAAGTAAATTTTACAATTACAGGTAAAGGAAATCAATAGTAAACGGTATTTTATTCGATGCTATCGATCTCCTCTATTCGCCTTCGATGCCTTTCTTCGTTCGAAAACGGCGTCGAGAGCCATAGTTTGACCGCGGCTATCATCTCGTCCTTTGAAACAAAGCCCGCGCCGATGGAGAGGATATTCGCGTCGTTATGCTCGCGGGAGAGGCGGATGATATCACGAGAGACGACGTCAGAACCGCCATACCAGACAGCCGCACGAACGCCAGGAAGACGATTAGCCACCATCGCTTCGCCTTGGCCTGACATGCCAAAAATGACGGCTTTTGTGTTTTCGGGATCTTCGACGACTTTCATGGCCGCCTTGACCATGAATTCCGGGTAATCGTCGTCCTTGACGAAGGAATAAGCGCCGACATCTACTACATCAAAGCCTTCCTCTTTTAAATATGAAAGAAGCTCATTTTTGCGCTCAAGGCCTGCGTGATCTGATGCGACGATTATTCTTAATTCCTTTTTTGGCTGTTTTTCCATGGTTTTGTTTTTTATTCCGGCTAGCGAGGATCGGCGTGGACGAGTATTCTCGTACATGACGTCCGAGCGAAGACGGAAGAAAGTAATCTTTATTGTTCGTTCATTATATCAAGCATATCCTCTAGTACGTCAATACGCCTTGATGCATGGTCGAGATCGCTCGATGTGGCATGTTCCCTGTCGAATTCGTCGAAGCGCTCGTCTATGCATTGTAGTCTATCATAAATGGCGCGGATATCGCGGATAATGAAATCGCTGTTTTGTTCTGTAGGCATGATGTTTTCTA
The DNA here is from genome assembly GCA_963848635.1 of uncultured bacterium. GTDB lineage: Bacteria > Patescibacteriota > Minisyncoccia > Phycocordibacterales > PALSA-1337 > JAGWNR01. Next base: position 219,653 of record CAWKEA010000005.1, read on the forward strand.
TAGCTAACTATTAATGCATATATTATAGAAAAACGGTTATTAAGAAAAGTTAAAATAAAAATAAAGATTTCTTAATAATTCTATCGACTCGTTTCTGTTGACAAGGTCGACCAGTTTGATATCATTATGACACGCTACAGTTATGTCCATCGAGATTCCCTCCCTAATCGGAGGGAATCGTTTTTATAGAGGATACCATAGACTCGACCTCTGTCTTTATTACTGAGAATTCCTCTTCATTCATCCTTGAAACAAAGCGCAGGAGACGCTTACTGCTTATCATTCTAAGTTGGAACAACAGTATCATTTGCGGACGATCTTTATGGGTCGTTTTTAGTTCCATTTGTTTTGTTCTTAATCTTTCCATAAATCCAACCCAATATTGCACCAATAATAAATGAAATGGTAATGATTATTAACCAAATTGAAGCAGTATTATGTGCAAATCCAGACAATGAATTGGCAATCAAAGCAACGGGTACCTGAAGAAATAGTCCAATCACAAGCAAGACAAAACCTAGAAAAGGAATATCTGCCAACCATTGAAGGCTGTGACCAGACATAAAAATCGTATCTATCACCGCAATAATCACAACGATCATTCCGCCAATCAAGATATGCTTTTTCATGTTAAATAATTAAAGTTGTCCCCCTGCCTTTATCACATGCTGGACGAGCGCGTGGCTGTACCTTACTTCATTACCATACCAACTATCAGTAGTCCAAAAAAGATCACTAATACTAGAACCAAGAGAAATTTAAAAAATGGAGAAAGTTCTTTAAATTGCCTTGTCGTAGTTTTTGTAAACCACCAAGTTGGAAGAAGTTTTGTAAGATTGTTTTTAAGGCTCATGGATTTAATTTTAAACTAATCTACCTGCCTTTATCACATGTTGAACGAGCGCGTGGCTGTAGCCGCCTTCGTTGTCGTACCAGGCGAGGACTTTGACGAGGTTGCCGTCGACGACGCGCGTCATGGAGAGCTCGGCGATGGACGGATTCGGATTGCCGACGATGTCAGACGAAACGAGCGGATCTTCGGTCACGGCGAATATGCCCTTCCAGCGCGGGTCGAGGGCGGCTTTGCGGAGGATGTCATTGACTTCTTCGGCTGTAGTATTTTTCTTTGAGATAAAGGTGACGTCAGCGATGGAACCGGCCGGAACGGGGACGCGGAGCGAGATGCCGTCGAATTTTCCGGCGAGCTTTGTGTACGCCTTGGTCACGGCGATGGCGGCGCCGGTCGAAGCAGGAACGATGTTGATGGCGGCGGCGCGACCTTCGCGGATGTCCTTTCTGGCGGGCGCGTCAACGAGAGCCTGGCTCGCGGTGTATGCATGCGTCGTATTCAAAATGGCCTTTTCAATGCCGATGGCTTCGTCAAGAATGACGATGACTGGCGACGCGCCGTTCGTCGTACATGACGCGTTCGAAGTGACTTTTGAGGTTGCAAACTGATCCTCATTGATGCCCATCAGAATCGTTGCGCTCTGCATGGCTGCGCCCGGCTCGTCTTTTGACGGAGCGGAGATGACGACGCGCTTTGCGCCGGCTTTGAGGTGGCCGGAAGCTTTGTCGGCGCTGATGAAGAGGCCGGTCGATTCGACGACGACGTCGACGTTCATTTTGCCCCACGGCAGATTGGCCGGATCCTTTTCGCTCACATAGGCGACTTCATTTTCGCCAATTGTGAACGATGTGTCGCTCTTTTTTGCCACTGGAAATTTACTCCCTCCATAGACTGAATCGTATTTGAGGAGATAAATGGCGTTGTCGATCGATGCGATGTCGTTGACGGCCACTATCTGGAGGTCGTTCGGATATTCCTGGGCTATCTTGAAAAAGTTCCTGCCGATGCGGCCGAAGCCGTTGATTGCGACGCGTAATTTTGCCATGTGTTTGAAAAGTTAAGTTAAAGACGGATAAAATGATTGCGGATAAATATTGAACCTATGCTGTATATACTATAGCACAGGCAAAAAAGTTCCTTAATGGTTATTTAATAGCTCAAGCAGCTTGGCTTTCGCCTCTGCTACCGTTGAAGGCATGTTTCCAGTTATTGTCATGCTCGTTTGATTGGCCGGCTAAATATACTTTGATCTTTTTCATTACTTGCTATTATATCAAATCCAACCCTCTTAAATGTGCGACCATGAGTGTGGTGTATTCTTTTTTAAAATGACATTTTTTGTGTCGTATAACTGTACGATTTTTGACTATTTATAGCCATATAATCGCGATTACCTACCCTAAATCTTATGAATATACGACTTACCAGAAGCCTCTTTTAAAAAAGGAATGTCACCGCCCGGGTTCAAGGACATTCTAAAGGCTACAGACAAACTAACTTTTCGGACAAGCAAAGTAAAAAGCATGCGGACTGGGGGCTAATGTCATTCTTTAAAACTTGAGGTCGTAAATTGCGATATCAAGTTTGGCACGAAGGATTGACGACTGAAGGACGCATATTTATTGGTCATTTTAAAAGTCGGCAAGAATATTGTCAACTTTTGTGACCAGCAAAAAAGACCTTCATGCCCGCGATCTTGATCTGCTATTCTTTAATGAAAAAACTGCTTCAGAACTTTCGTAATGAAGCGGCTGGAAGCGCGGTGCACGAAAGGCGCTTACGCTTGCCCAAGGATCTCCTTTTTGCCTGCCTTGGTCAGCCGGAATGTCGAAACTTGGCATTGTTCATCATCTTGAGTTCTCTCGCAATAAAGCAACCCCTGGTCTATCGCCCAAGCAGCGCCTGCAGCCAAGAATTGCTGACCCCTCATGTTGCTGTCCAAAACAACTTTAACTTGAATAATCCTCGGATATATCAATCATGGTATAATGTTCCGAATGGAAAGAACCGACGCCGAAATCATCAAGGCAACGATCGACGGCGACACATCGGCGACGCATTGATACTGCTCTATGAGGCAAGATATGGGCCTAGATATTGCCAAAAATACGATTTTAGCATATAGTGCTCATGTAAAAGACAGACCGCACAGAGCGATCTGGTCGTCAGTTTTACAAAAAATAGCGCGATAAAACCGCAATTGATGTCCCGAGCGCCGTTCATAACCCTGTCAGACACGCATATCTTGCGTCTCTCTGGGCTCGGAACTGGATACTCGGCACTTTATTATTAGTTTAAAAAGCGGAGCGCGCCGAATCAAATGTCACTATTCACAAAAGTAAAAGACAAGATAACCCACAAGGAAGGAGAAGCCGAAAGCCAAAAGCTTAAAACAGAAAGCAGAGAAGAGACAAAGAAAGACAAAGCAGACGAGCCGACAGCGGCGGCCGATGAAAGATCGACTGAAAAAGCGCCGAAAGCGGCCAAGACGAAGAAACCCGCATCGAAAGACACGAAAGCCGCAGATGACGCGGCAAAGGCAAAAGCCGCGACGATGATGGGCAAGCTTTTGACGGAGTCGAAAACTCCCCCATCAGAAGGCGACATCATCGAGGGTCCCGTCATCAATATCGACAAGACCGCCGTATATGTCGACCTTGCTCCGTTCGGAACCGGCATCATTTTCGGCAAGGAATTCCTGACCGCGCGCGACATCATACGGAACATAAATGTCGGCGACACCGTAGCGGCAAAGATCGTCGGCTCGGACAATGAAGACGGCTACATCGAGCTCTCTCTCAAGGAAGCCCGCCAAGCGATCATCTGGAGCGAGGCGGAGACAGCGATCAAAAATCGCACGATCCTCAACCTGCCAGTCACGGAAGCCAACAAAGGCGGCCTCATCATACAATGGCAAGGCATATCGGGCTTTTTGCCTGCTTCCCAGCTGAAACCAGACCACTATCCGCGCGTGGCTGACGGCGACAAGGAAAAGATCTTCGATGAGCTGAAGAAGCTCGTCGGCAAGAATCTGTCGGTAGCCATCATCACCGCCAGTCCAAAGGAGGGCAAGCTCATCTTCTCGGAAAAGAGCCCCGGCGAGAAAGACAAGGAAAAGATGACCGGCAAATATGCTGTCGGCGACGAGATAGAGGGCGAAGTGACCGGCGTCGTCGATTTCGGCGCTTTCGTCAAGATCGAAGACAATCTGGAAGGCCTCGTCCACATCTCCGAGATCGATTGGTCTCTCGTCGAGAATCCGAATGCGTACGTCAAAGTCGGACAAAAGATCCGGGCCAAGATAATCGACATCAAGGACGGCAAGATCTCGCTCTCGCTCAAGGCCCTCAAGGAGAACCCATGGGTCGAAGCGGCAAAGAAATACAAGAAAGACATGAAAGTCGACGGCGTCATCATCAAATTCAACAAGCATGGCGCGCTCGCCTCGATCGAAGAAGGCGTGGCAGGCCTCGTCCATGTCTCGGAATTCGGCTCCGAGGAAAAGCTCCGAAAGAACCTCGAACTCGGCAAAGTCTATCCGTTCAAGATAACCGTCTTCGATGCCAAGGAGCAAAAGATGGCCTTGTCGTTCGCAGGGAAAAAATCTATCTAAATTTCGCGAGAACTCGTCTGGAATTTTTGAAGCAAATCATAAACAAAAACTGCCGATCCATGGGCAGTTTTTTGTTGCGCAGTCGTAATGGTGCCGAGGACCAGGATCCCAGACGCAGGCTGTGCCTGCTATCGGTAACTTACTATCGGTGCCGAGGACCAGGATCGAACTGGTGACCCTTCCCTCTTCAGGGGAATGCTCTACCAACTGAGCTACCTCGGCGTATTGTATTTTACTGTTATTGCGATTGATACTGTTTCAGCGCGTTCTGAAGCTCCTGACCGAATGATTGGCTTTGACCCGTACTGCTTCCACCGCTCGTCTGACTGCCGGATAAACTGCTCACATCTCCGAGGGCGCCCGTCAACGAATTGATATATGGCTGGATAAAGTAGAATGCGCCGAAAGTCAGCCCTATGATGAGCACCCAATACAAAATTTGAAAAGTAGATTGCCAGCGCGCAGAGCGTCGCATCGATTTCAAGAGCTTGTTGTTCTCTTCGGTCAAGGCGGCGGTACGCTCCAGCAATGATCTTTCTTCGGGTGTCATGAGAAATAGTCTAGCAAAAGTCGTGCAAAAAGGCCACTTAGGCCAAGGTGCTACCTTGACCATACGCCGCTGCCTCGCCTCCTGCAACGTAGCCCGTCGTCCAGCAGAGCTGTAGAGAATAGCCGCCGGATGGACGGTTGATATGCAAAAGGTCGCCCGTGACGAACAGGTTGTCCACGACTTTCGACGCACACGTGCGCATATCGATCTCATCGAGCGCGACGCCGCCGTCGGAAACGACGGCGCGATCATTGCCCATGAGGCCGGTGATCGTGACAGGCAAAGCTTTGAGGAGCCGGACGAGCGTCTTGCGCTCATCACGGGTGATGCTGTGGACTTTTGTTGCAAGGTCGATCGTGCCGGATCGTCCTTTATCATCTCCAATATGCGCATCAAAACTTTCGACTAATATCTCGACGCCTTTCGCCATGCCGGCAGGCAGGATATCGCCGAGCACGTTCTTGAGCATCTTATTCTTGTTCTGATCGAATACTGCGACGACCCTTTTCTCAAAGGTTCCGAGGTCTTCGGCAGGAAAAAGATCGATGCTCGCTGTCACCGCGCCGGACTTCAAAAGATCGGATACTTTTTTCGCGCTGTTGAGGATAAGAGGGCCCGAAAGGCCGAAATGGGTAAAAAGCAGGCGGCCTTTCTTTGAAAAGGATTTGACCCCGTCGACAAAAAAAGCTATCTTCATGTCTTCGACGGAAATACCGGCCATCTTTTTGATCCAAGCGTCGCTCACTGAGAGAGGCACGATCGAGGGAGTCGGGTCTACGACCGTATGCCCTAGTTTTCGAAGCCAGCCAAAGCCGTCGCCTGTCGAGCCAGTTTCCTTGTGCGATGCGCCGCCTGTGGCAAAAATGAACGATCTTCCATAATATTCCGTTGTGCCGCATGCGACGGAAATGATCCGGCTTTCCCGCTTTTCTTGCACGTCTGCCCTTCGCCTTCTTCCGCGTCTCGCTCATTTTGAGAGCTTAAAATATCATCGCAATTCACTCGTGTCACCGCCGAGCTTGTCTTGACTATCACTCCGCCGCCGCGCACATATCTTTCAAGGACGTCATAGACATCTGTGGCCTTCTGGCTCTTTGGAAACGCTCGCTTGCGCTCTTCGATCACGAGGGGCAAGCCGCGCGACTCAAAGAACGAGAACGTCTCCGCGATGCCGAATCTCGAAAATATCGAGAATAGAAATTTTCCAGCCGGGCCATAATGAGCAAGGAGCGCATGCACGTCATATTCTGCATTGGTGATGTTGCAACGGCCTCCGCCGGTTATCTTGAGCTTCTCGCCCATCTTTGAATTCTTTTCGAGGATAAGGACCCGAGCGCCGATCTCGGCCGCTCGCCCTGCGGCCATCAATCCCGATGCGCCTCCTCCGACGACGATGACGTCATAGATGTCTTTGCTCATATGTGCCCCCACCAGGAATCGGACCTGGATCTTTTCCTTAGGACGGAATCGTTCTATCCATTGAACTACAGGGGCGAATTCGACTGCGGTCGAATTCGTGCCGGTAGTAGCAACTACCGGCCATGTAAATTAACCGCTGTGCTCATTTATCTATTATCTTTTTACTTCCCGAGCGCAGCCGCGATGGCTTTCTCATCAAAGCCGACGATGACTGTTTCGCCGATCAGATGACCGGCACGCCCAACTGGCCGGTCTTGTCGACCATCTCCTTTCGCCTCACTTCGTCAGAGGCGACGTTGTATTCAGTGAAAGCGACGTTGTTCTTCGTGAAATAGTCCTTTGCGGCCTTGCAATAGGTGCAGGTAGGGGTTGAATATATGGTTATTGATGGCATGATGTGGTTTGATTATTATGGCAAGCGAGGATCATGTGATTGCTTGCAAGCACAATGTCCGAGCGCAGTCATAAGAAAGTATTCTTTATGCGGTTAATTCGTCAGAGAAAGTATAGCACAAATCGATAATGGACCGGAAGCGGCGAACATGACAAACGAACATGTTCTAGCTTTGAACCACATCTTCTGTGCCACATAGCCATCGCGATTGATAGAGATACTCTAATCAGAGTACGGGATCGATTGCTATATTTCATTCATCTTGTTATCATTCTACTGCTCAATAGAGTCATTTTTCGCTTCAATCAAAACACTAATTCATGTTCATTCCCACAAAGAAACTAAAGAGGGTCTTGATTCCAGCTATCATTTTTTTTGCAGGCATATTTTCATTTATAAATCACGCGCATGCCGCACTCATCAATGCAAGCGCGGTCTTGGGCCAAGGCGGCAGTTATACCACCGACACCGCAAACTACCCTTCGGGTAGCGTCACCCCTTATGGATTAAGCCAAACATGGAGCGTTGCTCTCGATACAGTCAATAATCGCCTGTTCGTTTCAGACTCTGGCAACAACCGCATCCTCGTCTACCCTCTTGATAGCTCCAACAATCTGACGACAACGACCCCGAGCTACGTTCTCGGTTCTTGCAACTTTACGGCTGCTGGCGCCGGCGGCGTGTCATCGACTACTTTTAGCGCAGGCGATTGGGTTAATGTAGAGTATGATTATACCAATTCTCGTCTCTTTGTTTCAGATGGCAATCATAACCGAGTACTTGGTTTCAATGTCGCAACTTCGACCATCAGCAACTGCGAGCCCGCTTCGTTCGTCGTAGGCCAAGGAAGCTTCACTTCATCTACTGCCACAACGACGCAAAACGGCCTTAACGGTCCTGATGACATGTTTTATGATCCGATAAATGGACGTTTATTTGTGTCTGATAACCCTAACAATCGCGTGATGGCCTTTAGCGTTCCCGCAAACGCCACGAGCAGTATCAACGGCGAAAACGCTATCTTTGAACTCGGTCAATCGAGCTTTTCTGGGAAAGCTACCGGCCTGTCGCAGAGCGGCCTCAATGGACCAAACGGTCTGTCGTATGATTATGTGAATTCACGCCTATTCGTCTCTGACGGCAACAATAATCGCGTGATGGCCTTTAGCGTTCCCGCAAACGCCACGAGCAGTATCAACGGCGAAAACGCTATCTTTGAACTCGGTCAGCCGGATTTTAACACAGGCACTGCTGCTACGACGCAATCAGGATTGAATCTCTCCGATGACAGCGACTGGGATTCGACGGCGAACCGTCTTTTTGTCGCCGATGCCCTAAATGCAAGGATCGTTATTTTCAATGTTCCCAACAATGCCACGAGCAGTATCAACGGCGAAAATGCTGAACAGAATATAGGTCAATCGAATTGGACGAACAAGACTGCCGGCACCGCGCAAAATCAGTTTACCTATGTCGAATCTCCTCATGCATATGATCCTGTCAATAATAAATTCTGGACATATGAATGGACGAGGAACCGCGTTCTCGAATTCAGTATGATAAAGATCACGACTGCTTCGCTCCCTTCCGCTACCGTCGGCAGTCTGTATTCTCAGACCCTCATCTCGACTTCTTCCCAAGGGACGGTCACGTGGAACCTCGCGAGCACATCCTCAAGCCTTCCCGCCGGTCTTTCCTTGAACTCTTCCACGGGAGTGATTTCAGGGACACCCACTGTCATCGGCAGTTACCCGGTGACTATCGAAGCGGATGATAATTACACGACGGGCCCTTTCTTCTATCGACAAAATTATACGATTCAAGTCAATGCTGCGTATCCAACCGTCATTCTCACTGCAGGCCTCGCCACGTCATCCATAACTCAGACATCAGTGATCTTGAACGCTACTACAACATCGACCGGAGGCGCTTCCACCACCATCGAAGGCTTCAATATCGGCACGACGACGAGCTATGGCACGGTAGCATCGACATCCGGAACTTTTGGTATAGGTCCTTTTTCTCAATCAGTCAGCGGTTTAACGTGCGGTACGATTTATAATTTCCAAGCGTTTGCAACAAACTCCGGCGGAACAGGTACTTCCTCCAATATGACATTCACTACCAATCCCTGCACCTACACCCTCAGCTACGCCGCCGGAACGAACGGCACGATATCAGGATCCTCGACCCAAGTGGTGTCGAGCGGCTCAAGCGGCAGTCCTGTCACCGCCGTGGCCAACTCCGGCTATCATTTCGTCAGCTGGTCCGACGCTTCGACCACGAATCCCCGCACCGACGCGAACGTAGCCGGCAATGTGACGGTGACGGCGAGCTTCGCTACGACCACCTACACCCTCAGCTACGCCGCCGGAACGAACGGCACGATATCAGGATCCTCGACCCAAGTGGTGTCGAGCGGCTCAAGCGGCAGTCCTGTCACCGCCGTGGCCAACTCCGGCTATCATTTCGTCAGCTGGTCCGACGCTTCGACCACGAATCCCCGCACCGACGCGAACGTAGCCGGCAATGTGACGGTGACGGCGAGCTTCGCTACGACCACCTACACCCTCAGCTACGCCGCCGGAACGAACGGCACGATATCAGGATCCTCGACCCAAGTGGTGTCGAGCGGCTCAAGCGGCAGTCCTGTCACCGCCGTGGCCAACTCCGGCTATCATTTCGTCAGCTGGTCCGACGCTTCGACCACGAATCCCCGCACCGACGCGAACGTAGCCGGCAATGTGACGGTGACGGCGAGCTTCGCTGTGACAGATGTCACGGCACAGCAACAACAAACAACCGCTCCGAGCGTCTCATCCTCTGGCGGTTCGATCTCTGCGTCGGCTTTAGCTTCGATCCTCGCTCCAAGCCCCGCAACGACCGCCTATCTTGATTCTCTTGAAAAGCAAACTTCCAATTGTCCTCCCGGATTCATGTGCGCGCCGCTTGCAACGGCTACGAGCACCTATCCGTCACCTATGGTTCTCCCGCTTGCCTTCACTCGGGACCTGACCATCGGTTCGATCGGCTCTGACGTAAAAGCACTCCAAATATACCTGAATCGTCACGGATCTATCCTCGCTCAGACAGGCCCCGGCTCTCCCGGGGATGAAACCGCATCCTTCGGCGTCCTCACCAGATCCGCTCTTGCCAGACTCCAGAGAGCAGATGACATATCGCCGTCCATCGGATATTTTGGCACGATCACGAGAAATTATATTCTGAAGCATCCATAAAAGACATTGGGTCATTTGGCAATTGATTCGGTATTTGGCGGTACTAATGATTATGTGCGAGATGCGGGAATCGGTCACAGGTCTCGCCGTGCTCGGCTCGCCCGCGACCCCGCCTCGCTCGCCTTCGCTCGCTCCGGCTTTCGATTCTCCCATCATCGTCGCAATGATGCTTCGTTCGAACAGCCCCCGGCCGTTCTCACGAATCATTGTGCGAGATGCGGGAATCGAACCCGCGTTTAATGCTTGGGAAGCACTCGTTTTGCCACTAAACTAATCTCGCGTTCGCCGCTTTTTTTAAAAGACATTTCCAAACCATTCACCGGCACTTTGCCAAAACGTCATGTGCGTCGTCGTCGCTGTGGCACTAGCCGCGCTATCAATGATGACGGCCAGCGATTCACCTGGCTTGACGATGCGAAAATCGGTGCGCATGACGGTTTCAGTGCCGGAAGCGGTCGAAAGCTCTGCGATCGACTGCGACAAATTTCCCTCCTGTGTTTTGAGGGCGTCAAACTGATCTTCGGCCTCGCTGAGACGGCTTTTTGACAGATCATATTTTTCATGGATGCTCCATGTCGCTCGAGCCAACAAGACTACCACGAGCCCGAGGACGATGATCGCCACGGGAGAATAGAGCAGGCGCTTCGCCTTGCGTCGAGATTTGAATTGGTTTATGGCCATAGTTTATGATTGAAGATCGATAGTTTGAATTGGGATCTTGATATGCGCGAGCAGAAGATTTCAAATCTACAATTTAAATCGTCAATTTCTCGATCGCTTGCGCGGACCGGCCTTTATAGTATACTACACGGCACAACAATCATGCTTTTCCACAAGACAACCCGCAAGGTGCTCAACTGGACCATCATGGCTATCGGCATACTCGTCATCTTGAGCATGCTGATGCTTTATTTTCCAGCGCTCTGGCAGTCATAATCAGATCAAACACGCGTATTTAACATGTTAGACATCTGCTGATGTCTAACAGAATAAGGCTACGAAATTCAATAAGATCGGAATTACACAGATTTCGTTGACTTTTTCCGAGCTTAGGTATAGCTTTTTATCAGATAACCAAACGAAAGGACTTTACAATGAAAAAGAACATCGACCTCAAACCGTGATTCAAGGATCAAAAGGCTCGTAAGATACGAGCTTCCAAAGCTAAAAAAGCTTATGAGGCCGAAATAGCAGGCCTCTTAAAATTCTATAAGAAGGCGAAAGACAAGGTGACCAAATTGATTCGTTCAGGCCAAACCACCGGCAATCGATTGACGGACGAAGTCATATTGCTGAGGGGCCTCGATGGTGACGCGATCGCCCGAATCAATGCATTCAGTGCAGATTGGTCCCTCGGCCAGGAGGTCTTGATCAGTGTACCGCGACTAAAGTGCACCAGGCATGTATTCATACCCACACCGGGACACGATAATGAGTACGTCACTTTGATCGGCTACATATATGGAATTCCGTCGGGCGAAGGCATCATGGTCAATGGGAAGGGCAAAGAGCATCCAGCGGGATTTGAAATCATCCTGCCCTTCAAACGCTATGTCATGTGGGACTTCGAACATATGAATACGGTCACCCCCGCCGAAGGACCGTTGGTTGTTGATGGAAACATATTTGTCAGTCCAAGCGCTGAAAGATTGCTTGATGCCATCATTTCGGACGGAACACCCATATCGCTCGAGAAAATCGAGAAAAGAATGTTGCATCGATCGGATATTTTGACACCGGAAATTAAAATAACGATCATCAGCAAGGATAAAGACAGGCTTCCTGCTGAACACCGCGGAGAGACGCAGACGCATACGGCTCTCGAACACGGGCGTCGGGAAATCCAGGAATCAACGCCAGGCGAAAAGATCGCCGGCGGAGGCATCTGAAATTCAGAAATAAACTGCCTCGCAGCAAGCTGCGGAGTAGTTACTCGTTTGTTCCGTCGTCGCTCGGACGTTGTGTACGAGAATACTCGTCCACACGTTCCTCGCTAGCCGGAATAAAAGCTTCCTCAGAGAGTTCCGCAAGGGACTCTTTTTTATTCCCCCGCCCGCATCATCTTTACAAAAACCTCCTGCGGTATATTAACCGAACCGTGCTCTTTGAGGCGCTTGCGGCCCTCTTTTTGCTTTTCGCGGAGCTTCATCTTGCGGGTGATGTCGCCGCCGGAAAGCGTGCCTGCGGCGTCCTTTTTCTTGCCAGAAACCGTGCGCGACGAGATGATGCGGCCGAGAGCCTTGGCTTGGACCTTGAACGTAAAGAGCTCTCGCGGCAAAATTTTATAAAGCTTTTCGACGACTTCCTCGGCCTCCTGCTCGGCACGGCGGCGCGAGACGACACGAGTGAAAGCGACCACAGGCTCGTCGGCTACAAGGATATCCATTCGGACGACATCGGCCGGACGGCTGTCGGTTATGTCATACGAGATCGAGGCATAGCCGGACGAAACGCTCTTTGCCTCATCGAAAAAATTACGCATGAGCTCGCGCAAAGGCATGCGCAGAGTGAGCATCGTCCTGTTGTCGCCAAAATTATCCGTGCCTGTTATCTCCCCTTCATGATCGTAGAGCAATTTCATTATTCCTCCGATATACGCCGGCGGCGTGATTATCTTCATGGTGACGATCGGTTCGACCACTGACTTGACCTCGTTCTCGTCCGGAAAAAGAGCAGGCGAATAGATCGTGACCATTTTTCCATCCTTTTTTTCGACAATGTACGTGATCGACGGCGTAGTGACGACAAGGTTCAAGTTGAATTCGCGATGCAGGCGCTCGGTTATTATCTCCATATGCAACATGCCGAGAAAGCCGCAACGATAGCCTTTGCCCAACGTGCCCGAAGCCTCTTCTTCATAGGTAAAGGAAGAATCAGACAAGCGCAAACGGCCAAGAGCCTGACGCAAGAGCGCGAGATCGTCCTGCGATTCTGGATAGACAGACGCCCAGACGACGGGCCGAGGGCTCTGATAGCCGGGCATAGGCGCCTGCGTATCCTTGAGCGACGCAACGGTGTCTCCGACAGACGCGACGCCCGGCTCCTTTATCCCTGTGACGATATAGCCGATCTCGCCCGCTGAAAGCGATTCCATCGGGACATTGTCAGGAGAAAAGATGCCGACCTCGAGCGCTTCGAACGCGCGCTTTGAATTCTTGAAGATGAGCTTGTCGTGACGGCGAACCGAGCCCTGCATGACGCGCACATAGACGATGACGCCGGTGTGATTGGAATATTGGAAGTCAAAGATGAGGGAGCGGAAGGCTGAATTATCTGAGCTTCGCGACGGAAGAGTCTCGCCCTGCGTCGGCGGCGGCACCCGCTTTATCACCTCTTCCAACAGATGCGCCACGCCTTCGCCTGTCTTGCCGGAGACTTTCAAGATGTCCTCAGGCTTGCAGTCAAGAAGCTGGCAGACTTCATGGACGACTTCTTCGGTCATGGCAAGCGGCGAGTCGATCTTTGAAACCGTCGGGATGATGGTGAGACCTGCTTCTCGTGCCATCGCGAGCGTCGTCAAGGTCTGCGCTTGGACGCCCTGCGTCGCATCGACAAGAAGAATGGAACCTTCGACGGCCTTCAGCGCGCGCGAGACTTCATAGGAAAAATCGATGTGGCCGGGCGTGTCGATGAGGTTGAGGATGTATTCTTGATCATCTTTGCCTTCAATCACTGGTCCTTGATCTTCAGTTTTGAATTTTGAGTTTTGAGCTTTCAGTTTCCATTTCATTCTGACCGGTTGCATCTTTATCGTGATCCCCCTCTCGCGCTCGAGCTCCATGCTGTCGAGGACTTGCTCCTGCATCTTGCGCTTTTCGATGGTGCCGGTTATCTCGAGCAGACGATCGGCAAGAGTGCTCTTGCCGTGGTCGATGTGAGCTATGATGCTGAAATTGCGTATATGAGATGAATCCATGAAAGTGTCTCGTATACTAGCAGAAAACATTGAAAAAAGCAGGTTTTACAAGGTGGCGCCTCAATCGCGAACAAGGTAGCATGTCAAGATGACATCTTGACATGGCATTGCAACAAAAAACCGCCCAAACTTTTACATTTGCGCGGTTCTTTGTTTTTGACGAGAGGTACGCTCTGTCTTTAGCGCGCCATGCGAGGAGCGCGAGGCTCCATCGGGCGTGCTTCGTTGACGGTAAGCGCTCTTCCATCCATTTCCTTGCCATTGAACATATCAATAGCCTTGGCAGCCTCGTCATCCGCGGACATTTCCACGAATCCGAAACCCTTTGAACGGCCGGTCATCTTGTCTATGATAACCGTTGCTGATGCGACTGCGCCTGCTTGCTCAAAATAAGTCTTGAGCGAAGCGTCGTTAGTCGTATAAGGCAGATTGCCTACATATAGCTTTTTTGCCATTTTTCTTTATAACCCTCGTCTTTTACAATAACGGTAAGCGATGAGGAAAACTTACACCCTGGCATCATAGCACAGAGCGGCTATTTTTGCAAGTTTTGCGTCGTCAAGATGACATCTTGACGTACTGCTCTGCTGCTCTGCTCTTTTCTTTATAATTCTTTATAATTATTTTAATATTTCTTAATAACCGGTCTGTATAATTTTGTACGAGATGACATCTTGAACATCATGCACATAATCGGCGAACGATATCACGTCTACAATCGCGGCGCGCATAAAGCGCCTATTTTCAATGACTCAGGCGACTATGATCGACTTATGGCGTTGCTATATATCGCCAACACCTCAAAAAGGCTCGTTTTCAGCAGAATAAAGGAGGGCGACATTTTCTCGATCGAAAGGCCTGACACCCTCGTCGGAATATTCACCTATTGCCTCATGCCGAACCATTTACATATCGGCATGGTTGAAAAAGAAGAAGATGGCATCGAACGATTCCTGAAAAAGCTCGGCATAGCGTACGGCATGTACTATAACAAAAAATATAGCCATTCCGGCACTTTGTTTCAAGGCGCATGCAAATGCAAACATATAGACAGCCAAGAATACCTGCAATATCTCATCGAATACATACATTTGAACCCATTTGGAATCGAGGAACCGGATCTCTTAAAAGAAGCCAGGCGTGAGCTTCGCGACGAAGCGGTCGCATTCTCGAAAAATTACAGATATTCGAGCTTCATGGATTATCTTGGCGTCAAACGCCCAGAAAACGCGATTTTGTGTCAAGATAACATCTCGCACAGCGTCAAGATGACATCTTGACGCAAAGTGATTACCTTCCCATATCATACAACTGCTTGACCTCCCCCGCCGACAAGGCGCGGTTGTAGATGCGATAATCATCTATGGAGCCATTAAATGTATAACTAGAAACGTTACTAGTACTTATTGTTCCATTATTAAATGGTATAGTTGTAGACCCTACATTATAGGATGCTTGGAAAATACCATTCTTATATATCGACGCAGTTATTCCTTTCCGTTCTATAAGAATGAAGTTCCAAGTATTGAAATCCATACCTACGCTAATTGCCCAACTGCCACATCCAGTACCATTTATACAGTAGTAAGAACCTCCACCAGATGGATTTATATATAGACGATTATTTGTGTCGTGATACCACAAAGAGTTATGGCCATTCGTACTACTGGCTGATTTCACCCATGCTGACAATGTAAAATCTCCCATCGCGGCAGGAAGCCCAGATAGACCGGTAATATAACTATTCGCCCCATTAAACCTCAACGCCTGACCGATCTTCCCTACCACAGGACTTGTCGTCGCGGACATATTGACCAATGTGCCTGTGTTGCCGTTGCCGCTTCTGTCGGTAGTCGTGGCGGCCGTCCAATTGATATCCTTGCCGTCGAATGTCCAATATCCGACGAGACCGCAGGTAAGGCCGCTTGAGCATGATGTTGAAACTATGCCGGGGGCGCTTGGCGAGGCGTCGGAATGCCCAGCGGAACCCATGTCGTAGAGCTGAAGGACTTCCGAGGCGGAGAGGGCGCGGTTGTAGATGCGGACGTCGTCGATGGCGCCGGGATAGAAAAGAGAGACTCCAGAACCAATCAAGACGCCTTCAAATGAACGAGTAACGGATGTTGGCGCTCCAGCACCTGAATAGGTCAAGACTCCATTGAGATACACGGAGACATTCGAACCATTCAGCACACCTACTATATGATTCCATTTGCCATAACTTATAGTACCGGATTGGAACGCAGCTATGTTCGTTCCATTTGGATCTACTTGAAATCCAATGTCAGTACCTGGAGAATTTCGTATATATAGGCAGAATGCATTACTATATAGGCCAGCATCATTGTTACAAATCACTGGTTTATTCCCAGAACTCGCTGTTGGTTTAATCCACACGGAATAACTCTGATTTCCCGTTAAATTCAAACTCGCACCAGTCCCACCATTCACATACTGACTCGTCCCATTAAACCCCAACGCCTGACCGATCTTCCCTACCACAGGACTTGTCGTCGCGGACATATTGACCAATGTGCCTGTGTTGCCGTTGCCGCTTCTGTCGGTAGTCGTGGCGGCCGTCCAATTGATATCCTTGCCATCGAATGTCCAATATCCGACGAGACCGCAGGTAAGGCCGCTTGAGCATGATGTTGAAACTATGCCGGGGGCGCTTGGCGAGGCGTCGGAATGCCCAGCCGAGCCCATATCGTAGAGCTGGAGGATTTCGGCGGCGGAAAGGGCGCGCTTGTAGACATGGATATCATCCAATCTTCCGCCCCAGTTTCCATCGCCATAAGCATCGCGAGCGCCGATAGTGCTCGACGGACCAATCGAATCTGAATTGCTTGATGTCGCCAATGAAACGCCGTTCGAGTAAAGAGCTATGCCACTGCCGTTCCATACATAGCACACATGGCTCCATGTGTTATTTTTGAAGACCTGAGCGCTCGATTGCGCTCCATAAGCCGTGCCGCCGACTTTATATGCCACGCCAAAACTACCGGTATTGACGATCTCTTCCATATCTATGCCATTGGAGGAATTAATGTATAAGTTGAGGAACGTCTGATTCCATGCATTCGGAAAAAGAGTTATGTCTTTTATATATGCCCAAGCGCACACTGAGCCTGGACTGGAAGTCGTAGCGATAGGGCTCGAAGCAAGACTGATATATGTAGTAGCGCCATCAAACGAGAGCGCTTGGCCAACTTTGCCTACGGCAGTACTTGTCGTTGCGGACATATTAGCCATGGTGCCAGTATTTCCATTGCCGCTTCTGTCGGTAGTCGTGGCGGCCGTCCAATTGATATCCTTGCCGTCAAATGTCCAGTAGGCGACCAAACCATTCGAAATGTTGAGAAGATATGGCGGCGCAGACATGATGGCGGCATATATTTTGAAAGGAATGGCAAACGACATTGCGCATGAGAGAAGATATATACAAGATATGATCAAGGACTTTTTATTCATATAGATAGACGATCGGCCAATGACCGATGCTGTTGTGATTCGGCTATATACATGCTTTGTATGGCTGAAATAGGAAGGGCTTGGCCGTATATGCGCACATTATCGACATAATATGGATAGTCAGGACCGCCGAGAATGTTGCCGTAGCCTTGGATGGTCACAACTTTATTAGTACCAAAGCCACAAGAGCCTACTCCGCCAGTGCCGCCGCTGGAAGCTATAAATTTTGCATTCATATATATACCGATCTTATTTGTTCCAGTACTGCATACGAGCACTATTTGTGTCCACTGATTGAGCGGTGGAACAGGGACTGAAAGATTTATCGTTCCTCCGCCAGGATTAAAGTCGAACAAGATAAGACCATTGCTGACATTATGCACGGATAAATCCCATGAGCCAGCACTATTGAGATTACTTGCTGCATTGTTCGATATAAAGCTAAAAGCGCCCCAATTCGTCGGATAAAGCCACAAAGAAACGCTGAAATCTCCGGTCGGATAATTATTCAGTGAAGGCGATGCGGCAGTGTCGCTTGAACCGGTGTTTATATACAGAGCCTTGCCTGAAGGGAAAGGATTCGGTGAAGCAACCAAAGAAGCAGAATCGGAAAGCGTCAAATTGTTGTTATTACTGCTTTGATCTTTGGCGATCAAGCCGCTGTCATTATCAAAATTCCAATCGGCGACGAGGTTGCTGTAGAGCGCGGCATAGGTGTTTCCGTCGAAGGTCTGGTTGGCGGCGGTGACGCCCTTTGTCCTCGCTCCGACGAGCGCGGCCATGATGATAGACGACAAAAGGCCGATGATGGAGACAACCACAAGAAGCTCGATCAGAGTAAAGCCATCGCTCCCGGGCGCGTCTTGTGGGATTGTCTCGGCCCGATGGGCGAAAGAAAAGATGATGATTCGAAATTTCATGGATGTAATAATATAACTTTTGATGTCTGAAATAAAGGATCTTGATCAGTTGCCGCCGTCCACCGAACCGCTGGGATCAGAAGCCAGTGGTGGCACTGTTCCCCCAGACGGCGCTCCTGATGGAGCCGCAACAGGATCAGAAATCGCACTGCTTGTCGGAGCTGAGGCTGTGTCGGACGAATTCGCATCGCTTGATGAAGGATTTGCCGATGACTGGTCGACAGACGATGACGAGCTCGGGACAGAGCTTGTCGCGGCAGTCGAGGTTGTGGTAACAGAAGAAGCCGAGGCGGCTGATGACGCAGACGACGAGGCTACGGCAGATGCAGAAGTCGAAGAGGAAGCTGAGGCCGGAGTCGAGGTTGAAGCCGATGTTGAAATTGATGTTGAAATTGATGTTGAAGCCGATGCGTTTGCGTTCGTTTGAGAAGCATTTGTCTGCTCTTGATCATTGTTCTCTACATTGGTAACAGCGTTCGATGTTTGGCTACCATTTGTAGCCGTAACCGGCGTCGGAACAAACATAGCCGAGGTCGATGTCGCTGTGGAACAAGCGCCCAGCGTCTTCGCAAAATCTCCGTCCGTTATCCTGACGCAATATATCTGGCCCGTCGCAGAATCTGTCATCTGCAATCCGTTCGTCACCGAAGCAGTCTGCGCTTCCAGCGTCTGCGTCTGTATGTCATTCGAATATATCGTCGTCGCGGTCAGCTTTGCGATGACCCAATTCCCTGCCGACTGGATGAGATTTTGAACCGCAGTGGCGATGGCTTCTATGAATGACGTCGAGGTGGCCAATTCTGTCTCAGTCGTGGAAGCCAGAGTCTCGGTCGATGAGGCAAGCATAGACAAGGCCAGGGTCGTCGAATCAAAATCTGACTGCAAGCTGGCAGTAGTCGATGAAAGCACGGCCAGCGAAGATGAAAACGCCGACATATTCTGCTCGTCCGCCGCCACAGCGGCAGTCAACTGGGACAAGGACAGCTGTGTGGTGCTCTGATTCGAGAGGATCGACAAGTTCGTCGACGAAGCCAAGGCTGACAGCTGGCTGCTGATCGCATTCATCGACTGCCCGTAACATTGCGATCCGTTGGCACAGATGTCGCCCGGCACGGTCAGATTGCCATTCTCGTCGATGGACAAAACTGTAGCGTTATTTTGATTCTCGACATAGAGGCCATTGGCTCCGCCTTGAGTCGTCGTCGCAGTGGTCGACGCTTCTGTGAATCTGAAACCGTTCGCAAAGACAAGGTCGCCGTTATACGAAGTGGTCGATCGAAGGACGCCATTGACATACAAATTGCCGGTAATCGTAGAAGTAGCATTTGGCGTATTTATCGCCATGATGCCATTGCTGTTTATCTGGAAAGCAGGAGTAAGCCCGGTGCTCGAGGCGACCGCAAAGAGCGGCACGGATGTGCCGGCGGCGGCGGGGCCTTGGACCGACAAGACAGCGAAAGGCGTCGTCGACCCTATGCCGACGAATGGGCCAGTGGCGAGAGCGCCCGAGCCATTGGCTGTGCCATAGATGGTCAACGTAGAACTGCCGGCCAAAGAGGCCGTATATCCTTCTGGCACTCCGTTAGCAACGCTGGAGTCGAGCGGGATGTCAGTCCACCCGACCAGGCCTGCATCCGTATCGAACGTCATATTGCCGGTCTGAAGGGATGAGATAGAAGTGACGCCGCCGTTCAGATCGTATGTCAGGTTGCCGTTGCCGACGTTCAATCCTCCGCCGATGGTCGTGGTGGCGGTGATGACGGGGATATTGACGTTGCCGGCGTCATCCACTGTGGCGAGCGAGGTCGATGCCGAGTTCGTCAGGGCAAATATCATGTTGCCTGCCGTCGTGTCAGCGCCCCAGACGTTGAGGCGGGCAAAAGGAGATGTGGTGCCGATGCTGACATTGCCATTGTTCAATATGGTCAAGACGGATGTCGAAGCATTGTTGGTGAAGTTCGCCAATACGCTCGCGCCGGTCCCGGAACCCCATACTGACAGCGGAGCAGACGGCGTCGACGTGCCGATACCGAGGAAATTGTTGGTGTTGTCCCAGAAGAATTTCGAATTGGCGGCCAAGGTGCCGGAACCACCACTGAATTGGACCTGACCGCTTGTGCCAGCTGAAGATGATAATAGACCGAGAGAGCTTGTTGCTATAAAGGTGTAACCCCCAGAGCCATTTCCGATGAGAAGCTGGTTCACTGCCGGAGCAGTTGAAGTGCCCGTGCCTCCGTTCGATACGCCGAGGATGCCCGAGAGAGCGGTGATGGATGGAGATGTCGTGGCGGATATGATGCCATTCGTCGCTTGGACGAAGCCGTTCAGGGAGGAAGCGAGAGTCGTGGTACCCAAAACATTCAGTGTACCGGTAGCCGTAAGATTCGTGGAGGTAACATTACCGGTGATGAAAGTGTTGCCGACGACGGTTAAGACAGTACTTGGAGTACTCGTCCCAATGCCAACCGCTCCCATAAACGTCGACGTGGCCGTTGTTGATGTAGCCACAAACGCCGACGCAGTTGAAGTGGCAGTCGATGTAATTGCGCCGATGTCGGTGATGCCGTGGACGGATAATGCGCCCATGGCCGTCAAACTGCCGCTGAAATATCCATTGCCCGTTACAGACAGCGCCTGCAAAGGAGTAGTTGTGCCTATGCCTATATTACCACTTATGATCAAATCGTTCACTGGCGCCGTGCTGACACCGGCATAACTGCCAATAGCGACGCCTCCATTGATATCGAGAGTTGATAGAGGACCAGTGGTGCCTATGCCCACATGTCCGCCTTGGTTGACTACAAACATGCCTCCAAAACCGCTTGATGTATTGTAATCCAGGCGAACACCGCTCATAACCGGCGTTCCTGTATTGTCGCCTGTAGAATTAAAAGTGATGGCGTAATAAAATGTTGTTCCCGACCAAGTCAAGCCGGACAAACTAATATTGGCTCCGCCTATTGTGCTGAGCGCAGTCGAACTATTCAAAACACCCGCCGCAGAATACCAGTGCGTTCCGTCATTACTGAACTGGATAGTAACGCTAGAAGCGCCGCCACTCGTGGGCAAAGATGAGAGATTATAATAGAAATTGGTTATGAGAGAAGCCGAACTGCCGGAGAGAAGGTTTGTCGAAGTAGCCACGCCGACGGCAAAATAGTTACCGGAGGCAAAAACCGACGGCGCAAAAGCCGCTTGGACTGACAGTCCCCCCAATATCATGGCTATGAAAATGTAAATCTTTTTTATTTTCATGATTTTTCTAAATTGACCAAGCCGATTTTCTCAAAATTATTAACGAAAATAATATTTTTAAGAATTTCTGCGCTGAAACTACGAGACATTTCCTCCCTTAGCCGATAAGTGTCGTAATGGCTCATAATTCCCAAATAAGAGTTGGTGAAAGCCATAAACTTACTGGCTTCTTCCTGATTGACAAAACCATGATTTTTTTCGACGGTATCATTCCATATTTCTGCTGTAGCGTAAAAATTCTGCTTTGTTTTATTGCCGATATAAATCCTCCACGGCTTGATAAAGGTTCCGAGGAAGCTAACTCCCTTGATATAATGCTGGAAATATACTTTCTTTGGATGAAGCCCTAGCTCTAGCTTTTCTTGTAAGTAGCCTCTAACCTGCGGAACGATGGATTTCAAGAATTCTTTGTCCGAATGAACAAAAATCATATCATCGACATATCGGCCATAATGCTTTATACCAAGTTTTTCGTGAACAAAATGATCAAACTCATCCATATAGATATTGCCGAAAAGTTGGCTGGTCAGATTCCCAATCGGAAAACCAACCTCTTTGTCGGCAAAAAACAGACTCTTTGATTTTGGAAGACCAATCCAATCCTCTCGTTTTCCTTTTATATAGCAATTTTTGGTCGGATCATGATATACGACTGTGCGAATCAAATACAACGCCAGATCAATATCAAAATTGGCATTTTTAATCGTTTTTAATTTATCTTCTATTTTTTTATACAATATATTCTTGTTGATAGACATAAAGTATCCTTGAATATCAAGCTTTAGAATCCAACAATCTTTTTGATAATTTTCCGAGGCTGATCGGATAAAATGGTCGACGCGCTGTATGCCGTACGATGTTCCCTTGCCAACCCTGCAACTATAGCTATCACGGATAAAATGCTTTTCGAATATCGGATTGATATAATTGAATATCAAATGATGAACAATTCGATCGCGAAAATCGGCGGCGAATATTTCTCGCTTGACCGGCTTGTCCACGATAAAGCAAATGCTTTGGCCAATTTTATATTGACGCGTCATGATTTCTTCATAAAGCTTGAATAATTTCTCCTCATAATTTTCCGCAAAAGCCAGGGCATTGGCGGTTCCACCTTTGTTTTTACGCGTATCGAAATACGCCTTGAACAGGTCGAGGAGAAGTTGCTGGTTGTCGCCATTTCTGTTAATCATGTTTTTTGCAAGTCCTTAATACAGCGGACCGAAAAGCCGTTGGCACGGTTGTTGTTGTTCGCAGAGTTAACACTCCCAGAGTTAAAGTTCAAGTTGTAGGCGTTCGTACCGTTAATACTACTCGACCAGTAGTTGCCGTTACTGCCAACGTTGTTCATCGAGCCATTACTGTTGTTGCGGTTGCCGGCTGCGGCTAGTGGGACAATAACCTCTGAATTTATCGCGCGATTTTTTTGATGAAGCCGCGAAATATGTCCTGTAATTGGACGTGATTCCTCGCCTGTTAGGACAAGGGGGTTATGGGATTTGCTCCGCACGCTCGTCTGCGCCCTGGCTACAGACGATTCTGGCGGGGATTTCTCGACCTTCAACTTTTCACTGCTATATTTCTCCCAATTGGCAAGCTGTTTGGAAACTTCCTCGATGTTCAGATTTATCTCCACGAATTTCTTCAGGCCTATTTGATCAAACTCCTGCATCAAACGTACAAACAGCCGGATCATCTCCACATTTTCTCTGGCTTCGCCGATAGCCGCACTTTTATCCATGGCCTTATTTGCGCGATAGATATTTTTTATCAATTCCGCTCCCTCTTCTTTCATTTTCTGACCGACTGTATATTTGTACTCGCGGGCAAAATTATCGGAATTTGAAAAAAGCAAAATCACTAGTTTGTAGCTCGCTTTGTATACTGGTAGTGTGTAGTAGAGTGCCATGGTGTTTTTAAAATTTTTTTAATAGTCAAATTGTCAAATTTTAATTCTTAATACAGCGGACCGAAAAGCCGCCGGCACGGCTGAAGTTGCCCGCAGAGCTAACACTCCCAGAGCCAAAGCTCAAGTAGTAGGCGAGCGCACCGTTAATACTACTCGACCAGTAGTAGCCGCAACTGCCAACGCTGCCCATCGAGCCATTACTGTTGCTGCGGTAGCCGGCTGCGGCTAGTTTCAATGATGAACTGTATGCTGTGGCGGCATTGGTAATATGTTCATCATTGACCAGAGTCACCCACTCTGCGTCTATCGGCAGGCGGAAACCTGCGGGACATGGATTGTTTGTTCCGCCTGTCCCCTGCCACAAGCTGTTGTTCTGCGGACTGCGCCAGTCTTGTGTTCCACTTCCGTTCGTTATGAACAAATTCGTACCTGGATTGTCTGTAGAACTCAAGACGGCAGTAGTGCTATACACTCCAGCGCCTGTTGTGGAATTTGTCCATGTTATCTGCTGATGTCCGTCAGCCAACCTGCCCCATTGGAATAGAGAGCCATAAGCGTTGTAATCTGTGCTTGAACTGGCTACTTCTGTTGCGCCGAGGTTGCGGTCCAGCCAGCATTTGCCGTCGACGTCGACAACCGTGCCGTATGTCAATCCGTCAGCGGGATTGACAAAGGAATAAGAGCCGCATGTCCAGGCCAGAGCCAATTGTATTTGGCCGGACGATACGCTCACGTTGCTATAATTACTAATTTTACTTTGGTCATAATAACTATCAGATACAGAAAGACTGCCGAGGGCCACCTCGAATTGTGCCGCCGAAATCGGCGTTGATGTGCCAATGCCTACTGTGCCATTTGAGAGTACATTCAAACCGCCAGATCCCGCTACGGACAAGCCACTAGCGACGGAGAGACCACCAACCCCCGCCACGCTCAATCCTCCCGCAAACGTACTGGTAGCAGTCGTTGAAGTAGCCACGAATGCGCTCGCGGTAGAAGTGGCAGTGGAGGTGATGGAGCCGGTGTTGGTAATACCAAAGACAGACAACGCGCCCGTGAGCGTTAGTCCGGCGAATGTCGGTGACGCGCCGGAGTTGATGTTTTGAGGAGTGGATAGGGTGATAGTGCCGTGGCCATTTGTGACTGATATTTCATTAGATGTACCGGTCAAGGTGGCTGGAGTAAGAGTATTACCTGTAGAGTTTCCAATGAGAAGCTGACCGTCTGTGAATGTAGTTTGACCAGTACCGCCATTCCCAACTGATAGCTGTGTACCAGACCAGTTGCCGTTGTTGATCGTATTCAATGTAGCCAAAGCGCCTTGATTAACGATGTTCGAAGAAGTGCCGGTCAAATTGGCAGTGATCGTTCCTGCGGAGAAATTGCCGGAACTGTCACGAGCGACGATGGTAGAGATAGTATTGGCATTGGTAGCATCTGTGCCGATAGTGACAGTAGTAGATCCATTGTATGCGTTTCCGGTCAAGTGGGTACCAAAGGTCAGATTGTTGAGGTTCGATCCGAGAGCAACACCGGATATAGTGTAATTAGAAAGTCCAGTATTTGGGATACCAGTAATATTAGTACCCAAAACAGTGGGAGTATTAGTCCAAGCCGGTGTACCGGAGTTGGAATACAACAAGTAATTGTTTGTACCAGCGGCTGTTGCTTTAACAGATCCTGTGCCGTTGCCATATAGGATACCATTGGAAGTAAGAGTTGAAGAACCTGTGCCTCCGTTTGATACGCCGAGAATTCCCGAGAGAGCGGTGATGGATGGTGATGTCGTGGCGGATATGACGCCATTCGTCGCTTGGACGAAGCCGTTGAGGGAGGAAGCGAGAGTGGTGGTGCCCGAAACATTAAGGAAGCCGCTTGCGGAGATATTAGTAGTAGAAGCATTGGCGAGGGTCGTCGTGCCGAAGACCGTGAGCGTGCCGGTGGCCGTTATGTTAGCCGCCGTCAGATTGCCGGAGAAGAAGCCGTTGCCGGAGACTTCGAGAGCATTCGAGGGCGAAGATGTGCCGATGCCGATATTGCCGTTATTGGCAATGAAAATCGATGAAGTCGCGGTGAGCGTCGTTCCGTTCGCCGCATAGTATGGGATTTGCCCCGCAAGACCAGACCCGATAGCGGTAGCAGAAAGAAGACCGAGCGAACTCGTCCCGACTTCCGTCCAGCCGGTACCGGAGCTATTGCCGATGAGGAGGTTGTTGGCAAGAGCAGTAGTAGTGCCTGTACCTCCATTTGCGAGACCAAAGATTCCGACAAGAGATGAAGTGGAGATGTTAGTGAGACCCGAGCCGTTGCCGGTGAATATATTCGAGCCGATGTTGATGTTGCCGAAGCCAGATCCGATGGAGCCGGAGGTGAGGGTGCCAACAGTGGAGAGATTTGAAAGATTGGTGATGGATGAGGTGGCGAGAGATGAGACGAGACCGTTGGTGCTGAAGAGGAGGCCATTTAAAGAGGAAGCGAGAGTGGTGGTGCCGGTCACGGCGAGGGTGCCGGTCGCCGTCACGTTGCCGCCGAGGAACGTACTGCCAGAGACTTCGAGGCGGTTCGATGGAGAAGATGTGCCGATGCCGACATTGCCTAGAAAGACGCTGTTCAGGCTGGACGAAGCGGCAAAGAAATTTGAAGCGGTGGACTGATTCTGGCTCCAGACGGTATTGGCCTCAAAGCTCGTCCCGACGATGATACGATTGGCCGTGAGGTCATGGGTCACATCAAATATGTCGGCAATACCAGCGCCTAGATTCAAGAAGGGTGTAGTGACCGTCGGCACATTAATGATGCCCATGCCGCCGCCGATGGTCGAACCATTGCCATGGAGCGAGACGTAGATGTTGCCGCCAAACGCCTCAATATCGTCCGGACGCGCCAGGTTCGAAGCATCGGTGACGGTGTTAGTCAGGACCGGATTGGTCAGTGAAGCCAGAGAATATTGCGATACCGAGTTTCCTGCATACTGTGTTACAAAGATGTTGTTGCCAACTACCTTGAGCGTCAACGGCTCATTCGGCACCGATATACTACCGACGTTCTGTGGACTGGTCGGGTTGGACACGTCGAGGATGAATATCTTATTGTTAAAGCCTCCACCAACATACATATACTTGCCGTAAAAATCTAGGGCAGTCAAAGAGTCCGTGGCGCCTGTCGGGGTGACAGTGGCCACGATGCGCGGATGAGCCGGACTCGAGATGTCGATAACGTTCACCTTCGGGGACGAATTATCCTCGTTGGTCACATATGCGTATGGGTAACGCACCCGGGCGTAGACGGGAGCGACAAGGTTGGAAGACACCAGGGTACCGACGATCTTCGGGTTGGTCGGAACCGATATATCAATGACAGTAAAGCCGGAGTTTGTCCCCGAAGTGGACAAAACGTTTGTGGCATAGACGTAATTACCCACCACATCGAAATCATCTACGCCGACAAGATTTGTATTGTCAGTGAGAAGGGCAACATTCACTGGGTTGGTCGGGTTCGATATGTCGAAGACAGCCAACGAGTTGTTGCCGTAATCGGCCAGATAGAGATACTGGCCGACGATGAACGGCCGCTCGGCGCCATCGACTGTGGTGGAATTACTGATCTGGTTCAGAAGGACCGGATTGGTCGAGCTCGCTATGTCATAGACGGCGAGCGAGCCGCTTGTCACGTTGTTCGAGGTGACGTAAGCATAATGCTGATAGAGTGTCAGAAATCCACCGCCGCCGAAATTGGCCAAACGCGTCGAGCTCGCCAGGGTAAGCTGAGCGGTATGCAGTTCCACATTACCAGCGACTGAGAGCTGTGTCCACGGCGCAGAAGTCCCGATCCCGACATTCCCATTGGCCAAGATATTGAACATAGATGCACCGCTCGATGATGCGACAGAGAGAAGACTGGTCGTCGGAGCGCTCGAGGTTCCTTGGATGCTGAGGAGGGATACAGGCGTCGTCGTCCCCACCCCCAACCTGTTGTTCACATTGTCCCAAAACAGATTGGCGTTGTTCTGGTTGAGGGAGCCGCCTGTCGAGAAGAACGGTATGGAGCCCGCGGTGAAGTTGGTGAAGGTGGTGGAGGCAAAGGTAGGAGATGAAGTGGTGCCGATGGCTTGAGGGGTGGAGAGAGTGATGGAGCCATTGCCGTTCAGTATATTGATCTCGTTCGCCGTGCCAGAGAGGGTGCCGAGGCTGAGTGTGTTGCCTGTCGAGTTTCCGATGAGCAATTGACCGTTCGTGTAGGAGCTTTGTCCCGTGCCGCCATTGGATACGCCGAGAGTTCCGCCTAACGTGAGGGTGCCAGATGCAGTGATGGGGCCTCCAGTGAAGGTGAGGCCGGTCGATCCGCCCGAGGCATTGACGGAAGTGACGAGACCGAGGGATGAGGTGGAGATGGATGAGACCACACCGCTCGTGCCGAAGAGAAGACCATTCAGGGAGCCGATCGAGAGTCCGCCTGTCGTCGTCGTGCCGGTGATGGAAGCGGAAACTGCGGCGAGGGCGCCGGTCGAATTGATAGTGCCGAACGTTCCCGTCGATGCGGACAATATAGAGCCGGTCGACAAGGTCGTCGTGGCGCCAGAGTTGGTGAAGTAATTCGTGCCACTGCCGGATGATGTCGTAGCCACCACGTTCCCATTCGAATCGACGCTCAGTATGGCGTTCGTCAGATTCGTGAGATTGAGGCCTCCGGTCGTCGTCGTCCCGGTGACGGCGAGGGTGCCAGCCGCCGTCACGTTGCCGCCGAGGAACGTCGTGCCCGAGACTTCGAGGCGGTTCGATGGAGAAGACGTGCCGATGCCGACGTTGCCAAAGCCAGCACCGGTGCTGGTAGCGGCAAGTATGACGTTCCCATAGTTGCCGATACCACTCGGCGAGCCTCCGAAGGCATAGACATTTCCGCCAACGCCCGAAGCACCCAGGCCTGTACTGCCTGACAAGAACAAGCTTCCGCCGGTTATGCCGCCCGGCTTGTTGTGGACCAAAATACCTTGGGCATAGTAGACGTGGTATGTATCGACTTCGAGGTTGAACGTCGGGACTTTTTGATAGATTTTCTCTATCGAAGCGACAAAATCTTCCTGATTCCCTTGATTGAGCAAGCTATCGCCGACGACCAAATCGCCTGCCAATTTCCATACGCCGTCAGAATAGATAGGATGGTTCACCGTCACTTTCATCTCAGCGCCAAGCCGGGTCGTTATCGTCAGATAATAATCGCCTGTCATCTCATCCGCGGAGTGATGGAATGTCTGTATGACCCGTGATGTGACGTTCTTATCGGTCGATTGATCATACGACAGGACTTCTTCGCCAGGAGTGACATCTTCGATGTTCTGAGTACTGCCATCGGCCATGGTCACTTGGGTTCCAGCGACGAAACAAGCGTACGTCCCGGTTCCTGGCAGTATGGCCAAGCTGGATGTATAAGCTCCCGTGTTCGTGGCGATGTTGATGGTC
Source organism: uncultured bacterium (assembly GCA_963848635.1). Classification (GTDB taxonomy): domain Bacteria; phylum Patescibacteriota; class Minisyncoccia; order Phycocordibacterales; family PALSA-1337; genus JAGWNR01. Next base: position 248,645 of record CAWKEA010000005.1, read on the forward strand.
CTCAGCACTCCGGATGTCGCGCTAGCGCTCAAAGCTATGTTCCCATTCACCTCCAATGCGCTTCCCGGCGATGAAGTCCCGATGCCGACATTCCCGTTCGGCAAAATAGTGAAGATTGTCGAGCCGCTCGATGATGCGACAGAGAGAAGGTTTGTCGTGGGAGCAGACGACGTGCCTTGGATGCTCAAGAGAGACGAGGGCGATGTGGTGCCGATGCCGACGTTACCATTCGACAAGATCGAAAGGACGCTTTGCAAGGCATTGCCGAAGAATTCCGCGATCTTGCCCGCGCCGCTTTGCGAGACAGAGAGCGACGTCGTAGCGCTCGAGGTGGCGTTGGCGATGTCACTGCGGAAAAACTGTCCCGGCGTCAGATTCTGCAATGTCTGCGCGGATAGTGCGTTCGTCGAAGTGCCGGATGTCGTAGCATATGTCGAAGTGGCCGCATAGAACGCCGCCGGCACCGCGCCGATTATCTTGCGCGGCGACATCTCGCTGTCCCATGTCGGCGACGCGCCAGTGCCGCCTATGTTCACGCCGAGATAGAGAGTCTGGTTGAAATTGATGCCTGAAAGAGGCGTAGTCGAGCCGAGCATGATGGAGAACAAGCCGCCATTCAACGGCACCCCTTGAGCATTTGACACAAGATCGTCTTCCGTCCAAATCGCGGAAGTCGTCGCGCCCGTCGCCGTAGTGTAGAGCTTGAACTCCATATTATATGATCCGTCGCCGACGGCCATGTTCGACGAATTCGTCAGCTTGCCCTGATAATTTATCCGGGGATTATAAGCGGTGCCAATGGCATGAGCGACAGAAGAGCTGAACAAGAAAAACAGGCTCGGGACGATGAGCAGTGCGAGGAGAGCCGGACCCGGCGTCGGGACGACGACTGTGTCGCCTTTCCCTTTTCCTGAAATGCTCTTCCTCTTTTTCCTCGCGATCAAAATGACAATGATGATGATAGCCATAAGGATAGCCCACAGCCAGATTCCTGTTCCATTTGAATTGTTCGCCTGCTGATAGGCGCCCACAACCAAAGCCGCGAGACTGCCGCTCAATTGTTTGAGCCCTTGATTCTGATAATCGAGGACTGTCACCGTCAAAGGAAAGATGCCCGTGCGCCCAAGCGGTCCGATCGATGCTTCATAATACGTGTCGTCGGCGTTTGCTCGGAGGAGAAAGATGAAAGCCTTCGATGGATTGACTGGATCATTCAACGTGACTGCGATCGTCTTCAATATCTGCGGGACTTTGCCGTACGGCAGACGGACAGTCATGTCTTCCTCGCCATTGACGCCGATGACATTGTTCCCCGACATCGAAAGTCGCTTGCCGTCCTGTATGAATTCAAAATCAGACAGCGACAGGCCTGCTATCATCGGATTCGTATTCGAGACATCGTTATTCCCGCGAAAGGATTGGTGGAGCTCGAAAAAGAGACCGCTTGGCCCGGCAAAGGCATGCGTGCTTCCGCCAAAGCGCCCGATGAGAAAAGACCGTTCAATCCTTCGGAGAAGATCGAATAATAGTATGTCGTGCCCGGCACGACGGACGTATCGCGGAACGACTGCCCGGGGCCTTCATATATCGGCACACCGTCGAACTCGTCCGTCGGGAAAAAAGTCTCCGAACGCACCACGCGCACTTCTGTGGCGCGCGGATCCGTCGTATTCGTCCACGATAGCAAGATGGCATTATGCGACGGCACCGCGGAGAAGCTCGAAGGATTCGGCAAAGGCGCTCCCGGCAATCCGGCAGTAGTGAATTCGGTCGTGAACGAAGATTGCGATCCGTTCGTTGCGGTCGCTGTGATGTCTATATAATAGCGCGTTTCCGGCGAAAGGCCCGACAGATTGACTTCGTGGGAGGTTTCGGAATGAACGTCAGTCACGGAACCGATTTCGTAATCGGGGGTCGTGCCCCAAGCGACAACCGATTGCGCCGGCTCTGTCGTCATGAACGACACAAGGGCATTTCCGCTGTCGGCCGTCGTATGCACGTCATAGATGAGGTTCGAGCCGGAGTTTGTGGATCCCCCTTGGTTATTCGTCGGAGCGGTCGTGGTAGATACCGGTGGAGGCGTGACTATTTGCAAGGTAGAAGTGGAGACGGGATCGGACAGCGCGGAGTAGTTCGACGAGCCATCGAATGCCTGGACTGCATAGGTATATGTCGTCGATGCGTCGAGAAGGATATCTGCATACGAAAGACCTGTCGTAGTGGCCAGAGGGATATCGTCACGATAGAGGACATATCCGGCGACGGCTACATTATCAGTAGAAGCATTCCATGAAAGGTCGATCTCCGACTGCGATATGGGAACCGCTGACAAGCCAGTCGGAACGGACGGGGGCGCCGTATCGATGATCCCGAATGTCGTGAGAGATTCGGTGAAAGTATTCCCTGATCCAGCGGCATATGCAGACGGGACAGAGAGCTTTGGGCCGAGAGCTGAGGCTGATACAAGGACGAGAAAGACAAGGGCTTTGACGCCTCGGCGTGGGCTTTTTGTGCGGTTTGAATTGAGCGCTTCGTTCTTCATATGATTTATAGAGGCAGAACCGTGAGCGTCGTCGTGGCGACATATATCCCGTTCGCTTGGATATGGCTCGACCCGCTCGCCGCCCGGAAATACAGCGCCGTTTGCGTTCCAGATGGCTGATTGTTATTCGTGCGATCGGCGACGAGCTTTGCCGACGTCGACAACCCGTCCCAACACGCGCCAGCTGTCGAATTTGATCCTGCATTGCAGGACGACCCGTCATTCAGAAAACGTTTATCCGCATCCATGCCTTGCGGAGAAAAAGCGAAAGCCGACGCCGTCGCGGGAATGGAAAAGGCGAAATCAGGAGCCGAGCCGCCGGGAACATAATCAGCGAAAGCATTCGACGACGACGCCGTATCGATGAGAGCCGGGGAGCTCGAAGCCTGTATGGTCGCCTGGTAGCCGGCAAGATCATCGGTCGTCACCGTAAACGTAGTCGAGCCGTTCGATGTCCCGCCGGTCACGCCGCCGATACTCGGCGCCATGACGACGTTAGACGGCGGCACGAGAGAAAGAGCCACGACATGCATCTGCTGATAGCCGGCGAACATGGAATAGTTTGTCGAAGAAGAAAAGCCCGTTGCAACCTCGCCCGCGGTCGATTCCTGGATGTAGCTGGTCGAAGTCGAATATCCGCCTCCAAAATTGAGGCTGTCCGATTGTATCGCGTAGTTTGAGCTCGTCATCGCCGCAAAGCAGAACGAGGGCAAGACCGCGCACAATACGGCTGTCTGTATCAGAACAGATAGGCTTATCATGTGCGTGATCCTGTATTTGTTCATGGATTTGTTCATGGATTTATTTCGAACCGTCCGAACTGGTCGACGAACCCGTCTTGACCGGCACTAACACATACAGAAAATCATGGCCTTTGACAGTCCTGAATTCAGGCGTGATGACGCCAGTCGTGCCGTTCGGTCCTGGAGTTACCGTGACATTATCCGAGAAAGAATTGGTGATGGTCTGTGCGAGCTTCGCGTCAGTCGAAGACGTGCTCGCGGGCACCACGACGAGACCGGCATGCGCGGCCGAATAATAATCGCCATTTTGGTCATATCCATCCGTCGAGCGGAGCGAAGAAACCGGAACATTCATCGCTGACGATGTCGATGCCGAAGATTGCATGATCATTGAAAGGACATCCGAGTATGCTTGTTCAAAAGCCGAATGCAAGACATTCTCCGCGACAGTCATCGCAGAATAAGCGCTTGCAGAATTGCTGGCGAGCGCTTTTGAAAGATCCGCGGAAAACTCCGCTGACATGAAAGGCTTGCCGACGGACACCACCGCAACTCCGCCAGCCACGATCGCGATCACAGCCATAAATACAAAAAGCGTCTGTTTCAATGCCGACGAAACAAAATTCGCGGAAATCTGGCGAGTCGATCCGCGGACATTCGCAGAATTGGCCATGGTCAGTTCCTTTGCCGAAAATCCATATGAGCCAAATGAAGTTTGGTTTGCCTTGAACGTCTCTTCCTTGTGCTTCAAAAGAGATTTTTCATCGACATACCAGAACCGCCCGACCATCTTACAAACCAATTTTCCTGACCTACAAAGCTGTCCGATGTAATCATTGGAATATTCGGCAATCTCGGCAGCTCGGCGAGCCGAGATGTATTGTTTTCCTTCTATAATAAGAGATTCGCTCACCCCATTATTATACTTCTTAAAACCAATTTTGTTGTGTGGATAAGTAGCGAATCTAGGATCTTTTCTATCGTCATGTTGGAACTGGATCTGCCATCATTTTGAAATGTTATTCACATCTTCACTGACTTCAGTATGTGCTATAATTTTCCTGTAGGGCACATAGTTGATAATGCTGATCTTATTAAATAAGCACCAAAATACTATCACCATACATCAAACGATATCTTATAGCATCTTATCAAACGATATCTTAATCGATATCTTAATCGATATCTTAATCTTATAACTGAATTTTAGCATAGTATTAAATTTTGTGTATAAAAATCAATAAAGATTACTATATTTGTTAGGATGTTATACAGGATTAGTAAGGTTTAGTAGTGTATAATAAATGAATGGAACAAGAAATTAAAAAATTCGTAACGATAAAAGAAGCCTCTCAAATGCTTGGGGTGACGCCCCTTACCCTGCGCAATTGGGACAAGAGCGGAAAGCTCACAGCGGGACGGCATCCTTTCAATAACTATCGTGTTTATCAAAAGGCTGACATAGACAAGCTTCTTGTCGAAATAACGACCAACAAGGAGGCTCGCCCGACTCGTCAATCAAAGAATAAAGTCAGGAAGCTCGAGGTGGTCCATCTAGTGGATTAGGTTGCCGACCAAACAGGCCTTATCCGATAGATCTTATTCGGTTTGCTTGATACGACAGATGGCATTCCTCATCGCTCGCGACAAGAGATCCATTTAAAATTCTGACTGAAGGGTCACGAGATATGCACAGGATGTGCACATCTCAAGCTGACTGACCGCCGAAATTAATGTTAGACTGATTCTAATATCAGATAAGCAAACAAGCACGTGCATTCAAGAATATCAAAAAAAATATACGGCTACACGTTCGTCCTGGCGCGACAGGGTGCGACTGCGACTTTGCTCTTTTTATTCTTGGCGGCATCATTCACGATCATCGAGCCAGCCGTTAGCCTCGGGGCGACAGCGACGAGCCAATTCACCATCTCGCAGACGGTCACAAGCGAGATCTCTTTCGCCACACCGGCATCGAACGTCATCATGTCCCCCTCTCTCGGCGGCCTTACCGGCGGCACCGCGAATGGAGCTACATCGCTCGCAGTCACCACGAACAATCTGACCGGCTACAACATGACGATCACCGCGAGCTCATCGCTCGGAATGATCGGGACCGCGAGCACGACGAATTATATTCCCGCGTACGTTTCGTCCGTAGTCGGTATCCCCGACTTCGCTTTCAACACTCCGGCCAACAGCGCGCGTTTCGGTTACACCGTGAACGCGACGACGTCATCCGATGTCGTACAGCTGTTCCGCAACAGCGGCTCGGCATGCAATCAAATCGCCGGGACTCCGAACGGGAGCAACTGCTGGCTCGCCGCATCGACGACAGCCGTCCAAATCATAAATCGTTCCCTGCCAACGCCTTCGACTGGTGCGACGACTACGTTGAATTTTAGAGTCCAGATAACTTCCAACCCGAGCCCCATGATCCCAAACGATACATATGTGGCGACGACCACGCTCACCGCGACCACGAATCCATAGTTGGATAAAAAAGCCGGGCAAAAAACTCATCCATGAGCCAGTACAAAACCCACAGCTCGCTTGTCCTCATTGTCGCAATCGTGACGTGCATAACTGCTGCGGGGCTGGCGCCGCATTCTGCTCGTGCCAACGATCCATACACTCTCGAACAGCTACCCGACGCGACCGACTATCATGATTTCGTCGTCGGTCCCGGCAAGATCGAGCTACAGCTTTCGCCCGGCCAGTCGCAGACGATCGATCTGACTGTGGCGAACCGTCTTGGCTCGGACAAGGTATTCTCCGTGAGCGAGGAAGATTTCACGGGTTCAGAGAATCCAGACCAACCAGTCGTCCTTTTAGGATCCGACAGAGGCCCATACTCCCTCAAGGACGATATTTCTATACCCGCAACGACAGTCGCCATTCCTTTTGGATACAAAGCCCATATTCCCATAACGATCACCGCTCCTCTGAATGCCCAGCCTGGCGGCCTCTATGGCAGTGTCCTGGTCTCCGTCGTCAGCTCCCCCGGCAGTTCCACGGCCTCGGGGATCGGCGCGTCGAATCCGATAATCACCCGCATCGGTACGCTGTTCTTTGTCCGAATACCGGGCACAGTCAATGCCGAGGGCGCATTGGACGGGTTTTCCTTGCCAAACGGGCCTCTCGTCTGGTCAAATTCCCTTTTAGCAAAGACGCCTCCCATCCTTTTTGATATCTTGTTCAAGAACACAGGCGACGTCTACCTCGCGCCTCATGGAACGATCTCAGTGACCAATATCCTCGGTTCGACCATAGGCACCGTACCGGTTGATCCATGGTTCGCCATGCCGCAATCATTGCGCTTCCGCCAGGTAGAATGGGACCCGGCGTTTCTCTTTGGCCGCTATGTCGCGCACATTTCGATCAACCGCGGCTACAGCAACGCTACCGATACGGCAACAGTGGTCTTTTGGGTCATCCCATGGATGATGATCATTTCCATATTCGTAGGTCTCGTCATCGTCATCGGCCTCATACGCTGGATATTCTCAAAATTCACGATCGTTTCGAAAAAATAACCCCTCGGCCGCAACTTCCGCCCTTTCCTCATTCGTTCTCGACATTCGAATGCCAGCGAAGATTGCCGGCATAAAGCTCATGGAGGGCCTCGCCGAAAGCATCATATTTGTCGGCCCAATCGAGGACAATAGCTTCTATCGTAGCTATGAAAGTTCTTTTAAAAAGACTTCCTTGAGCACGGCCGGATTGGCAGAGCCCTTTGACAGCTTCATACCCTGCCCTATCAAAAACTGCAGAGCGACCGATTTGCCGGCCTTGTAGTCGGCCACGACTGTCGGATTCTTGGCGATAACATCCTTGGCTATCGATTCGAGCTCGCTCGCGTTGCTCTTCTGCAGGAGACCTTTCTCCTCTGCGATGGCAAATGGCTCGCGCTTATCGCCTTTGTACATGAAAACAAGGAGGTCCTTGGCTCCGCGCGACGACACCTGGTTTTCGCCCGTCATCGCCATAAGCTTGGCAAAATGCGCCGGCTCGATCGAACCTATGAAGCGCTCGTAATCCTCACCATGGTCTTTTTTGACCAAACCAAGATAGTCGCTCAAGATGTAATTGACCGCCAATTTTGTCCAAGGTCGGACGTCTGCTCGGCTCCTGTGTCCAAGGTCGAACGTCTGCTCGGCTCCCGTTTCCAAGGTCGGACCTTGTACGACTGCTTCAAAATAAGCGCCGACAGCAGGAGTCTCGACAAATACAGCCGCCTCCTTCGCGGTCATGCTGAAATCTTTCATCAAATGTGCCCTCTTTTCCCACGGCAATTCCGGCATGATCTTCCGCATCTCATCAGAGCTGAATTCCTTCAGATCGGAAACGACGAGCTTCGGCAAGTCAGGATCGGGAAAATAGCGATAATCGTGTGAGCTCTCTTTCTTGCGTTGTGAGAATGTCTTGCCGGCGTTCTCATCCCAGCCGCGAGTCTCCTGGACCACAGCCTCGCCTTTTTCAAGAAGTCCGCTTTGCCTTTCTATCTCGAAGGCTATCGCGCGCTCGACGGAGCGGAACGAGTTGAGGTTCTTGACCTCGGTCTTTGTGCCGAATTTTCTCGCGGCGGTGTCTTCCTCGCTCGCGACAGAGACATTGGCCTCGACGCGCATCTCGCCCTTTTCCATATTGGCCTCTGCCACGCCAAGAGAGCGCAGGAGGAGCTGAAATTCCCGCGCGAAAGCTCCAGCCGTCTCGGCATCGTGTATGACCGGCTCAGTCACAAGCTCAAGCAAGGGCACACCAGCGCGGTTAAAATCGACGAGGCTATATCCAGTGCCGTCCGCATCGGTATGCGCGTCATGGGTCGATTTTGCAGTATCTTCTTCGAGGTGGATGCGGGTTATTTCTATAGAAGCTGTCTCCGAGCTCGGAATGCCGCCGCCGTTGACGAGCGGATATTTGTACTGACTTATCTGGTAGCCTTTTGGTATATCAGGATAGAAATAGTTCTTGCGGTCCCATTCGGTGTAGTCGGCTATGGCGCCCCCGACCGCATGGCCAACCAAAATGACGTGCTTTATCGCTTGCTTGTTGAGGACGGGCAAAGTGCCCGGATGCCCCATGCAGACAGGGCAAATATTCACATTCGGCTGTTCCTCGTCTGCGTCATTGGCGCACGAACAGAACATCTTTGACTGCGTGCGCAATTCCGCATGTATTTCGAGACCTATTGTTGGGATGTATTTCATGGTTGTACGAGATGTCATCTCGATCATACTAATACTATAGCAAAATAGGCGGTTTTGCACCAAAAAAACGCACTATCTTTATCTCAATCGCAAAATAAGAAAAGCCTGAAAAATCGGTGGCTTTAGCAAATATGCTGCCAAAATTCTGCCACCACCACTGGTTGTGCTGTACTTTTTCAGAGCATGTTTACAATGTATATACATTGTAAACATCAGTTTAAAAAGCACATATCCCGACCCCGCCGCGGCGCATTTTAATTTCTCTCTTCCGTGGCCATTCAAAGCATTGCTTTATTGTTCGAACCTCATAATTATCCACTCTTTGGCCTTTATTTTCTGAGCCTCTTCACGATCTCGTCTTTTGCCTCCTTTATTGAAGCATCGTCATAAATAGTCACTGCGAGCACGTCTTTATTCAATTTTGAGAGCTCTTTCAGGGTAAGAGAAACAGTGGCAGGCTCGACCATATCTGTTTTGGTGAGTATGATCGTCTCGGCTTTCTCATCCAGTCCGTGGCCGTACTGTTTCAATTCCGCGCGGATGGTTTTGTAATTTTCCACGATAGAATCGACATGTTCGAGCGATATCAAATGAAATAATATCTTCGTCCTCCGCACATGCCGCAGAAACTTGTGCCCAAGGCCCTTGCCTTCCGATGCCCCTTCGATCAAGCCCGGTATGTCGGCCAGGACAAAATTATAAAGTGCGCCGAGATTCGGCTCGAGGGTAGTGAAAGCGTAGTTGCCGACTTTGGCGTCCGCATTGGTGAGGACGTTCAAAAGGCTCGATTTCCCGGCGTTCGGCAAGCCGATAAAGCCGGCATCGGCCACAAGCTCGAGCTCGACGGTAAAATCTCCCTCCTCGCCGTCATAGCCGTCGGTCGATTCCATGGGCGTCGTATTGGTCGAGGCCTTGAAATATTCGTTGCCGAGACCGCCGGAACCGCCCTTGAGTATGCGCACGGTTTCGCCTTCATCCAAAAGCTGGAATGTATGCCCTGTGCGGTGATCGGTGACGATCGAACCGATCGGCAGATCGATGATGAGCGTCTCGCCGTTTCGTCCATGCCTCGAGTCGTTCATGCCATTCTCGCCTTTTTCTGCATTGAATTCCTTTATATTCCGATATCTCTGCAGAATGCCGAGATCGCGTACGGCCCGCACGCGCACGTCGCCTCCGCGGCCGCCATTGCCGCCAGCCGCGCCTGACCACTCCTTTGCGTATTCATGCCGCCAACGCACCACGCCGACGCCTCCGCGCCCCGCATGTGCATGAAATTTCATTTCGTCTACGAATGCCATGATGGTTTATTAGTATGCAGTATTCTGATCCGATCTCCAGCGCGAAAAAATTGATGCTGTACGAAAACGAGATAGTGCAGTGAGAACATCCTACCAAAGAAACCATGCAAAGTCAATTTTCCTTTATTTTGCGGATGACGTCACATCCACAGCCCTCGCGCTCCGGGCAAAGAGATCATCCAGATATTCGGCCAGATCGAACATGGCCTGTAACTGCTCTCTAACCAAAATAAGCTTCGTCGCATAGATATAGAGCTTGTTCCCGTTGAATTCAAAGTTGAGGTCTTTGGCGCGGTCGATAAGATCAGCCATGACGTTCGGTGGAAATATCTGGTAAGCCTCAGTTTCGTAGCCTTTCGGGACTTTTAAAGTAAAGTATTTGTTGAAGTCCCCTTCCAATTGGATATGCTCACTGCCGTCAAAAAGATCGAATTGAGGCAAGCTTCCAAAGAATACGCTTGCCTTTGTCGTAAGGACGATATCCGGCATATTGTTGGAAAAGGCTGTCTCAAAGACGGTGCAATAATACGTGTGAGAATTTTTGCCACTGCCTACGGTAAATTGATACGAGAAGAGCCTCGAGTTCCTGCCATTCATAGTTCCTGACAAAACGTCATATATTCTCTGGCTATGGCCGATCTTGAATAGCTTGCCGGCAACGCTCGACATATCTGCACTTGATGAATAGGCAAAGCCGATCGATGCACCGAATTGCTGTGTGAACTCGCGTTTGATCTTCGCTTTTACATGGCCGTAGCCGATGATGCCGATGATGGCCGGGATATAGAGCAAGCGGATATCGAGCTGTGCATACATGATGCCGATAATGCTTCCAACTACAATCACAAGGTAAAAAAGGGCCAACATCTTGTCATTCTTCAAAATATAAGACTCCGTGCTCTTGTTGACGTTGTCGATGATAGGGTCTGTGGGGTTAGAAATATCTGGCATGGTTCGGTTTAATAATAAACTTCAATGTTGAGATCAACCTCATTACTGCTTCCCCTTCCGCCGGTATCGACGATGATCTTGTAATTTCCAGGCGTAGTAGCGGTTTGTTCATTCGACGGACATACAGCATTTGAAGTTAGGGGTATCAGACACAACTTGGAAGGCAAGACGAATGATATCTGGCTATTTCCTTGCGCGCTCGAAGGAATGCCTACCCATAGTACAGCCGAGTAATTTCCGTTTGTTAGCCTGACTTCGGTCAAGTCAGTGGTGCTCGACATTCCCAAAGGGACAAAGTTATAGCCTGTGATCGTTATCGTATTGCCAACTTCAGCAATCGCAGGATATATCGAATTTATAACAGGAAATCCAGGATTTGAGAAGGAATTTGCTGCGGTTGTGTCAGCTGAATTCGTCTGTACGTTCATAGAATTCTGTTCATTGATCTGCTTATAGAAGCTAAATTTATCTATAGAGCTTGTCCCGAGAATCTGCGACTGAATTTTCCAAAGGAACGGCATGACCATAAAGATCAAAGCACCTATGATCATGAATACGACTAATATCGTCTTTCTGCTCTTGTGCTTGCTTGTGTCAGCGGCATTCGATACTATCCGACTCTCCTTTGCATTAAAGTAAAGCTCGAAATACACCAACATAAGCAGAGGATACACGAGTACCACCAATGCTCCGATGAGCGCAATCCCAAAGAGCACTCCGAATATGATCAGCAAGACTTCCAAATGCAGGATCGTCGCCAGGCCAAATGCTATAACAAAGAAAATCACTGATACGATCTCCGCTATCATAGCGACGAGACCACACAAGAGGCCGATGAGCAGGATTTTACCGAATATGCTCCACCAGCGGTCCTTTACCAGAGACCAACTGCCGATAAGAGCATCGAAACCGCGCTTGCCATCAACCATAAACTCAAACTGACTGAAAAGAAGATATATAAGGAAGGCAATGGCCGGAATGATGAGGAGATATTCTCCGGCATAAAATATGAGAGTGGTTGCGACAGTCAATACGAGAAATGGCCAAAATATCCTGATTCCTTGAATATGCGACTCCGATGCCTTGAAAGTCGCTTTTGTAGAGATCAGTGACGCCTCGAAGAAAAATGGCCAGGAAAAGAACGATGACCAGAAAAACACATCCGAGAGTAACCAGATAGAGCGGGCCTACGGCAGAAGCTGGAAAATTTCCTTGCTGGCCAGAGAATATCGTGTAAAAGAATCCTGCATACAGAAGAATGACTCCAATGGCACCGACACCGATAGTCGCCAGAGAGAGCGGCCACAATCTTTTGAAGAATAATTTATAGGAGGTCCATGCTTTTTCTACGATGATGACGGTCGGCAAGAGAGGTTTAAGAGGGATCGCTTGCAAAGCGGGAGCAACAGTATTCGATATATCCTGTGGGTTCATCGTTTTATTGGTTTTGAATAAGCGGTAATTGATTCACGTTGTTACCGCTCTTGATTTGTGCCTTGAGCTAAATGTGATTTTATATAGTCGAGTAATTGCTGGTTCATTTTGGTGTATTATTATTAATTTTCGTCGTTAATGACTTGACGATATAGTACAACGTATTGTTCTCTTAATCAATGCCCCTATTTTGCAAAAGTGGACAAGAAAAAACCGCCGGACCCTCGTCCGAGCGGCTTTTCCTAGTGCTTGTATGCCTTTCTTTCTTTATACATTTATATTTTAACCGACGTCCTCTCTTTTGTTCCGTTCATCCATGAGCTTTTCTATAGAGAAAGCCCATGTATGCCATTCACCTTCTCATGGCTGAGGCTATAGTTCGAGTCTACAGCTAGACATTCATACTTCGAAGTCAAAGACTTCTCAGCATGATCGACACGTTAAGTCATCGTTCACCGAAGCGAACGAAAACGTTTTTCACCTTGAAAATTTCCACGAGCAGCTTCCGCTACCCGTGCCTTGTTACGACTTACTCCCTGTCATTGAGCTTACCTTAGGCCGCCATACGGCGGACTTCGGGTATTCCCAACTCCCTTGAGTTGACGGGCGGTATTGTGTTTCGATAAATTTTCGAATATGCTCGTTCCCACGTAGCGAGCGGATTTCCCGCACTACGCGAGTCCAAAGTTTGCAAATTCATAGTCTCTCGAACTGTCAACATCTTTTGTAATACCTTTTTCGTCAGATGCTCTTTGCTTTCACCAAGCGATCAATCTGGCAGAAAATCTCGCAAATTCTTTTGCTTTGAAGCAATTGAAAAGGATTTTTCTTGAAGAAAGGATGATTATTTTACCAAGATATCCTATTGAGAACTTACCGAGTAGCAATAACATTGGCAATGATTGGCGCGTTCTTCTTTTTGAAAGTAACACTTCGCCGCATTTCAATGATAATTCTGTCACATCGTTCCAAAGATCTCCTTGTCCCTTTCCTGCATCTTCATAGTGGAGTCATTTGGACACTCGACTCCTCATGCGTTATAAAGAAGACTTCCGATATTGACATAGAAGCAACCTTCACCATCGATAAGTCCGACAACATAATCTGTTTGACACCTTTGGATTTGTGTCCTTCCCATGCGCTTATTATATCAAATTAAGTTGACGCATAGTACTACGACTCAGCTGACTTCTACATAAATTTAATTATACTTTATCATTTTTGATAACAACGCATCAGATCTCCCGGGTCATTCATTTTTCTGTTCCAACCATCCTAATCAAGGTTTTCAACGGAAATTTCCCCTGACTCACCGCCCTTAGTTGGAGTCGTCATCGCCTTCTTTCTATCGGGCTGCCCTTTGCATCCCGGATCCTCCGAACATCCCCTCGCGGAAGATGTACTATCCTTTCGCTACTACCGCACTCATAAATCACGGAATGGATTTTAACAGCTAGATGACACGACTGCCAAGCGCATTGCATTCTGAGTACAAGACTTGAGAACGTATTCACCGCAGCGTGCTGATCTGCGATTACTAGCGATTCCGGCTTCATGAGGTCGAGTTGCAGACCTCAATCCGAACTGGCGCATCCTTTAGAGGGTTGGCTCCGCCTTTTATCGGCTTGGCGTCCTTTTGTAGATGCGATTGTAACACGTGTGTAGCCCAGGGTATCAGAGGGCCATGCTGACTTGGCGTCATCCTCGCCTTCCTCCCACGATTCTGCTCGATCAAGTCCAATCCTAAGTCATAAAGTCTTAAGTTCGCATTCTTGATTTACTTTATGAACTTCCGATTGAATGCAATCAAAATCGTGGGCAGTCTCGCCTGACATATATAACAGGCAACGAGGGTTGCGTTCGTTACCCCACTTAAGGGAACAATTCAAACCACGAACTGACGACAGCCATGCAGCACCTGTCTAACTGCCTTGCGGCGACCAAAGTTTCCTCTGGTCTTCAGCTAGATTTCTAACCCTGGTAAGGTTTTTCGTTTGTCGTCGAATTGAACCACATGTTCCACCGCTTGTGCAAGTCCCCGTCTATTTCTTTGAGTTTTAACCTTGCGGTCGTACTACCCAGGCGGATCTCTTAACGCGTTAGCTACGGCTCGAGGAGGGTCGATACTCCTCAAACCAAGAGATCATCGTTTAGGGCGTGGACTACTGGGGTATCTAATCCCATTCGCTACCCACGCTTTCGTGTTTCAGCGTCAAGAATGCTCCAGTCTCCTGCCTTCGCTTTTGGTGTTCCCCATGATATCAACGCATTTCACCGCTACACCATGAGTTCCAGAGACCCCTCGCATCTTCTAGCTATGCCGTTTCCCGCGCAGGTCCCCGGTTGAGCCGAAGAATTTAACGCGAGACTAACACAGCCGCCTACACACCCTTTACGCCCAATAATTCCGGATAACGCTTGAGGCACTCGTATTACCGCTGCTGCTGGCACGAGTTTAGCAACCTCTTATTCATGAGCTCTTCAATAAACTTAGTCGCTCATAAAAGGTTTTTACGTACCGAAGTACTTCATCAACCACGCGGCGTCGCTCCGTCAGGCTTTCGCCCATTGCGGAAGATTCTCGACTGCAGCCACCCGTAGGTGTATGGACCGTGTCTCAGTTCCATCGGTGGGGGTCAGCCTCTCAGCTCCCCTAGACGTCATAGCCTTGGTAGGCCGTTACCCTACCAACTAGCTGATATCGAAAAGGCCGTTCCAAGGGCGAAAAAACTTTACCCTTCAGCCTTGCGGCTTCAGGGACTATCGGGAATTATCTAACCTTTCGGCTAGTTATGCCCGACCCTTGGGGACGTACCTGATTATTACTACCTCGTCTGCCGGTGACCCTTGCGGATCCCCTAGACTTGCATGCCTTATCCACGCCGCCAGCGTTCATCCTGAGCTAGAATCAAACTCTATCAATAAATGAACGGAACAAAAGAGAAAACGCAAATTCGGCTTGTCTGCCGTGAGGCAGACCTGTGCCGACTTTCATAATCGCCAATGATCACTGTTTATTGATATCGTCCCATCCAGCTCGTAAATTATCGTTTATTATTTGGACTTGCTTTTATCTCAATCTTTTTTCAAGATTGTGTGTGAATTTCAATTTTCTAAATTTTCAAAGGGCCCAGCCCCCGTTTGGGACATGGGATGTATTCTATTCTAAGCAAGAAATAAAGTCAAGCGGTGAATGGCGCCGTCCAATCTCTCGGGATATGGCCAGAATAATGAATGCATTGACCTGCTGGGCCACCTGCCAAGATAAAGGTTTCTTTAGAAAAAATTTAACTATTCATAATGACTGACCCTGTATAATTCGACCCATGAACGAGAAGTACAGGAAAAATTTTGACGAATGGAATGGGCGTAAGAAATATATCGATCAAAACATCTTGCCGGATGATTTCTTTTTCCTGGAAGGAGAAGTCTGGTGGGCTTCGCTTGGTGTAAATGTCGGACAGGAAATGGACGGCAAGAATGCATCGTACGAAAGACCGGTCCTCATTTTAAAGAAATTCAGCGATGAACTGTTATGGGCAATCCCTTTATCGAGCACAAAAAAGACTCGTGAATATTTTTATCCGATCATATATCAAGGCAAGCCCAGAACCCTTCTTATATTGCACATGAAAACAATAAGCAGCAAAAGACTCCTGCGCCTTGTTTTTAGAATGGAAGAGAAGGAATTTGCTCTGATAAAGATGAGAGTCAATGATATTATATCTTCTATAAATGAAATTCCCTCCGATTAAGGAGGGAATTTCTGGGTGCCATGTCTGTAACGTGCTAGAAGTATAGCACGATTCAAATCACAGTGCAAATCTATTTTGTACTATTCCTATATCACTGATTCAACAGCCGATCCAGTAGGATCGTGCCTGGCTTCCTCGTGGAGGGACCGACCACGCCGACAATTTTATTTATAATGATTCGTTATTTTGAACACTTCAACAATGTCTTCTTTGATAAAAAGAAAAGCGCGCGATGTCTTCTTCCATTTCAAAACAAGCCCTCTTTGGGCGAGATAGTCTAGAAGATCTTGCCGAATCGGCTCTAGTTTCATGCCATCCGACGGCTCGTATAAGATGATTTTTTCAAGCCGTCTTCAAGGTCATCAATAAATTCCTTTGAATAGAGACCGGAAGCACGAAAATCGTCAACGACTGCTTTGACAGGATCCTTTATAAGAATCTCGAACAAGCGCGAAGCCACTGCCCGGTATGCTTTTGACTCTTTCTTGAGTTTTTTATATTCAGTTTTTGAAATAGTTATTCTGCTCATAGCACAAGCATATCAAACGAACGAGATGAATGTCAATTACTCACTTATATCCCCTGATTCAAGAGATTCCTCGTAGACGGCCCGATCACGCCGAGAGGGCTCAATCCGTGCTTTGTCTGATATGCCATGACTGCGGCTTTTGTGGCGGGGCCAAAGTAACCGGTTGCAGAACCTTTGAGGAAACCGTCTTTTATGAGCCGCTTTTGCAAGGCGACGACGTCAGGATTCGATTGGCCGATCTTGTTCATGTTGACATAGAGATAGCTGTTGAAATGTTGCTGCAGGCATGCATACGAGGCTGTATGGACAAAGTAATATTTTATAGCACAAATTTCAAATAATTTTCTCGATTGACGATTTCAAATGATGAACCCGGATAACTTTCCAAGAATTTTTGTGGCCTTGGTGCTTTGCCACTCCACTTGAATTCATACGCCTTGAAAGCGCCGTCTTTTTCTTCCACCAAATCTATTTCCTTTTGCTCGTACGTTCTCCAAAAATATCGATTAGCAAATATGTTCTGGCATGAATTTTTCTTGAGTCGCTCTATGAACATGAAATTTTCCCATAGTGCGCCGATATCATTTCTATTTTCCATGTCGCTAAATTGCGCCAACAAAGCGTTACGTACGCCGTTATCATAAAAATAGTATTTCTTTTTTCCTCGTATCTCGTTTCTAAGGTTCCTTTTCAAGGCAGACAACGATACGATGATAAAACCTTTTTCCAAGACATCTACGTATTTTTCGATCGTCCTGACGTTGGTATTCAAATTCGTCGCAAGTTCTGTCAGCGATACTTCAGACCCTACTTGAAGTGCAAGCAATTTAACCAGATCAACGAGGGTCTTTGATTTTTTGATATTGTCGAGTGCAAGAACATCTTTGAGAAGATACGAATCCACGATTTCATTCAGCATTGTTATTTTCTTTTGATTATCTTCAGTCAAAAATACGTCCGGATAAGAACCGTACACGAGAAATTGGCCAAGTTTTTGCCGTATATCAAACTCGCTATAGTCCTCTACCAATTCCATCTGCGCAAAAGGATAAATAATGATGGTATTTTTTCTGCCAGTTAACGGCTCTCCGATCTGATTTGACAGGTCAAAGCTCGAGGAACCGGTTACAATAACTTTGATTCCTGGAATTTGATCCACTATTATTTTCAATCCTTGCCCTACGTTGGGTATGTGTTGGGCTTCGTCTATTGCGATAAGATCAAGGCCTGCCGCATATTGTTTTATCTTTTCGAAATCATTTGATCCTAATACTCTCTTGGACTCTTATATTTTCCCCGGAATCTAGCCTGTATTTAAGCTTTGTTTCTTGCAAAAAAGAGTTAAGAATCGTGGTCTTTCCCACCCTCCTTGGGCCGTACATAACCAGAACTTTGTTGGGCAACAATAATGGCTCTATTGAGCTGTAAAAACGTTTAATCATGAATTTGTGTATTTACAATACATATATTAGTATTAATATGTGTATTTATACTACACGAAATTGATAAAATAAGCAACAGTTACACACTTATATCCCCTGATTCAACAGATTCCTCGTGGCAGGACCACAACGCCGAGCGGGTGAAAGACCGTTCGCTGTTTGATACTCTTCAACAGCGGCCTTTGTAGCAGGCCCGAAATAGCCAGTCGCAGAGCTCGTGAGGTATCCGTCCTTTATCAAACGCTGTTGGAGAGCAACTACATCTGGATCAGACTGACCAATCTTATTCATGCCTTCATAAAGATAATTATTAAAGGTATATGAAGTAGATGAAGTATTAACTATGCCTTGAGACGGCACAGGCGTCGCTGTGGGCATGCAGACAAGGCCGGCGGGACAATTGGAGGCGACTGTGGATGAAGAAGCCCCCAACGAGGCCGATGAAAAATTGCCTGTCCAAAAGTACTGCTTTATAGAAGAGCCAGCAGAGTTCGAGAACGAGATAATGACAGGCAATGGCATGCTTTCGGAGCCTGTCATCGTGTATACCGCCGTGTAAGGACCACTGCCGGACCCATTGACCGATACTGTCGAATTGTTGACCGACACTGAAGGATTGATAATGCTCTGGTTCGCATTGAATCCGATCGTCAGAGAATTACTACCGACAAGGAAGCTGTTGCTCTGATTTCCCGAAGAAATGGAAAAAGAAGAAAGCGCGAGAGGAATCGAAAGCGTCGAGGAGACGTTTGAAGAAACGCTCACATACAGAACATTGCATTGATTGTTTGTACTGCAGACATTTATGTCCGAGCTACCGACACCGATAGCATTCAACGTCAAGATGTTTCCATTTAGGTTCGGTTTCACGACGCTCGGATTCGAATTGTTCGAGACATAATATTGCCCTGTATTGCTTCCGGAAAGCGAAACCACCTGATTCTGCCCTGGTGCCAGATTGACGTTGCTCGGATTAAACGTAATCAATGAAGAAACAGATGTATTGGATACCGACCCTCCTGCTGGATTCGAATAAGAATTTATCGTGCCGCATTCTCCATCCGACTGGCATACTGTTATAGTAGAGCCGCCAGCAGAAAGTCCGGTAACGATCACGTTGTCTCCGCTGACTGTTACCGATACTGAAGATGGATTCGTATTTTGCGAGATAGAAAATGGGCCAAGGCCAGATATTGTTATGGTTTGACTCTGACCAACCGTCAAGTTTGCGACACTTGAACTTAAAGAAAAAGATGAAACCGGCGACGACAAGACACTTATGTTTATGGGCTGACAGTCATTGTTCGCATCACAGACAGTTATTGTGACTGTACCTAAGTTATCATTAGCCGTTATTACAACCGTATTCCCAAATATGGTCCCGATAGCTACGGCTGGATTCGTATCGCCTGAAATATGTAATGCTCCAACAGCGTTGTTTGCGGTCACACTTCCGCTCTGCCCCGCACCCATGTTCAATACAATTTGGCTTAAAGACAGACTGCCTGATGAGCCCGAATTCACTGGCCAATACGAAGAAGAAGATTGCGCCCCGTCAACAACCGCATATACTGGAGCGCTTCCAGGAATACCGTACGTTCCGGCATTGATCGTACTAGATAGATAGCCGCTTGAATTCGTCAGTCCCAGGCTGACGTACCCTGTCGAAGACGTAGCAGAAGTATAATAAAGCGTTACTGCGGCTTCTGGGTCAGCGCCATACACAGTGACTTGCACGGAATTGCCAGCAATAGCGGACAAAGTGAGAGAAGGAGTCGATGCGGCAGATACCTTTAAAAAACCAACAAACAAAAACAATACGATCATCAAAGAAGACAGGATTATATGTTTACTTTTTCTCATCTGTGTAGATATGTTTATTGGCTAGTAATATTGAACGGCAGCTCGTTTGAAGACTGATTCGATGAATTCGATGAGGATACATAGACAGACTGTGAACCCGCGAGGGTGTTTGCCGGGATAGAGAACACCAATACCCTGCCGTCTGGCGACGCATAGAGTATCTGTCCTTGGCCGTTTGATCCGCTGAAATTGATCCTATCGTACGAATTAAAATCAGATCCATAGAGAACGACTGCTGTGTTCCCATCAGATGGGGCTGACGTCGGGAATACATATGAAAGATTAAGTGTGGCTGCCGATATAGTAAAAGGATCGCTTATTGGGTCAGTCGGTTCAGCGCCCGTAGTGGCGTTTTCCATGCGTATCTGATATGAACCAGCCGGAACGACTATGTTCGACTGCGTCTGGGACGAGAAGACGTTGCCGACCGTCCAAAGATACTGGCTCTCATTTGCCAGGGACGAGGCTATGAATCCTGCGCCTGCCCCGCTCGAGGAGATGAGGACGAGATTATAACGCGAGTATGGCTGAGAATTCCACGTAATGTTGAAAGCATGACCTGTGATCAAAGTTTGTCCTCCTGACGGACCAGTGATTACGGACGAGGAAACCGTTGAGTTCACCGGCACTACTGTTGATGGAGCCTGAGCACCAACAGCGCTAGCATTACCCGAGCAACTCAAACTATTGATAGCTGCACGCGTCGCCGGGCCGACATAGCCCGTGTTCGAGATGCCTCTCGCGACCTGAAAGCTCTTCACAGCAGAGAGCGTCGCTGCGCCGAAATATCCGGTCGACGTGGCTGACAGATAGCCTGCCCCAGAAAGATATCTCTGCAAGAGCATGACCGTTCCGTTCGCGGAGCCGTCCATCATCCCATAGCTCACGTCAGACGGAAGTGACGTGCATTGGACCTGGGCTGATGCGACCGAAATGCCTGAGACAAACAAGACTGCGAACAATGCCATGAGTGAAAAGATGGTTTTGAGCATACCTCTATAATACTACATACGCAGCTGTTTTGGTGCCCTGAATATCCACCAATACAAAAACCGCCCGAAGGCGGTTTTTGTATGTTCGTCAAGTACGAATGTACTCGATTAGAACCCTAGATCACATCACTTAACCAATTAAAGGCTGGTGAGTGAAACTGATGGGCTCTGAACCTGGCTAGGCAATGTGTACAGAGACTGTGAAGTCGAAGTAGCACCCGATGCTGTTGCCACTGAGCTGTAATAGATACCTGTGAGAGCAGTGATTGCACCGCTGTCAGGAGCATTACCAGAGTTGTTCTCCAAGACATTGATCGTGAAGGTTCTGGCCTGATTGGACGGAACGTAGAACGAACCTGTTGCGGCTGTTCCAAGACCATTGTTGGTGTCGCCTGTGACAGTTGTCGCAGATGTGATACCTGTTGCCTTTGACGATGAAGCTGCATTGCCTGTCAAATCAAAGATATACGTTGCGGCGAGCTTAGGCGTAGCCGAGATGTAGATCGGCGATGTCCCAGCTTGCACTGTGAAGGTGAACGGCCATTGAACTGCTACGTTACCATTACCATTCGGTACGGTTGTAGGAGTATAGCTAGGAACAGAAGGAGCGACTCCCGGAACAACCGAGAAGGCTGCTGTGGTCGAGAATGTCGTGACTGCGCTGACTATCGTGCCGGCGTTGTTGACGGTCGGCGTGTTGTAGTTAGCGTCGACACCTACGAAGTTAGAGGTAGATGCTGTGTTGAGCGAAGTGGTTGCAGTAACTCCTGTAACACCCTGGTTGACGTTAGCAACGATCTTCAAAGGAACAGTGACTCCGAGCGGAAGCGGTATGCTTACGCTGCTGTTGAATACAACTGTGTTTCCTGAGAGAGTTCCGTAGTAAGTCATACCATTAGCTTGGAGCTGAATGGTATTGAAGACAGAGGCTGGCGTATAGCTACCACCAGAGACTCCGACGTTCAAAGTCAAACCTTGCAGTGTTGCTGCATTGTTCTGAGCTTGGATGTCATAGATAGCCAACGGTACATTGTTCGTGACTGAACCTGATTGTGTCTGGATGATTTGCGTCTGAGGCGAAGAACCATCGATAGAAACAATAAGGTTTGCAGTCTGATTACCGCTGTAAAGCACACTAGCGTAAGGCGAAGTCGTGTTCGGGTAAGGAAGGTTCAAGAGAGGAAGATTCTCTGTATCGACGACTCCTGTTCCATCTACTGAACGGACCGAAGCAGCGATGACGTCGAGATAGGCACCAGTGTTCTGGCTTATACCAGAAAGTGCTGTACCGGACAAGACGACATTGACTGTCTGACCCTTAGGAACGACGAAGTTGAGACCACTGATCGTCAAACGATAATCCTCGCTCGCTGTGAGCTCTGTAAAGCTTGAAGCGTTAAGAGGGATAGAAGGTACGAGAACCTGTCCTGTTGTCTGGTTGACGAGAGAGAAAGTTCCGAAGTACAACCATGGGCGGACATTGAAGTCGGCTGTTATTGTATTGACCTGCATATCAGAAGGACCAGCTTGGAGCTTGAAGCCTGCGATGTTCACAGTCTGACCTGTGTTGAATGTAGCACCGTTAGCAACTGATCCGCTGTTTGATATCGTCAATGTACCTGATATTCCTGGAGTCGTTATACCTGTTGGAGCTGCGACAGTTCCTGTCGTCGTTACTGTCGTACCGACGATCGGTGTGCATGTGAAGCCTGCTGGGCAAGCCATCGAGACTGAGCCTGTGCCTGTGCCTGTGCCTGTAACAGCTGTGCCACCCTTATTCAAGGAAGCGACTGTCAAAGGACCGACGAAGCCAGTGTTAGGAATGCTGTTTGCAGCTTGGTAAGCCTTGACTGCAGATTGTGTCTGCGTGCCAAAGTAACCAGGTTGAGCGGCACCGGAAGAGATTGACGGGATGCTGTAACCATTAGCGATGAGGAAATTCTGGAGAGCCGTAACATCGGCGCCAGTAGATCCAACGCTCAAATAATTTGAGAACGTGTAGCTCGCAGCTGAAGCGACGAGGGCAAAGCCCAAGACGATTGCAGCAGCTGAGGCTACGATTGATTTTGCTTTCATTTTTGTAATGTTGAGACAGCGTCGATCCGATTATTTATAAAGCTGATAAGGTTCGGATGAACACTGCCGCTTAGACTAATAAAGAATACCTGAACAATTTTCAGCGCGCGAAACTGATGTTCGACATCGCGCGCTATCGTCCGCCATAGCTCCGTGAGGAGCGACGGCGGACTATCACTATACCCTCCCCGATATCGACTGCGCCGGAGGGATAGTTGGCAAGAAGGGATGAGTCGTTTCGATCGTACAGCGGTGATGACGGGACAAACGGGATTATCTTTCGTTTTTGTTGTTGACTATTGTCTATTGTATTGTCAACGAACTGACCCAAGATTCATAGGCATAAAAACGGATAGTATCCTGGGACGCAGGCACATAAGGACTACGGAGCCTCATACACCTGCGTTGCAAGACATTATACTGGAAATAGCTTAACGTTAAAATGGCTCAATGTGGATAACTCACCTAAAAATACCGAAAATCCCCTTTTGGGGCTGTTTTAAGGCTATTTTGGGTAGCAGATATTCACAGGGCTATATTACACCTATATACAAGTAGAGTCAAGCATAGTCTAAAAGTCGAAGTCCCGAGTGGAACGTCTGAAAAACAACTGTCTACGCATCCACTTTTGACTACTTTAGCGAATATCTGCTCCAACGCCTATCCCCTTCTTTTTTGACTATACCAGTATGGACAAGATCCGATAGTTCCCGCTGGACTGTCTTTGCGCTGAAACCCGGCATGACTTTGAGTATGTCCTTTATCGTCAGATTTGATCGTACTTTCAAGAGCTCGATAATCGAGTTCTTTCGACTGTCCTTTGGAATAGGCATATTTTGCGGCTGTTTTTTAAAGGACACACCTGATTTTTGTTTTTCGGAAGAAGCAGTATCCGATGTTCGCGCATTTGATGTATCATGTCCTTGATCATCTGTCTTTGATGGCGGTTCAGCGGCAAAAAAAGATTTCGACAAAACATAGCCCGCACGGACGGCATCATCGATCGCATGATCCTTTATATGGATAACAAGCGCGTCTATCTCGTCGATTATCATTTCAGCGTTCATTTTCGAGATGATATGAGAGCCGAAAGAGATAGTCACGAAAGCCCTCGTCTCATAGATAGACGCAAGAAAAAAGCGCATATAGGAATTTTTCTCCTGAGAATCGATGCCAGCCAAAGCTATGGTCGACGATATCAAAGACATGCAACGCTCACGGATTTCCCATTTGAGAGGGTCATTGTCCTTTATCAAGTTCGTAACTAAATACAGAGCAGTGACTATTTTTTCAGTTTTCTTAAAAACATAAAAAAGGCTATCGTCGCCTGATATAAGGCCGATAGTTCTCCAAAAACTTTGGTCTGTAGGTATGCTTTTTTGTCCTTTATTATCTTGCATGTCCTTTATATTTGTCCTTTATAACTCAATCTATGTCCTTTAGATTTTTCGACAAATTATTAAGGACATTATATAAGACATCAGGCACAAAAAGCAAGGGCAAAAATAGCAAATCCGAAATGACAAGCATAGGTTCATGTGTGTGATATAATCCTCTTATCATGGCAAAAAAGAAAAACGGCAAGGACAAAAAAGAGAACGGATCATCGTTCGTCAACGAGCTCAAGACAGAAACACTGCAGGCAGTACTATCGATCATATTTCTAGTGGCAGGCATACTGACTGCTCTGGCCAAATTCGACAAAGCAGGCTGGGTCGGAAACGTCTTTTACCACTATGCTCATACCTTGTTCGGTGTGGGCTATTTTCTCCTTCCGCTCATATGCATCATCCTCGCTACAGCGTTCTTGCGGGGCATACGGCAAAGATTCACCTTCTGGAAACTGATCGGCGGATTGCTATTCTTGCTCTCCGGCCTCGGCCTGGTTGACCTTGTCTTCAAGGACGAGGGCGGCATCATCGGCCACTATGTGTCGAGCCCTCTCATATCGCTCGTCGACGTATACGCCTCCGCGGCGATCCTCATCGCGTTAGTCGCCATCTCTCTTCTCATCACATTCGAGACAGGCGTCACATTTGGAACCTTAGCATTTTGGAAGCAAAAGGACGGCGATGAAAAGAAGAAGATGAAAAAAGAGCCAGCCTCGGATGACTCGGACGTAGACGAGATGGTGGAGGAAGCCGAAAAAAAGCTCGATGGCGACAAGCAAAAAGACGACGACAAAGAGGAAAGAGCAACGCCGATTCCGCCACAGCCAAAAAAAGCGGAAAAAAAGAAGGCGGACGATGAAGAGGATTTTGCCATGGCCGCAAACACGAGGAGCATGAAGCCGTTCACTCCCCCGCCGCTCTCGCTCCTTGAAAAAGACAGCGGCCGGCCGGAGACCGGCGACATCAAGGCGAATGCGAATATCATAAAGAGGACGTTGCAGAATTTCGGCATAAGCGTGGAGATGGACGAGATATCGATCGGACCTTCGGTGACGCGATATGCTTTGAAACCTGCTGAAGGCGTCAAGCTGTCGCGCATAACCGCGCTCAGCAACGACTTGTCTCTGTCCTTGGCGGCACATCCGATACGCATCGAGGCGCCTATACCAGGAAAGAGCCTCGTCGGCATAGAGATACCGAATACTTCAAAGACGACTGTCGGCCTTGCCACGATTCTCGGTTCCGAAGAATTCCAGCGGTCTGAAAAGCCCCTGCTCATCTCTCTCGGAAAATCGATCACGGGAGCTTCTCATTTCACCAACCTGGCCAAAGCGCCGCATATGCTCGTAGCCGGCACCACCGGCTCGGGCAAATCAGTCATGATACACGCTGTCATCACTTCCCTGCTCTACCGCAATTCGCCCGAGGATCTGAAGTTCATCATGATAGACCCAAAACGCGTCGAATTGACGCTCTATAACAAAATTCCCCATCTTTTGACGCCGGTCATAACAGATGCGAAAAAAGCTATTTTGGCCTTGAAATGGGCTGGCAAAGAGATGAGCCGAAGATACGATATACTCGAAAAATCCTCGGCCCGAGACATCGAGTCATATCATAAAAACGTCCTCGACCCGGCGATCGAAAAAGCCATAGCCAAAGTCAAAAGCCAAAAGGCAAAAGGCACAAGCGAAGATGGGAACGGGGATGAAGGGAAATTCCCCGAAACGATGCCGTATATCGTCATCGTGATCGATGAATTGGCTGATATCATGCAGGCGTATCCGAGAGAGCTGGAAAGCGCCATAGTCCGTCTGGCCCAGATGAGCCGCGCCGTGGGCATCCATCTGGTCCTATCGACCCAAAGGCCCTCGGTCAACGTCATAACAGGCCTCATAAAAGCGAATATCCCGACGCGTGTGGCGTTACAGGTCGCTTCGCAGATAGATTCGCGCACTATCCTCGACCAGCCTGGAGCGGAAAAACTGCTCGGTGCCGGCGATATGCTCTATCTCGGCGCGGATATGTCAAAACCAGTGCGCCTACAATCGGCGTATATATCAGAAAGCGAAGTGAAGAAAGTGACCAAGTATCTCGCTGATACATACAAAGACGAGATCATGGGCGAAATAAACCTCTCAGGGCCGCAGAGCGAGCCGGGTCAGGACGCCGTTTTCTCGGCCAATCTCGATGATGAGACGCTCGAAGACGACGATATGTATGAGGACGCACGCCTCGCCGTAGTTTCCGCCGGCAAAGCTTCGACATCGTACCTCCAGCGCAAGCTCGGCGTCGGCTATTCGCGCGCGGCAAAATTGATGGACATGCTCGAGGAACGCGGCGTCATCGGAGCGGCGAACGGATCAAAACCGAGAGAGGTGATGGGTGCGGCTGTGGCGAGCGAAGATTCCTTGATCGACACAACAGAACCGAACGATGAGGCAATTTAAAAATTAATGACGCTATACTATTCCCTTATTTAATTTAAATTAATGCCTTTCATCTCCATCTTTAACCTATTATGAACCGGGGCACCAATCAGAAATTATTCACAGCGATCATCGTTGCAGTCATCGCCGGTGGTCTGCTTTATTTTATCTATAAGACTTTCCAGGCTTATTTTTCAGGGCCAAACATAACTGTCACTGAACCTGCCGATTACAGCGCATTTTCGACTTCGACTGCTACCATCGTCGGTACAGCACAGAGGGTCCAAGACATCACACTCGATGGACGCTCTATCATCATCGACAATAAGGGAAATTTTTCGGAAATTATCCTGCTTGTACCCGGTTACAATATAGAAACGCTCGCCGCGCACGATCAGTTCGGTCATATGACGCAAAAGCGCCTCGAATTGGTCTATACAGCGCCTAAACCAGGGCTCAATACCGCTTCAACGAGCGTTGCGACTTCGACATAAATCAAAAGTTATTTTCTAATAGTCTTCTTAAGATTCCTTTATAAAAAATTTAACTTTTCTTAATGAGAGTTGTGTATAATATGTGCTATTATACGCTAAATAGAGCACAACTATGTCTACTAAAATCACAAAAACAAAGAAAAAAGAGGCCTCGATCGATGACGGATTTTCTACAAAAGCCGATGTCAAAGAGATCGTTAGAAATGCCATCAACGAACTGACAATGATTATCGGGGATTCTTTTGGAAAGATGGAGAAATCGATGAATGCTCGATTCGATGAAGCTGATGAGAGATTTGACGAAATGGATTCGAAGTTCAAACTGATTGACGAGAGGTTCGATCGGATCGATGAGAAGTTCGTTCTGATTGATGAGAAGTTCGTTCTGATTGATGAGAGATTCGAGCGGATCGATGAGAGATTCGAGCGGATCGATGAGAAGTTCGTTCTGATTGACGAGAGATTCGACGAGATAGATAGACGGTTCGAAGAAGTCGACTTGAAATTCGACGGTGTAACAAATCGAATCCAGGGGCTTTGGAATGCTTTTGATTCTCACACCCTCGACTGTGTCAAACGCGACGAGCACGATAGATTAGAAAAGAGAGTGCGGGTATTGGAAACAGCTTAAATTACAAATTTATATTTAAAATAAAATCATGTCAAAGAAAATCAAGGAAACAAAGGAAAAATCAGCCTCGATCGAAAGCCATCGCGACCCGACCGACAATATAAGGGAGACCCTGAATGCTATCCGCGGAAAATTCGGCGATGACGCCATCATGAAGCTCGGCGACAAGCCGCATGTCAATGTTGACGCCATCTCGACTGGCTCCATAGGCCTTGATGCCGCTCTTGGCGTGGGTGGAATGCCGCGCGGACGCATCATTGAGGTATTTGGCCCGGAATCATCCGGAAAGACCACCCTTACCCTGCATGTGATTGCAGAGGCTCAAAAGAAGGGCGGCATTTGCGCGTTTATCGACGCAGAGCATGCCATGGACCCGGAATATGCGGCCAGGCTTGGCGTCAAAACAGATGAATTGCTCATTTCCCAACCAGATACAGGCGAACAGGCTCTCGAGATCGTCGATTCGCTCGTCCGTTCCGGCAAGCTCGACGTCATCGTCATAGACTCGGTGGCCGCTCTCACGCCAAAAGACGAGATCGAGGGCGACATGGGAGCGTATCACGTCGGCAAGCAGGCCCGCCTCATGTCTCAGGCATTGCGCAAGCTCACCGCCATAGTGGCCAGGTCAAAGACGATCGTCATATTCATCAACCAGATCCGCATGCAGATAGGCGTCATGTTCGGCAATCCCGAGACGACGCCTGGCGGCAAAGCGCTCAAGTTCTATACGTCTGTGCGTCTCGATATACGCCGCATAGCACAGATAAAGAAAGGCGACGAGGTCATGGGCGGACGCGTCAGGGTCAAGGTAGTCAAGAACAAAGTCGCCGCTCCCTTCCGTCAAACAGAATTCGATCTCATGTATAACGAAGGCATCTCAAAGGAGGGCGAGATCATTGCTCTTGGCGAAAAGATGGAGATATTGGCAAAATCTGGCAATTCGTATAAATATGGCGAGCTCACTCTCGGCCGCGGCTATGATGCTACCCGCCAGTTTTTAAAGGAAAACAAGGAAGTTCGAGAAGAATTACTGACAAAGATCCGTGCTCGATTGAATGAAGGCATCACTGTCGGAAAGAATGATGCGAATAGCAAATCAGGCGGAGAAAGCACGTCATCGAGCGAGGAATGATTCATCAAAACAATCTTGATGTGATATATACAGGATATACTGTTTTTATCGTGAAAAAACAAAAGATATATTTAACAAAGAATCGTCTTGGCCTCGAAATCATCGATCCTGATCTCGCTGAAAGATTGGAAGATATCGCTCATGAAGGTTTATGAGCAAGCTTGCTTTTATGAATGTTAATTGATAGCTTGAGGTTAGAAAAAGAAAGGATACTATGACAACAGAAAAGATTCTGCAAGTTACGGATGTGTATCGTGCCCGATTCGAAGCAGAAAAGATACCAAAACAAAGGATAGACCCTCGGAAATTCTTCGGCTGGCTGGAAATCTTTGGGTTCATCGTAGTGCCGAAAAAACGCCTTTTGGCCCATGCGCATTATTTGCTCGATGGCGTTGAACAATACGCTCGAGATCCTGAGAAAGTCGGCAAAACAGGAAGGCATCTCGGCTCGCTCCAGACTCTCTTGTGCACCGCCAAGTGGTATACGCTCGAAGAACTTATGGAACATAACCGGCCGTAAATACCGACATAACCGCTGATAGAGACAACACAACCGCCTTGAAATACGAGGCGGTTTTGCTTTTTATAGGAAAATCATATAGACTGCTTCAATTCCTCAATTATCAACTTCAATCATCAATTCCTATGTCAATGCTTGAATACAGCGAGATAACCGAACACAAATACATCATCCTGGACGGCCAGCCCTACGAAGTGCTGACGTCGCACGTCTTTAGGAAGCAACAGAGAAAGCCGGTCAACGCGACCAAGCTCAAGAACCTCGTCACAGGAAAAGTGACCGAGTATTCCTTTCACCAGTCAGAAAAAGCAGAAGAAGCAGAGATAGATTCTCGCGAATCGAAATTCCTGTATGCAAATCGCGGACAATATTGGTTCATCGACCCGACCGACCCGTCAAAACGCTGGAGCGTCAGCGATGAGATCGTCGGCCCTCGCGGCAAATATCTGAAGCCGAATAGCATCCTCGAACAGCTCCTTTTTGGCGAGCAGAGCGTCGGCTTCAAATTTCCTATAACAGTCGACCTCAAGGTCACCGAAGCGCCGCCGAATGTCAAAGGAGACACAGCTACCGGCGGAAATAAAACCGTCACCCTCGAAACCGGCGCGACCGCCAACGTTCCCCTTTTCGTAACCGAAGGCGACGTCATCCGAGTGAACACTGAGACGGGAGAATATCGAGAAAGGGTCAAATAGCTGATGATTCAAAAAAAGACCGGTCTCCCGGTCTTTTTTCTTCTTTGCTTGCTTTTATCTGACCACGTATGGCAATAAACCCATGAATCGCGAGCGTTTGACCGCGACTGCGAGCTGTCGCTGGCTCTTTGCTGATACGCCAGTGCGCTTGCGGGATATGAGGCGGCCATACGGATTGATGAATTTTTTGAGGATCTCTGTATCCTTGTAATCGATGAACCGTATATGGTTTTTAGTGAAGTAGCATTCTTTGTTCATGGTTTTGAGTAGATTCAAGATGTAAGATTTATGATTTGAGAAATATCGTTTCAGTATTCTTCTTGAATCTTAAATCATGAGTCTTGTGTCTTGATTATTTGTTTCGGTTAATTGATTAAATTAAAATGGTATATCGTCCGGATTTATCTCTTCTTCCGGATATTCTATCGTTTCGCTCGGCACTGGTGGATTATCCGAAGAAGGGGCCGCTTCCGGCGCGCCAGCCTCGGTCTTTGCGCCTCCTGACAGAGGAGCGTTTCCCGCTCGCGGGCCGAATTGTATGCGATCGGCTACGATCTCGGTTCGGTATTTCTTTTGACCGTCAGTGCCGTCCCACGATCGCGTCTGCATACGGCCCTCTATCAGAGCTGACGATCCCTTCTTCAGATATTGTGAGACCGTTTCAGCCTGTCGTCCGAAGACGACGACATTGTGATAATCGACTGCCTCTTGGCGAGCGCCTGCCTTGTCCTTCCAAATACGATTCGTGGCTACAGAAAAACTGGCGACTTTTGAGCCGGATGGTATAGCGCGAAGCTCCGGATCGCGAGTAAGGTTCCCGTAGACGATGGCTTTATTGAGATACATAGTGGTTGTTATGTTTAGTGTAGCGCTGTTAAGCTGCTTTGACTATCTCATCAAGTTTTTGATCTACTGCGGCTATTTCATCAACCGTCAAAGGCGCGACCGCGGGAGCCGCAGCCGGTTCAATGGCCGGTTCATCTACGACTGGTTTCAGCGGCTTTTCTTCTGATCTATTTTCCGATTTCGCCCTTTTGCCGAGATACGTCTTTTCTTTGACGGTAGCTACGGCCAACGTGCGCAAGATGCTCTGATTTTGATCGAAAGATTTTTTTATCTCTTCGATGGCAGATGGAGAGCAGGAAAACTTTATCCAGCCGAAATATCCCTGGTCAAAGCGCTGATGGGCGCCGCCGCCGGTGCTCTTGTCCATTTCATAGGCAAGAGAAATGAGCGACGGAGATTCTTCGTCGATGACCTCAGCGGAATTCTTTGCCAAGAGGGCGGCAAACCCCGACGTCTGTTCGGCGACTTTTTCCTGTGGGATGGACGGGACGAGAAGATAACCGATTTCGTAGACTTTTGAGTCAGATGTGGATTCGTTCATGGTATTCTCAAGTATGCGGCAATTCGTCTTTTGGACGAAGCATGATCGTGCTTGTTATTCACAAATCAGGGCCTCACACGTATTAGCTGATAAAGAGTACTTTCTTCCGTCTTCGCTCGGACGTCATGTCCGCAAGCGGCCACGCCGCTCCTCACTAGCCGGAATAGATCCGCCTGTCGCAGGTTTTCTGGCCTGTTTTGGCCATTTTAGCCGCGAGCAAAAAGCGTATGATGAGACTATCACAATGGCATCCCTTGCGCAAGATGATGCGACATATAGTATAGCGGAGTGTTATTAAGAAAAGTTAAAATAATTATAAAGAAACCTTAATAAAATAAGGGCGGCTACAAAGAGAAAAACTTCCTCGTATTTTCAAGAAGAGCCGAGCGAACATTTTCATCGTCCTCGCCACGGATACGGGCGATCGCCTTGACCACCTCGATCACATTTGCCGGCTCGTTTCGCTTGCCGCGATGCGGAACTGGCGCCACATATGGACAATCGGTCTCGGACATGATCTGGTTGAGTGGGACTGCCTTGATGAACTCGTCATAGTCATGGGTAAAGGTAAGAACGCCGGTGAACGAGACTGCGCCGCCTGATCCAACGATTGTCTGCATATCTTCCATGCTTCCGGCAAAAAAATGAAAGTTGAACGGCACTTTGGCAGATTTCTTCAATATGCTCAGTGCGTCCTTGTAGGCATCACCAGCGACCGTGCCCGCGTCGCCTTTTCTTTTGCCATTCCTCACATGGAGCATGAGCGGCTTCCCTGCTTCGTTCGCAAGGGCGATATGTTTTTCGAATGCTTCTATCTGTGCTGGGATATCGGATTCTTGCGTATGAAAGTAATCGAGCCCGCATTCTCCTATCGCGACGACTTTTGGGTGCAAGGCGAGACGGCGAAGCTCCTGGAAATCGCTTTCGTCCTGGTCGAGCCCGACATCTGCCGTTTTCACTTCTGTCGGATGAATGCCGACGGCTGCCCAGATATTCTCGTGAGTCTCGGTGAGCTCGATGGCCAATTTCGAGGTTTTGACATCGGTGCCGATCGTTATCATGCCGACGCCGGCTTTTTCAGCGCGAACGATTGTCTCCTCCCTGTCAGAATCATATTCAGGAAAGTTGATGTGGCCGTGGATGTCGATGTATCGGATTGCTTTTTTCATTACTATAGTCTAACGTATTTACAGTAACAGGACGAATGGACTATCGAACAAAAGGAGAATTATGTGGTTGTTGATCATTTTACTGGCGCTTGGCTTTGCAGTTCAAATATATGTCAGAGCTTATCTCGAATGCAAAGATTCTAAGCGAAGTTTACTCATCAAAAGATGGAAACTTGCTCGGGAAGAAAGAATCGAGTGGAGAGAGAGCTACGGATGGATGGATTTCAACCATCCTGAATACCAGAGGCTCTGGGAAATCGAGATTGGGGCTGAAGATTTATATCTCCTCTACAACAAAGGAATAAGCTATGGGATCAGCTGGTCAGATTATTGCTTTGAGAAAAGACTAGCAGAACAAGAAACTGAAGAGTAGAAATCACGGCCGCCCTCGCAAGAGTGCGGCTTTTTTGTGTTTGCAATATTGGATTCAATTTGAATCCAATATTTTCATGTGCAAAAATGATAGGGACCGTCTCGACCATTTGTATTCTAACCTTATTTCCTCATGAAAAGCGGCGCGTCCGGCATCTTGTTTTCCTTTACCAAAGAGATTATTTTTTCTGCAGTCTGCGGCAAAAATGGCTTCAGCATGGTGCCGATCATATCCAGACGCGCCAACAATTCCTGTATATCCTTTTTAGCTTCGGCCTTGTCGACTTTTATCTTTTTGAACGGCTCGCGCTCTTGGATGATCTTGTCGGTGGCCGCGATAAAGTCCCAGATCGCCTTTGAAGACCTTTGTAAGTCGTATGAGTCGAGGCCTGCCATCTGCTCTTTGTATGTCTTGTCCATCTCCTCCGAAGCGGCAATATCCTTGGCTATCTTTTCATCAAAGACGATGCCGTTCGACGTCGCCATTTTCATGACGCGCGAGACGAGGTTGCCAAGACCGTTAGCCAAACCTGCATTGTAGGCGTCTTTGAACTTTTCTGGCGTGAATGGGCTGTCTTCGAAAGGATGGAGCTCACGCAACGCAAAATAGCGCAAAGCATCGGTACCGTATTCTTTGACCAATTCGAATGGATCGACGGTATTGCCGAGGGATTTCGACATTTTGATGCCGCCATCGCCCGTGACGAAGCCGTCGATGACGATGGTCTTTGAGGGAGGCAGGCCAGCCGCCATGAGCATTGACTGCCACATCGCGGATTGCTGGCGGAGATTGTCTTTGCCGCAATATTGGACGACGCCGCCGGAATCGATCCACCATTTTTTGAAGGAATTGTCATTTACCGCATTCCCGTCTTCACTTTTGAACTTTGAGTTTTGAGTTTTGAGTTTGTTATCCGGCCATCCAATGCACGAGACATAATTGACGAGAGCGTCAAACCACACATACATGACCTGATCGGGATCGCCGGGAACATCTATCCCCCACGACATCTTTGACTTGAGCCGCGATATGCTGAAATCCTCGAGGCCGCGACCGACAAAGGCTTTTATCTCATTGAAACGAAAATCAGGGATAACCAAAGAAGGATTTGACGTGTATAAGTCGAGGAGTCTCTGCTGGAACGCGCTGAATTTGAAAAAATAGTTCTCTTCTTTTATCATCTCGATCTCCTGTAGCGGATGGAGCGGGCAACGGCCGTCGACGAGCTCTGAATCTGTCTTTTCGAGCTCACAGCCGACGCAATATTTTATCGAGTAGTTTTTCTTGTATATAAAGCCGTTCTTTTGGACGATGCGCCAAAATTCCTGGGCGGCAAAGACGTGATATGCATCAGTCGTCCGAACGAAATTCGCGTCTGGAAGGACACCAAGCACAGACAGCAATTCCCGAAATTTCTTTGACTTTTCATCGACATACGCCTGTGGCGTCAGATTCTGCGCCGCCGCAGTCTTGTCTATCTTTGCCCCATGCTCGTCGGTGCCGGTATTCAGAAAGACCTCACAGCCAGCGAGCTTTTTAGCACGCGCGACGGCGTCGGCCCGGATGAGCTCGACGGCAAAGCCGACATGGGGATCGGCGTTCACGTACGGCAAGGTGGTTGTTATGTAGAATGGAGGTTTTTTCATGAGCTCTTCATCGTCCCCTCCCCCAGATGCTTCTTTTTCTCGACATCGCCGACGAATTCCATGAAAGCGGCGGAAAGCGGCACAGCAAGAACGGCGCCGAGAACGCCTGCTAACTCAGCGCCGATGACAAGAGCGAGGATGACGATGATGGGAGATATGCCGACGATCTTGCGCACGACGAGAGGATAGATGAGATTGCTCTCGAACTGGTAGATTATGACATAGAGCCCGAGGACGAGAAGGAGCTCAGTGACGCCGCTCGTGGCATACGCGGTGATGAGGGCCGGTATCGATGACATGATCGGACCAAATACAGGGATGAGCTCGAACAAGGCGGCCAATGAGGCAAGGAGGAGCGCATGCGGGATGCCGAGGATGAGAAGGCCGAGATACACGAGCACACCAATGATGGCGCAAAGGAGCAATTGGCCTTGGAGCCAGAGACCGATCTTCCTGCGGCTACGGCGCCAAAGGCCGACGATATATTCATGGCTCTTGACCGGAGTGACGATGCGCAAGAAATTAACGACGCCGTCCTCCTGGACCGAGAGATAGAACGAGAGTATGACAGTCAAAAGGAAAGAAAGGGCGCCGCCGAATATGACGGTAGCTGTGCGGAAAGCATTGCCGGTTGTGCCAGAGATATTGTTCTGCAAAGCGGCGGCGAGGTCATGGAGGGAAATTGACTGGCCGGAGAGCGGAATGAAGCTCTGAACCGAAGGCCACAGATCGCTGACGTTTATAGTGTCTGGAATGGTCGAGAGATAGCTGACTGCTTCATTCAAAAGCTGGGGCACAAAGAAGACGAGGAGCGCGGCAAAACAAAGGCCAATAACGATGTACATGGCGACGACGGCGGCGATCCGATGTATCCTATGGCGGATGCACCACTGGGTAGCTGGCTCAAGAGCAGAGGCAATGATAATGGCGGCCGCTACCACAAGGACGATATCGCGCAGATACCAGAGCACATAGACGAGGATAAGTATGAGTATCCCCTTAAAAATCGTGCCTGTCGAGATAGTGATAGTGCGGTCGTTCATGGGGTTATGATAGCATAAAAACTGGTAGAGTCGAAAACTTGTAAAGGTAAATTTGTGAGATATAATCTGAATAGAAAACGATTCCGAACATTATTGATATGAAGAAAAAGAAAATTCAAGCAAGCTCAAGCAGCAACTTAGAGCCTTGCGCCCATTGCCAGATCAAGCCTCGGAAGCCAAAAAGAAAATTCAAGGAGTACCCTTTTTGTTCCAAAGGTTGCGAGCAAGCCGAACATCGCTTTGATTGTGAGTAAAATTGAAACATTGCAAAGACCGCCTCACTGGCGGTCTCTTTTTTATAAAGCTAAAAAGTTGGCAACTTTCTTGTCAACTTTTTAAAGTAGCAGGAAGTAACATCTGTACACTTTTTCAAAAGCTTCCGCACATTTCTACCTACATACCAAATACTTATATACTTTCATTTATGAGTTCTTAAATGTTAAGATTTTTTTAAACCTCTCCTCATCCTTGTAGTTTCCAACGATAGCCAGGTTGAGATTTTTGTCAACAAATATCTTTTTGGCGACTTCGAGGACGTCGTCGGCAGTGACCGCGCGGATCTTGGCGATGGTCTCTTCGGGTGTCTTCACTTTTCCTTCCAACACTTCCCTGCCGCCGGCGTAGTTCGCCAATGCATCAGACGTCTCGAGCGAGAGCATGATGTTGCCTGCGATGAAGTCCTTGATCTTGACGAGCTCGGCATCCGTGACTTTTTCACGCGTGGTGCGGGCGAGCTCGGCCAGGATGACTTTGATCGCCTCGTCGACGCGGGAATTGTCGACGCCGGCATCGACAGCAAAGATTCCATGATCAGTGTAGAGGTCGCTGTCGGCGCTCACGTAATAGCAGATGCCCATCTCGTTGCGCAGTTTGTCAAAGAGGCGCGAGCTCATGCCTTTGCCGAGAATGGCGGCGAGGACAGACAAGGCCGCACGATACGGGCTATCGATCGGGAACGAGCGCACGCCGATGATGAGGTGCGACTGGTCGGTCTCCTTTAGACCGATCTGGACGCGAGGTCCATCCTGCTCTTCTTTTACTTTGACCTTCTCTTTCTTTTTCAAGGAAGAAATGCCTGCAAAGGATTTTTCGACGTCAGCCACTATCTTCTTCTCGTCGAAATGGCCTGAGACGACCACCGTCGTTGCCTCTGCGACGTAGTGCGCGCTACGATATGCAACGACTGCGTCGCGAGTGAAGCTACGAACGTTCCCTTCGGTACCGGCGATATCCCAACCGACTGGCTGGTCGCCGTAGACAAGCTCAAAGAAGATGCGAGCCACCTTTGCCTGCGGCATGTCTTCGTACATACGGATCTCTTCGACAATGACGCCCTTCTCCTTTTCCATTTCAGCCGCATCGAGCAACGGATTGTTATAGAGGTCGGCCACGATGTCGAGCGCGAGGGCCGCGTGACGAGAGTCTACTTTTGCGTAATAACCGGTATATTCCTGGCTCGTAAACGCATTGTGCTGTGCGCCGATCGAATCGAACTCGCGCGATATGTCGGCAGACTTTGGCCTCCGCGGCGTGCCTTTGAAGACCATATGTTCAAGGAAATGCGAGATGCCGTTCTCTGCCTTGGTCTCATATTTCGAGCCAGCCGCAACCATGACGAGCACGGTGACTGACGGATTGTCGTTCATTGGGATCGTAATGACGCGGAGACCGTTTGAAAGAATAGTCTTATTAAACTTCATTCAAACATTTTATCAAATAATTTCTAATTGACCTAATTTCTAATTGACCTAAAAATTACTTCATTTTCTTGAATATGGCATTGAAGATTAGGTTCAACTCTTTTGCTTCAATCCACAATAATCTAGCCTTATCTCTCGTGCTTGGTGCCGCAGTGACAATCATTCTTAAAAAATGCTTTACTTCCCTTGATTCTTTTTTACATATACCGATCTTATGCTTGAAATCCGCTCTGCTCTCAGCATCATCAGCCTCACAATAATTTGCCCCAACAGAGGTGCCGCATTTCACCAACTGCCTTATAAGCGGCCTTGTTACGTCATCTTTATCCAATTTTCTACAAAAATTTATTATTGATTCACCGAACTTTGCAGTTCTTTCCTCAAGATCAAACTTTTTCATTAGTAATTAGAAATTAGGTCAATTAGAAATTTTATCTGAAATATATTTAACTAAATCCTTTTCACTTATCCTCTCCTGCTTGCCAGAGTCCCTGTCGCGGACGGTCACACCTGCGTTCTTTTCGATGGTATCGAAATCGATCGTGACGCAGAACGGCGTGCCGATCTCGTCTTGGCGGCGATAGCGCTTGCCGATGTTGCCGTTGTCGTCGAATTCGACGGCTTTGAATTCTTTTTTGAGCGCTGCAGTAAACCTCCTTGGCCTTTTTGACCAATTCAGGTTTGTTTTTGAGCAAAGGAAATACGGCGACTTTGACCGGAGCCACTGACGGTGCGAGTCTGAGATATACCCTCTTCTCGCCGCCCATCTCGTCTTCGACATATGCCGAAGTGAGGACCGCCAAGACTGCCCTGTCTACGCCGACTGACGGCTCGATGACATGAGGGATGAAGCGTTGCTTGGTCTCTTCGTCGAAATATGAGAGATCGACGCCAGAGGTAGCGCTATGCGCTTTGAGGTCGAAGTCAGTGCGGTATGCAAGGCCATATAATTCCTTTTGACCAAAAGGATAGTCGAATTCTATATCAGTCGTCTTCTTTGAATAGTGCGAAAGCTCTTCTTTTGCATGATCGCGGAGATGGATCTTTTCCTTGGGCAAGCCGATCTCAAGGCACCAATCCATGCGGATCTTTTCCCAGATGTCGAATTGTTTCTCCCAGTCTTTCGGATCTATGAAGTACTCGACTTCCATTTGCTCGAATTCGCGCGCACGAAAGAGATAATCGCGCGGAGCGATCTCGTTTCGGAATGCTTTGCCTATTTGTGCCAGGCCGAACGGTAGCTTTGGATGGAAGGAATCCATGATGTTCTTGAAATTGACGAACATGCCCTGCGCCGTTTCAGGACGGAGGTACGAGATGGAGTCTTCGCTCTCGACCGCGCCGACGGTCGTCTTGAACATCATGTTGAATTGACGCGCTTCACCGAGGGCGCCGCCACAATCCGGGCATTTCTTTGCGGCCAAAAGAGCAGGATCGATCTGATCCTCACGAAAACGATGCTTGCATTTCTTGCACTCAACGAGCGGATCAGAAAATCCCCCGACGTGGCCAGAGGCGACCCATGCCTTGGAGTTCATCAGAATCGCCGCATCCATGCCAAACATATCGTCGCGATCCTCGACAAAGCGCTTCCACCAGGTGGCTTTTATATTATTTTTAAGAGCGACTCCATACGGCCCATAATCCCAAGTACCAGCTAAACCTCCATATATCTCCGAGCCTTGATAAATGAAGCCCCGGCGCTTGCAGAGAGAAATGATCGCTTCCATGATGTCTGCCCCGTTGTTCTCCTTTTCTTTTTTCATAAACAGCATTCTACACCATTTGACCGTTTTTGCATAAAAGCGCGTCTGTCATCCTGACAAAATAAAAACCCCCTGTCGGCGTCGTCTGCCTCGGAGGAGAAGCAATCGAACGTCGACAGGAGGCCCCATAACAGCCCCTATGGCGGCTGAAAAATAAAGCGGGCGTCACTCCCCCTTTTTTAGGAGGGGAAGTGAGGGAGACAAGGATCATCAGGTTTTGGCTAGTGATGGTCGAACGCTTGACAAACAGCAGGTTGACAAGACCTATCTGCCGTTCATCCCTATCTCATCGAGAAAAAAATTTCTGTTTAAAGAGAACTGTATGGACATAATCTAGCAAATGTCATACCCGGTGTCAAGGAGCAAAAAAACAGGAGCAAAAAACATCGACATCCAAGAGTGATCCGGGAGACATCGATGCTTTTTTACTGGGTCACGAGATCGTCTCCACTCTGGAAACCAGGATCAGTGCTCACGCGCGTAGTCAAAGCTCCCCAGGAGCTATAGACGGTGGCACCGGTAAAATTATCTGTGGCCGAGAGGGCGGAAGGATTGAGGAGAGTCGGCGCCTGGTTGACGTCAGTGACGCTCGGATGCAGGGCGACTTGGAAAGAAACTTGTCGAGGCGTCTGCCCATTCTGGCCTAAATACGCCGCGAGAGTGCCGGCATTCCATGTGACAGTGCGGCTGCCGGTATCGTATTGTACATTTTCCGATTGCGGACTGACGAAACCGAGCCATGTGACGTTTTCCGGCAATGTTGACGATATGCTGGCGCCCGAAACAGTGTTCGATGAATTGCCGATAGTCCAGACGATGGTATAAGTCGTGGTAGCTTCTGCTTTTGGCGGGAACGGACCAGAATTAGAGAAAGGGCCGTCGGTATATAAAGCTTCAGCGGAAAGAGCGACGCTCGAAGAGATCTTGACTGACCGCGAGACGCTCTCAGTCAAGGACTGCGGGACATTGCTCTCCGAAGTCCTCTGTCCATCGATCGAGATCGAGAGACCTACGCTTGGGTCGGATACGGGCACAGCCGGCGTACCGGTATCCTGCGGAGTGAAGCTGAAGACGACAGATCCCGACCCTCCAGCGGGAATCGATTCGAGGGCCGGCGTGTTTGTCTTGTCCCACGTGATCTCATCGTTCGACGAATCATAAAAGCCTCCATTCGCCAAGACCGAGCCCTTGTCATACGCATTTCCGGAAAAGACAAGATGAATCTCGGCATCGGAAACAGCGTCAGGCAGATTGTTGAACCACGAGATAGTTGCTGTTATAGGCTTACCGAACTGGCTGATGTAATCTCCCGATCCAGAGACGTCGCCTTGGCCGAATGAAAGGGCCGCAGTGATAAAAGGCTTCTGCAAAGTAACCGCCTCCGAAGCATCGGTATATTCCGTGCCGATGACGGACGGACTGCCGGATTCTGACGCCCCGGCGATAAAATGAAAAATCCTGCTGTCTTGATCTTGCCCCTGCAAAATCCCGCTCATGGTGATCGTTTTCGATTGCCCCGGCTGGATATCACCTACATTCCATGTGGCTTTATCGGCGAGCGGCGCCTGATCGGAAGAGACAAATGAATAGCCGAACGGATAAACGACATTGAGCAGGACATCCTTTATCGTGGACTGGGAATTAGAAGTCAGATTGACCGTCATATCGAACTTCTGTCCGGCCGTCACCTGGCTGAACGAGGTGACCGACAAGTTCAGAGGCGACGAGCTGATGAGCACGTCATAGGCCTTGTCCTTTTCAAAAGTGGCATTCGATCCTGGGACCTGATAAAAGACTTTGACGACGATCTCCTTCGTGGAATTCTCCTGTCCATACAGGTCGGCGTTGACGGTACGTTGCGTCACGCCTCCTGGATTTATATCGTCCATGAGCGTCTCATACGTCTTTTGTTCGCTGGTTGTATTCGTCGGATCGACTGAACCCGTCGGGAAATCGACTTCGAGGTCGACCGTGGTCAGTTTAACGTTGTTTCCGTTCGTGACCGCAACGCCAAACGAGAACGGGGTGCCGCCGGCGATCGATATCGGCCCGTTCACTGCTATGTCGAGATTATTGGCCGAGATAAGATTCGACCCATTGAAAAACAGATACGCCCCGATGCCGAGGCACAGAAGAAAAAAAACAGCTGAACCGATGAGTATTTTTGTGAAGAAAGACATTGAGTGGTCGCGGTATGCGGTGGTGAGCTTTTCTGCATCGGCATCTTCCGGGGCATGCGCCCAGTCTTTTGGCACATCAGTCTCCTCGGGGCTCGCGCGAAAACGGCGGCGCGTGCGGATGTCGGAAGTGGCGCGTGAATAGAGCGATTTTTTCAGATCTTCTATTGAATCTGAATCAGAGGGCATGATGATGAATTATACCACATATGCTGCTTTCCCGACTATTCCACTGTAACCGATTTTGCCAAGTTTCTCGGCCTGTCAACATTCACACTCCTTGCAACAGCAAGATAATATGCGAATAGCTGTAACGGCACGATCGAAAGGATAGGGGTCAGCATGTCAATTGTCTCGGGTATAAAAATGAGATCGTCGACATTTTTTGATAGACTCTCATTGCCTTCAGTCGTTATAGCCAAGACTTTGCCTTTTCGTGCCTTTATTTCCTGTATATTAGAGACCACTTTTTCATACACGCTGTCTTTCGGAGCGATGACGACCGTTGGAAAATGCTCGTCAATCATGGCGAGCGGCCCATGTTTCATCTCGCCTGCGCTGTATCCTTCCGCATGTATATACGAGACTTCTTTGAGTTTGAG
Organism: uncultured bacterium; assembly: GCA_963848635.1. GTDB lineage: Bacteria > Patescibacteriota > Minisyncoccia > Phycocordibacterales > PALSA-1337 > JAGWNR01. The sequence goes on from CAWKEA010000005.1 coordinate 290,638, forward strand.
GGCGCCTTCGAGAGCTATCGGGTAGCTATACTTGCGTCCAATGTAGAGAAAATCTCGATAATCGGAATATTTCTTTGAAAGCGATCTGATTTGCTCGCACTGATTGAATATGTTTTTGATCTTTTCCGGCAAGATCGCGAGTTCGTCTGTTATCTTCTTGCCCTCATCGGATGACATCTGCCTCTGTCTCCCTAAAAACACGGTCAGCAGAGCGAGAGCTGTCAGTTGGGACAAGAACGCCTTTGTGGAAGCAACGCTCACTTCCGGACCTGCATGATTGAAGATGCCAGCATCAGTGTCACGAGCGATGGTCGAACCGACAGTATTGACGATGCCGAGGGTTAATATGCCTTTCCGCTTTGCTTCGCGTATGGCTTCGAGGGTATCTGCGGTCTCGCCCGATTGCGAGATCGCAACAAGAGCAGTCTCGCTGTCCATGACCGGTTTGCGGTAGCGGAACTCGGACCCTACTTCGACCTCGACAGGTATCCCAGCGTATTCCTCGATCATGTATTCCCCGACGAGCCCGGCGTAATAGGCAGTGCCACAACCGACGATGATCAACCTCTTTATCTTTTGCAATCTGTCCGCGACAGCTTCCAGACCGCCGAGCTTGACCAAGCCCTCTCCATGTACCAGACGTCCGCGTAGGGTGTTCTTGACGACATTCGGGCCCTCCATTATTTCTTTTAACATGAAATGCTCATATCCGTCTTTTTGCACCTGATCCATATCCCCTTCGATCAGCTCTGCCAGCCTATGTATAGGGTCATGTTTGAGGTCATAAAGCCTATAGGAATCGGAAGTTATGACTGCAATGTCGCCGTCGTTCAGATAAAGGATGTTCTTTGTGTGCCTCAATATCGGTGTGCGGTCAGAGGCGACGAAGTTCTCATGTTCACCAAGACCCAAAACGACTGGCGCGCCCATACGAGCGGCGATGATAGTCCCGGGTTCCTTCGCATATGAAAAAATGGCCCCGTACGTGCCGCGAACTTCATTCAAGGCGGCTATGATTGACTTTTCAAATGATCTTTCAGTCCGGAGATGCTCTTCCACGAGGTGAGCCAATACTTCAGTATCAGTCTCCGAGATGAATGTATGTCCCGAATCTTTCAGTCTATCTTTAATCTTCTGATGATTCTCGATTATGCCATTGTGAACAACCCAGATCTCACGGGAACAATCATGATGGGGATGAGCATTGACCTCCGTCGGCTCGCCATGGGTGGCCCAGCGCAGATGAGCGATGCCGCTCGTGCCTTTCATTCCTTTCGGCAATTTAGCTTTTAGGTTATCGACTGCGCCGACTGATTTGACGGAACCGGATTCTGGGCAATATATACCAACAGAATCGTAGCCCCGGTACTCGAGTGACGTTAGCCCATCGACGAGGATAGGCACTGCCTGTTTTTTCCCGACATATCCAAATATTCCGCACATAGTTAAAGGATACCATGCAGGCGAATATTGTGAAATTCTATAGATGGCTCTCTGTCAGGCCTTTGTTTATGGCAAAGATAAGCTGCGGCACGAGCGGCTTTGCCGTGGCGACAAGATCGATATCCATCATCAAAGGAACGACCAAAGCCTCCGTCGTCGCGTCGGATTTTATGTAGCCGAGCGCGTAGAGGATGCGAAACACAGCCAACGTTTCGATCGCAGAGATGTCGATCTCTGATCTCTTTTCTTCGACGAGGAGGCGATGCAGACAAAAAAGCGTCATGAAGACCGGCTCGTTCTTTTCTTCGCCACGGACAAGACGGCGGATCAAGGACAGAACGCGCGCATATGCGGCCAAAGCTTCACCATTCGATTCTGCCGATTCGAGGGCCGTGATGCTTTCGATCTCTTCTGCTCCGACAAGCCTCCAAATATCTCTACCTTGCACAAGCGTAAAATCCCTCATAGAAAGATCCTGCGTATGATAGCGAAGCTTTGAGACAGAGTGGCGGACGCCCGCGGCCACTGCGGTGACCAAGCCAAAATCTTCCGTATAGATGGACAATATCTTGTCCGCCTCGCGATAGGCCGAGGCGGAGACGATGAGCCCTCGGGTTGTGTATTTCTCGTGCATTGTTTGTCTTATAAGACGAGGTCGAACTTGATGCCAGCTGTGGCATCAACTACTGCACCATTTACAACAATCTCAATATTCTTCAACAATACCGCCTTCACGAGCTCTTCCTTGTTCCTTTCGATGAAAGCCTCCCCCGCCTTGTCCGCGGCAAAGACCTTGAGGATCGGCCGATCCTGTATCGTGAGCTTTTGCTCCTTGCGCCTATCCTGGATGGCGCGCATGAGGTCGCGCAGTTCCCCTTCTTCTTTCAATTCAGGCGTTATGTTCAGATCAAGCTCAACTTCTGTGCTGATACTTCCATCAACAACGACTTCCTTCACATTGACTTCTTCGTTGATCAAATCAAGCAAGTTTTTGTCTTCAATTTTGAACTTTGCATTTTGCACTTTCAATTTTGAGAGCGGCTGTCTGACGTTTATCTTTGCTTTTGAGCGAGCTTCGAGGCCAAGGGATGCTATGTCGCGGACAAGCTTCATATTCTCAATCAGATCTTTGTCGATTGCACTGAGAGCGGGCCAACTCTCGAGATGCACGCTTTCACGGCCGCCTTTCAGTCTCATGTAGACGTCTTCGGCAAGGAACGGCATGAACGGCGCTAGTAATTTTGATACTTCAAGGAAAACGAGGCGCGTCGTTGCGAGAGCGGCCGACTTATCAGCTTCATCTTCCCCCTTGAACCTGTCTCGCGAGCGACGCAAATACCATGTAGAAAGGTCATCGATAAAATCTGCAAACGGCCTCGTCGCCTTGTCGAGCTCATATTTCTCCATTCCTTCAGTCACCTCCTTGTTCAATTCATTCAGGCGAGAGACGATCCATCGGTCAAGGATGTTTTTGCTTGCATCGCTTCGCGACGGAATGGTCTCGCTCACACGAAATTCTTCTGTTGAAGAATTTCTCCGTTCCGCGCCGTCGCGCTCCACGAGGTTCGCTCGACCCATTCCGGTCGCTTCGCCTGCATACAATTCATAGAACGTCACGACATTCAAAAGCCTGCCGATGTGCTTCTTGACCACTTCATCGACGCCCTTTTCTGAAAAACAGAATTCCTGGGCACGAACAGCAGGAGAAGACAAGAGATAGTAGCGCAAGGCATCGGCTCCATATTTCCGGACGACAGGCATGAGATCAGGGAAATTATTCTTTGATTTGGACATCTTTTGCCCGTCTTCAGCCAGAATGATGCCATTGACAACGACATTTTTATATGGCGCTCGGCCAAAAAGCGCCGTACCGAGCACGATCATGCTATAGAACCATCCGCGCGTCTGATCGACACCTTCAGCAATGAAATCCGCAGGATATCCCCTACTTTTCCCCAACTTATCCCCAGTTATCTTTGCGAGGAATCCCCTCGCTGGATCGAATTCTTTTGTATCAAAAGGATAATGCGCCTCGCCGAACGGCATCGAGCCTGATTCGAACCAGCAATCGAAGACTTCCTCGACGCGCTTTAGTTTTTCGCCGCCCGGCAGATGCAATTCGATATCATCGATGTATGGCCTGTGCAAATCGATCTCGAAATCGTCATTGTGCGGCAGTGGCACAAAATCGAGCTTTTCAGGAGCGGCGTTATCGAAATAATGGAGCTTGCGGTTTCTGAGATTGAGGGTCCCTTTGTCATCGAGCCCGAGCGAAACAGATGCCAGCATAAAAGCCGGCGCATCGTGAGTGACGATAAGGATGTTCTTGCCTACATACCTCCTCTCCATGTCATAGATAAAACTGCCGACCCGCTTTCGGATATCGGCGTAGTTCTCCCCCTTTGGAAGGCGAATAGAAAAGCGCTTCTCATGCGGGAAAGCTTCCATGAACTCATCGAATGGCTTGCCGTCATAGATGCCGGAATCCAATTCGTGAAGACGATCGTCGACGATGATATTTTTCTTCGGAAAATCCAGTCCAGCCGCAAGGATATCTGCAGTCTCTTTTGTGCGGACAAAAGGCGAGACAAAGATGATATCGATCTTCTTGTCGGCAAAGAATGCCGCCGCAGCCTTCACTTGCGCCTTTCCTTTCTCTGTCAGATGCTTTGGGTCGGTTGCTTTCGCGCTCATGACGCCGAGCGTGTTATTCTCCGCTTCGCCATGACGCATGATGTAGTAGGAGTTTTTGGCTTGCGAATGCTTCCTGAGGTCGTTGATCGAACCGAAGCAATGGATAGAGCCTGACTTTTCGCCGCGCCAGACCGGGATCGGAGCGCCCCAAAAACGCGAGCGGGAGATGGCCCAGTCGCGAGCTCCCGCGAGCCAGTTGCCGAAACGTCCTTCGCCGACTTCTGGCGGAGTCCAACTGACTTTGCCGTTCGCGGCAACGAGCTTGTCCTTGAAATCGCTGACGCGCACGAACCATGACGACGCGGCATAATTGAGGAGCGGCGTGTCGCAACGCCAACAATGCGGATACGAGTGCGTCATATTCTCCTTTGCAAAGAGAAGGCCTTTTTCTTGGAGCCACTGGATGACTTTTATATCCGTGCGCAAATGCGCGTCCTTGTCTTCCGGCGTATCCTTTGGCTTTACTTTCAAACCTGAAAAATCAACGACTTCTTTTTTGAACGTGCCGTCGATATTGACGTGCTGAACGAACGGCAGATTTTCCTTTTGTCCGAGCGCATAGTCATCAGCGCCGAACGCAGGCGCGATATGGACGATGCCGGTGCCGTCGGTCGTCGTGACAAAATCGGCGGCATATACTTTCCAGCCGTTTTCGCGATTCTTGAGACTTGTGTCTTTTGAATAATAGTCAAAGAGGGGCACGTAGGATTTGCCGACGAGGTCGGAACCCTTCATCTCTGCGACGATTTCATATGCTTCTTTTTTGAAAGTTGCCTCGAGCCTTTCTTTTGCACAAATATAAAAAACTTGATTCTCTCCGCCAACGACAACAGGAACACTTTTTCTACCCCCTTCGGTGGAGCGAAAAAGTTTCCTCTCGTCTTGTGTCGCGGCTGACGAAGCGTCCTGTGCCGGTGCATCATTTGAGCTTTCGATTTTTTGTTCAGGCCCTCCGACTTTCACTTTCACATAATCAATATCCTTGCCTACAGCCAATGCGACATTGCCGGGCAATGTCCACGGCGTCGTCGTCCATGCCAAGAGATACGTACCTTCATCGTCCCCGTCTGCATCTTTGAGTTTTGAGTTTTGAGTTTTGAGCTCGAACTTCACATACACTGAAATGTCCTTTATGTCTTTATACCCCTGCGCGACCTCAAAATTCGATAGCGTCGTCTCGCAGTGCGGACAGATCTGCATCGGCTTGAAGCCCTCATAGACGAGCCCTTTTTCATGCAATTGCTTGAAAGCCCACCAGACGCTCTCGGTGTAGCTCGAGTTCATGGTCTCGTAATCGTTCTCCATGTCCGCCCAGCGGCCGAGTCGCGGGATGATCTCCTTCCAATCGTTGACGTATCGGTGCACCGCTCTTCGAGCGGCAGAATTGAAATTTTTGATGCCAAAATCGATGATGTCTTTCTTGCTCTTGAGCCCGAGTTCCTTTTCAATCAGATTCTCGACCGGCAAGCCGTGACAATCCCAACCCCAGCGACGGCGCACGCTGTAGCCTTGCATCGTCTTGTAGCGAGGAACTGCGTCTTTTATCGAAGTCGGCAAAACGTGGCCAAAATGCGGCAATCCCGTAGCGAATGGCGGCCCGTCATAAAAGACGAACTTGCCGCGCGGAGCTTCCCTATCGACGCTTTTCTTAAAAATATCGTTCTCCTTCCAATATTTTAAAATGCGCTCTTCGCGCTCTTGTGCTGGCGTTTTTGCGACCACCTTGTCGCCAGTTTGGCCTGCATTCTGATTTGTTGTCATGATAGTAGGCCAATTCTATCACTTTTTTGAGCTTGTGAATAATCTCTATGAACAAGCTCACCGTTTTTAAAAGAAAAAGGGCGGCCATTGAAATAGAGATGCATACCATTTACATCCTCTCCGGCACTTGGATGCCGAGGAGGGTGAGACCGTTTGTCATAACGATAGAAAAGGCCTCGGTTAAAGCGATCTTGTAGGGAGAATACGTGTCATCGGCCGAAATGATCTGATTGTTCGCATAATAGCTGTTGAATATGCCGGCGAGTTCAGTGAGGTATGTCGTGATGTAATGCGGTTCGTATTCGCTCGCCGCGCGTTCGACTATCTCTGGAAGACGACAGAGCATCTTTTCGAGCTCATGGGCGGATTCGGTCGGCTTCTTGAATGATCCGATGACGCCTGCTTCCTCTGCTTTTCTCAAGATAGATTTCGCCCGCACAGCCGAATATTGCAGGTATGGGCCAGAGTCGCCTTCAAAGGAGATCGACTTGTCGAGATCGAATATGATGTCGTCTCCGCTCGATTGCCGGAGGATCGAATATTTTATGGCGCCTATCGCTATCTCTTCGCTTATTTTTGGCGCAAGGCTGATGGCTCCGGCGTCTTTCTTGCCGAATCTCTCATCTATCGAATCTGTGACTTTTCCTATGAGAGACAGCGCCGTAACTACGTCTCCTGTACGAGATGACATCTTGCCGGAAGGCAATCGAAGCATCCCGTGCGGGAGATGCCGGATGTTCGTCCCTTTTGAATCGCCTGCGACAAAGACTTTTCCGATAGCATCCAAAAGCACCTTGTAATAATCTTTTATCTCGTTTCCCGTGACGACCAACGACAGATCATAGGGATATTTTTTCCTCTTCATCTCGACCAGGCCGAGCTCTTTCGCTTCATAGGTCGGCAAGCCCTCCGAACTGATGAAAACGCGCGTATGCAGGCCTTTTTCCTCGTCGCCTTTGAAGACGACTGCTCCATCGCTCTTTTCGAATATGCCGTTCTTTAGATTGTCTTCGACGATCTTCTTGCCGATAGGGCCCGCTTCGCTTTCAAAGAAAAAGAAGTCGTAGCTCGTGCCGAGCTTTTGATACATCGCCGCGAAATATTCGAGCGAGACCTTCCTTCCGAACTCATATATGCTCTGGATTTCCGGATCCTCTTTCGAATATATCTTTTTATTTATCTCGATTATCTCTTTTTTTGATCTTTCGTCATTCTCGTAAGCACTGGCGCCTTTCGCATAATAACCGCCGAGCTCGGCGGCTGTGGCCTTTTTTTGCAGAGCTCCATTCTCGGTTTCAGCATGCGTCCATCCCCAGATCGCTTTCGCCACGTGCAGTCCGACATCTCCCTGATAGCACGCACGCATGACCTCCGCTCCGGAAAAAGCGATGATACGCGCGACAGATTCGCCGATGGTGTCGCTCATAAGATGCCCGATATGGAATTCCTTGAACGGATTCGGGTCGGTATACTCGATCATGATCTTTTCAAGCTTAGCCCTCTTGAAAAAATCGTTCGAACCGAATTTTTCCTTTTCTTTCAAGACTTTGCCGACCTGTCCAGCAAAGAATCCCCTTTTGAGATGGAAGTTGATGAAACCCGGGCCAGCGATGTCTATCTTTTCGACTTCGTCGGGCTTTTTTTTATCGAGCTCTGCAACGAGCTTTTCCGCCAATTCGCGCGGCTTCATCTTTACTATTTTTGAAAAGACGAGCGCGGCGTTCGTCGAATAATCGCCATGAGACAGATCATCTGGATGTTCAACGGCAAAATCGCCCTTCGCTATCTCAAGGCCCGAAAGTGCATCATCGACGGCTTTCTTCAAAATAGCTGATATCATGGCCATAGTGTAGCTTTTTTTTGCAAAAGATTCCACGAGATATCGGACAGCGTTTTCCACGAATCAGGTCTTGACAAATTTACATTCTTTGCTATGCTCTCATATAGAGATGGCACCTCCAAAGGCTGTGGACGGGTCCGTAAGCACGGATTGCCTTAGGCACCTCGTCCTCGGACGGGCTTGTCTGAAGACACTAACAGCAGGATCTGGACTGCAGAAGCTGCCTTCTCGATGGAGTTCAGCGGATTGCCCCGCCGCTTCATTTTGAAAAAGCTTCCAATAGATCATCCGTCCCGTCTTATTCTGCTAACCCTCTCGCCTCGAGCGAGGGGGCTTTTTATTGGAAGCACAAACCAACAAGCACGACGAACGAGGGGCTCTCACATCGCTCTGATGTCATGCCTGGTCAGGCGCGCAAAATTCCATCGATCCTTTCCGCGATCTTCTTGAAATCCTACTCTTTCCTTGCCGCGAGTACATCGCGGGATACGAAATTTTCGGAGGCGATGAGATTGATAGTGATTTTCTGACGCTTTTTTTCCGCCGATATCAATTTTTGTATTTGGATGTCTTTCATAGAGCAAGTGTAGGATAAAATATTTAAAGTTGGAAGACGGAAGACACAGACGCAAGACACAGAAAAGAGAAACTGCACTGATAAAAAAAGCCCGCCACACTCGTGACGGGCCAGACTAGATAACAACAACCAACAATGCTACGTAGTGCCGTACGGAAATCGGCCGAGCTGGGTCTTGGCGACGCAGGGTTGTAAGTCCTCTCGTCACGGTAGCAGCCGGCGCTTTTGTTCGGAAGGAATCGATCAAGAAGTGTACCGCAATAGTATTCCCCAAAGGAGAACCTTTATCCGTCCACAACTCCGACCGAGAGCATTCCTGGGAGACAAATATGTCGCCCTTTTACCCAGTAAACGCCTGGGTTTCGCGACCAGGCTTATTAGGTCCATGCCTAATGCTTCATTCAACAACTGCTTTTGTACCTGAGCGGATCCCCTTTATCAGAGGTCCGTATGAGATAGTATACCTTTTGTTATTTATGTCAAGAAATCCCACAAAAAGTTATCCACATACAGAGGTCGGACCTATATGCCGTATTCTCGTAAAAATAATGATGAATGAGGGAGTCACAACAACAATTGCCTGACATCGAGAAGCGTCGGCAGTTGCGGAGAGCCAATCTTTGGATCGGCTTGCTTTTGATTCACGAGGATCGTATTGATGCCGAGCTCTTGCGGGATGTAATGATCCGTCTTTGGCCTGTCTCCGATATATATAAATTCTGTCGCGGCAAGATCAGGATATTTTTTCAGCCACATCCTATAGGCATCGCTGTTTGATTTTGAAAAATGGTCGTCAGTGATGATGTGATTGAATATCTTTGGATCTATACCGAGATGCCCCAATTTTTCGCTCGTGATCTTCATATTGGATCCAGTGATAAGGTCGATGGCATAATATCTTTCTTTGATATCAAGAAGAAGCCGACGTATCTCTTCATTTGGCTTTAAAAATCTGCCGATATCAGCTTGCTCGAGCGCCTCTTGGACTGAATTCGTTGAATCGGGAATATCGAGCGCCTTAAGAGCCTGACTGCCGCTCAAACCGCTCCCCTCACGGTAGAGATCCTTGAATCTCTTTTCGGCCTCGTTCAAAGGAATATGCAGATGATCTGCTATCTTATGGTAAAGATAGACCTGTATAGCGCTATCGATCTCCGGCGACTTCGGATAAAGGGTCTGATCGAGATCAAAACCGATGACCTTGATATATTCTTTATAATTAAATATATCAGTCATCGTTAAAATTTATGTAAAGAACGAATATATCGCCGAGCGATGCCTTGAGAGCTTGTGCATAGCGTGTCATGAGGTAATCGCACATCTCCTGATCACGTTTCTTGTTCTGGAGCGAGCGATTCATGAACACCGCTGTTGCATATACTTTTTTGCCATAGACGTTTGCCTGGAAATAGGCCAGCATATCATCCTGTGAATTCTTGTTCTTTGCGTAAAATTCAGTCAAGAGAGGATTATTGTGCATTCCTCCTTTTGCTTTTAGATAGTCGATAGCTTTAGAGACCGTATCGACGCCTTCGTAGTTCTCAAGCCTGTCCAATATCTCGTGCCGAGGCCGTCGATCCACACGGCCGGCTTTAACGGTGAAATACGCTACGCCGCCTTTCAATGAAGGCCTCTTGATCCCGTCACCCAAGAGATACGGCCCCGAAACAGTGTCTAGGTCTCCAGGGGGCTTTGATGGCTCAGCCAGAATTTTTTTTGTGCGCTGTTCTTCTGTTATGAGCAGTATATTCGCGCGATTGGACAACATATACATATCGCCGGCATGGAACCGGAGGCTCTGCCGTATTTTAGTCACATACGCATCATAAAGGCCGAAGATATTCTCTGGATACGCATTGACCGCGTTATGCGCGCGAGCGATATGGAATGAGTGTAATTTTTTTCCGAGAGTGAAATAGATATCGTGGGTCAAACAAGGATCATGAGTGTATTTGGTTTTCTTTGCCACAGGATCGACATGAGAGGTCATGTCATTGATAGGATCGAAACGCTGGACAATGACCGCGCGAGACGGGTCATTCTTGAGGGTTTTTATGGCGTGCTCCAATTGGTCATAGCCGAAATACGATCGAGTCCTTTCGCCGTAGGTATACGTGCCGTCATGATCCTTTCGCAACAACTCTCTCTTATAGAGCTTGCGCATCGTCTCGGTATCCGATGAGCTTTGCTTGTAGATAATCGGCAACGCGCGGAGCGACTTGTTGGTCTTGCGGTATATGGCGAGAACCGCGGCCGTGCGCGCAAGGCCCTTTTGCTTGTCGCCATGCTCATCAGTTATACCTTCGGTGTATATCTTTCGAAGGACTGTCTTGTGAACATCGAGAAAGCTATCGCCGTCAGCGACGACGAACGGCAGAGCTTTCTTATTGATCTTGAAAATGGTGCTGAAGTCCTGGATAAAAGAATAGCCGAGCTTGGCGGCGATGCCAGCGGCAGCGATCTGTGTGCCGATGTCGAAACGATGGAGGATATCCATCTCGTAGTCTTGGAAACGATCCTCTCTAGCTATCCTCTCCGCGATGAGAATGGGGCTTTTGGAGACAAGCTCGAAGAATTCCTCGCATTCATCGAACGCCATGCAGAGGACGCTGACATTCTTCCCTTGCGTCCGAATCCGATAGTAGAATTCTTTGTCCACTTTCAACTGCATGTTTGACTCGAGCGGAACCTCTATCTTTCCTTGAACGCCGTCCGATTTGACGAATGACGGATATTTCAAGCCATTCGCGATTTCGACGGAGACGCGGCCGACCTCCATGCCGAGAAGAATCTGCTCCTGCGGCGACAGCTTTTTTTTCTTCGAGCCGATAAGCTTCATAAGCGAGTAACCGAGAAGGAACGCGTTTCCCGAGCGTATGACATAGCTCTCATCACCGAGCCGTACGTCTGCACGTATCGCGCCCTTTTCCTGTCTGACAGAGAACGGGCATTTTATGGCATGTTCAATGCCCGTAAGGACGATTTTCGGCGGCTGAAGCTGTTGGAACTGCTTTGGATCAAGTTTGACTTCCCTCTTATCTCGCTTCGGCATCTTGGCGATAGCCTCGATGAGCTTGTTGAGCGAGTCATAGTAGATCTTGTCCTTCGTCGAAAGCGATTTAAGCAGGCTGTGGACTTCCGATGACACCATTGGCTTTAACCATTCCAGATACCTTGAGATGATGGCCCTACTCTGTTTGTTCGTCGGCATGAAGATCGGCAAAACCATTATCTCCTCCCTGAATGCAGAAAGGATGTCATTGTTGAGGTTCGGATAATGCGGCGAAGCGGCGACGCCTCCTTTTATAAAGTTCCCTTTCTTGACTATATCGAGCCCTTGAAGGATAGCTTGCAATAGGTTCGTGCTCGGCGCGAAAGTGAGGCTCTCTTCTGAGAAGAGGATGAGGTACTTGAGCGTCGGATGTACCAGAGAATTGATGATCATCCTTTCGACGCCGTCGCGGCTGACGATGCATGGACCGAGAACGCAGACTTTGTCTCTATTCTCCTCGCTGATCTCGTTATAGACCTGGCCGGGCGCGGACGTATTCGTACAGATGGCGATCTGCGAATGTTCCCCTTCTTTTGGGGTAAAGAGGATCGCTTCGACAAGGGGGAATTTGATGTTTGTCTTCATTTTTTGTTGGTCCATTGAGCCGGAAGATAATCATCGATGCGGACGATGCTCTCTGAATCGGGAATGTCATTATACGCAAAGCAATGGATCTCCATAGCCAAGCCTCTTTTAGCCGAGATCTCCGCGATGAATTGGCGGCAGACGCCGCAACAGTTGCATGCCTTGCCGACATGCTTCGATGACACGACGCCGAGATGCGTTATCTGGTCGTCGCCACTCATGAGAGCCAGCATGATAGCCGACATCTCTGAATGCAGTCCGAGCCTGCGGTCGAACGAAGCATATTGCCCTGCAAAATATATATTGTTCTTTTTAGTGAGAACCGCTGTTCCATATCCAGAGGCACCCTCATACATCGGAAAATTTCTCATAATCCCCTCTTTAGCGTATTTTTTCAGTGACGCCGAAAGGTTTTCCTTGGGGTCAAATTTAGCGACAGGCAAAGAAACCTTTGCGGCCTTGATCTTCTCGAGCAAGGGAAAAACCGGATTATAGAACGGCATCGATTGGCATACATCATCGATGGAAAAAATATTTTTGCCTTCCACATCGTAGATCTCATACGACATCGGGGTTCTTGTGCGGAGAGAATGATCGATGAGAAATTTAAGCACGAGCGGCGAAACATCCCTGCCAGATTGCTCCTCTTCGACTACGCTTATGATCTTGTCAAGAGAATAATCCCGGGCCATCGCGGCCTCGACGAGCGCGCCCTGCTCGGAAGTTATCTTTATGAGCCCGGTATCCGCATCGATCTGGCCTGATGCATATCGCGCGCCGCTTCTCGAAAAAGCGATACTGCCCGATCTCAGATTTTCAGATACAGATAGTCCGAGAGCTGATTTGAGTTGTTGCAGTTCTTCTTTTTTCATTTGTATATTGCTCAATATGAGCCGACTGTTGTTATATGTTGCTTCGGAGTCTGCTCACGTTGAGCTCGGCTTTCGTCCAATCATAATGCAGCGTCTTTTTCAGAAAATCATTGAATAGATGTATCTTGTCCCGTTCCAGCCTCGGGTACATCTTTTCCGCTTGCTTGCTGGAAAGGCGGATGGTCGGATAGAACGGCACAGGAAAGGCATAATAAGGGACGAGGTCATATTTGCCGGGCTTGACGACAATGACATTGATCGGCTCATTGAGCTTTTCGAGCGAGTAATCTATGCGATGGCTGCCGTCGCAGACGATATAGAAGTCGACCTTGCCGCTGAATCTTGATCCGTAGTTTAAAAGATGGGAATTATGATGCAAGGCGTCCATCTCGCGCACGGCGCTCACCTCATCTATATAGAACGATTCGAGATACCTTTCCGATATCTTGTGCATAGTATCCTTTGAATCCTTCACGTACAGGTCACCGAATTTTTTGAGAAGCTTCTTGAAATCTATATAGCCATTCTCCATATCATATGTATGCATCTCTATGATGGGCGGCAACATATGGAAATCTCCCCTTCCTTCCCAATTATATTGGACAGCGCCCTTCAATTTGTTGACCCGCATATGATTCTTCTTGAGAAAAGAATCCACAGTCTCGATGATTTCGAGCTGGTTCAAATAAATAGTCGGCTGAGGTGAAAAGAGAGGATGCTTTCCTTTGCCGCTAATCTCGATTGAAGGAGACTCGCCGAGTATGCGAGAAGGATAAACTTTAGCCAAGGAAAACGTCGCGTATTTATACGGCAATGCGGCGCATCCTTTCTTGTTATAGATACCTCTGAACTCGATCTTCTTGAGGCGTTCGGCCAATTCTTCGAGATCCATGGTGTCGATAAGGGTGATTTTTTCCTTTATGATCGCGTTCATAACTCTCATCTTACCTCTTTGGGAAAAGAAAACAAAACTGACACAACAATGATTATATTGTTTAGTTTTTAGGCGATAAGGCAAAAAACCGAGCATTACCGCACAAATTCCATTTGCTGTATAAAAAGCGTATGATACAGTCACCTCCCCGAGCTTCCGAGCCATTTGTCCCCTCTCGGCGAATCCGAGAGCGCATCGACTTCTTCGAATTCGGCTTCCTCGACTCTTTGGATCAAAAGTTGTGCGACTTTGTCGCCTTTTTCGAACTTGAATTCTTTATCAGAAAGGTTCATGACGCCCACGTGATATTCTCCACGATAACACGAATCGATGACGCCTCCGAATTGCTTCAGCCCGTGCTTATGTGACAGGCCGCTCTTGTCCCAAACAAGAGCAACATACCCTGGAGGCAGTTCAATAGCAATGCCGAGCGGGATCGACTTGCGCTCGCCGGGGGCTAGCACGACCGTCTCGATGGTGTAGAGATCCATACCGGCATCTCCAGGATGCGCATATTTCGGGATGATCGCATCTGGATGAAGCCTCTTTATCTTTAGTTTCATGGTTCAAGTATAACAAAAAACCGCTTCGAGCGGTCTTTTTACATAAGCGATTCAGCAAATGATCCAGCAGGATCATCCTCGGGGCTCGTGCCTGGCTCGGACATACCTATGTATCAGCCTTTTATATCGATGCCGAGCGACTTTGCCGCTCCGCCCATGATAGCCATAGCGCCCTCGATGTCATTCGCGTTGAGGTCGGGCATCTTGCGTTCAGCGAGCTCTTTTAATTTTGCTTTGGTGATCGAACCGGCCTTCTTTTCGACATGCTTTCCTGCCCCCTTTTCGACGCCAGCGGCTTTCAAAAGCAAGTTCGTAGCTGAAGGCTGACGAAGGACGAACGTGTAAGAACGATCGTCATATACAGTGATGAGAACCGGAACGACTTCGCCCATCATCGTCTTGGTGGCTTCATTGAATTTCTTCGTGAAATCACCTATGTTGATACCGGCCTGTCCGAGAGCCGGACCTATCGGCGGCGCAGGCGTAGCCTTGCCTCCCGGAATCTGCAATTTGACTTTTTTTACTATTTTTTTTGCCATGATGTTTGTGGGGTTTAATCTACTCTAAATCTTCTTTACTTGCAAGAAATCGAGCTCGACAGGCGTTTCGCGACCGAACATGGAGACGAGGACTTTTATCTTGCCTCGGCTGTCATCGACTTCGGCTACCTTGCCTTCAAACTCCTTGAACGGCCCATCGACTATCTTGACCATATCGTCAGCGGTCAGGTCGATGGCATGCTTGGTCTCTGTAGTGCTCATGCGCGCGAACAAGGCATCGACTTCAGTCTTGTCCAACGGGACCGGTACGACACCCGCTCCGACGAAGCCCGTCACGCGCGGAGTGTTGCGCACGACGTACCAGGAGTCGTCAGTGACGACCATATCCACGAGCACATAGCCGGGGTATATCTTTTCCTCCTCTTCGACGCGCTTGCCTGCTTTTATCTTTATCTTCTTTTCGACCGGAACGACCACGGCAAAGATCCTGTCCTCCATGCCGAGAGATTCGATGCGCTGTTTGAGGTTTCGGGCAACGGCATTCTCATAGCCTGCATAGGTATGGATGGCGTACCAGTTGCGTTGTCCGTCAGTTGTTTGTTTTGCCATAGTGGTTTTAGTCGAAAGTCATAAGCCCCTAGCCGAAAGTCGGGAAAAAGACTTTCGACTCGGAACTCGGTACTTTTGGCTTCAGTTAAATTTCATTCTTTTAAAAAAGTAACGTAAGGAGACGCGAGAAGATGAAGTCGAAGGCCCCGAGCAGTGCCGCGACGACCAGAGAGATGCCGATGACGAGCGCTGAATACGCCAGCGTCTGCTGTCGGGACGGCCATGTGACATGGCTCATTTCCGTGCGCGTTTCCTTGAGATAATCAGTCAATTTCATTGTATTCTTGTAATTTAAAACCCCTTCCCGGGGTTGATAGGGCTCATAGTACTCCTTTATAAAAATAAGTCAAATGACTGTTCGCGATATGATGGCATTCTATGAAAAGATGTGCTTTAATGGCTGAAAAGAAAGGAGCTCTTTATGATACGACATGTCGAAGGAAACATCCCAGACGTTCTTTCCTTAAAGAAGACAAATTCTGGGCGGCTTGCATTATCTGGTGCCTCAGGAGCTCGCGATCGCTATCCTTGAAAAACACGATATCGATGCGGCGCATTGGTGGAGGAACCAAGGCTTTCTGCTTCCAGGGTGCGACTTCTCGATCCAACTGGATGAAGCCAAGGTGGTTGGCAGATTGAAAAACATCGTTCTGAAAGAAGTCAGGCAATTTGTCGGTTTATTGGAAGTCGGCGTCGGCGCGCACGACTATCCAGCAAATAATTGAATCGAGAGCACTCAACAGAGACCAGGGGCGACCCGGGTCTTTTTTTATCGTATCTCGTACGTGATCGATACGTTGTCAGTCACTTGTTGTTGGCCAGCAGGCACTTCTGGCGTTGGCGCAGATTTCGAGACAGACCCACTGGCCGCCATCGCATACATGACAGGCTGGATATAGCCGTTATTGTCGTCAGAAAAACTAGTGACGCGGACGATCGAGACGCCGAGCTCCTTGGCCAATTCCTGTGCTTTTGATGTGGCGTCTGTGATGGCTTTTGAGCGAGCTGAGGCCTGCACTGAATCAGGATTGTCGACAGTGAATGATGGTCCGTTCAAATCGCTGACGCCAGCTGAACCGAGTGCGGCGAGCAATGAGCCGGCCTTTGTCAGATCGCGGAGCTTGACGGACACGCTCTCGGAGACCTGGTAGCCTGTCAGAGTCTGTTTGCCCGGCGGACAGTAGACCACGGAAGTCGGCACAGGAGCGATAGAAGGGATCGCAACGCCGTTTACGGCTGATCCGGATGAGACGCTCGAATCATAGATAGATGGAGAAGGACAAACGGCATTCTGATATTCATATTGCGGGCTTATCGAATATGACGTGGTCTGGATGTCCTTGTCCGCTACCCCAGCCGAACGCACGACCGCGAGAGCGCTATTGCCTTCTGCTGTCACCTTTGTCTGAGCATCGACAACAGCCTTTTCAGTGTCGCTCACGGTAAATGAAAACGTGGCGACGTCAGGAATGGCATATGCATCACCAGTACCGGTGACGCTGATGGTATTCACCGGCGAGGCGTCTCCGACATGCGAGATCGAAGCGAGCTCCTTGATCGATATGACGAGGAGGAACAATATGAGCAAGCCGCCGACGCCGCAACCGATCTTCCAAGCTTTTATTTTGAGTTGTTGTTCGTTCATGATTTTAAAATTAAGATATTATTTCCATTTATAAAGATGCACTGCTATGTACATCGCGAGCATGCCGAGCGCAAATCCGCCGCAAACCGAAGAGAACGTTTTAAAGCTTGCGGTGCCGCCCGAAAACCATGCGACACCAAGGATAACTGCCCATACGATGGCGACAGCGATCACATAAATATATAAAGGCCTTTTATTTTGCATAGTTTTTTAAAGTCATTTTAAAGTCATTAAAACTATAGATCCTGTAAAATGAACGCAACCATTCATGGATTTAGTTTAGAGACTTCAGTAGCTTTTGACTTTCTGGGCTCATTATAGCGCAATCGACAAGATTCTCAAAGAGAGCGAGAACCGTCATAGGACCGACGCCGCCGGGAACCGGCGTGATAGCGCCCTTTTCTCCCAAGACTGCCGTCACCTTTTCAAAATCGACGTCCCCGACAAGTTTGCGGCGGCCAATCTCTTTATTCAGACTATCACCGCACACCTCATTGATTCCCACATCGATCACCACCTGGCCAGCCTTGACATGCTCCGCGCCGACAAGGCCCGGCTTGCCCACTGCGGATATGATGACGTCGGCAGAGCGCGTTTCTTTCACGAGGTCTGTGGTCTTGGAATGACAGACCGTGACAAAAGCTCCGCGAGCACGACAAAGGACGGCGATCGGCGTCCCGACGAGCGCGGAGCGGCCGATGACGCAGACTTTTTTCCCCATGAGAGGGATCTCGTAAAAATCGAGAAGCTCGCCGATGCCGCGAGCAGTCGCCGGATACAAGACTGCGTCAGCATCCTTTGATGGAACGACAGTGTCGAGTATGATCTGCTCGTCCATATCTTTTGGCAAAGGCAATTGCACGATTATCCCCGCAATCCCCTTGTCCTGATTCAATGCCTTTATCTCATCGATGATTTCTTTTTGGCCTATGCTTTCTCCGAAGGGAACGAGCTTTACAAGCACGCCTATCTCTGAGGCGAACCTTTTCTTTGCATTGACATACGCTGTCGAATCGGCCCTATCGCCGACTTGGATTATGGCTAAAACTAGAGACACGCCTCGCTCGTCTCGCAAGGATCTTATTTTCGCGACGAGCGATTTCTTTAATTCGTCCCGCGCGATCTTACCTGAGAGAATGATCGACATACATGCAGAGTATCATTATTAAAAGAGAATTCCTACGCCGGGTCCTACGCCAGGCAGATTCATCTCGCCGACCACCTCGCGAAGATGCCGCACGGCAGTAGCCTGGCGGTCGCGCTTTGTCCTAGTTTCGCCGGACCTTTTTGGGTCTCTTCTATCGTCAACTCGCCTGCCTCGATCGTACCGCCGAACTTATCCTGCAAAATTTTCAAATTATTCGCATAAGCGATTGGTGAATATCCTGCCGCGTATCCGTTTATCAAAAAGAAAAGCGGCTTGGCTGAGAGAAGCTTCACGCAATCATTGAAAAGCGGCACGAAATCTTCTTCTATCTTCCAAACCTGTCCTTTGTCGCCACGGCCAAATGACGGCGGATCCATGATGATGGCATCGTATCGGCGCTCACGGCGCAATTCCCTTTTCACGAAATCGCGCGCATCGTCGAGCATCCAGCGGATCGGTTTTTCTGCGAGACCGGAAAGCTCCGCGTTCTCCTTTGCGCGAGTGATGGCGACTTTCGACCCATCAATGTGGACAACAGACGCGCCCTCAGCTGTACACGCGAGCGATGCGCCGCCGGTGTAGCCAAAAAGATTAAGCACCTCTAGCTTTGAAGCTTGACCCCCAATTTTGGGCTTTGAGTTTTGAGTTTTGAGTTTTTCCTTCATCCATTCCCAATTCGCTTTTTGTTCAGGAAAAAGGCCGACATGCTTGAATGGCGTCGGCTCGACAAAGAATTTGAGACCGGCAAAACTGATAGGCCATTTTTCAGGCGTGCCTGCCTTCAACTTCCATCTGCCTTTCGAGCTTGCCTTGCCCTTTACATCTTCACCATCGCTTTCACTGGCGACACGGCTAAAAGTCCCGTCTGCCTTTGCCCATTCATCGGGCGATAGCTTCTTTTGCCACAAAGCCTGCGGATCGGGGCGCGACAAGACATATTTACCGAACCTCTCCAGCTTTTCCCCGTCGCCGGAATCGAGCAGTTCGTAGTCTTTTTCGGCGGACGTCGCAAGAATTTCGTTTTGCTTCCAAGATTGATTCATGGAGCGATGATAGCAAACCTTGGCTCTATTAACAAATAAATCATCTCGATCACATGCGCACCTTTTTTCTCGACTAGCGAGCTTGCCACGTGGGTGGTTGTATACAATTTATATGCATGTTTACAATGTATATACATTGTAAACACAGACAAAAATAAGGGACACCCCCCCTACAGAGAATGATTAGTCTTGAATGATTTCAATCGCTCGATTGATTATTCTTTCGCCGATTTTCCCCCAATCAAAGTATTTTTTGTATTCTTTTGGATCGATGAGCTTTATCTCTGTCACGCTCCCAGCGGGATCGGAGACGAACGGCCCGAAAGGCTCGACGATGCAAGCGTACCGAATATGACTAAACCGCCGTCACAGTTTTATTCTTCCAACTTTATCTTCGGACTCCCAAACAGCGACCAATAGGACAAGAAGAAGATCGTCATCGACAGCGCGGCGGACAGGAGACAATACTGGCACCACGCATGGATGATAAAAGCCTGGGCCGAAATGAACCAAATATCAAAGAGAACGCCAAAAACCGAAAAATGGAGCGCAGTGTTGAGGGCACGCACGTCCTTTGCTTCAAAATACAAAAAATACATCACGAGGAGGGCGAAATAAAAGAGAGCGCCGAGAAGCGCGACGGGCACGCCGAAGAGAGCCGAATACGCGCTTGTCAAAACAGTCTCGCAACCGTGAATGGTGCAAGGAGGTATCGCGTTGGCAAAATGCTCAACAGTGAGGTATGCCGCATCGGCAAAACCGGCCACAGCCAGGACAAGAAGGACCGGAACGAGCCACTTATGGTGTGGTCGAACTGGCGGCTGTTTGAATAGCTTGAATAAATTCATCATATGATTCTGGATTCTGGATGCGATAGCCGTTTATAAAGAACGTCGGCGTAGCATCGATGCCGGCCGCAGTCCCGACAGTGGCGCTGTCAGTTATCTTTTGCGCCGTCGTCGTCGAATTCATGTCCAAGGCAAATTGCGTCATATTGAGGCCGAGCTTTTGGGCATAGCCATTGAAGACAGTCGTTGGATCTGCCAAAGTATCCCAATCGCTACCGTTCGGATAGAGGAGCGCGTACATCTGCCAGAACTTGCCTTGATCGCCGGCGGCTTCGGCGGCTTTTGCCGCGGGAATAGCATCAGCATGTTGAGGCAGTGGGAATTCGCGGAAGACCATGCGCACCGTAGAAGAAGCGGCGGCAAAGACTTGCTCGACGACAGGATAATAAGCCTGGCAGGCCGGACATTGGAAATCGCCATACTCAACGAGCGTGACCGGAGCATTCGGATTGCCGCGCATCCAATCAGCCGAAGTGACCGGTGCGGGCAGAGGTATGGCTGATTCGCTCGTCGTCGGATGTTTTTTCGACGCGACGACAAGCCCCACGATAATGAGAGCGACGATGACGATGAAGGCGAGCCATGTAAGGATTCTTTTTATGTTCATATGTTTGTTGTCGCAATTATACTTGAACTCGTCTGCTTCTGTCTAGCTCTCTTCCCTTCTTGGCCTATGCATGATGATATTTTCCGCCCCGAATGATCTCTGCCGCGCGATAGATCTGTTCGACGAGAAAAAGCCTGACGATCGCATGCGGCAAGGTCATCGCAGAGAGGGAGACGATCTTTTGCGCTCGCAGGCGCACGCTATCCGTGACGCCATACGCTCCGCCTACGACAAAGACGATCCTCTTGGCGCCATCCGTGACTGCTTTGCTCAGCGTTTGCGAGAACTGCACAGATGTCTGTGCGATGCCATTTTCATCGAGCAAGATGACGAGATCGCCGTCGACGATCGACTTTAAAATCGTCATGCTCTCGTCTTTTTTATCGCCCGCAGAGATGAACCTCCACGACAGATCAAATCGCCCGCGGAGCCGTTTTTCGTATTCGCCGATCATGACAGCCATTTCCGGCGAATGCTTCTTGCCGGGAGATACGATGAGAATGTTCATATAAGATATAAAGGAGTATATCAGACGGAACACCCAAACATCGTTTTAATATGCTTTTGCCATAGGGCTCATAGTCGCCACGTCGTCCTTTGACCGATATTGGTGTGCAGACGCTTGCATTTATTCATACACCGCTATAGGCCATAATAAAAGGTTACCGTAATTGAGTTCCAGATTTTGCCGATTTTTACGACATTTGGCTTCCGTGTTTCCTCTGCACATCATACAGAACTGTTCGTAGCCGTACAATTTCTTTTAACAATACTGCTGGATTCAATTTGTCATGTTCCATGCGAAGCTTCTCTTTTACATCGTTGGATATTTTAGGATGTGCCAACACTCTCTGATAGGGCGTGAATGCTTTTTCAAACGTGCGTTTGTATGTAGCTCCGATTCTCACATTCTCGATCGTCCTCCTTGATGGAATGAAATGGTTTGTGTACGTATTCAAGACTTTGAAAAGATCGTTGAGCGCTTCGACAGCTTTGATGCAGTCGAGCCTCACGTATCCGACATATTTTCGAACGATATGGCCGTTCCTTTCCTCGACGTAAGCGTTGTCATTTTTCTTGTTCGGCCTGCTCCGCGTCAGCTTCACATTCGTCTCATCATTCCACCTCACCGTGTTCCAGTTGATGAACTCGCTGCCGGTATCAGAATGATCGTGGATATGGGGAAAAGGTAGTAATCCCCTCAACTTTTTTCGGTTCTCGATCGTGGCCTGCTCGCCCTTGTTCCATTGCGCCCCAAGAAGGTTCCAATACGTCGC
The DNA here is from genome assembly GCA_963848635.1 of uncultured bacterium. GTDB lineage: Bacteria > Patescibacteriota > Minisyncoccia > Phycocordibacterales > PALSA-1337 > JAGWNR01. Next base: position 312,635 of record CAWKEA010000005.1, read on the forward strand.
CACGTCCGTAGAATTGAGCGTATACACCATATCTCCTCTCAAGGTGGATCCACAATGGACGACGGTATCGATTTGCTCATGGCCGGGATCCAGATCTTTCCATGGACCCATGAATACAGGAATGATGGTCTTTACGTTTGATGGCGATGTCGAAGAGAATCCCTGGCTTTTTCTTCTCGTCTTTTCAAACTCATGAACACGTCTCTTGACTGTACGTTCGCTCATAGAGAAGAGCTTGCCGGTAGCTTCATCGGAATGATTCCACGTGTCATCGCGCTTGAAGATATTCACGTACTCGGAAATGACGGGGTGGAGCAATTCTCCGCAGAGTCCGTTCGAAGCATCAGAGACGTCTTTCAAGGCCGCAGTGACATCGGCGGTGTAGTACACAGCGCGACCGCGTTTTTCCTCCTCGCATGGGTCTTTGGTTTGCAGACGTCTGAACTTTCGGATGGCCGACTTTCTCGACATCTTGGAGACGTCGCAGACGATATCTAAAATCTCTCCGCATCTTCTTCGGCCCCCGTTCTTTTGAATCCTTACCTTAAAGTATTCGTTTTTGTATCGCTCAAATATTTCTTTTTTTGTTTCCATGGTCATATGGAAACTACGGTAACCCTTTTATGGCCTATCCGTGTCCATTAGGGTATCTTTTTCAATGGCCTATAACGTACACTTGCATTCCTAGAAGAATTGTTGTACACTCTCATCAGTCTGCACTTTCGCTGTCCCTTAGGGTTGGGCACAGTAGGCTTGCCTTGCGACACAACTTGGACAGCGACCCCCGGTTGTGCCGCCCTTCTGAGCGTTGCCGGTGACCGCGTATAAGCCTATATCACTGAAGAGCCGGGACATCTCTGTCTCGGCTCTTTTTATTGTCGCTCAAAAAGGGCATAATACCCAAATATCGTGGCATGAAACCAGACTTCTGTAGCTTGGTTAAGGTGTAGAAGTGTGATAGCTACAAGAAAATGCTTCAAATAAATGATCTCTGATTGCTTGAGAGGTTCAATATTCTCCGCCATATAATGCCCTTTGTATGGTGTGGATATGCACGATTGACAAGACGTAGTTATCCATGCTATGATAGCGCCAGACGCTCCGATACTGATCGACAGCGCAATAACAAACAAAAAAACAACCAACGAAAGTGAGTTCTCTATGATCGTGCTTGCACTTCTGTCTCCCACCATCTATTTCATCGTGCGGAAGAAAATTGGCATGGCTGTGGTAACCTCTGTTCTATTTTGGGTCGGCCTCACACTTATGTTTTTTATCGTCCCCCTCGTGCTTTTCTGGATTGCCGCGAGGGTCTTGTCGGTAAAACATCTGATGAACGAACGCCGGCGCAAAGAGAGCGTTCGTCTGACTGAATATGGCGCAAAGTTGGTCGGCGAAGAAGTCGGCCGGCAACTTCGTCAGGCATCGGCCGGCAGTCATCCAATTGACTGATCCATATGCAGGATGAATGCACTCTACTAACCCCTCGAAGCCCGTCACAGCGGCTTCGGGGAGTTTTTTTATTTTCTGATTATAACAAGCACAGGGCCTTGTCCGCAGACCGACAGTTACCCCCAAATATAAGCAGTACGCACCGGTTTGTGACGACGCCGTTTGAATAATCGGAAGCGATGGTTTGCAAAACTCCTTTTTCTCTATCGTGCAAGACGACGCGATTCCATTCGGCCGATCCAATAGTGTCTGTTCCACTGGCAACTTTTTTTGACTCTGCCATACCTCGATTAAGAGACTCGGTGTTTTCAGTTATCCGCGGAGTCATGTTGGCCTCGACTGCGAGAAATAGGCCATCGTTCATATCCATCACGTTTTCGCCGAAGCGAGACCGCACAGGAAAAGCTAGGAAGTGCTGATAGAACTGGATCATCCTCGCACCGCTATTGGAGTTCCTGTTGTCGGGGTTGTTCCAGTTGAACCTGACCTTGCGGTTGTCCGGATTCCAATTGCCGTTCGCGACATTGCCGTCGGAGAGACCGTGTTAATGCCTCACTTCGTCCATGTCACCGGTAATGGAGAACAACAATATGCTCAACATATTCCTGAGTTATCACGCGGTAAAGCGTGCATAGTATAAAATGAGGCACGCAATTTCTTTTTTCGCGGCAAATTGCTGTTGCGCTTTTACGCGGAACCAATTTCAGAGCCGTAGAAAAAATATATATGAAAGTGGCACAGAGACAAGCTCTGCGCCACGGTGAGGGAACAAGGTTCAAGGTTTGAGGGAAACAGACATTGCCACACGGGCACCGCCATTGGAGCCCCTGTCGTCGGGGCCGTTCCAGTTGAACCTGACCTCGCGGTCGTCCGGACGCCAATGGCCGCCCGCGACGTAGCCGTCGGAGAGACGATCCTCGGGAAACCACGTGTAGGTCTCGGCATCAAGAAAGTCCTTTGAGACGAAGTGGCGGAGACCAAAGGCCAGTGCATAACCGCGTAATTTCAGGAACAACTTACCAGTTTTACGGAGCTGATTCGGTGAGAGACCCATCGTGTCGGCCGTAGGTCGCAGAGAATTTTCAATGAGATGAAGCGTCGGCTTGTCGGAGGCTTCCGAACCGCTGTAGTTCATAACATCGACTCCTTCCCAGACTTTCAGGCCTTGATCTTGAAGGACATCTTTGATCACACTGCGGTTGGTCATCCTGCCGGGGATAAAGACTGGCAAGATGTTCTTCCATGGAAGTTCCTCAGGAAGCACGAACAGCTTCCGAAGATCAATCGTGGCACCAAAGACAGCTTTGGCATATTCCTCGGTCTTCCCCAACATGACATCAAGGTCGGTGTCCGATGCTTTGAAGAGCGTCGGCGGAACCGCGACAGGAGCTTCCTACACCGGGATGATGAAGCCGCGGCGGATGGCCGTCGGAAGTTCATCAAGATGATGTTCGTAATATTCGATCAATTCCTCGGTAAGGACATCCGCGAAATTCGCGGCGGCCTTGCAACCGAGATTGCAGGCACGTTTGACTAAGGGTGTGTTCAACATATGAACGTTTCCTTTCTTTGTTTTATTTGTTGTTTTCAAAAGCTTTGTGCTCTGCCAGTAGGCTGCACTCCGCTGTACTGTTTACCGTGGTATTATACCATACCTATATAATTAAAGTCAATAGCGACAGAAAACAGCCCCCGGATGTGCGTAGTGTGTCCGATTCGAAGAGATTTTCCGCTACCTGCGTATACCAGTCTTTCTTAGAAAATTACCCACTAGGGTGAAAGAAACTGCATAGACAACAAACAAGACTATTTTCAACGGATACCAAAAAGAACACGACCATTGAGCAGGCGTCCGACACTTCAATGCACGAAGTTGTTAAGGATTTGATAAAACTTTCAGAACTACTGAAACACGGCTCTACATATTACGAATTGGCTAATTCCAGAGAAAAAGAGGAAATTATGAGAATAATCTTTTCAGAACTTTCTGTTTCCGGAAATATCCTTACGTACAAATGTAAAAACGGCTTCAAGGCTCTAGAAAGTCGTTTTAATCATTCTTGTATCCCCACGTGGAATCGAACCACGATCTCGAGCTTCGGAGGCCCGCGCTCTATCCGTTGAGCTATGAGGACGAATCGGCTATACTTGTCCATTATGCCACTAAAACAGGATACCACGAACGTCCCTCGGCCAGCGCATCTGCCCGACAAGGACGGCTATTGTTATCTCGGGCACAGCACTCTCTATTATCTGCTTTTAAAGTACGGCTTCCCCGCCATCATCCTTTTCCTTGTTGAATTGATCCTGCTCGCCGCGGCGGCTGGAGGAAATGTTCTGCCGCCATTCTCGGAATGGGTCTCTTCATCCGCGGGCTTTGCCGAGGCAGTCCATGTGGCCGCTGGCGTGATCCCTCTCGTCATCTTCGCGACTGTTGTCTTTGCTTTCGTCATGGCCTACGGATGGTACTGGTCGTTCCGCTACAAATTAGAGGACAATGACCTCTCTTTTGAACAGGGCCTCATCAGCAGACAGGAAATCTCGATACCTTTCCGTCAAATTCAGAATGCCGATATCGAACAGAGCATTCTCTATAGGATATTTGGCCTTGCCGATCTTGTGATATTGAATTCAGGGCACGAAGACCCGCAAAGCGCGACGAAAAACGAGAGCGAGATCATTATGCCAGCATTGAATATACAAGAGGCGCGCCGCCTCCAGGAATATCTGCTCGATAGAGCCAACGTGCAAAAAGTAGTCTCTGTCAGTCCCGACACCGAGCCGCCGGTTCCGCCGCCTTTCCAATGAGAAAATTAAAAAAATCGAGCGAATTGTATGTTGTAAAGAAAAAATAATATTTTTTTTCAAGAAAAAAAGGAAAAATTACCGAAATAAACAAAAAAAATAGTTTGACGTCGTTCGCTTTTTGATTTTAATTTTAAAAAACCACGTCAAAGCGCGCCTGAACTGCTGTGTTTTTCCGCCTTGAACTTTTTTCATAAAAAAAAATCGAAAATCCCCCACTTATCCACAACGATTTTCGAACTCATCCCACTGTTCCTTGTTATACTGGGCTTCACAAATTATTATGACAAATGAGAAGCATGTGAGAACGTATTCATTATCACAATGTTCGATGATTCAGTAGAATCACCTACTGGGTTGCAGTCATAAGAAAGTAAACTTTATCACTTAATTTAACACCCATGACACCAAAAAAGAAGCCCTTGCTTGCAAAACCAGCCGTAAAAAATATCCAAAAGAGAGACGGGACGATCGTTCCCTTCGATAAGAACAAGATCACATCGGCCGTCGAGAAGGCGATGAGAGCTGCGGGCGAAGGCAGTCATGGCGATGCGGAAAAAGTCGCCGGAAACGTCATGAAGGAGATCGCGAAGATCACTTCAAAGTATAGAAATTTCGTTCCAGCGGTCGAAGGCGTGCAGGATATCGTAGAAAAACAGCTCATTATGAGCGAACACGCGAAAACGGCCAAGCATTACATCCTTTACCGCGACGAGCGGTCTCGCATCAGGTCAAAAGGCTTGCAGGTCCCGCCAAAAGTCAGGAAATTGGCCGAGGATAGCAAGAATTATTTCCGCAATCCGCTCGGAGAGTTCGTCTACTATCGCACCTATTCAAAATGGATCGATAGCGAAGGCCGCCGTGAGACATGGATTGAGACAGTCGACCGTTATATATCGTTCATGAAAGAAAATCTCGGCGACAAATTGAGCGAAAAAGAGTACGCCGAAGTCCGCGAAGGGATACTGAAACAAGAAGCCATGCCTTCGATGAGGCTCCTGCAGTTTGCTGGAAAAGCGACGGCTTCGACGAATGTCTGCGCGTACAATTGTTCGTTCACCGCTCCGGAAAAATTCCAGGACTTGGCCGAGATCATGTACATATCTATGTGCGGAGCCGGCGTCGGTTTCGCGGTCGAAAGCCGGAACGTGCAAAAATTCCCGCAGATCAAAACGCAGACGGGCAAAAAATTGCCGACTCATGTCATACCCGACAGCAAAGAAGGCTGGGCCGACTCGCTTGTCATCGGCATGGAGGCCTGGGCCGAAGGCAGAGACATCGAGTTCGATTTCTCGCTGTTGCGCCCATCCGGCGCGCGCTTGAAGACGATGGGCGGAAAATCTTCGGGCCCAGACCCATTACGCCGTCTGCTTTCTTTCACCAGAAAAGTCATGCTATCCCGTCAGGGCAAACGCATGCGCAATATCGATCTTCACGATATCATCTGCACGATCGCTGATTGCGTCGTAGCAGGAGGCGTGAGGCGGAGCGCCATGATATCTTTGTCCGATTTGGACGATGTAGATATCCGCGATGCAAAAATGGGCGCTTTTTATACCACTGAACCACAAAGAATGTTGGCAAACAACTCGGCAGTATACATACAAAAGCCCTCAAACACTGAATTCATGGAAGAATGGATGGCCCTCATGAAATCTGGTTCGGGTGAGCGAGGCATATTCAACCGAGGTTCACTCGCAAATACTCTGCCTGAAAGGCGCGTCAAATTGCTCAGAGAAAAGCATCCTGATTATTTCGACGCGGATCAAAAGACCATTATCGGCTACATGGGCACGAATCCATGTGGCGAGATCATCCTCCAACCAAAGCAGTTCTGCAATCTTTCCGAAGTGGTGGCCCGTTCAGAAGACACTGTGGCGACGCTCACACGCAAGATCCGTCTGGCAACCATCATCGGTACATATCAATCGAGCTTGGTCCATTTCCCTTACCTTTCAAAGGAATGGAAGGAGCACTGCGAAGAAGAGCGCCTCCTCGGCGTCTCGATCACCGGTCAATGGGATTCGCCCGTAGTGCGTTCCCCGAAGATCTTGTCGAAATTGCGCGAAGAGGCTCTCAAGGTGAACCGCGAATATGCCAAAAAATTCGGCATAAACGCCTCTGCTTGCATCACCTGCGTCAAGCCTTCTGGCACGCTCTCCCAAACCGTCGACTGTTCGTCAGGCATGCATCCGCGACATGCTCCATACTATATACGCCGCATCCGCATATCAGCTACCGATTCCCTCTTTAAAATGCTTCGTGATCAGGGCGTGCCATATCATCCAGAAGTCGGCCAGAGCGCGGAGAATGCGACGACGTATGTCCTCGAATTCCCCATCGCCTCGCCTCCAGGCTCCATCTATCGCGACAGCATCACGGCGCTCGACCAGCTCGAGCATTGGAAGATCGTAAAGAACAACTATACGGATCACAATCCGTCGGTGACCGTCTCTGTCAGCGAGAATGAATGGATCGCAGTCGCTGATTGGATCTACAGGAATTGGGATATCGCCGGCGGACTCTCGTTCCTTCCTCGCGACAACCATGTCTACCAGCTCGCTCCCTATGAAGCGATCGACGAAAAGACCTACCTCGAGCTCTCTCGCAGGCTCGCGCACATCGACTATTCAAAGATCATGACGTACGAAAAGACCGATGAGATCGATGTAAAAAAAGAATTAGCTTGCGTCGGTAATGTGTGCGAGATAGCGCTATAAAACTTGGTTTTAGAAAAATTTAATTAAAGAAAAAGCCGCACGAGAGATGATGGTGCGGTTTTTTAGTTCAAAATCGGAAGTTTTTTCTTCAAATCAAGAAGCTTCTTTTTTAATTCCTGGTCAGCGAGCGTCACCGTACCATACTTCTCATCTGGTACACGAAACAATTTCCAGAAAAGCTCATAAATATCAGCTTCTTCTTGAGGTTTAAGTTTGAACTTTTCCTCCCTCCTGCGCGTCAGTTCGGTCTCAATATTGCCGCCATTATACTTTTGCCGTTCAAAAAATGCCTCTATATCAAGTGGCATCGGATTCTTGATGTCAATTCCATACTTTTCATAAATATCTGTGAGAATCTGGCTTTGATCTCCAAAAGGGGTTACCGCACCTTTGTCCAGCTCTCGTTTGAAGGTCTCTTGCCAATGCTCCATATCATATTCTCTGAATTTTTCGGCAATAAGGCATCCGAGAAGCGTATCGTCGAAGAGTTGATGGAAGAACTTTTTAAGATTTTCTTCTTGATTGTCAACTGATTTTAAAACTTCGTCCTCTGTTGAAATTGATTGTATCGGCTCTGAAGCCGGAACGACGGCATGATTTTGTGCTTCTAATTCAGGACGTGATACTGCTCGTAGATCTTGTTTCAACTCCCCTATTTTTTTATTGAGAGAATTTATTTCATCCGGCGATAATTTCTCGATATTTTCAGAGCTTAGGTCAAAAGAGCCAAGCTCTGAAATAAGCCGTTGTTGTTCTTTTAACCGTTCTCTTTCAGCTTCGTTGTTTTCTTCATTCTCTGGATTTACACCAAAAAACTTCTCAAATATGCTCATAAATAAATTATATCATAAGGCAGTTTCTACTTCCCGAGCTTATCCATTCAATTTCTCCTCGATCTCCATCAACCTGTTATATTTGCACGATCTCTCACTACGGATGAGCGAGCCGGACTTTATGTATTCGCACGAGAGGCCGACTGCAAGGTCGGCGATGAATGTGTCAATCGTCTCCCCGGAGCGATGTGAGATGAACGGGATCCAGCCCTGCTTTTTTGTCAGCTGGATAGCCTCGATCGTCTCGGTCAATGAACCGATCTGATTCACCTTGATGAGGACCGAGTTGATCGCTTTCTTTTCGACAGCTATCTGTATCCTCTTTACATTCGTCACAGTCAAATCATCGCCCACGATCGTCACTTTGTCGCCAAGCTGAGCTGTCAGGTTTGCAAAGCCATCCCAATCGTCTTCGGCAACGCCGTCTTCGATAGAGATGATAGGATATTTTTTAACGAGGCCTTCGTACCAGCCGACCATCTGCGCGCTCGTCATCTCTTTTTTCTTGCCCGCGATCCGCAAATGATACGCTCCTTCTTCAAAAAAACTCGACGCGGCGGCGTCTATGCCGATCTTGACGTTGTCCGTAGAGTATCCGGCGTCTTGTATCGCTTGAACGATCACATCAAGGCCTTCTTCGTTCGAACCGAGCTGTGGCGCGAAGCCTCCTTCGTCGCCGACAGAGATGACGTCTCCTTTGCCCTTTAATATCTTTTTCAAGGAAGAGATGATTTCAGCGCCTGCGCGGACTTTTTCCTTGAATATGCTTATCCCTTCTGGTATAAGCATGAATTCCTGGATATCGAGCCCGCTATCCGCATGCTTGCCGCCATTGATGATATTAAAAGCCGGATGAGGCAATTTGAAATCTTTATTGCCTGCGAGATCGCCGAGATGTTCATAGAGCTCGATGCCCTTTTCATGTGCATGTGCTTTGGCGAAGGCCAGAGAAACGCCAAGAATGGCGTTCGCCCCGAGCTTTGATTTGTTCGGCGTGCCATCGAGCTCGATCATGGCTTCATCGAGAGATTTTTGGTCGAATTCTTTGCCTTGCACGAGCCCGCTTATCTCAACGTTGACGTTTTGGACAGCTTTCATGACTCCGAGGCCGTTATAGCGCTTTTTGTCGCCGTCACGGAGCTCGAGAGCCTCGTGGATGCCGGTCGAAGCGCCTGACGGCACTGCGCCAACGGCCAGAGCGCCGCTTTCAAGCTCGCACGAGACTTCGACCGTCGGATTTCCGCGCGAATCGATTATCTCGCGCGCTTTTACTGATTTGATCTTTGTTTTTGACATGATGATTAACTGCAAATAAGTAATTATAACGCATGTATCTTCTCCCTCCCTTCCATATGCCGCTCGGTTTCAATGATGATCTTCTCCATCATCGCCACTGATTCGATGGGATACTTGCCCTCAGCCGTTTCTTCGGAGAGCATGACCGCGTCGGCGCCTTGGAAGACGGCATTCTCGACATCGGTCACCTCGGCGCGGGTCGGCAACGGGTTGTTCATCATGGAAAGCATCATTTGCGTAGCGACGATGACAGGCTTGCCCACCGCTTTCGCCGTACCGACTATCTTGTCCTGGATAAACGGGATCTGTTCAAGGGGAACCTCGTTTCCGAGATCTCCCCGCGCTACCATGACAGCATCGGCCGCAGAGACGATCTCGTCCAGCGATTCGAGGGCAACTTTGCGCTCGATCTTGGCGATGATCTTCTGACTGCCGCGATTTTTCTCTACGACCTGCCGGCACATGCTTATATCATCTGCCGTGCCGACAAAGGAGACAGCTATATATTCCACGCCTTGCTCTGCCGCAAACCGTATGAACTCCTCGTCATGCTTTGTCACGGAATGGATGATGTGACGGTTATAGGTATGGCCGTCCTTTTCTTGAATGCGAGGCCCCGGCAGATCGATGATGACGGGAATACGCAGGCCCAGCTCCCTCTCGAGCTTGCGTACGAGAGCTATCTGTTCGCTATGGGTCTGGATATCCGACCAGGAAAAATTGAGCCTGACGACGTCGAGCCCTCGCTCCATCATGAGACGGAGGTTCTTCTCGGTCGAGGAGATCGGGCCGAGGGTCGCGACTATCTGTGCCTTGGATTTTTTTGGTTGATTTTGCATGTCTTTGATAAAAATAGATATACGTGCCTTCAGGCGGTCACTTCGGACTTTAATTGCCGAACCTCCTTGTGGACAAGATGCCCCATGCCGTCGAGGTCGTATATGAGTATCGCCCCGAACGGCATCTCGACGCCAGCGATGCCCTTATCATCTATGTTCTCTATGTATTTTATGATAGATCGCAGTGAATTTCCGTGAGCTACGACCAAGATATTCTTCCCGTCTCTCAGTCTCGGCAGTATCTCTTTTTGAAAATACGGCACCGCGCGATCGTAGACCATCTTCAGCGATTCGCCGTTGGGGATATGGCAATCCCATCCGCGGCGCACTTCCTTGAACTTTTCTTCGCCAAGAAGCTTTTCCATCTCCCACTTGTTCTTGCCGGTATAATCGCCATAATCGCGCTCGTTCAGCGCCGCGTTGCGCGTGAGGGGTATATCGACGCATTTGCCGCCTTTTTCCATGCATAGGAGCGTCTGCAATGAGCGCGTCTGGGTCGAAGCAAAGGCCTCATCCACATGGATGTCTTGTATGAGCTCGCCCATCTTTTTTGACATCTCCAGGCCATATTCGGTGAGGCCGACATTCGTCACTCCGGTCCATTTGCCCAGCTTGTTCCATTCTGATTCGTGATGGCGTGCGAGGATCAGTTTACCCATTATTATATTTGTGGTTTTTTCTTGCATGGTACTTTTATAATATATCAGATATTAAAGCATAGTAAATTGACCTAATTTCTAAGTAACCTAATTGATCTAAGAAAATCAAAAACTTAGAAATTGGTGCTTTCTTAGAAATTAGATACTTAGGTCAATTAGAAATTCATGCCATTATTTTTGATTATACCACACTGTTTCTAGGCGTCTTGCCTTCAAAGAAATCGACGATGTTGTTCGCCGCCATCTCTGACATCTCGTCGCGCGTTTGCAGGCTGGCGGATGCGATATGCGGCGTCAATATGACATTCGGCAGTTTCGCGAGGCCTGGGGCTATTTTTGGCTCGAATTCGAAGACATCGAGGGCCGCGCCGGCAATCGTCTTGTCACGCAATGCTTTGGTCAGAGCGATCTCATCGATGACTGGTCCGCGAGAAGTATTGACCAGAAACGCCGTTGGCTTCATCGACTTCAGCCGCGCCTCATTTATGAGGTGATGCGTCGAATCAAGAAGCGGCACATGGATGCTGACGATATCGGCCTGCGGCAAAAGCTCATCGACGGAATTGCAGAAGACTGCTCCTGACTCTTTTTCGATCTGCTCGTTCCTGGCGACATCGGTATATATGATCTTGAGGCCAAGCCCGCTCGCGTAGTGCGCGACTTTGCCGCCGATACGACCGACTCCGACGATGCCGAGCGTCTTGCCGAGAACATCCATGCCGATGAAAAGCATAGGATCCCACCCTTTGTATTTTCCCTTGCGGACGAATTCATCCGCCTCGACGATCCGAGCGGCCAAAGCAAGGGCGAGAGCTAGAGCATGCTCCGCCACTGATTCTGAAGTCTGGGGAGCTGGAGCGTTTGAAACGGCGATTCCGCGTTTTTTTGCCTCAATTAGATCGATATTGTCGAAACCAGTCGCGTAATTAGCGAATACCTTCACTGTCGGTGCCGCGTCAAATGCCTCCGCGTCGATCTTGTCGGTGAGCAGACTGACGACAGCATCATATGAGCCGTTTTTTAGAGTCTTGATAAGCTCTCTCTTGCTCATGATCCTGTCTTTCGGATAGACGTCGACGGCGTATCCTTTGTCCTTTAAAATTTTGATCCCGGCATCCGGGATCTTCCTTGTTATGAATATTTTTTTCATGGCTAAAGTATATCACAAGCCTATCGAGGCCTGCCCACATGAATATCCACCCCGACTGCGTGGCCTATGTTCGTGAATCCGTCTCTCTCCAAAAGATCGACAAGCCCCCGATTGATCTCGCTTATGACCTGCGGACCCTCGAATATCATGCCTGTTATCATCTGGACGAGCGATGCGCCGAGACGAATCTTTTTATACGCATCTTCGGCTGAAAAGACCCCTCCAGAGGCGATGAGAACGAGCTTTTTATAGTGCGTGCCGGCAGATAAAGCCGCCGCGGCCTCTTTCCGGCTTATATATGCCAGGGCATCGTCCGACAAGTCCTTGACCACTCTTCCGCTCAGGCCGCCGACATCTGGCACGCTTTTGTCAATAATCTTTTTATTGTCTCGCTTTTTTGTTAGATTCGTAGTGATGATGCCGTCGATGCGATGAGAACGCGCTATTTCGAGGATAGCATCGATATCAGAATGAGAAAGGTCCGGAGATAGTTTTATGAAGACAGGCTTTTTCGTCGGTATCATATCGAGGACGTCAAAAAGCTGGCCGAGCTTTTCTGGGACGATGAACGTCTGGCCGCCTTTTGCGTTCGGACAGCTGATATTGACAGTGATATAGTCTCCTATCGGTTCCATCGTCTTGAAGGCTTTGGCGAAATCGCGCACCGCCCTGTCCACATCCAGATTGCCCTCGCAATTCGTCGCGGCCACGCTCACTCCGATCGGAATAGCGAAATGCTTCCCATAGAGCCTTTTCGATATCTCCTCGCAACCGTCGTTCTTGAGCCCGTACCATACGACGAGACTGCCCGACCGCGGCAATCTCCAGAGTCTCGGCTTCGGATTGCCAGCGCAGACCTCGCCAGTGATCGAACCGACTTCGGCAAATCCAAAACCGACGGACGGCAGTATCTCTGTCAATTCGGCATTCTTGTCGAAACCGGCTGACAGGCCTATGGGATTCAAAAAATGGATGCCTAGTATGTCTTGCGACAATTTTTCATTCTCGTATCCAAAGAATCCGCCGACGAGACGGCGGCTCCATGCGCGAGCGCCGAGCAGTTTTCCGATAGCTGTCATGCGATCATGCACCTTCTCGGGATCTTGCATGAAAAAAACCGGCTTGAGAATATGCTTGTACAAGCCACGAATCGCCTTATTCCGATAAAAAGTTTTTTTTGATGTCATCGTACAATCCAACCCTTCATCAATTCCCTGAATTCAAGAGTGCGGTCTTCCATACCGATCTCCTGGAGATGCAAGATAGGATATGATTCCGGAGTATATTCATAGTGCCCGCGCACTTCCCCATCCTCGAAAAGCCGGATATGGTATTGATAGAAGAAATTCTCCACGCGGCGCAGACCGATGACCTCGCCTTTGTCTTTCCATGCTATGAAATGGTTCCCGTACCCCTTGCTGATGAGAAACGATACAAAATCATCCGCAGATCGGCCGGGAGCCAACGTGCCGAGACGAAAAGGCTGTCTGATATCATGGCTTATGATTCGCAGTGAAACCAGTGTATTACGGATAACAGGATGATACGGCGTATAAAAGCTCCATGCGACATATTTCAGGCGGTCGATCATCGCGACCGGATAGACCATCTTTGACGATGGTAGGTCTTTGGTCGGTATATTCAGGCTTATCAGTGCTGTTCGAGCCATAGATAGATGGATAACAGGGTACGGCGTCAAGTATAGCAGAAACCGCGCTATGATAGTACCCAACCGTATCCACACCGATGGGCCAATCTGAAAGCACGGCCTGATTCCATTCAAAATGCTATAATCACCTTTATCGCATGTCCCAACTCGAAACCAGCTGGAAAATATTCGACTCGAACGAAAAAGCGTGGGAAGCTATGATCGCTGACTGCAAAAAAGCCGAACGATCGATCGTCCTTGAAACGCTCATCTTTGTCACGGATGATTTCGGCAAGAGACTGATAGACGTCTGTGCCGAGCGGGCGGCGGCCGGGGTCAAAGTGCAATTTCTCTGGGACGCCTGGGGATCATTCAGCTTCTTTGGCTCGACTATCGTCGAAGATCTGAAAAAGAAAGGCATCGAGCTCATATTTTGGAAGACTGTCATACCAAACTATTACAAGGTGTCCAATTTTCGCTCCTGGTTCTTCCGCAACCATCGCCGCACGCTCGTCGTCGACGGCACGATCGGCTATACCGGGAGCATGTGCGTAGCGGATCAGATGAAAAACTGGCGGGATACGAATCTGCGCATAGAAGGACCTGTGGTCAGCGAGATGCAGAATGCTTTCGACCGCATGTGGGCGCGCGCCCTCGACCAAAAGTCCCTTCCAAAAAGGATAAAAGCCAGGCATCGCGAATTCCGATATATAACGAACTATCCCCTACCCGGCAGACGGCATCTCTATGCCGAATTTGTCGAGGTTATACGCCATTCCCGCAAGTACATCTATATCACCACGCCGTATTTCGTTCCGACACGCAGGCTCGCGCGCGTCATTCGGCTCGCCGCCCATCGTGGAGTCGATGTGAAGATAATCATGCCGGAGATATCGAACCATCCGTTCGTCGATGCGGCGGCCCGGACGTTCTTTTCATCGATGCTCTCTTCAGGCGTGAGCATATTCCTCTATCATGGCGAGAATATCCATGGAAAAACAGCCGTCATCGATGGCGACTGGGCTTCAATCGGATCGATGAACATGGACGGCATAAGCCTTCTTTACAATTTTGAGGCGAACGTCATCTCGACGAACCAAAAATTCGCCGAAGAGATGGTGGCGCATTTCGTCCACGACCTGCAGAAAACCAAACAGGTCACTGCGATCGAATGGGAACAACGCTCATTTCTGCAAAAATGGCTCGAATTTCCGGCGAGGCTCGTCAGGAAGTTCTTATAGAAGAAAGAGCGGCGAAGGCTCTGGAAGCATAGCGCTAACAAACCATAGCGCTGATTGCGCTGATTGATTTGCCCTAAATAAACGGTCATGCTATACTTTCCCCTACCTCCTTGGCCACCTCTCGAGTCAGAATAAACCATCAGATAAAGGCGCCCCAGCTGCGCGTCATCACCGAAGAGGGCGTCAACCTCGGCGCCATTACCCTTTCCGAGGCTCTGAAAGAGGCTAGGAACCGGAACCTTGACCTGATCGAGATTTCGCCCAATGCAGTGCCGCCAGTTGCGAAAATCATGGATTATGGTAAGTTTCAGTATGCCGAGCGCAAAAAGCAAAAGGAGACGAAATCAAGAGTTCAGACTTCGGAACTCAAGGTAGTCCAAGTCAAGATAGGGACTGGCGAGCACGACCTCGAGCTCAAAGCCAGAAAAGCGTCAGAATGGCTGGCCGAAGGCAACCGAGTCAAGATCGACCTCTATCTTGTCGGCCGTGCGAAATATATGGACATCAATTTCCTCAAGGAGCGCATGGAACGGCTATTCAAGCTCATAACCACCGAATATCGCGTGGCCAGCGAACCGACAAAAGGACCAAAAGGATTGAGCGCGGTATTGGAAAAGAAAAAATAACATGAAAACAAACAAATCATACGCAAAAAGACTCAAGGTGACGAAGAACGGCAAGCTCCTCGCGCGCGGGACGGGCCAAAACCATTTCAATGCAAAAGAGAGCCGCCGGACACAGATGCACAAGAAGCGCATGGGCAGTTTTGCCATGTCGAACAAAGCACGTAGCCGCTTCCTTGTGAATATGAAATAAATTATAAAATATCAAAGATTCAAGATTCATGATTTAGGATTCAAGAAAAATGAAAAAATAAATCCTTACATCTTGAATCATTAATCTTAAATCTAACCCCCCCACCACCATGAGCCGCGTAAAAAAAGGAGTCAATGCGCTTAAGACCCGCAGAAATATATTAAAACAAGTCAAAGGCTATCGTTTTCGCCGTTCAAAGACCGAAAAGGCCGCCTATGAGGCGATCTCGCATGCCGGCAACTATGCCTTCGCCCATCGCCGCGACAAGAAGGGCGAGTTCCGCCGCCTCTGGAACGTCAAGATAAACGCCGCCCTGCGTCTCATCGATGACAAGAATTCATACAGCAAATTCATCGGCGCTCTCAAGAAGGCCAATATCGCTCTCGACCGAAAATCTCTCGCCCATTTGGCCGAGTTTAAGCCCGAGACGTTCAAGAAAGTCGTTGCGAAGGTGTGAAGTAATGTCGAGCAAAAGATCTTCAAACAAAAACCCGCGGAATGCGGGTTTTTTTGATATGCTCTATTCCAGAAGGCTCTGCTTAAGATCTATGCCGTAGAGCTCTTTCCAAGCGCGTTTCTCTCGAGCAAGATTTTTCTTGTACTCTTGAAAAGATTTGAATTTCAAGCCATCTTTTGTCATCGGGGTGAAACCAAGAGAGCCCTCGATTATGACGTTATTAAGAAAAAGTTTGATGCCGCCAGAAAGATCCATGCCCATTGACTCGAAAACTTTTGAGGCTTTCTCTTTCACTTCTTTGTCTATACGCATACTCATGACTATTTGCTCTTGTGCACCACTCATCACATAATTGTATGACAATGTATATACATTGTAAACATCGATAAAAATTGAGACTATCGCCCCCCCCCGCTTTTTTTCATCGCCGTTTCTTTCTTCATATTTTCAACAAATTAACGCCCAAAGTAACATCTTTAAAGTCTTTCTGGAGAAGACTTTAAAGGGAAATATGTTGCATATTTTTTCTGGTGAAGCTCTGTTTTCAATTTTCTTGAAAGTATTTTTTGGAGACAAAGATAATGTAACTATACACTTTTAATCCAGCTTCCAATACTGCAGTTGGTGGGGGTGCAGTTGGTGGGGGGGGTCATATATCTTTTATTCGTCATGTTTACAATGTATATACATTGTAAACATACCAAAAAAAGAGATACTTCCACCCTATTTCCAGTTCCTTTTGCTGTTCTCTTCTTCCTTCTTCCAAAAAGAATCCTCCAGATCCAGCCCGAGCAAGCTCGCCCATTTCTTCTACCATGAGCAAAAGTGTGTCTAATTCAGTTCATACGTCTTCTTTGCCTCCGGCACGATCGCGTCGACGCCGAGGTTGTCGCGCAACTTTTGGGTCAGGAACATCGACGCTTTCGGCTCGCCCATAGTCACAAAGACTTGCTTCAGAGTCGTTTTTGCATCATCCACAAAACCGACCAGATGATCGCTGTCCTTGTGAGACGAATACGCCAGGATCTTTTTGATAGAAGCTCGAACGGGGATCGTTCGGCCGTCCATGACGACCTCTTTGAGTCCGTCGATGAGCTGTCGGCCGACAGTGCCGGCGCTCTGGTACCCTACTTCAATTAAAGTATTTTTTGCATCTGGCAAATAGAATTCCTCGTGGCGTGTGATGCGGCCGCCCATGGACATGCCAGAGCCGGCCAAAATGATCTTCGGGCCAGGTATCTTTTCGATTTTCTGCGAAACATCAGCTGTCATGACATATTCGAGCTTGGGAAAAGAAAAGATATCTCCATTCTTTTGGATATCTGCTTTTGCCTGGTCATTAAAAAGATCCTCATGCCGCTTGTAGATATCGGTCACTTTTATCGCAAGCGGCGAATCGACGAAGACGGGGATCGACGGAATGAGATTCTCTTCTACCAAATGGTTCAAGTCATACAAGATGACTTGCGTGCGCTCGATCGAGAAAGAAGGTATGACCACAGTGCCTCCCCTTTTGACCGTTTCGTTTATGATGTCGGCGAGCATAGTGCGGCACTCGGAGCGGGGCTGATGGTTCCTGTCGCCATAGACGCTTTCCATGACGAGATAATCGGCGCCAGCAATAGACTCGGTGTCGCGAAGGAGCGGCGCGGGCGTATTTCCGAGGTCGCCGGTCAAAAAGATATTCCTGCCGTTTTCAAAAGAGAATTTATACATTGTCGAACCGAGCACATGGCCGGAATCAAATAGATTCAAGGAAAACCCTGGGTACTTGGTCTCCGTATGATATTCGAGCGTCTTCCAGTTCCTAAATGCATTGTTGACATCGTTCAAATCGTAGAGCGGATCCTTGCGATGATCGCGGCGCGCCTCGCCAGCCAAAATTCCAGCGCCGTCTTCGAGGATGAGCTTGGCGAGCTCTCGCGTTGGCTCTGTCGAATATATCTCGCCGACAAAGCCTTCTTTGATCAATTTTGGGATGCGGCCGACATGATCGAGATGAGCATGCGTCACAAAAAGGTACTTGATATCCTTTGGATCATATCCGAACGAATTCCAGTTCAAGGCCTGAGCCGACTTCTCGCCCTGGATCAATCCGCAATCGACCAGGGCTTTTATCGGAGAGCCTGCCCCTGTCGGTATCTCAAGCAAAAAATTAGCTCCGGTGACGATGCCTACTCCGCCGTAACAGGTTAAGGTTGGATTATTCATTGATAATGAAAAGTATACCACTAAAATTTTAATCGCCGCACCAAAGGTTGATGCGGCGATTCAGGCTACCGAGGCATTAAACTAAACTTTGTGAGTTTAGGTGGGTGCCCTCAAAGCCTGCGCAATAGCGCGGCCTTAGAAAATCGCTTTAAAAAAGGATTCGCAGGCTCCCTGAAAATTTGGTATAGGTTTTTATGCTTCAGTAACCTGTTTCAAGTATACGCCCAATAAAAAACAAGGCAACAGTGGATAACCCGCGAAGCGGAGCAATCCCCGCATGGGGATAACCCGCGATAAAATAATGCCTGACTATGTGGTGTCATTATATCATTTGCTCGAACTTTTTTTGAGCGAGAATGAATCGTCCCGCCACTGCCTCGCAGAGCCTCGGCAACCCCGAAAGAAAAACACTCCTTACTTTCTTGATTTGGCGGGGGTGAAATTTCTTTTGAAAAAGGAAAGGGTGTTTTTCTTTCGGGGTTCTGCCCTCCAAGTATTCGGGCAGTGTGGCGGGGCAAAATGTGGACTCGGTTTTGCCAAAACTATTTTCTGGGGAAAAGGATTTGGCAAAACCTCGGCTGATTTTGTTTTTGTATTTTGTCCGCCCGCAGAAAGGGGTCTGGGGAATGAATGCGGGTGGGCTTGTATAAATTATAAATTTATGGTATGAATACGCCAGAAGAAATCCATGTTGGGTTTCAAAATTGTTCATTTACAACCAAAAAAGGAGACAGTTATGGATAAGAAAAATTTACTCGTTTACTCGTCGGGAATGCCCAGTATCGATAACACGGAATTCGAGATCGTCGAACGCAAGGGCATCGGTCATCCGGACACGCTCTGCGACACAATCGCCGAGAAGGTGTCACAAGCATACTCGCAGTACTGCTTGAAACGCTACGGCATCATCTTGCGACACATGGTCGACAAGATCGCTCTGTCTGGCGGCTCTGCAAAGGTCAAATTCGGTAGTGGTGAAATGCAGAAGCCCGTCAGGCTTTATCTCAACTGTCGGTTCACCCGAACTTGGCAGCAGGAGACCATCCCTTATCTTGAGATCGTCAAGGATACGGTCTACAAGCACCTTGGAGATGTTCTGCCACTTCTCGATTTGGACCAGTGGCTCATGATCGTGGATAACACACACTTCGCACCCGGCCCTGGTGTTGTGTACGAAGCTGATGGATCGACACAAAATGAACGCCAGTTCTTCTTCGAGATCCCGCAAAAAGAGTTTGCGGTTTTCCATGACAACAGCCTGCGCTCGAACGATACCTCGACGGCAGTAGCGTACAGTCCGCTCAGTGCCACCGAGAAGATCGTGATGCTCATTGAGACCACGCTGAATGGGAAGGAGTTCAAAAAGCTCTATCCCTATGTCGGCACGGATATCAAAGTGATGGCCAGACGCATGAAAAAGCGAATGGACATCACTGTCTGCATTCCGTTTATCGCCGCCCACACCCCGAGTAAGGACTTCTACTTCGAGAAGCTGAAGTTCATGGAGGGCATCATCAAGCAATTGGTGGTGTCTCAGTTCGAACAGTTCGATGTTACGGTTTCGTTCAATACAAGGGACAATGCGAGTAAATCGGATTACTACCTGACATTGACGGGAAGTGCCATCGAGAGTGGCGATGAAGGTGTTGTCGGACGAGGTAACAGATACAACGGGGTCATCCCGTTCACTCGACACATGAGCATGGAAGCTTGCTGTGGCAAGAATCCTGTTTACCATGTAGGCAAGCTCTATACCGCTATCTGTTCTCTCATTTCCGAGGAGATTCATCATCTCGTAGGACTTGAGACATATGTGTACCTGACGTCTCAAATGGGCAGGAGCCTGTCAGACCCATGGTCCGCATGTGTAGAGATCTGTGGTGGAAACGCAACACCTGTACAACGTCAGATGATCGAAGAAATCATTGAACGTAATCTGGCAAACGCCAATGAAACCACCCAAAAAATTCGTGAGGGGTGAACTGAACCTTTTCTGAAGAGAGAAGGTTCTCAGTACCCATGTCGCAAAGGCATGGGTACTTTTTTATTTATAGATCAAATGATTCTTCGGGACTAACTTCTTTTTTTGTTCCATTAGAAAAATAAATAACACAAGGCTTAGTACCAACGCATAATGCAACCCCACTTTCTATAACTAAACCGGTTTCTTCTGGTAGACAAACAATCGGCAAATTATGATTACTTACCCACGCTTTGAATCGGTCATTTTGTTCATCTTTAAAATGACAAGCTACTGAAAAGTTATTAAGAAGATTGAATCCTGATACGTCTTGCAAACCTATCTTATTTTCATCATCATGAGTATCAATTCTTTTTCCCATTATGATTGCACCAGCACTACCTCCATATACTTGTCCACCAGTTTCAATATATTGTATTAAAACATCAGCAAATCCAGATTCCTGAATCTCCTGGATAAGGCTCCATGTGTTACCTCCACCAATATATATACCACTAAAATCTTTTAAAGTTTCAATCCTATATTTTGACAGATCATCAGCTGTCTCAAACTGAACATCTCCTCTCTGGTGGAGTTCTGTGATGCTCTTCATCCACAAATTGGCAGTGGGATAAAGTTTATGACCACGAAGTGCAATAGGTATGTATAAAAAGCGTCCATTTTTGGGCAATGTATCAAAAAAAAATTTGTCGAGGGGGAATGATTGCTTTTCATTACCACCCCCCGACAAATATATTATGTTGTTCTCCTTTAGGTTTTGCATGTTTGTATCGCTTTGCGTAACTCGTAAATGTTGACGTTACAAGTATACACCAAACGGTCGAAATAAGCTTCTGTCGTCTCGTCTCGAGGTGGCGAAAGCTTTAACGCTTCACAAACTTTCAGGTTGACGAACCTCTCGATCTCCAAGCGTGCAAGCTGGACAATGGCGTCTCGACTGATGGACGGATTGACGAACTGCACCCAGTAATCAAAGTAATACGTAAGAATGCTGTACACATTCACCCCGTAGTACTTTTCACTAAGCACCTTCGCAAACCGCCTGAACTGGAGACCAGGACCCTTGTTTGACGCTTGCACCCCGCAGAGAACCAGAAGCGCAAGTGTCCGACAAGAATCGAACATCTCTCGTGTACCTGTCGCTGTCCACGGCATCAGCGTGTCGAAATAGGAATCAGTCTTGTTTACGGCCCACACTACTCTTTCGAGACCGAAGCCGATATCACTGATTGCAATGGCTGGGCGATTTGGCTGGGGAATAAGAAGATAGGCGGCATCACCAAGCTCAAGTCCTCCGTAGGAGAAAAAGAGCTCAAGCGCCGAAAATTTTCCGGTTCCCCAATCGTTTACAGATGTTCTCATGACGACGATGAAGTCGTTCATGTGAAGACCGAGCTTGGAGAGAATCGTGCACCAATGATCTACTGACTGCAAATGCTCAGGGAATTCAGCTCCCATTTTTTCAGTACATACGTTCACGAAGGAAGTTGACGTTCCTTCCTGTGACTCGACATGCGGCTGAAACTGCATACGAACGCATGGCTGTGCCACGAACACCTTGTCATTCCGAATTTCCTGGTTTCGATGAATGATGTCGTCAAACATCTGAACACCGGCGATGACCAGGTCAGTCTGACCTTCGAAATTCGCGATGTTCATAGGGGTTGCCGTATTGAAGCCTGTCGAGCGAAAGTATTCGCTCATTCGTGAGCTGATTTGCGCTGGTGTCAGCATTCTCTTTTGTTTGCTGTACGTGCGAAAAGTATAGGCCCCCTTATCGCACTTATGCCAGCCACAAACCGAGACATCCATCTTGGTAGATGTCTTAGAGAAAAAAGTCCCGCCACAAGTGCTGCACGAGTGCATTTCCCATTTCCTTTCGGCCATAAATTTCTTCACAGCCTCCGAGTTCGTATCCACGCTGGATTCCTGTTCAGGCTTCATGATTTACCTCCTGTGTTTGAGAGTTTATCGAGGACGTGACTCCAGCTATTCACTCGAAAAAGTGGAGTCTGAAACAACTGTCCTATTCCAAGACCTATCGAACAAGAGTACGGTTACCCCAACCGAAGAAACCTCAATGGCCTCTTCCACTGAATCGTCAATCAGAATGTCAACACCAATATCTAAACAGATGTTTGACTTCTTTCTTTCCGATTTATTCTTCCAGCGAAGAAAAGTGTTGGCAAAGTAAATTCCTGAAAAAAGCGTGGGGAAATTATTTCCCAGCCATTTTTCAGTTTGTCTTCTTGTCGATTCACTCCTACCCGTGACTACAACCATCTGATGATTCTTTGCAAGCTGTGACAGCACATCATACGCACCGTCAATCATTGTAGAATCTTGATGATAGCTTCCATACAAAAAACGAAATATTTCGTTTTTCAATTGCGGATGCTTTCCGATAAATTCCATGTACGGTTCGGTACCATGAAATTCATTGCGAATGATACGCTGCAAAGCGTCATTGCAATCAAAAAGCACATCATCAAAATCTATCGCAAGCAATGTACGGCGTTGGCGATTAAATTGGTTGTTATCGAGCATAACTGTCTCCTTTTTTTGGTTGTAAATGAACAATTTTAGAAACCCAACATGGATTTCTTCTGGCGTATTCATACCATAAATTTATAATTTATACAAGCCCATGACGCAACATGTCAGACCAAAGCTAAAACTGCATCTGTTGTAGATTGAATTAATGTGTTCTGGTATTTTGTACCCCGCGATTTTTTTCAAGAATTCCACTTTCGCCACGGATGATCTTTGGGAGGTTTCCATGTTGGTTTTTGCGATGTAATGGCGACAAGCGGGATGTGTATCTTTTTGGGACGCTCGGGAAGAACGTAATACTTGAGATACGTATCTTTAAATCGTATGTGAATGGAGTCATCCAATCTTTCTTCAATCGTTACTTCATCTTTCTTGTACAGTGTGACGTCCTGCGTGTCCTTCAGTTGGATCCACTGATTCTTGAATTGAATGGTGTAGTCATTATGTACCTTACGCTTCGATTGAACGGAAAATATTGATGGCAGTCTTGCTTTAAATTCATCTGAAAGTGGTCTGTGCGCATCGTTTGCATTTCTCGCCGCAACTCCAAATCTTTTGTCGTGATCGGGAATGTATTCCTTGCAAACAAATCGGTTTGCTTCATTGATGGTCTTCACATCAGCCAACCGTAGCTCTTTAATCATGCGATCTTGGAGCGTTCCGAACAACCTCTCGACCCTTCCTTTGGCTTGGGGAGAATTGGCGCAGATCACTCGTATGTCCAATTCGGCCATTGCTCTTTGGAATTGAGTCATGAGCTTCTCGTTATCTATGGCATTCTTGTGGTTGACTTTGTAAGTACTGAATTTGTCCAGATATATGGCCACTGGACGGCCGTAGGCCTCCAAATACGATATCCAGAAGCGAAAGACAGATTGCACGCCCTCATTGTCTTCAAAGATGGCCTTGACGATCTTGCTTGTAGCATCATCTATGGCGGCAAGCAGGCATTCCTCGCTTCCGGTTTCGAGCCAATCGTGATATGAGCCATCGAACTGCACCATCTCTCCGAAGCTTTCCTTGCGTTCTCTCCATTCTCTAACGATTTGTGGACCACGTCTTGGGCGCGGTTTCCAGAGATCTTTTTTGATCATCATTAATCGGAGAGTTTCCGTATTCATCACGGTTCCAAGTTTTGCTAATTTTTCTTGTGCGAATGTCGGACCAAAGTCTTGATGCTTCTTTTCTTTAAAAAATTCAATTACTTTTTTGACGATTGTGTCAGAGGCTGCATTCGGAGGAATTTTTCCTTTCGATCCATGAATGACCCCTTTCTCTTTGTTCTTTTCAACTGATCGCTTGAGCATCTGTACCCAGCGGACTTTCAACCCCAGGCGCACAGCTGCTTCTTTGTTGGTAATATCCCCATCAATACAAGACTGAATGACATCGTACCGCTCCTGTTCGGAGTCAGTAAGTTTTGTTTCTTCCACAGCATATTTTTGTATTAGCTAATATGACCAATGGTACTATGCAAAAAGAGGGGGGGTGCAGTTTTAGCTTTGGAAGGGGTGCATTATTCGCTTTGGTATTACAGCCCGTGACGCAACATAAAAAAGCTCTCACATAACTGCGGTTATATGAGAGCTTGACTTAAACATTAGAACTTTTTCCTTTTCGGCTTTATGCTCTGCACCCCAACGTAGGGATGCAACACTTCGGGAATGAGTACCGTACCGTCGGCTTGCTGATTGTTCTCGAGGATGGCCAGCATCGTTCGAGTAACAGCAACAGCTGTGCCGTTGAGGGTGTGGACGAAGTCAGTCTTGCCAGAAGCGCTATTTTTGAACTTGGTGTTCAAACGTCGCGCCTGGAAGTCGGTGCAGTTTGACGCAGACGTCACCTCACCATATCCACCACCTTCGCCGATAAAAGGCATCCACGCCTCGATGTCGTACTTCCGGTAGGCCGGAGTTCCCAGATCGCCCTTGCACATGGGCAAGACACGATAAGGAAGCTTCAGGGCTTGGTAAAACTCTTCCTCAATCGCGAGCATTTCTTCGTGAGCAGCTGCGCTCTTGTCGGGATGAACGAATTGGTAGAGTTCGACTTTGCTGAACTGATGTACTCGGTAAAGTCCCTTGCTCTCACGACCGCCGCTCCCAGCTTCGGTTCTGAAGCAATGGCTGACGCCGGAGATCTTGATCGGAAGATCTTCCTCCGGAATTACAGTCTTGGCTAGATAGCCACCGATAGTGATCTCGGCGGTGCCGATAAGACTCAGGCCTCCTTCTGTAAGGGAGTAGATTTGGCTTTCGGGTCCTCGCGGAGAGAATCCAGAAGCCGAGATGATCTCGTCACGAGCAAGTTCCGGTGTTGTCACCAGCGTAAAGCCATGATTGATCGCCAAGTCCAGCGCGAAACGAATTAGGCCGAGTTCAAGAAGAACGGCTTCGTTCTTCTGGAAGTAGAACTTCGAGCCGGTGACTTTCGCCGCCGCTTCAAAGTCCAAGATGTCCAACTTCTTGCCGAGCTCGACATGATCGAGTGGCTTGAAGCCGAATTTGGTGGGCTCGCCAACATGCTTGATGGGCACGTTGCCATGCTCATCTTTGCCAGAAGGAACGTCGAGAGCGACAAGATTGGGAATCTTGAGCACTTCTTCGGTGTACTCCTTTTCGACGGCAGTGATCTCTTCCTTGAGTGTTGTCATGGTCTGCTTGAGACCAGCAACATCGATCTTGAGCTGCTCGCGGGTCGCTTCATCAACGCCTTTGAATTGTCCGGAGATCTGGTTGGATCGGTACTGCGCTTCTTCGAGGCTCTGCCTCTTCTGCTTCAGCTGCCCATACAGGGCAACCGTCTTGTCGACGTCGGCGTTGGAATTACGATCTTGCGTGTTCTGCCTGACCATGTCGACGTTGTCGAGAATGAATCGGATATCGAGCATAACTGTCTCCTTTTTTGGTTGTAAATGAACAATTTTGAAACCCAACATGGATTTCTTCTGGCGTATTCATACCATAAATTTATAATTTATACAAGCCCACCCGCATTCATTCCCCAGACCCCTTTCTGCGGGCGGACAAAATACAAAAACAAAATCAGCCGAGGTTTTGCCAAATCCTTTTTCCCAGAAAATAGTTTTGGCAAAACCGAGTCCACATTTTGCCCCGCCACACTGCCCGAATACTTGGAGGGCAGAACCCCGAAAGAAAAACACCCTTTCCTTTTTCAAAAGAAATTTCACCCCCGCCAAATCAAGAAAGTAAGGAGTGTTTTTCTTTCGGGGTTGCCGAGGCTCTGCGAGGCAGTGGCGGGACGATTCATTCTCGCTCAAAAAAAGTTCGAGCAAATGATATAATGACACCACCAAACGAAACATTGTCGGAATTAAGAATAAGGAGCGATTTTGCGGGAGCCAAAATCGCGCTATCATTTTTTTCAAAACCCTTTCCGCCTACGGCGGAAGCCGTGAATTCCCAAAGCTCCCCCAATTGCATGAAAGAACTCAAACCAAAATATTTTCTCTACGCGAGGAAATCAACAGAGGATGATGACCACCAAATAATGTCTATCGAGGCACAGCTTTTTGAATTACATGAATATGCGCGTAGAGAAAATCTTGAAATTCTTGAGGAATTTCAAGAGTCGAAAAGCGCAAAGAAACCGGGTCGTGAATTATTTAACGAAATGATGGCCCGCATTGATAATATGGACGGCGTAGGTATTCTCGCGTGGCACCCAGACCGTCTTGCTCGAAATAGTGTAGACGGCGGGCGCATCATTTACGCAGTAGACACGACCAAAATTGTTTCTTTGCGTTTTCCGACATTTTGGTTTGAGCCAACTCCGCAAGGGAAATTTATGTTGCAGGTGGCGTTCGGACAGAGTAAGTATTACAGCGACAATCTCGTTGAAAATATTACGCGTGGTATCCGCCAAAAAGTCCGTCGAGGCGAGTGGCTGGTGCGCGCTCCCTTTGGCTATGTAAATAATCAGAAAACGAGAAATATTGAACTTCACCCGACTAAATCGCGTATTGTGGTGAAAGCGTTTGAGGAATACGCCAAAGGGACGCACACCCTCGGCACTATCGCCGACTTTTTGGCGGATCACGGCGTGAGTACGAAAGGAACGCCACCTGCCAAAGCCTCCGTCGCTCGCATGCTCTCCAATCGTGTCTATCTCGGCTTTACCTATCACAAAGGCGAGTATTACGACGGAAGCTTTGAACCAATTATTTCTCCGACACTGTTTGAAGCAGTCCAAAAAATGCTTGCGAAAAAATCTCGTCCTCGTGTGCAAAAAGTACCGAATCATTTTCCATTTGCACAATTCGCTCGGTGTGGTGAGTGCGGAAGTATGATTACGGCTCAATATGCCACCAATCGTTTTGGCACAAAATATACTTACTATCGCTGTACCAAAAAGAAAGGTGTTTGTCGTCAGCCGTATCTATCTTCTTCCGCACTCATTTCGCAAGCAAAAAATCTGCTTCAATCAGTGTCGCTTCCTCTTTCAGAAATTGAGAACATGGAAAAGCAAATTGACCTGTGGGACAAAGAATCAATTTCCGAAAGAGGAAGTGTTGCCCAAAATCTTAAAACCAAACTTTCCGAAACGAAGGAGAAGCTAGACAAGCTTGTTTCTATTTATCTTGACGGCGACATTAAACGCGATATTTATTTACAACGAAAAGACCTTCTCCTTCGTCAGAAAGCAAAGTTTGAGGAAAGTTTTAAGGATTTTGGGCAACAGAGAAAAAATTGGGTCGAACCCTTGCGGAGTTTCGTTTTGTCTTTGAGAGAAGCCGTTATTTTGGAAAAAGGCGAAAACTATTTCGCATGGAAAGAGTTTTTCCAAAAAATCGGCTCTAACCCTATTCTCAAAGACAAAACGCTTTCATGCAATTGGGGGGAGCTTTGGGAATTCACGGCTTCCGCCGTAGGCGGAAAGGGTTTTGAAAAAAATGATAGCGCGATTTTGGCTCCCGCAAAATCGCTCCTTATTCTTAATTCCGACAATGTTTCGTTTGGTGGGCGCGGGGAGATTTGAACTCCCAAGGATTGCTCCATACGCTCCTGAAGCGTACGCGTATACCAGTTCCGCCACGCGCCCGAGTACACCCACCATGCTACTGCCAAGATGACATCTTGGCAAACAATTACTGCGCTTCTGCGATGGAATAGATAGGCACGAGAACTGAAGCAAGCAGGATAGCTACGCCGACACCAAGCACCACGATCATGAGAGGCTCTATGAGATCGACAAGAGTGGACACAGCATTGGTGACCTCGCGGGAATAGAAGAGAGCCATAGTCTTCATGATAGGCCCGAGCTCGCCCGATTCTTCGCCCACTTTCATCATCTGGATCATGATGCCTGGGATCTCGCCCGAGCTTTCGAGAGCCTCGGACATAGGCTTGCCGCCTTTCACCGCCTCAACCGCATTGGCCAAGAGGGCCCGAAACACTTCGTTGTTGACGACATCCGATGTGAGCTCCAAAGCTCTCACCATGGGGATGCCTGCTTGGAGCATGGTATTCATATTGTCGGCCAGGCGCGACAGATAAAGCTTTTTATAGAGGATACTGACATAAGGGACATGAAGCTTGAGCCGATCAAAGGCTGTCTTCCCGCTCGGAGTGCGGATATAGCGAAAGACAAACCATCCGCCCACGATGACCACGCCCAAGAGGATAAAGCCGTAGCTCACGAGAAAATTCGATATGCCGAGTATGACCCGGGTATAGACCGGAATGGCGACCCCGGAATCAGTGATGATTCCCGAGATCTTCGGTATGACCATGGTGAACATCAATATCATGACGGTGATAAAGGTCATGATGACGAAGGCCGGATAGATAAGCGCGCCTTTTGCTTTTGAAGTCAATTCATATGTGCGGTCGAGATAATCCGCCAGATAGAGGAACGTCGAGTCGAGCTTGCCGCTTTCCTCGCCCGCCTTGACCATGTTCACGTAAAAAGACGAGAAGACCTTCGGATGCTTGGCCAATGCGGCGGAGATAGCACTGCCTCCCTGCAAATCGTCAGCAACGACCGTCAATTTCGCGCCAAGGACTTTGTTCTCCGTTTCGCTGGCGAGCATCCTGAAAATGCGCAATGCCGAGACTTGCGCCTCAAAGAGAGTCGAGAGCTGACGGGACAATATGACTATGTCCTTTGTCGAGACACGGTCGAACAACGAGATATTGATCGACAGGAACGACCCTTTGGCTGCGGCTTCTTTTATCGAAGCGATGACGAGGCCGCGGCGCTGGAGGCTGGCTATAGCCACGTCGACATTGACGGCGTCGATCGATCCCATAGACTGTTCCCCTTTTTCATTGATGCTTGAATAATTGAATAGCATGATTATATTAATCTCTCCAAGACTTTTGGATTGAGCGCGTGCAGATACGCGTTCTCTACGGTGATCTCGCCTCTTCGTACGAGATCGGCTAGCGACCGGTTCATGTCTATCATGCCATCGGCAAGGCCTGTCTCGATGACCGTCGGTATCTCATGGGTGCGGCGCTCGCGGATAAGGTTGGACACAGCCGCGTTATTGATCAAAAGCTCGTAGGCAGGTATGAGGCCGCCGGAAACCCGGGACACGAGACGTTGGGAAAATATGCCGTTCAAACTGCCAGCCAATTGGATGCGGATCTGGTCCTGCTGAGTCGCCGGAAAAGAATCGATGATACGATCTATGCTTTGGGCGGCATTGTTCGTGTGGAGGGTGGAGAAAACAAGGTGCCCCGTTTCGGCCGCAGTGACGGCAGTCGATATGGTCTCAGCATCTCGCATTTCGCCGAGCAGACAGACATTTATGTCCTCTCGGAACATGGAGACCAGAGCATCGGGAAAATCAGGCGTGTCGATGCGGACTTCACGCTGGTCGATGAACGATTTTTTTGATTCGAAGAGATATTCGATCGGATCTTCGATAGTCAGTATGTGCTCGGCTCGCGTCTGGTTTATGAGCTCGACCATCGAAGCGAGCGTCGTCGTCTTGCCCTGGCCGATAGGCCCGACCACCAGGAAAAACCCTTGAGATTTTCGGGTGAATGTCTCGAGTATCGGCGGCAGATTGAGCTCTGTCAAGGTTTTTATGCTTTTCGGGATGAGGCGCAAGGCTATCGATATCATTCCCTGCCGATAATAGACGTTTCCTCGGAAGCGTATGTCGGAGAGACCATATGAAAAGTCGACCGTGCGCATCGATTCGAGGAGCTTTGCGTTCGGAGACGACAGGAACTGTCCGAGAAAGCCTTGCATGTCATTGGCAGAAAGGATGGCTTTTTTGAAAAGGGGTATCAGTCCTCCTGCTACTCTGATGACGGGCGGTCGGCCTTGCGACAGATGAAGGTCCGAAGCATTCTCTTCGACGAGGAGTTTGATGATGTCTTGGATTTCTTTTTTATAGTCCATATTATTTTTTTGCGGTCATGATCCTTTCTGCCTCGCGCAGAACGTCCGACGGGATGGTCGTTGCTTTTATGATATATCCGTCGACGTTCAGTTTTTTTGACCGGGCGATATCGTCCGGCAAGCCCTGATTGGTCAGCATGATGACTACGGCTTTGCTGGCGAGATTATCCTTGCGCACCGCAGTGACAAAGCCGATGCCGTCCATATCCGGCATGATCATATCTACCAGCATGGCATCAGGAGAATATCCGTCGTGGAGAAGCTTGAGAGCGGCTTCGGCCTTGTCGCACGTGCGGACGTCATAGCCCTGATTCTTGAACTTGACGGCATACATATCGAGCAGAAACGAATCGTCGTCAACGAACAAGATCTTTTTCTGATTCGGAGGGGTTTCAGACATGGGTTAATTATATAGGATAATTGGATATAAAGATATTCACAGGTATTCAACGCAAAATGCAAAGTTCAAAACTCAAAAATATAAGCCGAGGCTCAAAATTCTCTGGATTTCTTGCCTGAAGCTTGAAACTTTGAATTTTGCATTTTAAGTTTTGCGTTTCTTTTACAGCTTATTGACTTCTTCGAGCGGTATCATCTTTTGGAAAGATTTGATGATAGCGTCTTCTTTTATCGAAAGCATGCCTTTTTTGCGCAAAAGAGCTGAGATCGAAAGCTCCGTCGGCTCTTTCAGGATGGCGCTCTCGATCTCCTTGTCCATCTTGAACATCTCGAAGACTGCCATGCGGCCGCGAGTGCCTTTTGGGCAATCGGGCGTCGGTGCGATCTGGTAGACGGTGTCAGCGAAAGGAATGTTCTTCTTGAATTCCGCAGGCAGGTCATCGAACTGCTTGTCGATCATCATCTTTATCGATCCTTCGACGGGCGTAGGCGTACCGCCTCCGGGGACAAGAAGCCCGACAAGGCGCTGTGCCATAGCCAAAATGAGAGTCGGAGCGATGAGATAGGGATCGACGCCCATGTCGATGAGGCGTGGCACGACACCGGCGGCATTGTTCGTGTGGAGCGTCGACATGACGAGGTGACCGGTCAAAGCGGCTTGAATGGCGAGCTGAGCGGTCTCTTTGTCGCGGATCTCGCCGACCATGATGATATCGGGGTCTTGGCGCAAGATCGTGCGCAGACCATTGGCAAAATCATATCCGATCTCCGGCCGCACCTGGCTCTGGCTGACGCCTTCCATGTTGTATTCGACAGGATCTTCCAACGACAAGACGTTCAGGCTTTCTTTGTCGACTTCGTTCAGCATCGAATAGAGCGTAGTCGACTTGCCTGAACCTGTCGGACCAGTGATGAGGATGAGTCCATACGGACGATCGATCGCTTCTTTCAGAAGATCGAGGTTCTTTGGCGAAAGGCCGAGATCTTCGAGCTTCTTGACGCCCTTCTCCTGGTCAAGGATGCGCATCTCGACTTTTTCGCCGTAATATGACGGGAAGGTCGACACGCGGAAGTCGATCTTTCTTCCGTCGATGCGCGCGGAGAACCGCCCGTCCTGAGGCTTTCTCTTTTCATCGAGCTTCATATTGGACAAGACTTTTATGCGCGCGACCACCGCCGAATGGACCTGCGGCGGCAGTATGAGCGAAGTATTCAGGACTCCATCGACACGGAACCTGACGCGAACTTTGTCGTGGAGATGCTCGATATGCACGTCGGAAGCGTTGCCCTCAGTGGCATAGCGCACGATGGTCGCCACGATCTTGACCACAGGCGCATCCTCGATGATGAGCGCGGAAGTCTTCGCTTCGGTCTTCGACTTTGACGTATCGACAGTCTGATCGAAATCGACGGACAGCTCCGTTTCGAGCTCGGATAGAGCCTTCGACACTTCCCCGCTCAAGCCTTTGTATGATTCGATCACTTTTTGGAAATCTTCGGGAGATATGATGAATATCTTGTAAGGGATGTTCTTCTTTGCCGCGATGAAATTCAGGGCGTCACGCGCCTCGATATTATCAGGGTCGACGATGCCGACCTCAAGCATGCCTTCCTTGAAGCCGATCGGCACGAATTGATAGTGGGTGGCGCTTTCTTCGGGGATATAATCCAATACTTCGAACGGCACGCTGTTGTCGGCTACGGCACGGGTCGGGATATTCAAAAATTCTCCGCGGGCAGTCAAAATGTCTTCCGGCCGGACGCCGACGGCGATGAGTGCCTCGTCGAGCGAATCTCCCTCGCTCTGTTTTTCTTTGACAGCGAGGACTTCCGCTTTGCCGATAAGGTTTTTTTTCTGAAGTATGTCGAGAACGCTCATGGTTTTATCTTCATTCTTTGTCTTATTGTCCGAGCGGCGCGAACGGGTTCGCTCTGCCAACCGGCTGTGAAGGCACTGCTATCGAATAATCGACCAACGACTGATACGCCGGCGTCGAAAAGAAGCTCGTGTCTATGTTTATCGACGAGACGCTATTCAACACATCGAGGACATTTGCTCCGACGACGCCAGTGGCGGGGTTCACATCAGACGAAGACGACACAAGCTGTGACGTCGAAGCGCTCGAGCCTCCTCTCCCGTAGAAATACCAGCCGCCGGCAAGGACAACGACGATGATGACGCCTATGATGATGGTCTTTTTATTTGAAGATGGTTGGTTTTTCATGATGGTGTTCGGTGCCTATCGTTTGAGCCAATAGGTATCCAACGTCACGCCGTACGTGTAATTCCCGTTGGCCGTGGGAGCCAAAGAAAGGGTGGTAACGTCCAGGATACGGAGGCTCCGCTCGATATCCTGCAAGAACGCGATGAAATTATCGTACGACGTCGTCACGCTGAAGGATACGACGACCGTGGACAAGCCCTTTGAGGAAGCAGAGGCGGCGCTTCCCGACGCACCAGCCGAGCTTGCTCCAGAAGCAGAGCTGTCGGCCGACGTCGTCAGATTGGCCGCAGTGACGCCATGTCGGGAAGCAATTCCCGAAATGTCTATCATCAGCCGGATATTGTCTATATTGTCCGGGACTATCTTGTCGAGGCGCGCCTTGTCTTGGTCAGAGATGGCATTGTATTGGTTCAAGACGGAATCGCGGAGCGTTATGAGCTTCTTGGCGTTGTTTATCGCCGACTGATATTGGTTGTTCGTCGCTTGTATCGAATTCAAAAGAGCGATCTGCCCGGACGTATAGGTGAAATAAATGCCGACGGAGAGAACGATGAGTATGAGAGCTGTGATGTTCCTGTTCATGATGTTATTGAGCGGACGAAGACGCGCTGGCAGTCTGGCCCGACAATCCGCCTGTATACGATAACTTCGACGGGTCGATCTGGGCAGTGAACGCGAAACCGACTTTGCCGTCAGAACTGACCGACAGATTTGAAAGCACCGGATTCTTTATCACTTGATTGGCGCCGAGCTCCGAAGACCGGCCGAATACATCCGATTGATACGCCACCGAGTAATAGCTGTCCGTCTCGCCTTGCATGGAAACAGTGGCATTGACGCCGGTTCCAGCAGAAGGCGCTGACGCGCTCGGGACGGAAAACGTGAAGCTCTTCCATTGGACGCTCGCTATCGTGAGCTGGCCTATTATCTTGAAGATCTGCGAGACGGCAAGGTGATTTTTGATGAGGCTTTTCGCGGCGTCGATCTCCGTGTTCGCTGTCGTCAGAGTATTGATGACATCAGTGTTGAATTGGTCCTGGTCTTTGGCCAAGTCCCCTTTGTATTGATTCTGCTCTGAATCGAGCACCTTTTCCCAAGCAAAAGCGAAACCCGCTCCTCCGAGAGAAAGAATGAAAGCGATCACAGAGATAACGAGAAAAATGCTGACGGAATGACGCGCCGGATTGCCGGAAGAGATAGTCATCGGCTTCTTCGGTATGAAGGATGTTTGGAATTTTGGCTCCATGGGGTGGTTTTAAGAGAAAATCTTCGAACTCAATCCATTGTACTATAGTTCAGTCAAACGCAAAAAGACTGATTGTGCATATCTATCGTCAGTCGAGCTCGCTCAGGCGACGCAAAGCCGCGCCGATAGCGACGGTGAATTCCGGGCCAGCGGCAGTGAGCTGTTCCGCCAAAAAAGCGGGGGTCTCGAGCTTTCCAAACGGATTGGAGTAGACGACTTCCGACTGAAAGCTGTTCTTGGCCAATTCCGCGAAGCCTTTGAGCAGAACCCCTCCGCCGGTCAAAACGACTTTGGAGATGTTCTTGTGGTATTTTTTCTCATAATTCAAAAGAACCGCGTTCGCTTCATAAAAGATATAGTCGAGGTTGACCGTGATGATCTCCTTCTGATCCTTGTACTCGTCACCGCCCGAAAGGCCGTATGACCTCTTCATCGTCTCTGCTTGGACTACCGGAACGCTCATGGCTTTCGACAGAGCAAGAGTGATATCCTGCGAGCCTTTGTTGATGATATGAGAAGCGCGCAAGAGGCCTCGCTCCACGATATAGAGCTTCGTCGATTGCGCTCCCATATCCAAGATCATGACTGCCTGGAGGCCTTGATCGATCGAAGCGCGGATCGAACTGAACAGCTCTATCTCATAGAACGACGGCGAGAGCCCCGAGCCAGACATGATGTTCTGATAGTTCGATATATATTCGTTGCTGATAGCGACGACCATAACGTCCTGACCCTCTTTCGCCTTGTTAACCACTGTTTCGGCCTCGTTGGAAGCATATGAATCTTCTCGAGGGATGAGCGACCAATCGAGCATGACCTCATTGATCGGCACCGGGATGTATTTGCGCGCTTCGAGAGCGATGACTTCGGATATATGCTTGTCGCCGATAGGAGGCAGGGAGATAAATGAGATGAGGGAGGACGACAGCGGCAAAGCCACCCCGCAGGCATTGGTCGTCGTCTTTGCTTCACGGAGGATATCCTTGAGAGCCTCGATTATCTTGTCGCCGGCAAGGCTCGTGGCCCGTCCGATCTCCGTCCCGGCATAAGGACCGAGAGCAAGCTCGCCGTATGTCTCGAGCACCGCCCTGCCATGCTTTTTCCTTATTTGGACGACTTTTATCGCGGAGGAGCCGAGGTCAACGCCAAGCACGCTCGGGCTTTTTTTAGTGAAGATCGAACCGATATTGTCCAGAAAACTCATGGCAAAAGTATAGCATGGATGAAGGGAAAATGGGTCGATAAGCAAGAATCATAGGCACAAAAACAGGCACATGATCTCTTGACTGCCCACCCCTTCTCGCTCGTCGCATCGGATCGCTCGTCGCATCGGATCAGCGAGATTTTAATGTTTCTTTATCATTTCTTTAACTTTTCTTAATGGATATTTTTTATACTATACGGATGAGATATGAAAAAAATATTCTTCGATTTATTTGACTTCGTCTTTCCCCGCCGATCGAATGACGAGGCGATATATGCCACTTCACCAGCCGATTTCTATGAAAAAATACCCCGATGGAGCGATAGCGATATATACCCGGACATCCAGGCGATCTTTCGCTACAAGGATCCGACGGCCAAAGCCATGATAAAGGAGCTGAAAAGCTCGAACAGCAGACATGCCGCCGAAATCGCGGCGTATGCCCTAGCGGAGCATTTTGAAGACAAAAACGTGCACGGAGCGGTCATCATTCCCATGCCGATATCGAAAAAGCGCCGGAAGAAGCGCGGATACAACCAATGCGAGCTGATCGCGGAGCTTTTTATTCGGGAAGCCGAGTCGCGCGGAACGCAATGCCATTTCGCGATCCGAACGGACATCATAGAAAAGACGATCGACACAAAGAAGTCGGCCCTTCAAGGCCGTGCCGCCCGATTGGAGATGAATGAAAGCGTATTTAAGTCCAATCGCGCCGTTTCGCATATTAGAGAGCGCGTCATCGTAATAGACGATGTCGTGACGACAGGCAGTACGATGCGTTCGGCGATAAAAAGCCTCCGAAATGCCGGTGCACGAGACGTCCTCGGCATCGGGATCACGCACTGAAGCGACTGATCGATATTTCGGGGCGATATGCTTGGAGACATTTTTATCTCGATCATCGCCGAACGAGCCGATGCTGTGGATAAGTTCCAATTCGCGCGCATCCAAGGTGCTATAATGAAAACTAATAAAAATGACTACAGCTCCGACGCCTTATCTCGAAGATCGGCCATGGGGTTCATTTGAACGTTTTACATTGAACGAACCATCGACGGTCAAAATTATCACCGTAAAATCTGGCGAAGCCTTTAGTCTGCAGAAGCACAAAGGTCGGGACGAGTGGTGGAAGATCCTGCAAGGCGACGGTACAGCGACCGTCGGCGCGACAAAAAAAGAATTAGCGTCCGGCGACGAATTTTTCATACCGCGCGGGACAGACCATCGCATAGAGGCTGGAAAGCAACCAGTCGTCTTTTTAGAGATATCATTCGGCGATTTCGACGAGAGCGACATTTCTCGCATCGATGATCGCTATGGCCGATCATGACAAGCATATATGACCAAGCATTGATGCACTTTGCTCTGACTGCCATATTCGCAGTGTTGGCGTTGGCGGCTATTTGGGAGATATTTAGGCTCTTTTTCAGATCAAAGAGCAGGATCCTCCCAAGAAAAACCCTCATCCTCGCGCGCTCGTCGGAAAATCCGATCATCTCACCGGATCGAAAAAAGATATGGGAGCTCGAAGGGACGTTCAATCCGGGGGCGATCGTGGACGATGAAGGTCACGTGCATCTTTTCTATCGAGCCATTGGAAATGACGGGATCTCCCGCATAGGCCATGCCGAGAGCCGTGACGGCATACATTTTGACAAATGTTCCCCCTATCCGATATTCCAGCCCACATCAGGCTACGGACTGCCGAATCCAAAGATGTTCCACGGGCCGATGGAATATGACCCGACCTACTATACTTCCGGCGGGGGCTGGGGCGGAGCCGAAGACCCGAGGACCGTTCGCATCGACGGCAGGATCTATCTCACCTATGTGGCATTCGAGGGTTGGGACCATGTGAATATGGCGGTCACATCGATAACCTATGACGATTTCAAGAAGCGCCGCTGGAATTGGAAGCGGCCGGTGCTCATGTCAAAAGAGCGCAACAAGAACTGGGTGCTCTTCCCGGAAAAGATCGGCGGCAAATTCGCCATAATCCACGGCATCTTGGACAATGTAATGATCGAATATGTAGCTAGCCTTGAAGCGGTTCCCCGAATAAAAAGCATGCCCAATCGAGACGGCATGCCGGGATACAAAGCCGAAAGCAGAAAAGGCTATTGGGACTATTACACGCGGGGAGCCGGGGCGCCGCCCTTAAGGACGGATAAAGGCTGGCTTCTGTTCTACAACGTCGTCAGCCACTTGGATCCGGGCAAATACAAGGTCGGCGCCATGTTGCTCGATCTGAAAGACCCTTCCGTGGTCATATACAGGTCGCCGCAACCGATCCTCTCGCCTGAGATGCCGTACGAAAATGACGGCAAGCCGGGCGTCGTGTACGCCTCGGGAGCGATCATAAAAGAAAGCACTGCATTCCTGTATTACGGCGCGGGAGATCGTCATGTCGCCGTGGCCACTATTCCCCTTCAACAATTGCTCGATTGGTTGATGAAGTATGGTAAAGTGTAAACGCAAAAAACTGGCATGTTCACCGTAACAAGAGAAAAACAAAATCCGCTTATCTCGCCTGATCCGGGACATCCTTGGGAAGCGGCGGCCGCTTTCAATTGGTGTCCGGCAAAAGAAGGCCGCACGACGCACGCGCTCTATCGCGCGCTATCCATGCCGGACCTTCTCGATGGAGAGCACCGGAGCGTATCGGTCATCGGCCACGCGACTTCAAAAGACGGCCTGCATTTTTCCGACCGCAAGCCATTCATAGTGCCCGAGTACGACTTCGAGAAATACGGCTGTGAAGATCCGCGAGTGACGAAGCTCGGCTCGAAATATTACATATTTTACACTGCCCTTTCCACATATCCGTTCAATGCCGCCGGCATACGCGTCGGCATGGCCGTGACGAGGGATTTCAAAAAAATCGAAAAGAAAGCGCTTGTCACGCCTTTCAACGCAAAGGCCATGGCCCTTTTTCCGTCCAAGATAGGCAGAAAGATCGGTGCCCTCCTCACTGTCAACACGGACCAACCGCCATCGGAGATATGCTATGTCGAATTCGACAACGAAGAGCAGATATCATCGCCTGAATTCTGGAACGATTGGAAGACGCGGATGAACGATTTTGCGTTGCCATTGCGCCGCCGGAACGACGATCAGGTCGAGCTCGGCAGTGCGCCTCTCAAGACAGAGAAAGGCTGGCTGGTATTTTATTCTCACATACAGAGATACGGCAGGAGCGACATGACGTTCGGGGTCGAAGCTCTCCTGCTCGACTTGAAAAATCCTCGCCGCATCATCGGCAGAACCAGAGGCTCCATAATGGCGCCGGAAGATTTTTATGAAAAGGTAGGCATCGCGCCGAACATCATCTTCCCTTCGGGAGCCGACCTGAAAGGAGATACTGTCGAGCTTTATTATGGCGCTTCCGATACCCAGTGCGCTCTGGCTCGCATCCCCCTTTCAAACCTGCTCGATGCGCTTCTATTGGGAAAACAGGGAGGAGACCAGATCATCGGCCGTTATGATAAAAATCCGATCCTCATGCCGAGAAAAGACGTCGCTTGGGAATCCCGGGGCACCCTCAATCCGGCCGCCATAGACCTCGCGGGATCCGTGCATATCCTGTACCGCGCCGTCGATTCGAACAATGTTTCGACCATCGGCTATGCCCGAAGCAAGAATGGGCTCGTGATAGACGAACGTTCGGACAAACCCATTTACGCTCCTCGAGCCGATTTTGAAAAGCACGGCTGTGAGGATCCGCGCCTCTCAAAGATAGCCGACCGGATATACATGGCTTATACCGGATTCGACGGCAATCGCCCGCGCGTCGCGATAACTTCGATAAAAGAAGCCGATTTTCTTGCAAAAAAATGGGACTGGGCGCCGCCAGCCGTTCTCTCGCCGGATTTCGTCGACGACAAAGACGCCTGCATCCTGCCGGAAAGGATGCCGACGCAAGAAAACCCGAACAGCAAGGAATATCTCATCTTCCATCGCATATCCGACAATATCTGCGGCGATTATGTGCCGACGCTTGATTTTGAGAAGCAAAAGATAGACAAGTGCATCGATATCCTGTCGCCGCGCCGTGGCATGTGGGACAGCTGGAAAGTCGGCATTTCATCCCCGCCCATAAAGACAAAGAAAGGATGGCTGCTTTTGTATCATGGCGTCTCGACTACACCGACGTACCGCGTCGGCGCCGCCCTGCTCGACCTAGACGATCCGACAGTCGTTCTCGCCCGAGCGTCACTGCCCATCCTCGAACCTGTCATGCCGTACGAGCGAGACGACGGCCCAGTGCACAATGTCGTCTTCCCTTGCGGCACGATCCTGCGCAAAGACACGCTCTATATATATTATGGCGGCGCTGATTACTGTACCTGCGTCGCCACGGCAAAATTGGCTGATGTATTGAATATGTTCAAGTAGGTGCGCAACGAGCTTTGGCCAATATGTGATGTACAGAGCGATTCACAGAATAATTTGTATCAAATTCCATCTCAAAAAGATTTCACCTCTCGGCGCTTTACAGGAGCAAACCAGAAGCTCATTCCCGACGAGGATTTCTGCATAAAGTCCTTTTACAAGCTATAAAAGCTATTTTTGCTATAATAATCTGATGAAAGACCTCACGGCAAAAGACCTCATCATCTTCGACCTCGACGGCACGCTTGCCGAGTCAAAGCAGGTCATGGACGCAGAGATGGTCGGCCTTATGGGCGCGCTTTTAGAGCGCAAAAAAGTGGCCGTCATCTCGGGCGGCTCATTCGCACAATTCGAAAAACAGTTCCTGCCTGCCTTGAAGCATCTTGAGAAAGCAGAAAAAGATGAGAACGTGAAGCCGTTCCCTTTCTCAAACCTCTTCCTTTTGCCCACTTCAGGCTCGACTATGTATTCCTTCAAGAAAGACGAATG
The DNA here is from genome assembly GCA_963848635.1 of uncultured bacterium. Lineage (GTDB taxonomy): Bacteria > Patescibacteriota > Minisyncoccia > Phycocordibacterales > PALSA-1337 > JAGWNR01. The sequence continues at coordinate 352,628 of CAWKEA010000005.1, forward strand.
GATCAAGGAATACGCGCACGACCTTTCTTCCGCCGAAAAAGAAAAAATATATGCCTCATTCAAGGAAGCCGTGAACGAATCAGGCGAGAAGATGCCGATAGAGACATACGGACCAGTCGCAGAGGATCGCGGCGGACAGATCACGTTCTCGGCCGATGGCCAGGAGGCACCCGTCACGGTGAAAGCAGAATGGGACCCCACTGAAAAGAAGCGCCTGCATATCGTCTCGTTCCTTTCGCCGCTTTTGCCTGAATTCTCCATCGGCATCGGCGGCATGACTTCGATCGACGTGACGAAAAAAGGCATCGATAAGGCTTTCGGCGTTCGCATGATCTGCGAATATACAAAGATCCCTATCGAACGGGCGCTCTATGTCGGCGACGCGCTCTTTCCCGGAGGCAATGATTATGCCGCGCGAGCGAGCGGCGTAGAATGCTTTGAGGTAAAAAGCGTAGACGATACGAAGCGGCTCATCGAAAAGATAGTCGGCGTATAATTCATCGACACGAGCCACGCCGCTGATACAACGTCTCTCCCGGTATAGGATTTTTACGCAGAATGCGTATGATCGTGCGCGTGTTCGCGATGCGAGGCATCAGCTTTGCCCGGCCACTTCTTCAAGAAGAAGACTATGTAGACGAGCTCGAGGATGCCGAGCGTATTAAAGACGAGCAAAGCGATGAACCACCATACCTTGCCGAGCTTAGCGGCATTCCACAAAGCATAGCCTTTGAGGACGACGGTAAAGACAAGCCACAGCGCCGCGATGAGAAAAAAGACCGAGCCGAATATGCCGAATCCGAAAGGGCTCCACACTTGAGGACCGAACATCGAATATGAATGGTAATACATCATGTTTTTGATTGATTATTTGTATAGGTAATTGACTGACGCTATTAGTGTAGCATAGAAAAATGCTTCCCTGCCGATGGTGTTGGTTGGGTCACACGAGCTTCTGAATGCATTTGATATAAGCATCGGTCATCCTATGTTTAGTCTTGGGAACAAGAAAATCAGCAGGCATATGTTTCTCGAATTCTCCTGCCAGACTTACATAAGGGACTTTTAGGCCTTCCAGAGAAACCTTTATCTTTTTGATATCGGCGGCGATCTCTTCCGCAAGACTTTTTGGCATATGCTCCGAATAATCTTCAACAAGACTCTTGAAAGAAAACTCGTGGAGGGGTGAAATCGAAGCAAAAATCGCCTTTTTACAAGGATATTTTTTGGCGACGAGATAGGCCAAAATAGCTCCAAAAGAAAAACCGCACACGACAGCATTTTTCCCAACCGCAAAAACCTGCGACGAGAGAGGTTTGTACCAGTCCGGATTTACGCAGTTGACTTTATACCCTTTGGCTCTCAAGGAGGCTGCAAGTTTCTTGTATCGCGCTTCCGTGCATGTTTCTCCAAGACCGGGAATTATGTAAATTATTTTTTTCATGTGATTCTGCTCTAAATAAACTACCTCACAGCAACATCCTCTAACAATTCATCGAACCATTTCTGTTTGATATCTGCCATCGTTTTATAGTTTTTCTATCTTGCCAGTGTCGCCGTCGACTAAAACGAGATCGCCGTCTTTTAAACGATCAAGAAGCTCTTTCACCCCGACAACACAGGTCTTTTTTATTTCCCTGCAAAATATCGCCGCATGTGACAATAAGCCGCCGTTCTCTGTGACCACCCCTCCTGCGCTCAGGATCTCCACACACATTTCAGGACTCGTGCTCTTTGAGATCAGAATGTCTTCGTTGGAATACGAAAGGCCTTTTGAGTAGACCTTGACTCTGCCCCTTACCGAACCGCCTGAAGCCGCAATGCCTTGTAACGTCATACGAGTTATTTTATTAGATTAAGTATGCCCTTTTCTAATTGACCAACAGGTATCGAACAAGTCTTGATATACATTTCCTTTACCGCGTCAGGAAACGGATAGCTGAGAAACAACGATTGCTCATTCGGTATCTCGAACCCGAAAGAGCTGTAAATCTGCTGAATCACATACGCTCTATCAAAGACGCTCGAATCCTTTACGTCGCCGATTTTATGTATCAATTTTTTGTTTAAATCGCCTACATCGATACCGCTCAGTATGCCACCTTTCTCCACATACACTTTCGAGGAATCAAGATCCTCTGGATTCATTATATGCTCAAAATAATCAACGGCCATGCCCTCTTTCAAAGATTTAACTACAACATTAAAATCTAAGCCTGTTCTATGGTAATAGCGATACACGTATGCGTCGTCAAAAAACAATTGGACGCCGAATGACCTGAAAATAGGGTTCACCATCTCGACCAAGTTATCAAGGAGGAAAACGGTCGGCCTTGCTGATACCTCATCCGCATCGTTATCGATCACCCATTGAGGCTTGACGGTTGGACCGTTTTTTCTCAACGAAGGATCGTCTTTTCGAGATGCTGATATTTTTTGAATTATCGAACTGAGCAAATGTGAATAATTCTCAGCACCCATGATTTCCTTCGCTTTTTCATTGAGAAAGTAAAAAATGAGGTTTGAAAGCTTGCCAGGATACAATCCCTTTTTAAAGAGATCATCAGCCGAATCGCCGGACTCTAGAATGCTTTCAGGCAATAATTTCATGAAGAAAGGACCCGAATAATACATCGCCTCGACTGAGCTTATTGGCCACTGTGACAATATATCAGAATTATGTTGTATTTTAGCGACATCCTCAGATATGCTGATTTTGACGTTTTTTATGTCCATATTTGTTGCTTAGATCAGACAACGCTAAGATAATAACACATCCATCGGAACTACTTAAAAGAAATGATCCGGCTTCTCCAGTATAATCCGAACAATATCGGGACGACGAGAATGATGACATCAGAAGATAGCTGTCGGAAGTCAGAAAAAAGACTCATAAAGAAACTTGCCGGCTGGTTCGGAGATTCAGACGCTGAAGATTGGCGTATTCGATTCTTGATATGCGAGTATTGTTGCACGGAAAGTGTTGTACAAGTCGTTCACTGTGTTCCGATTGAGTCCCGTTAGATGAGCCGCCTGCGTTGCGTTTACATCCTCGGCAAAACAGCTCAAAATCCGGCGCCGTTTCTTTTCTGAAATTCTTCTGAATTTGTAAGGCATTTCTAGAGTTTAGCATTGATTTGCTAGTCTAGAGCCTATAAATTACAGCATGCGACTGACATTTTTATTACCCAATACTGAACTTTATTTAATCCCAGATTTATTGTTTATTATTCAGTTTTTCAATATTTTTCATTAATTCTTTTAGCGGCGCTATATTATATATTTTCCTTTCCTCATCGGTAGTCCGTGAATCGACAGGCAATATTTTCCATTTACTCTGCGGATCTTTCTTCCGATACTGAGTGCCGAATTTTTGTCTCTTACCTCTCTTAATGAGTAATCTGTCCAAACATGTAGCATAAAATGCTAGGGCTTTTTTGTATCCAAGTTTATGGCTTTTTTCAGAAAGATTAACCGCTTTGATAGAATCATGAATACCAGAACCGTGATGAAATATCATTGCCGCAAGATAGTAATCTTTTGCCGAAAGAAGTTTATTTTTACGAATAATATCCTGTACAATTTTCTTTCTAGCCTTATCATTTTTTGTAAGTAAGGTTCCGTCATTACGTATTACAGGATCGTGCCGGTCTTTCTGATCATCATCAAATATTTTTTGCAACTTCTTGTTCATATATGGATTCTAACATAAAAAAAGCCGCGCCAAGAAATTTGTTGTTTCAGGGTGCGGCTGTGTTATTTTATATCTTGCCAGCAATTAGAGTTTTTGCGATGGATACTGATATCGGCTGTTTTGTCATTGCCTCAATCCATGCCCATTGACCATTGCAATTGATTTCCAAGAATACCAACTGGTTTTCTGGAGTAACAATTGCATCTATAGTTGCAAAATTCAGATTCATTTTTCTGGCGAGTCGAAGGCACTTTTTCTTAACTGATGGACTCAACAGATGTTCTTCATGGTGAAGTTTTTTGAAATCCTCTTTTCTCCAATCAGTTTTCGCTCGCTTATTTGCCTGCGAATCTATTTTTGTCGCAAAAACTTTCTTTCCAACAACAGTAATTCGATTTCAAACAGTTTCGGTATGTGCGGTTGGAAATTCTCCCCTTGCCAAAAAATGAATAATGTTGTAGATTCATAAATAGAAGCTCGTTCGTTGACATAATGTCGCGAAAAGTGAGATCTGAAAACCAACCAACAAAAAGAAAAGCTAGCGTATGAAAATAACCAGTCTGATGTCGGTAATCTTGGTCACCACGGTTTCGATCCTGGTGCAAGCAAAACCTATTGTCGTCCCGCCGCCACTGCCTCCGTCATACCTGATCCCGCCGACGAATACGGTCAAGAGGACGGTGATTGCCGCCGCCGCAAACACAAAAACGGTTTCGGTAAAGCAGGATGGGACATCTCCTGAACCAGATATTCCTTCGCCTGTTCCAGACATTCCCGCCCCTGCTTATGTGTTCCCTGCGATCGGCACCTTGCAAAAGGTGTCGGATTCGGCAGCAAAGAGCGTGAACAGGATTTTCCTGTTCGGATGGGCGTACAGCACAATGGCTCATTCATTTCGATTGGCAGCATATCCTATTTGCCTTCGAATTATCCATTCACCAATAAAGTCGGGATGGATCAATTCATTGCTGCACAGATAATCTCAAATGCACTCTACTTTGTGGCAACGAATACAAGTGCTACTTTGGACAAGAGCAAAGGGGTACTCATAGAGATTGATTGCCTCATATCAGCAAACTAGGCAAGTCAGCCAAGATATATTCAGCTATAAGAGCACTATCACGCTGGCTCAATCGAACGGGATATACTCCGTTCCTGATCTATCCTGGTTCTCGACGACCTTATCGAGTTCAATTCCCTTCAACGTCCCACTGCCTTTCCCATGGGCACACGTTGAAGTCGGTAACAAGGGCAATCAGTCCCGACTGAAATTGACGACCCTCATTGGACAAACAATCCAGTCGGTTCGGACGGTTTCCTGTACTTATCAACAAGCGACATAACTAATTCCGCCTCGTCTGGTGGAAGCTTGTGGATGAAGATCACTCTGTTCGATACGAACAGGTTCCAGATCTTCGATGGTGACGGCAACAGCGTTCCGGAACACCTTATGAAACTCGCCGTGAGTAAAAATGGCACCGGCGATCTCATCACCGTAACCAACGGCGATTCCGGCCGGGGATTCTACCTGCAAGGTTCGACAAATCTGGCAAACGCGAATTCATGGATCAATTGCAGTCCCGTCACCTTTGTTTCCCCGACAAACGGGATGCCAAGCCTCTTCAATGTCTCAAGGACTAATGCCTACATGTTTTTCCGCACGGCTACGACAAATACACCGCCGACGTACTGAACAACACTAATAACACAAGGCCCGCAACGTAGTGCGGGCCTCTTTTTATCCCCAGGTTACCCACAGAAATCGATATTTACGCCCCCTTGCCAAAAACAGAGCAGTATGATATACTACTGGACAGTAAGCTCGTTCGTTGACAATGTGTCATACGAAAGTTGAGTCTTCCGGTTAACCTGCCGTGTTCTCGAACATGGCGCAAAAAAGAAAGGAGTCGTATGAAAACGATTCGTAGTATTGCAGAGATTATTGCAGTGGCGACGACCATCTTCCTTGCGTCGTGCAAGGAAGCAAAGGCGGCTATCATAGTGCCGACATACTCAATGCCGGCAATCGGCACCTTGCAAAAGGTGTCGGATTCGGGTGCTGGAAGTATCACGCGAATTATTTATTTCGCGTGGGCATATGGAACAAATGGGCAAGCAATAGCTATCGGGAACATACCTGTAAGCTACATACCAACCACAAGTCCATTCGCCAGCAAAGCCTTGATGGATCAATTTATCGCAGTACAGACCATTTCTAATGTGCTGTATTTCATAGCGACAAACACAAGCACATCCCTGGACAAAAGTAAGGGAGTATTAGTTGAAGTTGACTGCCGCATGGTCCAAGACGGTCAAGACAGTCAGGACGTATTTAGCTATAGAAATGCGATCCAACTTACAGAAAATGTAAGCGGAACATATTCCGTTCCCGACCTTTCGGGATTCTCGACAAGCCTTGCGAGTTCAATCCCTTTCTACGTTCCGGCACCCTTCACATGGGCTCATGTCGAGGTTGGGTATAAAAACAACCCTTACCCGTTTGAACTTGACGACCTTCACTGGACAAATAATCCGATAGCTTCGGACGGCTATCTATACTTCAATGCCGGTGATATAACAAATTCATCGTCATCAAACGGAAGTTTATGGATGAAGATATCCCTCTTCGACAACGGTAGGTTCCAAACCTTCAACGGCGACGGTGGCAAGCAAATCGCCCCGACGCCGATGGTCCTCGGGATCAGCAACGTGATATCTGGCAGTTACCAGGTCATCGTAAAAAAACGTATCGTTGTTATAGGAACGAGCACAAACGTGCTTGTGTCGGTGACAAAGGGTGATGCCGGTATCGGCTTCATTCTGCAAAGCTCAACGAACCTATTGACATGGAGCAATGTCACAGGGACGAACTTCGTCTCTGCGACGAACGATGTCCAGGGCGCGATACCGTACTCACTCCCCTGGCCATTTACGAATACGAGTACATTCTTTAGGACATTGTTGGTGACGAATGCGCCGCCAACCTACTGAAGTTTCCGAAAACCAAAAACCCGCAACGAAAGTTGCGGGTTCTTTTTTATATGCACTCTCCTATTATCTATTTGTTTATTGCTCCTGAATAGATGAAGGAACCACATCTATCTCTACAGTATTACTGGTAATAGCTGAAGAAGCTTCTGCTGGTTTACCAATTAGATCATTAACAAGCGACATAAAGAAACCTGCACGACTAGAAGAGTTTGAACATATCATATTAACCTTATAAATACCACTCGAAGTATAACTGAAATTTGTTAATCCGATATTAGTAATCAAGACGAGAGATTGTGACCAACTTGATGGAGTCCAGTCAACTGGTGAAACAACTTTGCCACTGCAAGTCATACCACTCGGCCATGAGTAAGCGACAGTAGCACTGCCTCCAGTGTGAATAGTAGTCTTTGTAGTACAGCTCCCCAATGTCCCATTGGTATTAAAGCTCGATACACAATTAGCATCAGTCGCGGAAGACGTATGGACAAACAAGACCGGGGCGTTTGCGGCTGGGGCGACCGGAGTTAAGGCCGGGATGGTGACGCTACCGCAAGAGATGCCGCTGACGGTCGCATGAGTCGGGGTTGCGCTGTCTGTCACACTTCCCGTGACGGATATGGTCTGTTGATAAGAGCTTGCCGATTCCGCATATGGTCCGAGATTCTGCGATTGAGCTGTGGAACCATTACTCCATGAATAGGTATATGGGCCAGTGCCGCCGTTAGGAGCGAGCAAGACATTGATATTGGCGTTGGTGCCCGAAGAACTGACAGAGCTCAAACACGAGGCGGTCAAAGAAGTCGAGGTGCCCTGAGCTGGATTTGGTCCGACCGTGACGGCCGACGAAGAGCTCGTATTGAATTGCAACCAACCGACCACAGTGCTTCCCCAGGCATAGCCGATGAATTGGCCATTTGACGGCACGAATGTAACGCCGTTGTTTCCCTGAGTATCCCCTGTCAGATGGTTCGTTCCCGCAAGCTGGATCCAACCGTCCCAACCGTCAGTCCTTGCAGTAGAAGTCGAGCAATCCCCCGCCGCAGATCCAGCGCAGGCACGTGCCCAGCCAGAGACGGCACCTGTCGACATATTTACGGTCGCGGGACACGAGCCAGTTGGACAGCCCGTCGTGTCGGCGGCATTGAAGGAAACCCAGCCGATATTCGATGACCAGGCATAGCCGGAAAGACAGGCGGCAGTCGTCGAACAAGGCGTCGACGTGGACAATTGAACAGTAGCGCCGTCAGCCGGATTGAAGCTCAGCCAACCGACATTTGGCGACCAAGCATAGCCCGAGAGAGAGGTGGCGGCAGAGGCCGAAGCCGCAGAGAGGAGCGCGACGGCGGAAACGGCCAGAGCGAACGATATTTTTTTGAGCATGATTATGGTGTTGGCTTTATGTTATTAAAGTATGAAAAACCCGTGAGTCCATTGTATCAAGAATCGTCCCGGAATGCGCCTTGGAGTTATCAACAAGGGGAAGGGAGCGCTTCATACTTGAAAGCTTACTTAAAAAGCCGCGTTCGATCTTTAAAACCTAATTATTTGTGTGCCACAACATCAATCACATCATCCTCGATGTCATACATCAATATTTCTTCCACTTCAGGATCTCGGAGCGGCCTTTCTTGTGCAAGAGAAACGAGCCTATCTTCAGTGACTTTTTCCGAGTTTGGCTCCGCTTCATTTGAAGGAAATTTATCCATATTTTCTTATTTTCCCTTCCCTTTTTCCTTCTTTTCCTTTAACTGGAGGCCGAGCTCGTCGAGCTGTTTTGGAGATATCTCGGCTGGCGCTTTCATCATGAGGTCCTTGCCTTCGCCGTTCTTTGGGAAAGCGATGACTTCGCGGATGTTCGGCTCGTTCTCGAGGAGCATGACGGTGCGGTCGATGCCGGGAGCAAAGCCGCCGTGCGGAGGCGTGCCGTAGGTGAAGGCTTCGAGCATGTGGCCGAAGCGGGCCTTTTGGTCTTCGGACGAAATATTGAGATATTCGAAAACTTTTTGTTGCATCGCCGCCTGGTGGATACGGATCGAACCAGAGCTGAGCTCATAGCCGTTCAAAACAAGGTCATACGAGTTGGCGCGCACCGAAAAGATATCCTTGCCGGTCATGAATTTTTCGGTGTCTTCCTCCTTGATCGAGCAGAATGGATGATGCGCCGCCTGAATGTTCCCTTCCTTATCCTTTTCAAACATCGGAAAATCAACGATCCACGCGAAGGCGAGCTCGTCCGGGTCTGCCTTGTCCTTGCGCAAATCAGGCTTGTCGGAGCCGTATTTTTCCATCGATTCCTTGTAGGTCAAGATAGGAAAAGGGGTCGAGGTGATCTTCTTGTTCGGATAGAGCTTTTGGACTAATTCGATGAACATCGCCTCGGTATACGAAAGGACGTCCTCGCGCGTGACGAACGACATCTCGAAGTCGAGCTGGGTGAATTCAGGCTGGCGGTCGCCGCGGCTGTCCTCGTCGCGCATGCAACGAGCGATTTGGAAGTACTTCTCGAAGCCCGCAACCATGAGGAGCTGTTTGAATTGCTGAGGCGATTGCGGCAGAACATAGAATTTGCCGTTCTCGAGGCGGGACGGCACGACATATTCACGCGATCCCTCAGGTGTGCCTTTCATCAAAATAGGCGTCTCGATCTCGACGAAATCATGCTTGTGCATGTATTCCCTGAAAAAAGTGATGATCTTGTCGCGATTGCGGATGTTTTTTTGCATCCTTGTGCGGCGCAGGTCGAGGTACCGGTATTGGAGGCGCAGTTCTTCATTGAAATCCACTCCGTCGCCTTTGATATCAATCGGTGGCGTAACAGCCGAGTTGAGGACTTTTATTTCGAGCATCTCGAGCTCAACAGCGCCATTCGCATCGTTTTTATTCACTGTTTTTGGAGGTCTCTCATTTACTTTTCCTTTTACCTCAACAACCCATTCGGATCTGAGGGACGAAGCGACAACCCCGACCTCCTTGTGATTCGGCAAAGCGACTGCCTGGACGCGGCCGGTCATGTCGCGAAGGTCCAAAAAGATGAGCTTGCCCATGTCGCGGCGCACGTCGACCCAGCCTTTGATAATGATCTCCTTGCCAATATTAGCAGGGATGTCTTTGATATATGTTCGGTTCATGGGACGTATCGTAGCATGAATAAACCTTAAATTAAAGTAAGACAAAAAAACCCTGCTGGTCCTGCTCGGTCATGGCTCCCTCGAGCGCTTATGCCGCAGGCAATTCGACGATGAATTTTGAGCCTTTGCCTTCGCCCGCTGATTCGGCCCAGACGCGGCCATGGTGGGCGTTGACGATCTCGCGCACGATGAAAAGTCCGAGGCCAGTGCCGTGGATGTTCTGCTTGTTGGCATTATCGGCACGGGAGAATTTCTGGAAAAGCTTCGGCATGACCAGGGGCGCGATGCCGATGCCGGTATCCGTGACGCTGAATCGTATAGGTATGGTGCCGTCCTTGTTCGGCACGCGCCCGAGAGCGACCGCAAGTGAGCCCGACGGCGTATATTTGACCGAATTGTCTATGATATTGGCAACGACTTGCTTTAGCTTGTCAGGATCGGCCGAGACCGTCCATGGGCCTTCGCCGATCGTTTTGAAATCGAATTTCAAGCCTGCTTTATCGATATTCGGCTTCAATTCTGCCACGACATCGCTGACGAGCGTCTTCATGTCGAGCGGCTCAAGTTCGTATTTCATACTGCCGAGCTCGATGCGGGAGACGTTCAAATAATCGTCGACGACCGACGTCATCGTTTTCGCCGATTCGAACATGCGCGACACTGCATCGCTCACTTTCCCGGAAACCTCTCCGAGGTCGCCTTCGACGATGAGCGAGGCGTAGCCTTTCATGGCTGTGAGCGGCGCGCGCAACTGGTGGCTGGCGAACGAGATGAACTCCGTCTTCTGGACATCGAGCTCGCGCAGGCGGTCGTTGGCTTTTTGGAAGTCGATAGTTAATTTTTCAGCTTTTTCTCGAGATTCTACTTCTTTGATGACACTCCTTATGAGAAAGATGCCGAGCAGGACTGACAAAAGGAAGATGCCTGTATCAAAGACTATCTCCAGCATATCGTTCGCAAAAAAGATCCTGATCACTAAAACGATCCAAATGAACAGTGTTAAGATCTGCGTTAGGATGTTCTTTGAATTGAGAAACTTTTGCCAAAATATGAGATAAAATATGGCAAGAATACAAGGAAATATCATTACATTCGCCAATGGCAAGACCTCGATCCCAAATACCGGAAGATACGACGAGCAACCCCCGATGAATGCCACGGTAAAGATAACGAATAGATATCGGATCCTCATTCTCTCTGAAGGGTCGCTCGATGAGATGTATTTTTTGAACAGAAGATATATCGAATATGCCGACATGATCACGAACAGTACGATAAAGCTCGTAAAGATATCGGACCTGCCGATATAGTAAAAAGAATTGAATGCGTATCTCACATTGGTGACGTACAGATTGGTAAAGACATCGAAATACAGGTAGATCCCTCCCGAAAGATATACGAGCGCCAATATCGCTTTTTGGCGTATCTTGAGATACTCGACGATGAAGTTGAAGAAAAATACCGGTATGAGGATCACGCCGATTTCTGCCACTTTCCACCAAAATAGCGCATCGGGTTCCAAGGTCGATGTCGCGATCTTGTAAATGCCAAAGCCCCAGAACGCGACGGCAAGCGAGAAAGCGCTCCAGATGTAATGCTCCAGCTTCTTGCCGCTGATGATGCCATACAGGCCGAGCATCGTCGAAGAGAATAATATTATCAATCCCACTATTGCGAAAGAGTTCATGTGGTGATATGGAAGCCGTCCTCGGGCACTTTGGTTATTATATTGCCTCTACCCTGCGATATCTTTGTGCCGTTCGGTATCTCCCGCCCAGGCGCGACAACACAGCCACCACCGAGATACACGTCGTCACCGAGACAGCAGCCTAGGAATGTAGAGCCGGTATCGATTTTTTTCCCTTTATCTATGACAGTAATATTTTTGTGATCAAACCGAAAATCGGTGAGAACTGCCCCTGACCCGACAAAACACCTCTCGCCAACAAGGCTCGCAGATAAAAAATGTGTCACTGAAAAAACCTCAGACATGAAGACCGACTGTAGGATGTGTCCGTTTAATATGACACATTTGTCGCCTATCACTGATGATTCGACGGTAACCGAATTTCCTAAGATTGAATCATTTCCTATCACAGAGTGCCTTACGACGGTATTCGCTCCAATAATCACATTATCTCCAATGATTGATCCTTCGACGTACGCTGTATGGTGTATATCGCAATTCTTTCCAATCGTATTCATCGTGCTCAAAATTTTCCATTTGTTGCGCGACATTTTTGTGACGGCAGACAAGAACAAACGTATTTTCTTGTTCTCCTCGACTTCTTTGAGGTGCGACAAGATATTAATTAAATTTGCTGACCACAGATTTGACCAATGATGCATCTCAACAATCATTCTCGTGTCATAAGGCGCAACATATTTACCATCGATACACATATGCTCAGGAAAGACGAGAGTTTGTGTCGAGACATCTAGATCAAACAAAATGGGCTGAACCTCCTGTCGAGATAATGGACGGACATATGAGAGACCGTATTGTATGTGCCCACCCACATCTCTTGAGTTTTGCGTCGCAACAATCGTTTTTGCAGTATAGTTCCCTTTTTTGACAGTGCATATGGTGCTTGTAGCCATATTTTTTGAACGATCAGTGAACTCTTTGAAAAGTGCTTTGGTTAAGAAAACACTGCCGTCAAGAATAATATGATCATTCAGATCATCGATCTGTGATATCGATTCCTTTCGCTCATATTGAAAACCAAGCGACATCGCACAAGCAATTTGATGATCAAGGATTGACAGGTTTCCAACCATAACATCAGCTGCCGATCTTCCAAACGGGCTGATTTTGTTGCTGTTTGTGATAATGTAAACTTTCATGATTGAAACTGAGCGTCATAATTTATTGATAACTCAATAATCGATCAAGGCGTTCCCCTCATATCAGTCCTCATTAGTATATCATTTATATCACAGATTGGTTGTGACTTTAGAATCGATTTCGAATCTTTTTTTAAATGAGTTAACCAATTCGTATATATAACTATCACTAAAATCAAAATATGTATCAGTATCGACACCAATAACGCTCTTGACATTGCTTTGATCATACGACGCATGTTTGAGCATGTACCACTTGAAATATTTAATCTTTCTCGCCACAGATCTGAGAGGTTTTATGCATGAACCGCAAAAGATGAACAATGATAAATAAGGCAGTGCAAGAAATCTTGGAACACCAATAACTGGGATTTTTATGGCAAGTGCCTGAAAAGTCTGTTTGAGAATATCTCCTACAAAAAAGGGCTTCGGATTGGTTATGTGAAATATCTTTCGCGAAGATTTTTGACTTTTTGATATTTCAAGCATCAATCGTACTGCAATATCTATTGGCATAAGATTCAGTAAGGAATTTGAACAATAAATAACAGGAATGGGTAGTAAAATATTTTTTTTATCAGAAAGATTCATTGACTTCCTCAAGTATATAAGACTTTGGACAAAAGAGTAGTACCCAAAATTGCTTATCCGTTCAACATTGTGATCTATTAATATACTCAATCTGAATATCACAGCGTCGACGTCTGCGGTATTTTGTACAAGCAATTCTGCGTCGTATTTACTTTCCTCATAGGGGTTGTTAAAGATAGCAGGTCTTTCTCCTATTTTTTCAAATTCAAGCCCTGAACTTCGCCCGTGGACATATGCAGTGCTCATGTAATATAAGCGACATTTGAAATGTCGTGCTACAGCAAGCATCGATTTTGCTCCGCCGATATTAGTTTTGAAAACCCGTTCCTTATTTTCAGTTTTAAAACTCAAGTCAGCCGCCAGATGCCATATTCCATCGATATTACCGATCGGTATGACTGATTTCAAAAGCTCTTCTGGATCAGACGATATATCAGCCTCAATATATTTTATACGTCCAGGAATATAGTCGCCAATATTTTTTGAAATTCTGTTTTCCAAAGAAACTCCATTTTTCGATCTGCCAAGAAAAATAATAGTATTCCCTTCCGCTAAAAGTTTTTTTGAAAGATATGATCCAAGAAAGCCTGTCCCCCCTGTTAATAAATAAGTTTTCACTCTTAAATAATAACAAATACGAATGAATGCGGCCATTGGTGTTTTGTGTTTCATCTTACAGATCGAAATAAGTAAAAACAGATGAGTCTTTTATCTAATTCTATACATAACTAAAAAACATTCTCATTTCGTTATTATTTATGACTCTGGAAAGTATTCAATAAGGTGTATAATTGCAGATTATGGATATATCCATATATTCGACGATTATCTGGATAACAGCAATAACTATAGCTAGTCTTGATCTAGTTATAATTATAGGAAGTAAGAGTTTGTCATCTTGGACATTTGCACTACTAAGTTTTATTACAGCAGTGTGGGTGACTTCTCAGGGATTTTTTGTCTCTATATCTGACCCTGCATTAGCAAATTTACTCATTCGTTTGCAATATGTTTTAGGTCTATCAATAGCTATTGGTTTCTACCAATTTTCAATTATCTACCCTCACAATAAAAAAATCCGTCTAATATCAATAATATTAACGTTAAGTATAATTGCCTGCTTTTCTTACTTATATATATTTACTGATCTATTTATTATAAGTATTTATCGAAATGGGAGTATCGCTCGTTGGGCATGGAATTTTGGAAATCTACATTTGCTTTTTGACTTAGTTTTTTGCTCGCTTTGGATCAATGCATTATGGCGACTATATTTTACTTATCGAGAATCAGAAGGTATTTTAAAAATAAATCTTAGAACCATGTTCTTTGGATTATTACTTGGAATAATTCCACCTACACTCGCAAATATAATATTGCCCACATTAGGATACTACGAATTCAATTGGATTGGTCCAATTACGAGCGCCATTTGGATTTTAATCATTGGTTATTCAGTTGTTCGTTATCGCCAAATGAATGTTCGCACAGTCATCACAGAAGTCTTAGCGATCGCTATAACATCGATATTCTTTATAAACATATTTATTGGAGTAAATCCAAATATAGCATTACGTATATTTATATTCTGTGTATTTATTATATTGGCCTATTACCTCATAAAAATATCCCTGCGCGAATCACGCCAAAAAGAGCAATTATCCGACCTCAACCTCCACCTCTCGCAAAAAGTGGCGGAGCAGACAGCGGACATACAGCGCGCGTATGAAGCGGAAAAGAAAGCTCGTCGCGATCTGGAAAAGCTCAATGACAGCAAGAACCAATTCATCATGATCACCCAGCATCACTTGCGCGCGCCGACGACGACCATCGACCGGGAGTTGGAAGCCATGCAGAGCGGCGCTTGCGGTGAGATCACACCGGAGCAAAGAACATCCATCCGGAATGCGCGCTCGGCTTCACAGCGGCTCTCGCACATCATCGACGACTTTCTCAAGATCGCCGCCTTGAAGCCTGGCGGGAGCATGTTGAACTTGTCGCGGCAGAGCCTCTTGCCGGCCATCGATGACATCCTCGACGAGCTCAAATTGGACCTTGCCAGACTGCACATCAGCGTGAATTATTCGCGCGACGCCACCGATTGGCTAGAGCTTTCCGTCGATTTCACCAAGATGCGCGAGATCCTCCTTATCGTCATGGAAAACGCCGTCAAATACAACTGCGACCGCGGATCGATCGACGTCACCACGCGCACGCACACAGGTATGTTCGAGATTTCGATAAAGAATTCCGGCATCGGCATCACCCGCGAAGAAGCCGAAAAGATCGGTTCCGCCGTCTGTTATCGCGGTAACTGCGCGCGCTCGCAGAACCCGACCGGCATGGGCATCGGCCTCTCGGTGGTAAAAGCGATCGTCCGCGCGCATCACGGAACATTTTCGATCGCTTCTCGTGGCAAGGGAAAAGGCGCACTTGTGGTCATTTCCCTGCCCTTGAAACAGACGTTTGGGGAGTGAACAAGTCGCGGCCATCCTCAATTTTTATATCATTTTAAAATCAATTCTAAATTTGACTCATTTATATCGTTCAATGAATGTGCCATCGGAAGTCTGTAAACTATTGGAGAATATTTTTTAACTAAAAAATCAATCTCAGTTGGCGGTATTACATTGTCTTGTAAACCAATAACAACAGTTAAATCACTACTTTCCGTCGGATATTTAACGCTTTTCAATTCCTTTATTATTTTTGATACATTAAGTCGATAAACATTAGGATAGCCCCTATAGAGAAACTGAAATGTATGTTCCAAGTCTTCTCCACTGCCGCCAGCTGTATGATATGCCATATTTACAAAAGGGCACACTAATATTTTCTTTGCATTGCTTTTAGACAGTAAAACTGGTAAAGCTCCAAAACTAAAACCAATTAAATAAACCGGTAAATTACTTTGCCACAACACTTCAGACGTATTAAAAGATTCGGTGGCTTTACCTAATTTAATTATTTCTAGTGTCTGATCAATTGTTTTGATGCAATTTTTAAGAGAAAAGTTACCATCACTCTCCCAACTACCAATATATCTTGGAGTAAAGATGTTATATCCCATTTCAGAGAACTTTTTTATAACAGAATGGTGCTTATCAATATATTGTGGCAAACCAGGAGAAATGATGACATTCCCCTTATTGCCATTAAGCCATAGACCAATCAGTGTGTTTTTAAACTTAATCCTTAATTCCATAATATTGACCAAAATATAAAAATCTTAACTCATTCAAAAAAGACTTCTCATTTGGATGAATAGATCTATTTGGTAATTTATTTTCTAATAATTTTATTATCATAACCATTTTATCATAAGCTATACCATAATAAAAATTATTTATAGCTTCAAGTAATTCCTTTTTAAGCTCTACAAAGCTAGCGGATAAAGGCGAAAATAGCTCATATTTTAAAATAGTATCTATTCTCTCTCTTAATATCTCCTGCTCCTTAAGACTATTTTTAATAGTTTCAAAATTAATAATGACATCTTTTGAAACATTTCTTTTAAGGAAAAAAGATCGCAGATAACTTGGGGACAGTTCATTGAATAAGTTTGTCACCTCTTCGATATTGTTTTGCCACTTAAATTTTCTACCATATTTATCAAGAAGAACACCATGACACACAATGTTAGTAGGAAGAAATTTGCTTGGCAAATGACATAAAGAATAATAGCTGAATTTCTTTATTATATCACCATGAAAATATATTCTTTTAGAATACGTGCCTTGAACAAGGGCCGGAGTAAGCATAACTATGAAGCGAGGATCCAAACTATAACCATCATACGTAATCGTATATTCTCTATTCTTAGTAAGACAGATATTATATTTTTCAGGCATCAGGTTACAAAATGTGACCAATTCTTTTTTAGCTCCAATTGGATAGATTTTTATTCTTGATATTGTTTCCAGAATTTCATTTTTTGATATTTTTTGGTAGATAACGTTTTGATCTTTCATATCAACACTTCCGCCACATATTTTACACAAGGTAATCGTTACGTCTGTACCAAAATCAGAATTACATTTATTGCAAGTCGCAATTGGGATTGATCCTTTTATAATATTTGACTTGCAATGCATATTAACGAAATCGGAAAGAATTGTGCTTATTTTATCATCTCTGATTTGTTCGTCAAAATCTATACAATATTTTTTTAATGCTTTAACGCCTTCTTGTATGCATTTATCAACGAATTCTTCTCTCGTAGTTTTCGAGACAATTATGTTTTCCCTTTGCATCATTTTCAAAACTGGTAACCCATTTACATTCCAAAGCAATGGGAGACAAACTTTTATATCCTGGAAGCGTCGTGATTTTACATAAAAATCCATCAGGATTAAATCGTAAATATTGCCCGGACTCAGTACTTTTTTCACTTGTACTGGAGCCATTATGACTATTTCATTTTCTAGTTCCATATATTTTTCTGTATTCTTTAGTTATGGACAACTGCAATTCAGAAAGAAAATTATATGCCATACTAAGACCTGACATTGTAATGTCATTAGTATGTTCAGATTTGTATTCCAAAAATATGCTTGGATCAATTTTCTGAGGAAACATCTTATGAAAAGTCTGCGAAGCTTCTTTTCTTGTTTCTGGATATATCTTCCAAAATGCTAGATAATACATGACACCATAAATGCACCATTTCATCATTGTGATTCGTTTTTTTGCATTCAGATCACTGTTTACGAGCAGCTTCCGAGCTTGATACGTCAAGGAGCTAATAACTCTTACCACTTCAAGACGCAGATCATCGAGATTAATGTTTTTATTTTCAAATGAATTTTTTCCAATCAATTGTCTACCATACATAGACAACTCAATCTGCATGTATAAAGATCTGTTGTTATGCCAAAAAGTTTCTTTTCTTCTCTTGGGCGTTTCATTATACGTATGAACATTAAAATCTAAATCAAAACCACTCGAATCGTATTTTTCTTTGATTTTCCTTAATATTTTTAATGATTCATTGTCAGCGATTTTGAGAACTATTAGTATGTCTATATCACTTAGAAAGCAATAATCATCAGACAATGAGCTTCCGTAAACAACAGCGCTTACAATATTTTCTTTCAACAACTTTTTAAGATGAATTTTTATCGGCAATAATATATTCTCCCTCTCTTCTAAACTATGCATATTAGTATTATACATATAAAAATCTAACTTGCTATTTGCACAATCAACAAGCACATTTTCAATTTTTAAGACATTTCCTTTTTTGATCATGTCACGTGGCAAGAAAAAAGGCGCGCTCACGACCATTTCCCTGCCCTTGAAACAGGCGTTTGAGGAGTGAGGACAAGAGAAAAGATACTCAAAACCGATTCCTTATAGGATCTCTTTTAACCCCGCCCTCTTCCTCCTCTTGTTGAGCTGAGACGGGTCTTTTACTGGCCGAAGAACAGGTTTATTGTTTTTACCAAGTTTACCAGTGAACTGCGTGCCGTATAATTGTTTTTTGCCTTCATTCAGCAAAATCCTGTCTTCCAAATGTGCGGCATTCGATGGAGAGAAAACACACTTCTTGAAGCACTGCTTTTGAAGCGCCACATCTTGATCTTGGTGCTGTATAAGCAGCCAGAATTTATGCATATCCTTCACGCCTACATTCTTTGTGGTGGGGTATCCATGCTCACGTATCAACTCCTTTATTCTGTAGTTATGATAGCCGTCACAGAGATACACCATATAGTTGAAAATACCGGCGCTTCCCTTCTGGGATTCTTGCATCTTTTTTTTCAGCGTGAAATCGCAAGGCTTGGTCGACCTGGTACATTTCACTGATTATATTCGATATGATTTTTGATTTCATGATATTAAAGTTAATTTGTCGATATTACCTTACCCCCCCATTTCATTTTAATAAAAATTATGCTATCAATTCACCAGACAATAAAGTAAATCTATCTAAATACTATGACACATCGACAATTCGCCCTATTCCTATGCGGCCTGGTCGCGCCATCGCTCTACCAGCGCATCAAATTCGCCCTTCATCGCAGATCATTCTATACCACACGACTTCGCGATATAAGCGGCCTCAATCTCCATCACGGCCATTGGGGGCTCCTATTCGTGTTCGTTTCGACATGGATGCTCGCCTTTGGCCTACACAGCATCGTCTCGATTGGCCTCGCGGGATTTGGCTGGGGGCTCATCCTCGACGAGATCGTGCCCCTCCTCAAGATGCCTTCTCCCGGCCGGGACATCGAGCTCGACGTCTATGCGCGATCGAGGAATGCGACTTTCGTCTTTATTTCGATAGTCATCATTCTTTCGATCGTCATATTTGCTAACTTCTGCCGATAGCACTTGCTTTCAATTCAAAGCACCGGAATGCCGGTGCTTTTTCTTATCCCTTTCTTATCCCTTGTCGCATAATCCGACGATAGTATCGTAGAACAATGTCGTGGTCGCTTCTGGTAGCGCATCATAGCTCACATGGATTGGCTCCCCGACATGTATGGTTAGCCTCCTGCGCAAAAGACCCCTTTGACCGAGATGCACCGAAATTGGCAAAACTGGAGCGCCAGTTTGCGAAGCCAGCACTGCCGCACCAAGCTTGAAAGGAGCGACTTCGTGCTCGGACACGATCTTGCCTTCAGGATAGATGACGATGTTCTCGCCCTCGCTGATGAGCCGCTTTGCTTCCTCGAGATTCTTTTGCAGGCCTTGGCCGGGCACGACGATAAAAACGCCAAAAAGGCTATAAATAAAGGATATCACACCGATTTCAGAGAGAAAATTGAGCCACTTCCAATCAAACCTGTTTACGGCCATGAATCGCAGGGGCAAGTGAGGCGTAGAAAAGCCGAGTATGAGGCGAAAGATGAAGCTGTCCGCAAAGCTGAAATGATTGGCGATGATGATGAACGGCCTGTTTACTTTTTTCAGATTCTCCCGATCGTTGATTTTGAGGCGAAAAAAGATATTAAAGTATGCATACGAGATGGGCCATGTCAGAAATTGCGAAACTTTCAATAGTTTCATGATATTTTAGCGTATATCGAATGATACACCCGAATTTGTCCTGCGTACAGAGCGATTTTACTGCTTCTTTGCTTTTTCTACCGGAGCATCGATGACTGCATTTTCTTTCTTGAGAGGAAAACCGAGGTATTCGAGAAGAGCGAGAGTATGATTCTTGTCTTTTGACGTCGTGACGATAGTAGCGGCAAGACCAAAGACGTCTTTGAGGTCTTCATCTGCCGTCTCCGGGAAAATAGTGTGCTCTTTTATGCCGAGAGTATAATTGCCCATTTCATCGACAGTGCGAGTAAGCCCACGGAAGTCCTTGGTGCGCGGCAGTGCGATATGCACGAGGCGATCGAGAAAATCATACATCCTGGTTCCTCGCAATGTGATCTGATAGGCCAGAGGGTCTCCGGTGCGCGTCTTGTAGGTGGCGATCGATTTTTTGGCAGTGCGGGTGGCAGGCTTTTGGCCGGTTATGCGCGAAAGGCGCTCGGCAATGAGCTCTATCTTTCTCTTGTCTTTGGTCGAGCCGAAGCCGACGTTGACGACCACTTTTTCTATGCGCGGAGTCTGCATGGCGTTCTTGATATGCAAAGATTCCTTCAGGCTCGTGAAGGCATGGCCGGCTTTTTCTTTCATTGTTTCAAAAGTTTCTTTTTTCATGGATTTAAGATTGAAGATTGTAAGGTTTAAAGATTGTCGTTTTTGTCATTTTTTCAATCTTACAATTTTTCAATTCATTTATTTTTTCTTTAAATTCTCGACATTGGCGACATTCGACGCCTGGAGCGGCATGGCCCGCTCGACTACCTGGCCCTTCTGGCCCTCTTTCCTTGCGCGTTCGTGCTTTTTGTACATGTTTACGCCTTCAACAAGGACTTTATTCTCTCTTGGGTATGCCTTCAAGACTTTTCCTGTCTTGCCCTTGTCCTTGCCGGTCAATATTTTTACGGTGTCTCCTTTTTTGATATGCATGGTATTAATTTAACTCAAAATGCAAAACGCAAAACCGAAATGCGGCGATATTTGTATTTGCTTTTGAATTTAAGTTTTGCATTTTGATTTTTGAGTTTTGCATTTGATTTACACTATTTCAGACGCCTTCGACGCGATTGTCTGAAAGCCCTTTTCCTGGAGCTCTCGCGGTATCGGGCCAAAGATACGTCCGGCGATCGGCTCTTTTTTGCCTTTTTCGATGATGACAACCGCATTCTCGTCAAAGCGTATATATGATCCGTCCAAGCGGCGGAACGCCTTTGTCTGGCGGACGACGACTGCCTGGAGGACGTCTTTCTTTTTGACGGCTTTGCGCGGCTCGGCCTTTTGGACCGATAGGACGACCATCTCGCCGATCTCGGCATAGCGCTTCTTTGACGAGCCGAGCACCTTGAAGACGCGGCCTATCTTTGCGCCACAGTTGTCGGTTATTTTTACAATTGTGCGTGGTTGGATCATGTTTTTATGCTATGACTTTGAACGCCTTATGCTTCGACATCGGTCGGCACGACTCGATCGTCACTTTATCGCCGATCTTTTTCGTGTTTCCAGCGTCGTGGGCTTTGAGACGCAAAGTCTTCTTCATGAATTTGTGATATTTCGGATGCTTGACATAGCGCTCAACTGTCACGACGACAGTGTCTTTCATTTTGTCGGAAGCGACGATGCCCGAAAGCTGCATACGGCGAGGCTCGTGCGTAGCTTGAGCCGCGGCAAGATTGGCTGCTTGCGCTTTGTCTTTTGTATTCTTTTGTACAGTTTCTTTTGCCATGCTATATGTTTCTTTTGTTATTTCGTGCGCTTGTTCTTTTCAGCCTTTGCCGCTTCGTTCTTTTGCGCGGAAAGTGTGGTCATGATGCGAGCGATCTCGGTGCGATGGCTCCTGCCCTCCTTGACGTTCTTTGCCTTGCCGCCCGTCGAACCGAAACGGAAACTGCGCAGAGCCGTACGCTTCTCCACAAGGAGGTTCGCGAGGTCTGGTGCGGTTTTATTGAGGTAATCTTTCATAGGAGTCTTTATACTACGGATATCTGGAGATTATGCAAGCTCTCTCGATACGATCTTTGTTTTGACCGAGATCTTCGTCCCAGCCTTGCGGAGGGCTTCAACCGATTCTTTGTCGCCGACTCCGTCGATCTCAAAAAGGATGCGCCCCGGCTTGATCTCCGCCACGAAGCCGACCGGCTCACCTTTTCCCTTGCCGAGCTTCACTTCAGGAGGCTTTTGGGTGTACGGCCTGTCTGGGAAAATACGGACCCATACTTTGCCCGCTTTGGTCGCGTAACGGCTCATGACTTTCCTGGCGGCCTCGATCTCGTTCGACGTGATGCGGCCGAATTTAGTAGCCTTCAATCCATACGAACCGAAAGCGAGCGCGATACCGCGAGTCTCGACGCACGTGTCGAGCTTTTTCTGGTTCCTGCGACCAGTGTGCCACTTTCTGAATTTTACTTTTTTAGGGAATAGCATGGTAGTAAATTTAAAATGCAAAACTCAAAACGCAAAACTGAAATGCTGCAATGCACGTATTTGTCTTTGAATTATGCTTTTGCATTTTGAGTTTTGACTTTTGAGTTATTAAATATATCTCCCTTGTAGATCCAGACCTTTATGCCGATGTCGCCATAGGTCATGTGCGCGCGCTCGCGGGCAAAATCGATGTCGGCACGCAAGGTCTGGAGAGGGATGCGGCCTTTCTTGAGCTCCTCGGAGCGGGCGATATCCGTGCCGCCGAGGCGTCCTGACAGACGAATGCGGGCGCCGCCGACATCGCGGTTCGCCGTGATCTTCTCGATCGATTGCTTCAAGACGCGGCGGAACGGAAGGCGCTTTTCGAGGCTTTCGGCGATCATCATTGCGGCGATCGCGGCGTTTGACTCCGGGCTACGGACTTCTTCGATGTCTATCTTGAGCTCCTGCCCTGCTAGGTCTATCTTGTTCTTTTTGAAGAGCTTGAGGATCTTGTCTCGAAGCGCTACCATCCCTTCGCCCTGACGGCCGATGATCGTGCCTGGGCGCGAAGTGCGAATGGTGACTTTGACTGATTTCTGGTTGCGCTCGATTGCGACGTCGGAAAGGTAATTCGCTCGCAATTCCTCGACCAAAAATTCTCGCAAAATGAGATCGGCTTTCAAGGAACTGCGATAATTCTTGCCCGTGCCGAACCAGCGGCTCTTCCAGTCGCGGATGATCCCAAGGCGGTGTGAATATGGATGTACGGAGTGTGACATGTTAATTAAAGTTAAAACTCAAAACGCAAAGTTCAAAACTAAATGCGCTATCAGAATTATTGTATTTTGAATTAAAGTTTTGCATTTTGAGTTTTGAGCTTTGAGTTTGCTTTCTCGACGCGTGGCGCGAGGACAAGGCTGATATTGCTCGTGCGCTTCTTTATCGGGTTGGCCATGCCGCGAGAACGAGGCATGCTACGCTTGAGCACTTGGCCGCCATCGACGCGCAATTCCTTGACCATCAATGTCTCGCGCTCTATTTGAAAATTATTCTTTGCATTGGCGATAGCGCTCTCGATAAGGGTAACGAGAGGATCGGCGCCTTTTTTCGCCGTGTGCGAAAGTATCAAAATCGCCTGATCGGCTGATTTTCCCCTGACGAGATTGGCCGCTACGCGGATTTTGCGGGGAGAGATGCGATGATTTTTAAGCGATGCGGTGATCATGGAAATTATTTCTTGTCGGCTGAAGCGGTCGTGGCGGCCTCTTTGGCGGATTTTGCGGCATTGACTTCAGCCTCCTTTGCCTTGAGCTCGATCTCCTTTTGCATCTTGCCTCCATGGCGGAGGAATTTCTTTGTAGGCGAAAATTCACCGAGGCGGTGTCCAACCATGTCCTCGGTGACCAAAACGTCGATATGCTGTTTGCCGTTGTATACGCCAAAAGTAAATCCGACCATTTCAGGAGAAATGGCCGAGCGACGATACCACGTCTTGATTGACGCTGTCGTGGCGGCTTTTTTGCCGGCTATCTTCTTGAGAAGCCGTTCTTCGACGAATATGCCTTTTTTGAGCGATCGTGCCATGAATTATAGATATTCTAGATAAAAAACGAGCTCGGACGAGCTTGCTTGCATCTTAACAGAGCCTTGATTTGAAGTCAATACATCGTGCTATACTGATGGTTAAACATCAATGTCATCGATCACCCCAGAAGTCATGCAGGCTTTCCTTATCGCCCTCCTCATACTGCTCATAGGCTTTTCATTGTGGCGCAAACTGCACGAGAACGAATCCCTCAAATACGAGTTCATAACCATCATCACCCATAAATTCCGCACGCCGATGACGCATATCAAATGGATCCTGGCGGACTTGATCCAAAGCGAGACTGATCCATACCGCAAAGAGAGCCTGACAAAGCTCGAGAGGTCGAACGACGACTTGGTCCAGCTCGTCAGCGCCCTCATCGAGGTCACCGATACTCCAAAAAAAGGAAAGGCATCATACCAATTCGAACGCGTTAACCTCGTCGATCTGACCAGGGGCGTCTTCAATCTTTTCGACCATTCTTTCAAAGAAAAGAACATATCGATCACGCTCGACTTCCGTACCGCGGACATATTCGTCAAAGTTGACCGTTCTCGATTGGAATTCGTCCTTTCGACCATCATCGAAAACGCCTCTATGTATACGTCCACAGGGCAGAAAGTATTGATCTCAGTCGGATCAAAATGGAGAAAGGCAATTGTAACAGTCGCGGATGAAGGCATAGGCATGAGCTCGCTCGACATGCACAATGTCGGCACGAAATTCTTTCGGGCAAAGACTGCGCGGGCAATGGACACCAGCGGGTTCGGGATCAATCTATATCTGGCCAGATCCATAATCAGGCGCCTCCATGGCAAGCTCGAGATCTATTCTGCGGGATTAAAGACTGGCTCGACATTCAAAGTTATATTATCAAAAGTCACGTGAAGGCACATTGACAAGAGCAAGCGGAAAAATAAAAATTAAATCGTTCAGTGATCGCGCCTCCTATTCATATCTCAAAGCCTCGATCGGGCTCTTTTTGCTCGCCTGCCGCGCGGGATAGCCGCCAAAGACGAGGCCAATGACTGCAGAGACAGTGATGCCGAGGATAGCGCCTGACCACGGAAAGACGAATTGCCAATTGATCGCAAGAGCATGCGAAAGGATAAAGGCGATCAGAAACGCGAGACCAGAGCCGAGCAGAATGCCGACGACACCGCCGATAACAGTCAACAAAACCGCTTCGAGGAGGAATTGCGATAGAATGTCGCGATTTTTCGCACCGAGCGCCTTGCGCAAACCGATCTCGCGCGTGCGCTCGGTCACGGAGACGAGCATGATATTCATGATGCCGACGCCGCCGACGAACAATGCGATAGAGGCGACTGCAACGAGGAACCATGTGAGCGCCGAGGTGATCGTGCCGAGAGTATTGGCCAAACTTTGCTGCGTCTCGACAGTGAAGTCATCCTTTGTCGGATCGGTTATGCCGTGCGACTCCTCGAGAGTCAATTTTATATTAGCGGCAGTGACCGGGACAGTCTGGTCGGATGATGCTTGGGTTATGACGCGATTGTAATACTTTTGGCCCGTGACGTACGTCATGGCTGTCGTGTATGGCATGATGACCATCGAGTCAAAGTCGAACAATGTGCCCCCGCCTGATTTCGGCAGCACAGCGACGACGCGAAAATTTCGTCCCTTTATCGTTATGTTCTGATTATACGGATCCTGATTCTCAAACAGATAATTCGCTACATCAGCTCCAATGACGACGACGCTCGACATAGAATCGACATCGCTCTGGTCAAAGAACTGCCCTTCCGAAGGAGTGATGTTGAAAATGCTGGCCATGAGGTCAGTGCCGCCGAATATTGTGACCTGGTAAGTGTTCGGGCCATATGAAGCGGCGTCAGAGCCGATGACCACAGGCATGATGGATATGAGGTCGGGCACATTTGCTTTGCTCATGAGAGCGGTCACATCCTTTGGCTTCAGCGAGTCGCTGTAGAGCGCAGAGGCGCCTGCTCGACGGGCTCGTGGATACTTGGCCCGGAATGATGGCGATAGTGTTCGTGCCGAGGCCCTGGACCTCGCCAAGAATAAGGTTCTGCGCGCCCGCCCCGAGCGACACGACCAACATGATGGCCGTGATGCCGATGACGATGCCGAGGATGGTCAAAATCGACCGCGAACGGTTCGTGCGCAGGCCGGTGAATGAGGTTTTAAATAAATGGCGGATGGTCATGGTTTTATTGTGTAAGCAACTTGAAAGCAGTATTAAATGCTTCATCGGCAGTTTCAAATGTTTGATATCCGTACTTATCAGCTCTCTTCTTTATAACGCGGCCGTTCGACATTAAAGAAAGAGTTTGCTTCCATTTCTTGCAAATGACGGGTGTTGCCCCATCGTGGATCTTCAATATTGCGCTTTAGTATGTCTTCGTACGACTTACCAAGAAGCACAATGCCCGGAAAATCTAAATCTTTCTTGGCAAGATGAGGTAACAGGTTAACGCATTCAAAAATTACTGGCATTTTCTCTTCTTTAAATGAATTTATTTTTTCAAGGAAAACCGGCCACAAACCTTCTGATTGCAAGACGATATTATTCCATTGCTTGTCCTTGCTGGTTTCAGTGTAGTATTTTTCCTCATTCTTATCCAAGAAAAAGTTGACCCATTTCCCGTACCTACCATCTGAAGCCAACGATTCTCTGAAATCATCGAGAGAAACGATAATGCCGCCTGTCTTTTTAGCAAGTTTTTTTGCGAGATATGATTTGCCCGAAGCTGGAATTCCTGTGATAAATAGTTTATTCATAATATTAAATTTGAGTTATACACAATGTCGTCTTGAATCATGCTATACTTAATCCATCTGGGCTCCCGCAGATGCGGGACTCAGAGAGTTGCCCAGCAAAGACGGTTGCTTCTCGTGATAATGCTGAGCTATTCTCTTGGTCCTACCCGATAAACCTGGTATGTACTTTTTGACAGCGACTATGTTGATTTCATTATAGTGCCTTCTGTTCAAGGTTTTGTGAATGCCTTTAAACGATATCGAGTTCTTTAGCTGTGCGCTAATTTGCTTCGTACCTTTCTTGTTTTGAAGAAAATATAGATTACAAGTATAGGCAATTATATCAGCCAATTCCAATCCAGCAGATAGGACCTCTTTGTTGGCAAAAGATATAGATACTACAGATTTCTTTAAAGACTTAGCCAAGCTTACTAAATGTTTATTCTTGAAAGAATTTCTATCTGCAACCAAGTTATAGTTCCTAATAGTAAAAGGGTCGCCTGCCCTGCTTTCAAAAACAATTTTTAATCTTCCATTATTTTTTAATTCCCTCACAGCCCAGTGATAAAGGGCATTAACACCAACATCCAAAGGAAGTTGGTTATCGACTCGGGAATAAAATCTCTTTGTAGCAATCCAACTGTCTCCTTTATCAGGATATTTTTTGAAAGACAAACATCTTCTGACTAAATCTTTTGGCACACAAACCGCAAGATAGGTGACGTTGTATCCTTTTATCAAATCCCATATTTCCTCTTGAAACTTTTTTCTTAAATCTTTTTTACTTCTTTTACGTGTAGTGCCTAAATAGCTTTCTGTATAATCATTCTCAAATATATCTACCGCATGTATATGTTCATCCGGAGATAAATTATACTTTTCTTTCAATCTTTTGATCAAAAAAAGGAAATTCCCTTCATTAACTTCGTCAATCAAAACACCACAAACAATGGTAAATTTGTCCTTCGAAGAAAGTTCTGGCGTTCCTGATTCATCTATATACAATATTTTCATAAATTTTTATTTCACCCAGTAGGCGACTCAATAGAGTCGTGTTCTGGACTAAATTGCTATTTCACATATTCCGCATCCGCGGAAAGCCTATTTTTTACCTTCACATCGCTGTCGATCGCGCCGTCCATAAGGCGGATGATGCGCTCGGAATGCTCGGCTGTGGCCGTTTCGTGCGTGATGAGAACGATCGTCTTGCCCTCTTTTTCATTTAATTTTTGAAGGATGGACATGATATTCTTGCCGGATTTACTATCGAGATTACCCGTCGGCTCGTCAGCGAAAATCACGTCCGGGTCAGTGACGAGGGCACGCGCGATTGCCACGCGCTGCCGTTCGCCGCCGGAGAGCTCGCTCTGGTCATGGTTGAGTCGGTTGCCGAGGCCGACCGATTCGATCGCCTTCGTGGCTCGCTCGTTCCATTCATGTTCGGGAATATTGTCAGAATAGACGAGCGGCAATTTTACGTTCTCGAGCACGCTCGTGCGGGCGAGGAGATTGAAAGCCTGAAAGACAAAGCCGAGCTTTTGGTTGCGCAGATACGCCAATTCGTTCGAGTCATACGAAGTGATATTCTTGCCGTCAAAATGATATGTGCCAGACGTCGGCGTATCGAGGAGGCCAAGGAGGTGGAGCAATGTCGATTTGCCAGAGCCTGACGGCCCCATGATGGCCATGAATTCGCCTTTGCGCACATTAAAGGTCACTCCGGCCAATGCGACTGTCGCCTCGCTGCCGTCGCTGTACGACTTCCTCAGATTTTTAACTTCTATTATGTTTTCTGCCATTGAAAAATGTTAGGAACCAATATACGTCACCACTTTGTCTCCAGGCTTCAAGCCAGAGAGGATCTGCACTGAGCCATCGGAGCCTTTGAGGCCTGTCGTGACGGGAACGCTTGAATACATCAGACCATTCGTGGAGACGAGCCGTACATCGGTTGATGTTGAAGTGATCAAGAGCGCACGATACGGGATCTCGAGGACATTATCTGTCTCGTGGGTCAATATCTCGATATTCGAGGTCATGCCGCTCTTTATACGGCTGTCCGGAGAGATGAATTGGAGGGTGACCTTGTATGTCGGTACGCCCTCGAGAACGGTTTCGGCAGGATCGATCATGACCACCTTCTCTGGGAAGTTAACGTATGCGCCGTATGCATCGAGCGTGCTCGACGCTAGGTCTCCGACAGCCACCTTGGCGATGTCAGCCTCGGCGACGTATGCCTCGACTTTGAATCCGCTATTCTGCACTGCAAAGCCGCTCTGCCCCGGCGCCACATATTCGCCGACATTAGGGTCTTCTTGCGTGACGATGCCGTCGATAGGCGAAACGAGAGTATCTTCCGCGAGGACAGCTTGCACCTGCGCGACTTTTGCAGCCTGGGCGGCGATCGCATTTGGAGTCGATCCGGATTGCTGGAGCGTGAAGGTGTTTTCCGCCTGTGCATATCCAGATTCAGCGCTCTTTAATTCCGTATCAGCCGCAGAGATCGTACCGATCGCCTGGTTCAAAGGTAGAAAGAGATGTATTCATGGTCGCCACGGCAGAATCGATAGCGGATTGCGGTAGACCAGAGTTGCCAGGGCTCAGATTGTTCACAATGACAGAAAGATCGGTCAAGTAGCTCTTGATAGTCGATAGATATCCTTTCGCATTAGAGATGAGCTGGCTCGTATTGGTCGCATCTGCGTTGCTTGAATCGATCTGCCAGTCATCGAGCACGGTTGCGATCTGCAAACGTTCGTTATTTATGGAAAGCGAGATAGTGTTCGATTGTGTGCGCACATTTATCGTCGGATTTGCAGTCTGTGGATTGGTAAAGAAGGTATCGCCATAGTTCACGACAGCACTTTGTGCCTGCACATAGCCGGTATGTATGGCATTTACCGCATCAGATAGGGCGTTTGCAAGGCTTGTGGAAGCTGAACCGACGGCAGATTGATCTGCGGCGTATTGTGCCGACGTAAGGCCGCTCGACATATCGGCGAGAGTCGCTTGTGCCGATGCGACCGCCGCTTGGTCGTCGGCGCTGTCGAGAGATGCGATGGGATCGCCTGCCTTGACTGTATCGCCGACATTGACGTAGATCTTTGAGATGACGCCCCCTTTTTCAAAGGCGAGCGCGGCAGACGAGACCGGCGAGACAGTGCCAGTGACGCTGACCTGCTCAACCACGTTGCCGATCTGTGCAGTCGCATACTGGAAATTCGGCTTCTTCGGCTTTTCTTTTTCATAGACGATACCAGCGATGATGAGAACGATGACGATGCTCATGATGACCCATTTGTTTTTCAAGTGACGGAAGTGCGATTTTTTCATATGCAAAATTATAACATACAAGCCGTTAGCCGACTATTTTTATTTCACTTTTTTAGGCAAAGAAAAAGCCGGGCTGGATCGCGCCAGCGCGGCTGTGACTGATAATTTTAGAACTTGAGGACGTGCTCCGGACCGGAGAGCTCGGTATAGCGATGCGCGAGATCCTCCTGCGTCTCGCCATGACCGATACGAATGACACTGCCGTCTTCGCAAAGCATCAACTCTTGCGGCCGTAGGCGGCCATTATAGTTGAAACCCATAGCTATCCCGTGCGCGCCAGTATCATGCGTGACGACGAAGTCTCCTCTGTAAGCAGTCGGCAGTGGCATGTTGCGCGCCAATACGTCGCATCCTTCGCAGATAGGCCCAGCGACAGTTTGCGGCTTGATGTCAGCGGTCCGTTCGACGCCCGAGGGATCGAGTATCGTGCAATGGTGGTATGCGCTCGGATAGATTCCTACTCGCATGAGACCTGGCATCGCAGTCGGCACACCGATGAAATCGCCATATTTGCGATAGATATTGATAACGGGATTCACGAATACGCCGTGAGGACCCGTTATGTACCTGCCGCTTTCGGCGAATAGCTTTGGCGTGTAGCCATACGTGCGGGCGAACTGATCCAATATCGACCTGCATCCGATCGCATAGCTATCAAGATCGAACTCAGATTCATTCAAACGATATGGGATGCCGAAACCGCCGCCGACGTCGATGAATTCGAGGGAAATCTTGAGACGATTACTGATTCCACCTCCAACCTCAGCCAAGAGGTTTAAGCTCTTCAACAGATTCAAGTAGTCCAGATCGTTAGAAAAGAACATACCGTGGATACCGAACCTCTTTACGCCGCGATCCTTTGCCCGGCTGACGAGTGCCATCATCTGCTCGAGAGGCACGCCATATTTCGAGCTCGTGTCGATCTTGCCGCCGCCCTGGGACGGATTCCTGTCGCCTGAGTTAAGCCGGAAACAAAGAAGCTCGGGAAGCGGACCAGAAAGTTCGCCCAGAAAGATCTCGTCATCGAGATTGATGATCGATCCACCCTCGGAAAGCGCTTCTTGGAATTCCTCAGACGACGTGTCGTTCGATGTAAAGATGATGTATTCAGGCCGAGCGCCCGCGTCACGCGCTAAGTCCAATTCACGGATCGAGCTACAGTCAAAACCACAGCCTTCGCTCTTGATTATGTCCATGATGGCCGGATTCGGAAGGGCCTTGACCGCAAAGAACTCCTGAAAAAGGATTTCCCTTTGCGAAAATGCATGCTTAAACCGTCGTATGGTCTCCCGTATCCCTCTTTCATCATATATATGGAAGGTCGGCCCGAATCTTTCGGCTATTGCCGGCAGTTTCGGAAAAAGACGCTGTTTGAAGCTTTCTGACATCGGCATACTATCTCCTTCGTTGTTTGTTGTTGTGCAGTATTGGTTGTAAAAGACCGACTCAAAGACTGCTTTTTTGCTTTGTGTCTGAATCGAACATTACTCGTAAGTATCAATGATGTCAAGGTGAACGAGTTGACAGAACTACTTTTACGCGCTAAAAAGGACTTAGAATTATCGCACAATCGCCGTTCCGAAAGGAATGGCTTTTTATTTCAAGAAAAAACCGCCGAGCTTGTGAAAGCCCGGCGATATGAGATTACGTAATTCAGAATTCCAATTTGGTTTCCTTGAGCCTGCGAACGACTTCGGCGATGACCGACCCATGGTCCGGCAGACCATATTCCGGCTGAGGAAATATCGTCACAGCCCAACGCAACCACGCATTGCCCGAGATCGTCACTGGCATGAGCGAGATACGCTTGTGCTGTCGGAGCCAAATAGTGCACTCGGTCGCATTCGAAAAGACGACGCCATCGGCCGATACGGGTGCTTTGGTCAGAAGGCACAGCCCTGCCTCAGGCATAGAGGCTCCAAATCCAGTTTCCGCAAGCCCCGCGATCAAGCCGCCGTGCAACTCATAATAATGGTTGCGCATGCTCACCGCAAACTCGGGATTCTTGAGGCACCAGAGCATTGAAGCGATGCTCGGTCCAAAGCCGCCGGAATCCTTTACATCAGTGATCTTGCGGATGGCCTTGATGAGGGTCGGGTGAGCGATCATCCATCCCATGCGCAATCCCGTGGCATTCCAACCCTTGCTCACGCTCTGCAAAACGATGCAACAGTGCTCCCAACCGGCAATATCGAGAACGCTCACGCTATCGTTATAGCGCAGATGGGTATATGCCTCGTCGACGACGACGATGACGTCGTTTTTCGTCGCCCACGCGATGAGGTTATCCCAGTCCGATAACGAGAACGTCGTACCAGTCGGGTTATGCGGGATGTTGAGATACAGCACTGTTCTCCTTAACCCGGCCGACGCCGATGCTTCAACGAGGTAGGTCATCCTACCGTAGTCGATATAGTAACGTCCACCAGACAAGACGAGAGGTATGTCCTCTATCTTCGCTTGCAAGCTATTTATATCGCTCTTCACGACGGCGTAGCTCGGATTCGGGAAGAGCAGGAGCGTTTCGCCATCGAGCAGTAATGATGGTATGTATTCAGCCAGCGCCCGTTTGATCGAACCGGGAGAATATTGGACCCAGTCTGGGGTGAATACCACATCTGAATAAGGGTGCATCATGTTCAAGAAATCAGCGATGGCTTCATGCGTGCCAGGGATGCCGTTATTGTCGGTATAGCGCGTCGCCTGAGGGTTCGAGCTATAATATTCCATCGCCGCTTCCATCGCCTCGAGAGGCATCTTTACCGTAGGATCGGCGACTGACAGGCAACAAAGCGCAGAAGAGGGATTACTAGGGATGCTTTGCATGGCCAACTCCCGCTCTGCGCTAAGAACCGCACTGAATGAATATCCCGTGCCTGGCTTGTCGAATTCGGCGCCACCATAACGAGAAAGCATGTGCCGCCGCCAGAATGTATCAAGATCTGACATAATATGTTTAAGTTTTAAGTCAATGAACTGCATGGGTTCTGAGACCGATATGCGCCGGAAGAACCCGTTCCGAAGCACTTTCTGAACATCACCCTACAAAATATCCGATATAATGTCAAGAAAAACACGGGTCTTTGCCCGTGCCGTTCTTTTGTAAAAAATTTTGAATCGTTCAAACCGGCCTCCCTCTTCCTACTCTGCCTTCTTCTTGCCGACTTGTCTGCGCGAGACGATGAAGATGTTCGAGTATTTCTTTGGGGTGCGGGTCTTTTGACCCTTGCCGGCAGGCTTGCCCCAACGGGTCTTCAGACGGCGTAGACCGCGTCCGGTGCGTTGCTCGCCTCCGCCATACGGATGGTCCACAGGATTTTGAGCCGAGCCGCGGACTGTCGGACGGATGCCCATCCAGCGCGACCGTCCCGCTTTGCCGATAGTGACCAAACGATTTTCGTCATTCGACACAGCGCCGATAGAAGCCCATGCAGTATCGATGATCTTGCGGATCTCGGTCGAGGGCATTTTTATGTGCGTATAGCCGGCGTCATTGGCGATGACTTGGGCAAAAGAACCAGCAGAACGGACGAGACGTGCACCCCCTTTTGGCTTTATTTCTATGTTGTATATAAAAGAGCCGACGGGAATATTGCGGAGAGGCAGGCGATTTCCCGAAGAGATCTCCGCTTTTTCCGAGACGAGGAGCTGTGAGCCGACTTTGACGTCTTTTGGAAGGAGCACGTAGCGCCTTTCACCGTCAGTGAACTGAACAAGACCGATAAAGCCTGTGCGGAAGGGGTCATATTCGACAGTCTTCACGATAGCAGGCATGTCTTTTTTATCATATTTGAAATCGACGAGGCGATAGAGCTTCTTATGACCGCCGCCCTGGTGGCGCACCGTGATACGGCCTTGGTTGTTTCGAGCGGCATCGCGCTTGAATCCGACGGTCAACGGCTTGTAAGGCTTCCGAAACCGTCACATGATCCTTGAACGAGATCGTGGTCATATGCCGGCGCGATTTTGTGAATGGTGGGTAGTGTTTCATGTTAATTAATTTAAACGAATTCGATCTTCTCTCCCTTCTTGAGATATACCATCGCCTTTTTCACGGCATTCGATGTACCGCGCTTGCCTCTGACAAAAACACGTTTGGCTGGAAGGTTCACTATCCTGACTTTGACCGGCGTAACTTTGTACAAAGCTTTGATAGCGTGTGCGATCATCGGCTTATTGGCATTCTCGCGCACCTCAAAAGTATAGACGCCCGAGCTCTCGCTCATGATGCCTGATTTTTCGGTGATGCGCGGACGGAGGATGATATCGTGGTGTTGGCCGCGATGAATAGCCAGCGCATCTGAGACCTTTTCGGCGCCAGGAATAGTGGCGACCTTGGCTTTCTTGGCCACGACTTTCTTTTCCTTCTTGACTGAAGTGTCCTTGATGGCGACCTCCTTATTCTTTTTTGATCCAAATAGCGCCATGGTGGTTTATTTTTTAGTTACGGGCTTCTTTGCAGTCATGTGCGCATGAGCCATCGTTGAAGATTTTACAGGAGCGGGCTTTTTTGCGATGGCAGGCTTTTCAGTATCGGCTTTCGCTTCTTTCTTCGCCTCTGCTTTTGCTTCGGCTTTGACTCCAGCAAAGATCTTCCCTGCCCCAGCGATCACGATATATTTGCAATTCAAGGCCATCAGAGGATTCATGTTGCGGTATTCCTCGATCGATATGTTTCCGAAATTATTGAAGCCTTTGACCGCGTTATCGCCCTTTTCGTTCATAGCGATGACGGCGGCGTTCTTTGGTTTGGTAGCGAGCTTCTCGAAGCCTTTTATCGTAGCGAGGTCGAGGACGACTTCTTTGGCTTCCTTTGTCTTTGGGTTCTCCAGAGCCAAGCTGTCGAGGAAAAGGATCTCATTATCGCGGAACTTCTTTGAGAGGATGACATTGAGCGCCTTTGACTTTGCCTGCTTGTTGACCTTGCGGTCGTAGTTCTTGTCGTTGCGCGGGCCATGAGTGACGCCGCCGCCTACCCATATAGGAGATCTGATGGAACCGTGACGGGCCTTGCCGAGGCCCTTCTGTTGCCACGGCTTCCTTCCACCGCCTCTCACCTCGCCTCGCGTCTTTGTGTGCGCTATTGGGTCGCGTGCTGACGAGCGGAGAGAATTGACGACTTGGTAAACGAGGTCGGCGTTCCACGGCAAACCGAAGATGGCTTCCGGCAGAGCGATCGTCCCAGCTTCCTTACCCTTTTGATTGTAGATTTTTGTTTCCATGATGATGCTATGCGTTGCTTATTTGGCCATGATCTCGAGCAGAGTGCCACGATGACCTGGAACAGCTCCCGAAAGATACAGTATGTTGGCTGCTTCGTCAATGTGAACGACCTTCAAATTCTTGACTGTGACGCGATCGCCGCCCATGCGGCCGGCCATGCGCATCTTCTTAGGCACTTTGTTGCGCAGACCTCCGCCGATGCTCCCTGGCTCGCGCTCGCTGTGCTTTTGGCCGTGGGTGCGAGGGCCCCCATGGAAGCCGTGCCTCTTGACCACGCCTTGGAATCCCTTGCCCTTTGAGATGCCGGATACCGAGACCTCATCGCCTTCCTTGAATTGAGCGAGCTCGATCTTGTCCCCGACCTTGAAAGGAGTGACATCGCCGACTCGGAACTCCTTTACCGCCTTGAACGATCCAAGATCCTTCCATTCGTCCTTTTGAGGCTTGTTGATGTTCTTTGTTTTGCGCGTGCCAGCGCCGATCTGGATGGCGGTATAGCCGTCAGAGTCCTTTGATTTGACACGGGTTATGACGTTCGGCGATACGAGGACTGCCGTGGCAGGATGAACGATCCCGTCTTTATCGAAGAGTTGTGTCATATTCAGTTTTGTGGCAAGAATGAATTTCATGTTGGGGGGGGTAGAAGTAGAAAATAGAAGTAGAAATCAGAACGGATGCAAGCATGCTCGCATTATTCTGTTTTCTATTTCTATTTTCTCTGATCTGTATTTCTTACATCATCTTCACATCAATGTTCACGCCGGACGGGAGGCTCAGATTCGTTAACGCATCGATCACCTTTGGATTCGGGTTGATGATGTCGACAAGCCTTTTGTGGACACGCATCTCGAATTGTTCTCGAGCGTTTTTATGGACGAACGAGGAGCGGTTGACGGTGTACTTCTTTATCTCCGTCGGCAATGGGACTGGACCAAAGAATTCTGCGTCATACCTGGCCGCCGTGTCCATTATCTGCTTCAGGCTGGCATCGAGGATCTTGTGCTCATAAGCGCGGATCCGGATCCGAAGCTTTGGCAATTCTGCCGCTTCGGCCGCTGCTTTCTTTGCGCGCGGCGCTTTGGTGACCGCCGACTTGGCAGGAGCCTCATTTTTAATTGTGTGTGTGGTTGGCATGGATTGCGGTTTACGCGACGACTTTCGTTACGACTCCAGCGCCGACTGTCTTGCCTCCTTCACGGACTGCAAAGCGTTGCTTGTCCTCGAGGGCGACTGGTGCGACGAGTTTGACCTTGAAGGTGACTGTGTCGCCTGGCATGACCATCTCTACCTTTTCAGGCAATGTGACCTCGCCAGTGACGTCTGTCGTGCGGATATAGAACTGAGGCTTGTAACCGGTGAAGAATGGGGTGTGACGGCCTCCCTCTTCCTTTTTCAAAACGTAGATCTCTGCTTCGAATTCTGTGTGAGGCTTGACTGCGCCGGTCTTTGAGAGGACCATGCCGCGTGTGACGTCATCCTTGCCTGTTCCACGGAGCAGAAGCCCAGCATTGTCGCCAGCGAGGCCTTCCTTGAGCGATTTATTGAACATTTCGATGCCGGTGATGGTCGTCTTTGCGGTATCGCGGAAGCCGATGATCTCGACTTCCTCGCCTACTGAGATTTTTCCTCGTTCGATGCGTCCTGTGACGACGGTTCCGCGGCCTTCGATCGAGAAGATGTCTTCGATCGGCATGAGGAACGGCTTGTCGACTTCACGGACAGGCTCTGGGATATAGGTATCGAGTGCGTTCATGAGATCGTCGATCTTTGAAACCCATTCCGCGTTGCCTTCGATAGCGCCGGTAGCTGAGCCGCGGATGACTGGGACACCCTTGCCGTCAAAGCCATTCTTTGTCAAAAGCTCGCGGACTTCCTCCTCGACGAGATCGAGAAGGTCTTTTTCTGGGACGAGGTCGCACTTGTTGAGGAAAACGAGGATCTTTGGAACACCGACTTGGCGAGCGAGGAGAACGTGCTCGCGAGTCTGTGGCATGACGCCGTCCATGGCTGAGACGACGAGAATGGCCCCGTCCATTTGGGCGGCGCCGGTGATCATGTTCTTGACAAAGTCAGCGTGGCCTGGGCAGTCGATGTGAGCATAGTGGCGCAGAGGTGTCTCATATTCGACGTGAGAGAGGGCGATAGTGACGGTCTTTGTCGCGTCACGAACTGTTCCGCCCTTTGTGATATCAGAATAAGCTTTGACTTCTGCAAGGCCTTTCTTTGATTGTACGACCAAAATAGACGCGGTGAGCGTAGATTTGCCGTGGTCGATGTGTCCGATAGTACCGACATTGACATGCGGCTTTGTGCGATTGAATTCTTTTGCCATGATATTTTTGTTAGTGCTTTTTTATCATATTTCAGGCCAGACGGCCAAAAAATAGAACAAAAAAGATAATCGTGTAAAAAATTACTTGTTAAAGGTAGGCCTCTTTTGAGCAAAGGCATACTTAGCCAACGCAAAATGCGTACTGGGCATACTAGCAAATGGGCGTTCAGGTGTCAAATTTTACAGCCATTTAATATTTTAGTAATAAAATAGCTACATCAAGTCCAAATTATGTTGATTGACAAGTTAATACATTTAAACCATCATTTGTATATCTAATAATATGTCGTTCAAGATATCATACCAAATAAAAGATAAAGACATCAGAAATCTAGAACTTATATCTAAAACTGATGGGTATTTACAAGTATTAAGAATGAACCCCGTATGGTCAACTTTGCTCGAAAAAGAAGCTAGGATAACGGAAGCGGTAAGTTCCATCGGAATAGAAGGAACGATAATTTCCATTGAGCAAGCAAACGCAATCACTGTTGGTGAAGAAAACGTACATGTTGGGGAAAAGGAAAAGAGAGAATTTCTCGGCTATTATGAGTCATTAAACTATATTAGAGGTGAAATCGATAGCCCACTAACACTGCAATTACTCCTTAAAATCCATGGAAAGATTACAGCTGGTGATCCAAAAGCTTCTCCTGGCAAAATAAGAACTGATTTGAGGGCTGTCGCAAAAGATGGAAAAGTCATATACAAAGCACCTCCACCAGAACACCTCAGTTTTCTTTTAAGAAGCTTCATTGAATGGTTCAATAATACCGCTTCAGACAAGGCTATTTCACCAGTTATAGCGGCTGCAATATGTCATTTTTGGTTTGTATGGATACATCCATTCTGTGATGGTAACGGGAAGAGTTGGAAGATTACTTACAACGTTTCTACTATTGAAAAAGAAGTCTGAGGGAGTTAAATATTTTGCTCTCTCAAATGATTACAATAAGGAAAAAGATGGATATTATGACTCTTTAAAAAAGACTAACGTATGCGATCCAGAGGTTCCATCAATGAATTTTGACAACGACTTATCACTCTGGATAACTTATTTTATATATTCATACTTAGTTCAGATGGAAGATATAAAAGAGGTTACAAATCGGATATTACAATTGAATATAAAAATTGAACATCTCAGAGAGGATGGCTTAATTACTTCAACTCACAACAAAGCACTCGCATTTTTATCATCAAGAAAAAAGACATCTTACCAAGAATTTGAAGGGGCACTTAAAATTTTCTGCTCCGAGAGTAAATCAAATATTAAAACCCCTCCGCTCAGCACGTATACTTGTCGAGGAACAGATAGGTAAAACCGTATGGTTTAAGTTAGGATCCCCAGAAGACGAATAACCTGCAGGACATTGGCTAGGATTAGTGTACGTAGTTGTTGGGTAAGGATAATTAGTAGGACTCATAACAGTAAAGTAATTGTCGCTGTAGTCGTAGGCTTGAAGCACTGGTTCCGGAACACAACCAACATAACCAGCAGGACAAGTCGTACCGGCAGGAAGCGAAGTTTGCAAGGTAGCATATATCTTGTCTTGTCCAAGATAATTCGTAGGCAGAACTACTTGGAACGACTTCAACCCTGTGGTGCCGTTTATCGAACCGCCCCCAAGCGAATATCCATTGCTTAGATCGCCGTTACCATTTGAATTTTCCAAGTAAAGAGCAACGCCGCTAGTGGTGACTTTCGTCGGGTCTCCGGTGACATTAACTGTAACTGTTTGGGTTGTTCCTGCTTGCCACACCTCTCCTCCATTCGGCGAGACGATGTTTATGTCAGGCAAGTTTGAAGTCTGGCTTGAAGTTATCGTGAACGTATTGTCGCTCGAATCGCAATTGCTCGTGCCTGATTAGGCAGATTTGAACAGTGTACTGGCCGTCTGGAATCGATTGAGATGTGCCAGAATAATTCGTCGCTGTGCCCACATTCCAATTATATGAATTCTGATTGATCGGAATATTCGTGGCGATGGTATAAGGGGCATACGCGATCGCCGGACAAACCTGCGTCGTGCAGACATACTTTTGAGTGATCTTCAGATCTGCATACGCTGCCGCGAAATAATACGGCGACGTCCATGTTATCTGTTGGTTCATGCCGCGAGCCCATACTTCTCCGCCATTCGGTGAGATGATACGGAGCGAGCCTGCAGTATTGCTGCTGCCAACAACGACCGTCGAGCTTGTCTGCGCCTGCAAACCAGAACTATTTCTCACGGTAAAAGTGACTGTATAGGTACCAGCGCTCGAGTATGAATGGGTAAAGGTCGTGCTCTGATTGAACTGAGGCGAAGCAATGCCTGACACATATGCTGCAGTCGGATTAACCACATCTCCCCAATCCACAGAATAATTTAGGGTTCCATTCAAAGGATCAGTAGCATGCACCGTCCATGTCCCCGTTTGATTTACAGTGAGCGACGTCGGCGCATCTATGCCGCTTATGACGGGAGTTTGGCTGTTCGAAACGCTCGATGAAGAGATGGTAAAGTTGTTGTCGCTCTCGGCACACTGCGTGCTGTTGTTTACATTTGTCGGACATATTTGGATTTTGTATTGACCAGTAGTCGCTGTACCGCTGCAATATGAAGTTCCGTTAGAATTCGTGTACATGGTAGCAAGCGCTGGGCATCCGAAAGATTGAATATTTCCGACATTCCATACATACGAACCTGAATTCAGGCTTACTCCGCTCGCAATAGTTTGTGGTGCGAGGACCGCTATCATGCAGCGCGGATTTGCTCCCGGCAACGCACACGCAGGCAGCGCATGCTCGAGCTTGATGTCTCCTGTTTGGTTGAGAATGTTTGAAAGATCCTGTCC
The DNA here is from genome assembly GCA_963848635.1 of uncultured bacterium. Taxonomy (GTDB): domain Bacteria; phylum Patescibacteriota; class Minisyncoccia; order Phycocordibacterales; family PALSA-1337; genus JAGWNR01. Next base: position 393,391 of record CAWKEA010000005.1, read on the forward strand.
AAGTAATATTTTGCGTCGTCCCCAAAGCCCACGCCTCGCCCCCATTCGGCGAAATCACGCGAAATGAAGTTCCAGAATTACCACCCTGGTTGCCTCCGTTACCATAATGACTGCTCCAATAGGCGCGAGTGATCGGTCCAAAAAACCCGTACGCCGGGAGACCCGCTGCGGTCTGATATGCTTCTACGGCAGCCATCGTCTGAAAACCATAATATCCCTTTGTATTTGCACCGGAACTTATGGACGGTATGTTGTAGCCATTGGCGATGAGCCAAGTCTGTAAATTAGCAACATCCTGACCTGTGTTGCCAAGGCGGAGATCGTTGTTGAAGGTGTAGGTTTGGGCCTCTGTTGTAGTGCCAACAACGCAAACGATTGCAAAAAAGAAACAAGCGAATATAAGCGATTTTTTCATGTTTGTATATTGGGTTATGCTTGATGACGAATGATTCAAGCAATTATTTCAGCCAAGCAAAGCTTAGCACTACCGAACAATAAAGAAAAGCCCTAGTATAGGGCTTTTCAAAATGATATACCATTAGGTTCCTACTTCCCCCTTTCCGCGACGATCTCTTTTTCTATATTCGGCGGAACGACGTCGTAGTGATCGAATTCCATAGTGGCAGAGCCTTGACCGGATGTCATTGAGCGGAGCGCTGTCGTATAGCCGAACATCTCTGACAGAGGGACTTTTGCGTGGAGGACCTTTGCCTGGCCGCGCTCAGTCATTTCTTCGATGGTACCGCGTTTTGACGAGATCGATCCTGTTATATCGCCCATGTATTTGTCCGGGAAGAGGACCTCGATCTTCATGATAGGTTCGAGGATGACAGGTCGAGCGCGCTTCGCGGCTTCTTGGAAAGCTTGCGATGCGGCGATCTTGTAAGCGATTTCAGATGAGTCGACATCGTGATATGAACCGTAGGTCAGCTCACATGAGATATTGACCATTGGGAAACCTGCGACAATGCCGCGAGCCATGGCTTCGTGCACGCCTTTTTCGACGGCTGGAATGAATTCCTGCGGAATGACGCCGCCTTTGATCGAGTTGACGAATTCAAAGTCGTCATAACGAGAGATATTCTTCGGAATCTTTGCGTCTTTTTCAAGAGGCTCCATCGGCTTGATGTTCAGTTTGACGTGACCGTACTGGCCCTTGCCTCCTGTCTGCTTGATATATTTGTGCTCCGCCTCTGCTGTGCCCATGATAGTCTCGCGATATGCCACCTGTGGCTCGCCTGTATTGGCTTCGACGCCGAATTCGCGCTTCATGCGGTCGACCATGATCTCGAGCTGGAGCTCACCGACGCCAGCGATGATAGTCTCGCCTGTTTCCTGATTGGATAGGACATGGAATGTTGGATCCTCAATCGTAAGTTTACGCAGAGCCAGGCCCATTTTCTCCTGGTCTGCCTTTGTCTTCGGCTCGATGCGGAGCGACACGACAGGTTCCATGAATTTGATGGCTTCGAGTGTGATCGGATTGTTCTCGTCGCAGAACGTGTCTGACGTGCGGGCGTCTTTCAAGCCGACTGCGGCGGCGATCTCGCCTGCAAAGACTTTCTTGACCTCTTCACGCTTGTCAGCCTGGAGACGGACGATGCGGCCGAGACGCTCTTTCTTGCCCGTTCTGGAATTATAGATGTATGTTCCTGCCTCTATCGTTCCTGAATAGACTCGAAAGAACGTAAGCGCTCCGACGAACGGGTCGTTTTGCAATTTAAAGGCAAGCGCGCAGAAAGGATCGGAATCAGAAGGATGGCGTTCGATTTCTTCTCCCGTGTCAGTATTCTTGCCTTTTGTGGCGGGCATATCCAATGGCGATGGCAAATAGTCGACGACAGCATCCAAAATGAGCTGAACGCCGCAGTTTTTGAGTGCTGAACCGGTGAAGACCGGGAAGATCTTGTTGTCGATGACTGCTTTTCTCGCTGTAGCCTTGAATTCTTCGATGCTGACTTCCTTGCCCTCGAGGAATTTCTGCATGACTGCATCGTCATATTCGACGACTTTTTCGAACATCTCCGTGCGATATTTCTTTGCGTCAGCGAGCATATTCTCCGGGATCTCCTTTTCGACGATCTTGCTTCCCATTTCCCCTTCAAAATAATATGCTTTCATCTGGAGAAGATCGACAACGCCCTTATGCTCGCCTTCGAGACCGATAGGCAACTGGAAACGCACTGCGTTCTTGTTGAGGCGTTCAAGGATGGATTTATATGAATTCTCAAAAGAAGCGCCCATGCGGTCGAGCTTGTTGATGAAGCAGAGGCGTGGCACTTTTGCCTCGTCGGCATAGCGCCAGTTGGTCTCGGATTGAGGTTCGACGCCTGCGACTCCGTCAAAGACGACGACAGCGCCGTCCAAAACGCGCAACGACCTCTTGACCTCGACGGTAAAGTCGATGTGTCCTGGGGTGTCGATGATATTGAAACGGACTTTCTTTGAAAAATCGGGCTGCCCTTCCTTCGTCAGGGTCTTCGACATGTACGTCGGATTCCAGAAACAAGTGATAGCTGCGGCGGTGATCGTGATGCCGCGCTCGCGCTCCTGTTCCATCCAGTCCGTCGTCGTATTCCCGTCATGGACCTCGCCGATCTTGTGGGTCATGCCGGTGTAATACAAAATGCGCTCCGATGTGGTCGTCTTGCCAGCGTCGATGTGAGCGATGATGCCGAAATTTCGTACTTTGTCGAGTGAATAGTCGCGGTTCATGATAAGTTAATGATTAATCAAGCTTTTCAGGGCTATTTTTCTTAATAAATTAAAGAATACTTTCTTTCGTCTTCGCTCGGACGATATATCCGCTAGCGGCTACATCGATCCTCGCTAGCCGAAATAAAAAAGCGTCGAGGCTTTTAGGTAAGGCGATTGTACAGGAAATGAGCGGAAAATGCAAAAATCACCTCGGCAATCGCTTTGATTCTTTTTTCTTGCCCTTGTATTTAGCTAAAATCCTTTCTGAGACAAGATTAAAAGATTTCTATCAGTTCTTCATGCAAATGATCGAACTTATCAATATTCGATTCATCGGACCATTTATTGCCTTTGGCAAATTCTTTGACCAAAATCTGTGCTTGCGATATTTTAATTACTTTTTTCATAAAAATGGTTTAGAAAATCAGTGAAACTTTTTACTAGATCATCTGGCTTACTGAAAAGTGCGACTGTATAATTGTCTTTTGAGACACCTCTCAACAATTTTGATACGTTGCTAAGGTCCATAACACCGACCATGGTCGGTGTTTTACGAAGCTCTGTCATATAACCGATCTCATAACCTAGACCTGTTCCTGGATAATCGCCTAACGCTAGCAAGCAATCCGCAGACTTTAAACATTCAATGTCGTAACCATAGACCTCTTTCGGTTCTGGATTCTCCTTGATTGCAGAAAGAAAATCTATTACATTATACCCTTTTCTTTTGAGTTCCTCTTTCACATTATCCAGTAACGAAGCAAAGGCTTGTTTTTGCTCGCTTGGAACATGTGTGAGCGCGCAAGCGACATATACTTTAATAGAGGCTTTCATGACGTCATGGTATCACTTCTTTAATTCAGCGCAATTATTTTGAAATCCGACCTCTGTAGATCACTTTTCGACATTAAACCCCATCTTCCCTTCTTCTTTGACTGGCTCAGCCGTCAATTTCTTGAGCGCGCCGTAGATGTTGACCAGATGTTGGCTGTGCTTTCTCTGCTCACGCTCGAGCTCGGCAATTTTTTGAGCAAGATCTTTGTTTGTGGCAAGCAATTCACGTATTCTGATAAATGCACGGATGATTGATATATTCATTTCCACTGCATGCCTGTTTTTCAGAACCGATGATAGCATTGCTACGCCATGCTCAGTAAAAGCATAAGGTTTAAAACGAGGATCTCTGTGTTTTTGGGAACCGGTCACAAATTGTGACCGGTTGATTTGCTCAAATTCATCACCCGAAAGCTGAAACATGAAATCTGTAGGGAAACGATCCATATTCCTTTTAACTGCCTGATTCAAGACTTTCGTCGATACGCCGTAGAGTTCTGCCAAGTCTTTGTCGAGTATTACTTTTACCCCTCGAACGATAAAAATCCGTTGGACTATCCGCTCAACAGGAATTTCAATTTTTACAAGAGATTTTTCTTCTTTCATTCCTTAATTATATCAAGCAATAATAGTTTTAGATTGCAATTTTCAACCTCAAAAGTGCACATTATGTGGAAAATCTTGATGTTTCAATTTGCGATATCAGAACCTATCACAATCTGCGATAGGTTCAAATTTCAATTCCCCATCCAAATCGCCCAGTTCAGGTATCCGGCAAAAGTGACCCAGATGATATAGGGCAAGAGAAGCCACGCGGCGGCTTTCGAGACGCGATAGAAATTTATGATGAGGTAGAGAATGGAGAACCATAGGGCAAGCAGTTCAAAGAAAGCAAGCCCGGGCTGGTGCAGGCCAAAAAATATGTACGACCACAAAACATTCAAGACAAGCTGGACCGCAAATATCGCGATGATGTTCTGCCTCTGCCAATCGCCGCTCCAAAATCGGCGCGTCCAAGGATTCCAGCCGCGATCGCGATCGGTGAGCATTTGGTTCTGCACTTTCCAATCCTTTTTCCAAACAACATAAAGCGCGATGCCCATAAGGATAAAAAGCATCGTCCACACCGGACCAAAGACCCATGCTGGCGGATTTAAAGACGGCTTTGCGAGAGTCGCGTACCAAGAGCCGATCGAAGGCAAAGTGACGAGCGAACCGACCCAGCCAGCGAAGAGAGGGACGAAAAGCGAAACGATGAGCTTTAACCAATCAGATTTCTTCATGGAAAAAGTATAGCACATACTACTAGCCTTTCTTGAGGCAGGCGGAGATACAAAAGCAGATCTTATACAAGAAAAACCCTTTCGGGACCTTTTCTTTTCTGAAATTTTGGCGATATGAGGCTTACCAGGACTTACCAGGCAAAATGGGCGCACCCATGCGGGCATGCTCCATTTTGCAGCTGGAATTGCTTCGCTATCGCTCGCAATTACCAGGCAAAATGGGCAAATGCCTTGTTGGCTTCGGCCATCTTGTGCATGGTCTCGCGCTTCTTGACGGCTTCGCCTTCGTTCTTTGACGCGGCAATGATCTCGTCTGCGAGCTTTTCGTGCATCGGCTTGCCTTTCTTGTTGCGAGCGGCTTCGACGATCCATTTCATCGAGAGAGCGCTCGAGCGCGCCGGGCGCACTTCGCGCGGAACCTGGTAGTTCGCACCGCCGACGCGGCGTGAGCGGACTTCCATGGCAGGAGTCGTGTTCTTGAGGGCCGCCTCGAAGAGCTCGACTGGATTCTCTACTTTTGCCTTTTCTTTCAAAAGGTCGAACGTGCTATAGACGATCTCGCGGGCCGTGCTCTTCTTGCCTGAATCCATGCAGTAATTGATGAACTTGCTTATTTTGACTGATTCATAGCGCGAGTCAGGGCGGATGATCGGTTTATTCTTTATTTTGCGTCTCATGATTTTGTTTAGAATTAGATACTAGAAGTAGAAAATAGAAGGAATTCAAGCAGTTTTGGAAAATTCTGATTCTATTTTCTATTTCTACTTTCTTTATTATTTAGCCGCTTTCGGCTTCTTGTTGCCGTACTGACTGCGACCTTTTCTGCGGGCTTCGACGCCTGCGCAGTCGAGAACTCCGCGAACGACTGAATAGCGCAGACCGACGTCCTTGACGCGGCCTCCGCGAAGGAGGACGACTGAGTGTTCCTGGAGGTTGTGGCCCATGCCGGGAACGTAGGCTGTGACTTCCATGCCGTTCGAAAGGCGCACGCGGGCGATCTTGCGGATGGCGGAGTTAGGCTTTTTCGGAGTCTTTGTCGTGACTTTGATGCAAACACCGCGTTTGAAAGGCGCTGGGAAGAAGCTCGGACGGTTCTCGATCGAGTTGAATGTGCGGGTGAGGGCGACAGACTTCGACTTTCTCTTGAAGCTGACGCGGCTCTTCTTTGTGAGCTGGTTTATTGTTGGCATTGATTAAAGGATTAAGAGAATAGAAGTAGAAAATAGAAGGGGTGCAAGAATGCTCGCATCCTCCTTATTCCATTTTCTATTTCTACTTTCTGTTGGTTCCGCCTGACTTTTTCACTCGATCTCCCCTTGAGATGTGAGGAGATGAATTACTCATGCGAAACCGTTATTAATTACGTGCTTCTTTCTAAAGAAGCAGTGGGGGCAGTCTACTTTATTTTAGGGGAAATGGCAAATTTTACCTCAGTTCCTGGACAAGCGCCGCGATGCTCTTTGAATACATATCGAAATAATCTTGTTCCGTCCTTTTATCTTTCTCCAGCGTATTGACGACGTCCATATGATACCTGCTCATCATAAGAGATGAACGGATCACTCCCAGCCTCATGCCGGCTTTTATCATTTCAACCGAATCCGGATACATGTTTGAGCCGACTTCCAACATCGCTTTGTCCAAGATATTTTGGAAAGAGGTCGAAGACCACGCGCGAGCGCGCAGATTTCCGTAATCATACATAATCGCTACGACTGGATCGTCGACTCTGCCGACCCATTCAAAATCCAAAAGCTCAAAATCTCCGTTCTGATGCTTGTAGACATTGTCTATCTGCATATCGGCGTGGACAAGATAAAAGCCTTTATTGGTCCTTGAATTTATCACTTGAATAAAATCATCTTCAAGAATCTGCATGAGCCTGGCGCGTACATTCGGCATTCCAGCATAAAGAACGAGCAATTCTTCCACACTTTTTGTGGTTTCATTTCCGTCTTTCGATCTATGTATGATCTCTGTGCCGAGCAATTTGGAAAATTCTTTTTTGTAGAATCTGATGCTCGAATGGATCAACCTGGTCAGCTTCAGCGTGCTTTGCCGTATGCCGAATCCTGCCTGATGGAATGAACAGATGACCTTTACGAGCTTTTGTATCTGCTCTTCAGTGCAGCTCCCATAAAAAGCCGGGTCATCATGCATGAATCCGAATCCGTTCCCGTCTTCGCGAGTCTCAAAGACAGCATAAGGGACCGGCGGCTTGAAAGAATGTTTTATCACCTCCAGAGTCGGCGAATGAAAATCTTTATCGTCATGGAGTGCGGACGCGATCTTCACTTGCCTTTCAAATAATTTGAAAGTCCTTTGGGTGCCGTCGAGCATGATTTTGATAAAGCGCTTCTGCCTTCCACCCGCCTCAACCCGTTCAAGGACCATATTCCCATACCTAACCCCTTTTTGATTGCCCTTTAACAGACTTTGTACATCTGCATCTTCAAAAATGAATCCTTCCGCCTTCAGGATCAAAGAAATCCTGTCATAGTTTGCTTTTCGAATAAAAAATCTTTTGAACATACAATTGATTAAACCCCCGTCAGTGCATGAGTGATGATACCGATAAGCGGACTGACCAACGGCCAAATGACGAGGAGTGCAATGAGAAGAAAGAAGATCGAGTAGCGTTCAATGGCCATGCGGACGCTGACGAGGCGTGGCGGCAAGAGAGAAAAAAGGATGTGCGACCCGTCCAAAGGCGGCAGAGGCACGAGATTAAAAAGAGCAAGGACGACGTTGATCGTGACGACATAATAGGATATTTCGATGAACGGCAAGGAAAATGGAGTAAAACGGACAAAAAGGCTAAAGACGAGGGCGATGAGAAGGTTACAAGCAGGACCCGCGGCGGCGATGAGAAGCTCGCCGGAACGCGGATTCTTCAGATTATATGGATTCCACTGGACCGGCTTTGCCCAGCCAAATGTAAAGCCGAACAGCGATGTGACGATCGGCACGACAACGGAGCCGATGGGATCAATGTGCTTCAATGGATTCAGCGTCAGTCTGCCCTGGATTCGCGGCGTCGGGTCGCCGAGGGCCACAGCGGCATAGCCATGCGACAGCTCGTGGAGCACCACGGACATGATGAGGATGATTATGGAAAAGATGAGGGAAATGGGGTCCATATTTGCAAAAATACAATAGCATGATATCATCAATCCCACTAACAAACATGGCCAAAGTATGCGCGATAACAAAGAGGGGCTCGATGATGGGTGGCGGATATTCGAACCGCACCCGCGCCACACAGTTCAATCCGACCGGATCTGTGCGCCGCTACCCCAACCTGCAAAAAAAGCGCATCTACATCCCTGAGCTCAAAAAGACCATGATCCTCACCATCTCGACCCGCGCTCTCAAAACTATCCAAAAGAACGGCGCTTACAAGACTTTGAAGAAAGCGGGGTTGATATAATCAAGGTTAATTCTTTGATCTAAAAAAGAAGCTCTAAGGCTTCTTTTTGTTTTTACTTGCAAATAATAAACATGGCGCTACACTTGATTCAGCACTGAACAAAAGGAAAATTATGCCGAAAGCAAAAGAAATATTTGATCCCAAGCCGGGACAGCACAAATTGCGCGATATATGGACAGGATCTCTGACAAAAAACCTCGAATTCTTTCGAAAAACATATTCTGTCACGACAGCAGAAGAACTTGTTTCGTGTATCACCGCAGGCTTTGCCGGACCAAAGACGATTAGTGAAAAAGAGTGGAATAAACTTGTCGCTTTGGCCGAAAGAGCGCTCCCTCCAAAAACATTGGGGGCATGCAAAAAACTTCCGAAGCGGAGATTCCCTGCTTGTGGAGCGATGGTAGATCCAAACAGTTTCGCTGTTCGCGAAGCATCTTTCAAGAAATTTCAAAAAGGCACTCGAAAACTTTAGGGAGACCTATTTCCAGGATCCCCTTATCCTCGTTAGATTTCCCTGCAAACCAAGCGTCCAGACATATCTGGCGCTTTTTCTTTTTATGTACGAGATGTCATCTTGACATGCTATAATCATTCAACCTCTTACTAACTAACATAAATAAGAAACTATGACAAAATTTGAAGAAAAAAAGTTCGACATACCGGCGCTCAAAGGCATTTCAGCGAAAACGATCGAAGAGCATTTGAAGCTCTACGCAGGCTATGTAAAGAACTTGAACGGAATATATGATTCGTTGATAAAATACAACGCCGATCCAGTTGCAAATGCGTACAGTATAGACGAGCTATATCGACGTCTCAGCTTTGAATACAACGGCATGCGCAATCATGAGGCGTATTTTTCTTTGTTTGAAGGAGGACCAAAGCAATTGTCGGAAAAAAGCCCCCTCAAAAAAGCGATCGAAGCAGAGGCCGGCTCGCTCGACACATTTATAAGTCATTTCAAAGCGATGGCCGCCACGACACGAGGCATCGGCTGGGCGGTTCTGTGGTACGACTGCAAAGCAAAATCTTTGATCGCCTCATGGGTCGACGAACAGCATCTCGGCCAATTGCAGGACTGCGTCATGATCCTTGGCCTTGATATGTGGGAGCACTCATACGTTGCCGACTATCAGCCGTCTGGTAAAAAGCAATATATCGAAGATTTCTTCGCCAATTTGAACTGGGAAGTAGTTGAAAAAAGGTTCAAGGATGCGCAATAAAAAGCCAACGGATAAACGGATACGATGCCGCATCGTCTGGCTTCGTCCTTGTTTTGAGGATATACACCCCAAGCAAAAATCGTCCCGATTGGATTTATACAGACTAGGGTTGGCTATATCTCAAAACCTTCATGTTTACAATGTATATACATTGTAAACATCGACAAAAAAAGAATACTCTAGCCTCCTCCCCCCCCCCGCTAGTTTTCGTGAATAATTTGTCTCGTTTTCCTTTTCTCTAAAGGTTTCCTGAACTGATTATTCAACAAATTATTTTTGGCGAAGCTCAATCGGCGCATTGTCCGCAAAAGATGTCGCGATAACGTCTGCGCGCTCGTTGTATTCGACGCCGCTATGACCGAGGACGACTTTCCACTCGATATTTTTTCCATTGGCCGCCTTTAACAATTCCTGCCAAAGATCCTGATTCAGAACGGGCTTTTTTGCCGCCGTGCGCCAATTTTTAGCCTGCCAGCCCTTTATCCATAAGGTCATCCCCTTGACCACATACTCCGAATCAGCGATGAGATCGATCTTTGAGCCGGCCGGCACTGCCTTCAGCCCTTCGATGGCCGCTTTCAATTCCATCCTATTATTCGTCGTATGGTCTTCCCTGCCCCCGATCTCCTTGACTGCATGACCGCTATTTTCTGCTCCCGTCCCTCCATTTTGATTTTTGATTTTTGAATTTTGAATTAGTATCGCCGCCCAGCCACCCGGTCCTGGATTGCCTCGCGACGAACCGTCGGTATATATGGTGTATTCTTTCATGAGAGATATAGTACCACATAAAAAAACGTGCCCCGCCGAGCTGGCCGTGAACTTGCTGTCACGCTTCCAAATAGCGGGTAAAAACTTTCATACGAAAGTTGATATACACAACTTCCGCTGAAAATGCAGATAGAAAATGGTACGATATATGATATGGAACCCATCATAACTTGGGATACGCCGGAGCGGCATTATATGGAAAAGAATTCCGATTGGTATTGGGCCGTCGGCATCATATCGTTCACGGCGGCCGCACTTGCTTTTATGTTCGGCCAAGTCATTTTCGGCGTGCTCATCATCGTCTCGGCGGTAGCGCTCACTCTCCATGCATCGACCGCCCCGCGCGTCATCCATGTGGAGATAAACGATCGCGGCCTCATCCTCGACAAGACCTTGTACCCGTTCCTCCACCTCGAATCGTTCTGGATCGATCCAAACAACTATCCCCCGAAAATAATACTCAAATCGCAAAAGAATTTCATGCCGTATCTGCATGTCCACATAGCCGAAGACATCGATCCGGAAAGCGTGCGCCAATTGCTTTTGACGTATATCGCCGAAACAGAGCATGAAGAGCCTCTGACGATAAAGCTGATGGAGAGGCTCGGGTTCTAGATCTTGATTCAAAGCACCAGGCTTGCTTTGGCGCTTTATAATGGTGCCCCCGAGAGGAATCGAACCTCTATTGCAAGATCCGCAATCTTGCGTCCTATCCGTTGAACGACGAGGGCGTCGAATTTACGAAGACTTTTCCCGTGGCAAGACGGAAGCCAGTGCTAGCGGGCTAGCCTAGCCGAGCTTCTTGAGCGCTTTCATCAAGCGTGACTTTCTACGGGAGGCCGTGTTGGCCTTGATGGCGCCTGTTTTGGCGGCTTTGTCGAGAGCTTTGTAGAGAGCGGGGATCAGCAATTGGGCATCTTTTGCTTTTTTTGCGAGAACGAGCTTTTTAAATTGGCGGAGAGGCGTCTCGATGGCCGTCTGTCGGCGCAGGTTGAAGACATGCCTTCGCTTTCCTGCACGCAGAGCTTTTTTTGCCGATGAAGTTATTGCCATAAGTGTTGTGCGGGAAAGAATAGCATAGGGCAAAATAAAAGTAAAGAAATACTGCTCCGTACATAGCACATAGCAACTTTTCCTCGTGCCAAGTACGATTCTGCTGAATCGCCTGCGAAACTCGCGTCGTAAAATCGTAAGCCACAGTCTAATCTGTTATACTTTACATATGATCGCCAAACTCACCGGCATTGTTTCGGATATCGGCAACCGGTTTGTCGTCTTGGGCGTTGGTGGCGTCGGCTACAAGGTATTTGTCACCGATGACACTCTCCATCGCCTAAAGATCGCTGACGAGGCTTCCCTCTTGACCTATCTAGCCGTTCGCGAGGACGCGCTCGACCTGTACGGTTTCCCTTCAAAAAAAGAAAGGGATTTTTTCGAGCTCTTGATCGGCATTTCGGGCATCGGCCCAAAGAGCGCTCTGAACATCCTTTCGCTCGTATCTGCTGACGCCCTCGCCTCTTCGATTCAGACCGGCTCTGTGGCGCATCTCGTAAAGGTGTCGGGCATCGGCAGAAAGACGGCAGAAAAGATCGTGCTGGAATTGAAAGACAAGCTCGGCGGCATTTCCGACGGGTCAGGAGCATTCTCGGCCGGCATGTCGAGCGATATCGATGCCATCATGGCTTTGCAGGCTCTCGGCTATGATTCAGACGAAGCGAGAGAAGCCTTGAAGAAAGTCGGGAAAGACGTGCGGGACATAGGCGAAAAGGTGAAAGCGGCGTTAAAGGTATTGGGGAAATAGTGGGGATAAGTGTCCATTGACAAAATAAGCTTTGAATGCTAAGCTTTCCGCAGAACGTGCAGGTAGTGAACCAATAAATTTGAAAGGAAAATATGAAGATAATCGTAAAAATGAGGCCAGTTAAACTGACTCTATTTGTAACCCTGGCGGCAGTATGCATCTCATGCATTTACGGAGCGACTGTCCTCTCCGTCCTCGTTTGGGGTCATCAGGCTGCGTTTTATAACGGGGCCGGACACATGAAAGACGGGACGGTGATCAAGGCCAGTTTCGAGTGGGGATGGTTTGGACGAGCCGTACTTGTTACGATCGTCAAACCAACCTTTGAATTCTTGGCGACATTTGCTATCGGGATGTTTACCCTGAAAGTATTAAATGCGGCAAGCGAAAAAAAATCCCGCTTGCCGCAACAGCAGCCATCGTTCCGATGGTATCAATTCCGGTGGCATCACAAGCCACAGACCTAAAGCGGCACCAAGCCGCCCAGGACCCGACTGATTCGTCGGGTCTCTTTTTTTTAATGAGAATGTATTTCACACATAAATACAGATTATGATGTGTGTCAATATGTGATACAAAGTATTAATAAGGCATACTTTAGCCATGTTTGAATCGTTTCTCTCAAAAATAAGGCTTTTCATTCCCAAATTTATCTTTAGTTTTTTTAATCCCCCGTATCATTATTTGCTCGCGTTTTTCGGCGCTCTCATCTATCGCTTCCCTTCCCGAAAGATCAAGGTGATCGCCGTCACCGGCACAAAAGGCAAAAGCTCGACCGTAGAGATATTGAATGCGATCCTCGAAAAGGCGGGCAAAAAGACCGCCCTGACGAACACCATCCGTTTCAAGATCGGCGATGAATCTCGGCCGAACCTGTACAAGATGTCCATGCCCGGCAGATTTTTCATGCAAAAATTCTTGCGGGATGCGGTCGATGCGCGATGCGACTGCGCTATATTGGAGATGACATCGCAAGGCTCGCTCACCTATCGTCACAGATTCATCGACCAGGACGTTTTCGTCTTTACCAATATTTCACCGGAGCATATCGAGGCGCACGGCTCGTACGAAAAATATCTGAAAGCAAAGCTCAACATACTATGCGATGGTTTGGCAAAGTCAAAAAAAACGGGCCGATCGGCTATCGTGAACGGCGACGACAAAGAGAGCCAGCATTTTTTAGACTGCTTGTATGGAAAGGATATACGCAAGCAAGATATAGCCTGAGTGATGCCGAGCCTTATGATATAAAGAAGGAAGGCATAGATTTCACCTGGCATGGCAAGAAAGCAAGTTCGCCTCTTTCCGGTCTCTTTAACCTGTACAATATTTTGGCGGCGGCTACAGCGGCCAAAGGCTCTGGGTATTTCGGACGACGTCATCCTTGGTGCGATTAAAAGATTCGGCGATATTCCGGGTCGCGTTGAAAAGATAGAGGCGAAAGGCCCCGATGGCCGCGCGCAAGATTTTACGGTCGTCGTCGATTACGCGCACACGGCCGACTCGCTCGAAAAGCTGTACAAAGTCTTCCGGCCTGATCCGGAAGCGCCGCGCGGCAACAAAAGACTCATCGCGGTGATCGGAGGCACCGGAGGCGGTCGTGACCATTGGAAGCGCGTCGAAATGGGCAGGCTCGCGGATACGTATTGCGACGAGGTGATATTGACTGACGAGGATCCTTATGACGAAGATCCAAAAAAAATCGTAGACGATGTGGCCAAAGGGATTGTCTCGAAGAAACCAAAGGTCATCATGGACCGAAGGCTCGCCATCCGCGAGGCGATCGCCCTCGCAAAAAAAGGCGACACGGTCTTGATCACCGGCAAAGGAACCGACCCTTATATCATGGGGCCATATGGGACAAAGACGCCCTGGAGCGACGCGGATATCGCGCGCGAAGAGCTTGAAAAGGCCTGGGTAAAGTAAAGCGGCCGGCAAGCAGGGCTCCGAATCGTCCCCCCCCCCTTCATTTTAATTTTTCAAATCCATATTTATCATCATGCCCGAACTTCCCGAAGTGCAAACGACAGTCAACGGACTCAATAAACGGATACAAGGCTTGAAAATCAGCGACGTTTGGACAGATTATAATAGCCCGTTTCATACAGGAAAAGACTCGATAAAGGACCCTGCTTACTTCAACTATTTCAAGAAAGAAGTGACAGGCGCAAAAGTGCTCGGCGCGTCGAGGTTGGCAAAGAACGTCCTTGTAAACATACGGAAAAATAACAAGGATCTTGTTATTTTGATCCATATGAAAATGACCGGGCACCTCATGTACGGCGATTACGACCGTGCAGATCCCTTTAACCGTTTCATTCATCTCGTCTTCACTTTCAACAATGGCAAAACTCTTGAGCTTTCCGACATGAGAAAATTCGCCAAGGTGACGCTCATTTCAAAAGATCATATCGCGGAAGGTTTGGAACAATCCCTTCACCTTGCACATATCGGTCCGGATCCGCTCGATAAAAGTTTTTCTTTTCCTTTATTTAAAGAAAGAACAAGCAAGAGACCAAACGGCCGCATCAAGACTGTCCTTATGGATCAGAGCATCATAGCCGGCGTCGGCAATATCTACAGCGATGAGGCCTTGTGGCGGGCAGGCTTGAATCCGGAAGAACGGGTGAGAGACATCCCTGATCTATCTTTAAAAAAGCTGTATGCGGGTTTGAAAGATGTTCTAAAAAAAGGCATCGACTTCGGCGGCGATTCGATGTCCGACTACCGCAACATCGATGGCAAGCGAGGAAAATTCCAAGGACAGCATAAGGTATATAGGAAGACCGGACAGACATGTTCAAAACCAGGTTGCAAAGGGATCATCTTGAGAAAAGTGGTCGGCGGACGGAGCGCGCATTTTTGTAGCGTGCATCAACGTTTGCTCAGATCAAGGGAATAGATCAAAGAGCCTGAAAAGGAACACTCCCGCGGCCACTCCGACATTCAACGATTCCTTCTTGCCCTTCATGGGTATCTCAGCGACGACATCAGCTAGTTTGAGCACATCTTTCGAGACGCCCTCAACCTCGTTGCCAAGGACGACTAACGTCTTTCTTTTAGCCTTGATCTTTCTATAATCAATGGAGTTCTTTGCCTGTTCGAGGGCTATGATAGCGAACCCTTCTTTCTTCAGATTTTTTATAAGAGGAACCATCGATTCGACATGCTCCCAAGCGATCATATCCTCAGCGCCGAGAGAGACTTTCGCGAAATCTTTGCGTTTTCGGCCGAAGCGATCAATCGGAACCGGCGTTGTGCCGGCACAATATATCCTTGATATACCCAGCGTCTCGGCCGTGCGGAATATCGAGCCGACGTTATGGACGCTCCTGATATTGTCTAAGGCCACGCATACGCGATGAGATGATTTCATGATTGGTGGAAATTGAAAAATGTAAAGACAGCAAGAGCCAAAAAAATGATACCGATGGTAAAAATGATCTTGCCGCCCATAATCTTCCAATATTTCAATAAATACCATATACTATGCCCATACCAATAACAAGCATCATTATGCATACCCTTTCGATCTTCCCGTATCTTCTGTCGTATCAACAGCTATCGCCGTTCCTCATCCGCATCGTCCTCGGCGTGACTCTGGCGTATTTCGGCTATCACAAGACATTGGGCAACGGTCAAAGCTCTGGTTCGAACAGCAAGATATATGGGGTGCTCGAGATAGTCGTCGCCGTCTTTCTCATCATCGGACTTTGGACCCAGCTTGCGGCCATGCTGAATGCCATCATTCTCGTCATCAAGCTCGGTTTCAAAGCAAAAGAAAAGAAATTCCTGACCGATGGAGTGAATTATTATATCCTGCTCCTCGTCATGGCGATTTCGCTCATATTCACCGGTCCAGGATTCTTGGCGATTGATTATCCGCTATAAAGTGCTATATTTTGCGGTATGCGTCCATATGCGGCGCATATACGCGCCCGTAGCTCAGTCGGTAGAGCATCTCCCTTTTAAGGAGTGGGTCGTTGGTTCGATTCCAACCGGGCGCACATGGAAAACAAAAAATTAGAGCTCGTCCTGTTCTCGGCGCTCATCGTCATCCTGACGGTCCTGATGTTCTTCGTATTCCGGCCGTTTATCAGCATCATCGTCCTCGCGGCGGTGCTGTCAGTCCTCTTCCATCCGCTCAATGAGCGGCTCGTAAAGGCCTTCAAAGGAAGAAGGAGCCTTGTCGCCTGCCTACTGGTCATCGTCGCGTTCGTCTTTCTGATCATACCGATCATGTTCTTTGGGCTCCAGATATTCGGACAGGCGCAAAGCTTCTTTTCCTTGACGCAAGTCGACCAGGGACAGTATATTCAGTCTTTCGAGCAGAACGTGGACACGCTCGTCCAACATTTCATGCCGAGCTTCTCTCTGGATATATCAGGCACGGTCGACAACATCCTATCCTATGTATCCGCGAATATCGGCTCCCTTATTTCCCAGACCGCATATGTGTTCTTTCAGATATTCTTCCTGCTGTTGGCTTTCTTTTTCTTCCTCCGAGACGGAACCGCAATGCTCAATTCGTTCATTTCATTGAGCCCTTTCGAAAAAGAGCAGAATAAAAAGGTCATCGACTCGACTTCGATGATGATCATCTCCGTAATCCGAGGAACGCTCTTTGTCGGATTGATACGGCTGATATTGATAACGATCGTCTTCTACCTTCTCGGCATTCCCGACGCGCTTCTCTGGGGAAGCATCGGAGGGGTCATTGCCATGGTCCCTGGCCTCGGCACGTTTTTCGTCATCGTTCCAGCTTGTCTGTACCTTTTGCTGTACGGTAACATATTTCTCGTCATTGGCATGGCCGTCTTTGGCATCCTCATATTCTTCTTCGTGGATAATGTGCTTTCGACGCGCTTTTTCGGCAGAGGCTTGCATGTCCAACCGCCATTCATCCTCTTTTCCATCATCGGCGGCGTTATTTTCTTCGGCCCGCTCGGCTTCATATTCGGCCCTATAGTCTTGTCGCTCTTCATCTCGACAGTGAACGTCTACAGGATCCTCGTATTGCACAAGCCGTCGGATGCCGTCAAATAGTCAACGCGAATTCTTCTAGAGACAGCGAGATGTCTGAAAGCCCTCGGCGGGAATCGTGGGCCATGCATATGAGGCTTTCCAAAAGCTCGCCGCTTTCCTTTTCTGAAAAATTATTCGCGTATGATTTCGCTCGCGAAAAGGGAAATTCTTTCATGCCGGCTTCTTTTGCGTTCTTTGCTTGTTTGGCCAGGGCTATTGATTTCGCTTGCCAAAAGAGAGTGCCATGGATCTCTTCGGGCGAAATATCCTCGAGAAGGGCGCGGCGATAGAGGACCCATAGGTTCTTGCGGTCTCGCTTGCCCATTGCTTCGGCGAGCGAAAACACATTGAATCGCTCCTTTGATTTCGCGGTCGCCATCTTTTGCGCGGTGGTTTCCTCGAACTCCTGGACTTTTTCCGCGTGCTTTTCGAATTTTTTCAAGGAATCCCCGTCGAGCTTGCCCTCAAGGACGACAAAAACGTTCGGCGATGCCGCTATTTTGTCTATTTGTTCAAGGAAAACAGGCGCAATATCCTCATCATCCATCAAATGGTCGAGTACGATTATGAATTTATTCTCAAAAAGCCCCTGACCGCCGCAATATTCCTCCAATTCCGCCTGATCCCAATGTTCCGCGTCCATTTTGAAATACGCAGCATCAGGCTTCTTTTTCTTTAACGAATCAGCCAGCTCGTGCATTTTGAGCCGTGATTTATCAGTATCCGCGCCGTGAAGGAGGTAGATCATGAACGTATTTTAACTCTTCCCCCAGTTCTTTCCAATGCTACAGCCGACGACGAGCGGCACGCCCTTTGTTTCATCGAGGGAGACGACTGTCTCCATTATCTTCTGTATCTCCGGTACGACCTTGGTCAAGATGTCATCTCGTACTTCAAGCACAAGCTCGTCATGCACTTGGAGGAGCAAGTAAACCGAATTCTCAAACTTGTTCGTTCTTTATATATTCAAATATCTTGACCATGGCGAGCTTGACGATGTCGGCTTCGGTGCCTTGGATCGGCGCATTTATTGCCATGCGCTCGGCGCTGGCACGGATAAATGGGATAGGTGAAGCGATGTCGCCAAAATAGCGCCGGCGGCCAAAGAGAGTCTCGGTGTATCCTTTCCTCTTTGCTTCTGCTTTGACCGAATCGAGGTAGCGCGCGAGGCCGCTGAATGCTTGAAAATAATGGTTGTAGAATTCTTGCGCTTCGGGACGCGTGCCGCCCAAATTCTGCGCGCAAAGCGTTCACCCCCATGCCGTACATGACGCCGAAATTGATGACTTTCGCCTTGCGGCGCATCTCGGGCGTGATCTGGTCAGCCGGCACGCCGAAGACCTTTGCGGCAACCTCCCTATGCACATCGCGGCCGCCTTTAAAGATCTTCATGAATTCCTCGTCATTGGCCAAAAATGCTGCGATGCGCAATTCGATCTGCGAATAGTCGAGCGATACGAGAGAGAAGCCTTTTTCTGCGATGAAAGCGTCGCGGATGCGGCGGCCCTCTTCTGTTTGGATCGGTATATTCTGCAGATTCGGATTATTGGATGACATGCGGCCGGTCACCGCGCCCGTCTGATCGAACGTCGCATGCAGACGATCGTTGTCATCGAGAAGCGGCGGGATCGCGTCGATATACGTGCCGACAAGCTTTGCCAACTGCCGATAGTCGAGGATCTTTTTTACGATAGCATGCTCGGACAGCTTTAAAAGCTCGGACTCTTTTGTCGATCGGGCGCCGCCTGCAGTCTTCTTCATCCTGGGCACGCTCAACTGCAGCTTGTCGAAGAGAATGTCGCCGAGCTGTTTCGGTGAATTGATGTTGAATTCTTGGCCAGCGAGCTGATAAATACCTTTTTCAAGCTCGCGAATCTTGCCATTATATTCCTTTGACAATTTTTCCATATATGCGCGGTCGATCTTTATCCCGCGCTCTTTCATGGCGTCGAGGACAGGTATAAGAGGAAGCTCGACCTCGTCATAAACTCGCGACAAGTTGCGTTGCTTTATCCCTTCAAGCACTGCTTTTTTCGCATCATCCCAATCTTTTGCATTCGTTATCGCGAGGACGTCCTCGTAGGTTGGACCTGTGTAGTTCGAATCGAGAAGCCAAGCGCCGACAGCGATCGGACGGAGCTCCTCAAGCGGCACTGGCGATTCGATGGCTTTCTTCTTCTCTTTTTTAGCTGGAAGATCCTCGTCATATTCGAGGGTTGCAGAATTTTCGGCTTTTCCTTTACTTTTATTTTTTATATTCCCTTCATCTTTGAGTTTTGAATTTTGAGTTTTGACATTCTCACCCCTTCCACCACCGCTTTCACCCTCGCTCCAAGCGTCCTGAACTCGAGCTCTTTGAACAAAGTTTCTATTTTGCCGAAGTCGAAATCCTCGCGCCATTTTTTCGCTGGCAATTGGAAATCGATCGGCGCATCGCGGCGTATCGTAGCAAGCATCTTTGAGAACATGGCCTCTTCCTTGCCATTCTTGAGAAGCTCGATGATGCGCGCCTTGATCCCGGCGTCCAGGAGTTTTTTGTCGCTGTTCTTATCTTTTTCCAAGACTTTGTAAATGTCTTCGACCGACCCAAAATTGGTCATGAGGTCTGTAGCCGTCTTTTCTCCGATGCCTGCGATGCCGATGATGTTGTCCGACGGATCGCCGCGGAGGCCCTTGTAGTCAGGAATGAGCTTTGGCCCAAAGCCGAATCGCGCCATGACCGCTTTTTCGTTGTAGATGATCGTGTCCTTGATGCCTTTTTTCAAGGTATACACGCGCACATGATCGTCATCGATGAGTTGCATCGTGTCCATGTCGCCGGATGCGATGATGATGTCTGCTTTTATCTTTTTCACTTCGACTTGCTCGACGATCGTGCCGAGAATATCGTCTGCCTCGAAACCAGGCACCGAATATTCCGGAATATTAAAGGCAGAAATCAGATCGTGCGATCGTTTGATCTGCGCCACGAGTTCCGGCGCCGTCTTTGGTCTGCCGGCTTTGTATGCCTTGTAAGCCTCATGCCGATATGTCGGTCCTGGCAAGTCATACGCCGCGACGATGTAATCGGGCTGAAGCTCGTTCGCAATGCCGATCAACATGAGGGCAAGCCCATACAATCCGCCCGTTGGCTCGCCTTTCGACGAAGCAAAGTCAGGTATTGCGTGATACGCGCGGTGCAATATCGCGTGTGTGTCGAGGAGGACGAGGGTCGGTGATTTGGCGGTTTCTTTCTTTTTCATATCTCCATTGTACCCTAAATAAAGGGAAACCCGTCACAATGGATATTTCCTGTTGTGACGGGCTGTTTCAACCGACATAGAAACCATGGCCGTTTTCTTTTTCGGCTTTTTTGATAAAGGCTTGCCTTTCTCGTTCGGGGAGCCGTGCTAGCTCTTGATCAAAGTTCTGCTGCCGAACAATAGCGGCGAATTGCCCCCAGGCTACTCTTTCATTAGCTCTGCGCTCGTGCCATTCCATTTCAAGGTCGGACTGTCTCTTGCTTTTTCTTGGCATACAGAATCCTTTTGTTCGTTTTACGAAGATTACAACAAGTTCAGTAAACTAACAAGGAGGTTTTACTCAAACCCGTACTCCCTCTCCGTCTCGCTCACAAATTCGCATTTAATTGTATGTGCGCCTTCTGGCAAGATTTCTTTCACATTCTCCGGCCATTCGATCAATATCAAATTATTTGGATCTTCGACAAGCTCCTCGAAATTCAAAACTTCGAGCTCGCGCGCCGATTCGAGGCGATATGCGTCAATATGGACAAGCCGAGGAAAATCAGAGTTTTTGGTCTTATATATTTTTTCAATGACGAACGTCGGGCTTGTCACCATCTCGTCAACCCCGAGCGCCGCGGCGACAGCTTTCACGAAAGCCGTTTTGCCTGAGCCGAGATTGCCAGACAATCCGACGACGAGCGCTTCAGTTTCTTTCTTTTCAAGAGAGGCAAGCCAATCGTCTGCGACGCGCGCTGTAGCGTCAAGAGATTTAGACAAAATTTTCTTCATACAAAGACTATAGTACAAGGTCGGACCTTGTACAAGATGTCATCTTGGCAAGATTCGGCTTGACGACGCCCCTCATAACAAAAAACCGGCCTCGCTCGAAAGCAAGACCGGATGGGAAGCAAGACTCCTGATCAACGTCGCCGACCGCCGCTATAACTATAACGATAGTTCACAGCAGGACCGGAGACGACCACCCCTTGGGTATATCCGCCGCAACCGCCATAGCTGTAATCGACACCGCCACCACCGTAGCACTCGGTGCCCGGAACGACTACCTCGTTATCGACATGGCCACAGCCGCCGAGGAAACCCCGTAGGCCTGATCCAATCCATACGAACGGATTGATGTCGTAAGATGAATGGTGTTCGTAACTTTCGGATCCATTGACAACCGGTTGCGAAGGGCTGTTTGTGGCACAACCTGTTCCAACAGGACCGTTGCCAGGAGGCATGAAGGCTAAGGGGTTCGTATAATGTTTCTCATAACTGCCCCCGAACGAGATACATCCCGTGCCAATAACCGCAAGCACCGCAAGCAGACAAGCCATTAGACAGACTTTCAATATTTTCATATGTGTTTCCTTTCAATGTTCATGCCACTTATGCTCTATTGAGCGGGTTTAAAGGTGAAGTGACGCACCGTATATTCTCTGAGGGTATTATAGCACACCTGATTATATTGTCAAGCACTGCAAATTCGAGACCGGTCTGTGCAAAAAGGGCCGTTTTTGCACGCCAAAAGTGCGCTATACTCATAGCAATGATCCAATTTGACGAGGAAAAGCAAAAACAGAAGATCAGCCTGCTTTTACACAAAGAAGAAGAAGATCTCGTGCAAGTCTTGTCTGACAAATACAATCTTCCGTATGTTGACCTTTCTTCGATTGCTGTAAACACCGATGCATTGCGGTATATAGAGGAGCACAGCGCTCGAGAGGCAAAGGCCGCGGCTTTCGCCATAGTCAACAAAAAATTGAGCATCGCCGTGCGCGATCCTTCCCTGCCAAAACTGGCAGAGGTTCTTGAGAATATAAAAGGCAAAGGCTATGAGCCGGAACTGTATCTCGCTTCCATGGCAAGCCTCGAAAAGGCATGGGATCTCTACAAGGAGCTGTCGTTCGCTTCCGAAACAAAATCAGGATCGCTCGAGATATCGAGCGATGAGATCGAAGCGATCGTAAAAGAGGCCAAGGACCTGGCTACAGTCATCTCGATCCTGACTAATACTGTTTCCTTGAAAAAAAGCTACCGGGTCTCCCGGATACTGGAGACTTCTATCGCCGGTGCACTGTCAACCGGAGCATCGGATATCCATATCGAACCCGAAGAAACCTATGTGCGACTTCGTTACCGATTGGATGGCGTTCTCGTCGAAATCATAAGATTCGATACTGAGACATACGACTTGCTCTTGTCCCGCATCAAGCTTCTTTCCGGCATGAAGCTCAATCTCAAAAAACAGTCACAGGATGGCCGATTCAGCATCCATGTGAATAATTCTGACATCGAGATGCGCGTATCAGTCCTGCCGGGAGCATACAATGAATCTATCGTCATGCGCATCCTCAATCCGAAAAGCATTTCCGTGCCGCTCGAAGAGCTCGGCATACCTCCAAAGCTTCTCGCGATACTCTTGAAAGAGCTGGACAAGCCGAACGGCATGATACTGACGACAGGGCCGACAGGCTCCGGCAAGACGACGACGCTGTACGCATTTTTGAAGAAAGCATACAATCCGGGAGTCAAGATAATCACGATCGAAGATCCTGTGGAATATCACTTGCCCGGCATCACCCAGACTCAAGTCAACGATAAAGGCTACAACTTCCTCGAGGGACTGCGCGCGGCGGTCCGACAGGATCCGGATATCATCATGGTCGGCGAGATCCGCGACGACGAGACAGCTGACATCGCCATAAACTCTGCCTTGACCGGCCACCTGGTGTTCTCCACACTGCATACCAATTCCGCCGCCGGGGCATTCCCTCGCCTCATCGACCTGCATGTCAATCCAAAAGTCATCACCTCGGCCTTGACCATCAGCATGGCTCAACGCCTCCTGCGCCGCCTCTGCCCTTTTTGCAAGAAAGAAACAGTGATCGACGGCGAAGTAAAAAAAGAGATCGACCAAGTGCTAGCCGCCATCGAAGACAAAAGCCAGATGCCAGAGAACACCACGAAAATGTGGGTCGCTGTTGGCTGTCCGAAATGCAACAATACCGGCTACAAGGGCCGTATCGGCATCTATGAAGCGATCAAAATAGATGAAAAGATAGAGGATGCCGTCGAGGCCAATCCGAGCGAGCGCGAGATCACCGCGGCGGCCAAGGGCCAGGGCATCATGAATATGGAACAGGACGGTGTGATCAAGATATTACAGGGAGTCACTGACCTCGACGAGCTCAAGCGCGTCGTAGAGGTGCAAGAATGAAGAAATGCGTCGTTTAGGAAGCAGTATTCACAGCCTGTCAATTGCAAAATACGATAATAAGGGTACTATTGGCGATAGATCGAGTGCGTACATCTCTAAGCAATACTTTCAATGCGATAATCAAAAGGTCAACGCACCTTAAAGGATAGTTCCAGTACGCATTCCCGAAAGAATGCAACCAGAACGTCCTCAAAAAAGCGTCGGATAATCCGAACAAGCGGACTATATTGCTTAGAGATGTATGGACTCGATATAGAGTTCTTACAAGGTCCTTATGACGGCTTCGGGGGAGAGTATAGCATACATCATTATCCATGTCAAGTGATTATCAAAAAACCAGGAAAATTGTCCGAGACCGTTGATTCAGAAGACGAAAAGGACGTTCGACACCTAGACCAGACGTTACGGCCTTCTCGATGGGACGATTATATAGGCCAAAAGTCAGTCAAAGACAATTTGCATATACTATTGAGTGCGGCGGCAGAACGAAAGCATCCCCCGGAGCACATCCTTTTCTATGGACCGCCAGGTCTCGGCAAGACCACCCTCGCCCATCTCGTGGCGCACGAGAGCGGAGCACAAATGAAGGTCACTTCCGGGCCCGCGATCCTGAAAGTCGGCGATCTCGCCTCGATCCTGACCAATCTCTCGAATGGCGACATCCTTTTTATAGACGAGATCCATCGTTTGAACAAAGCCATCGAGGAGATCCTTTATCCCGCCATGGAATCTGGCAAGCTCGATATCATCATTGGAAAAGGCCCCTCCGCGCGCACCATACAGCTCGACCTTCCCTCCTTTACCCTGATCGCGGCTACAACACGCTATGCCATGATCTCTTCACCTCTGCGCTCGCGTTTTTCAGGAGGCGTTTTCAAGCTTGATTTTTATACTGAAAACGAGATAGCCGAAATAATCCGCAGATCGGCAAAGATCCTTGGGGTTGTAATCGACGATGAGGCGATACGAACGATCGCCAGTAGGAGCAGATTCACTCCGCGCACAGCCAACTATTTCCTGAAACGCGTCAGAGATTACGCTCAGATAAGCAAATTACCTCTCAATAAGAGTACGGTTGAAAAGGCATTGGAGATGCTTGGCATCGACGAGCTCGGCCTCAATGCCGCTGACAGAGACATCCTCCGGATCATGATAGAAAAATTCAACGGCGGCCCTGTTGGTTTGAATACCATTGCGGCAGCGCTGTCCGAGGAGCAGGCGACGATAGAAGAGGTCTACGAGCCATATCTCCTTCAATTAGGCCTTCTCGATCGCACGTCTCGTGGCCGTGTTGCGACAAAAAAGGCGTATGGACATTTAAAGATGAAAAATACAGGAAAATTGATATAATAATACCATGTCTGGACACAACAAATTCTCAAAAATAAAGCATCTGAAGGCAAAGACAGACGCGCAAAAGAGCAAGGTCTTCACAAAGATGGTCCGCCTCATCACCATGGAGGTCAAGAAGGCCCACGGCATCTTGACGTCGCCGGGCGTAGTCGCGGCAATCGACCGCGCTCGCAAAGAAAACGTGCCGAACGACACTATCGACCGCGCTATCAAGAAAGCGACGACGGACAACAGCGCCGAGATGGAGAATATAACCTACGAATCGTACGGACCAGGCGGAATCGCCATAATAATTCATGTTCTCACTGATAATCGGAACAAAGCGGCCCAGGAAATAAAATTCATTCTCTCGCGGAATGGCGCCGAGCTCGCTGCTCCCGGGAGCGCCGCTTGGGCTTTCACAAAAACCCATGACGGCTGGCAGGCGCAGAGCACGATGCCCCTCGAGGATGCCGACATCGAGAAGCTCGAGAAGCTCGTCGAGGAGCTCGAAGCAAATGATGACGTGCAGGATGTCTACACAAACGCAGAGTAAAATGAAAATCCTTGGAATTGACCCGGGCTACGACAGAGTCGGCATAGCAGTGATAGAGAAAAGCAAAAGCGGCAATATCTTGCTTCATTCGGAATGCTTCACGACCGATGCAAAGTCCCCTTTTTACGAGCGGTTGGTTAAAATTCAAGATCGCATCTCTGTCATTCTCGAAGAATTCGAACCGGACGTTCTGTCTATTGAAACCCTTTTTATAAGCAAGAATCAAAAAACAGGCATGCGAGTAGCCGAGGCCCGCGGAGTCATCGCAGTGGCCGCGGAAAAACGAGGCATGGCAATATTCGAATATTCCCCGCCAGAGATAAAGGCGGCTATCACCTCGGACGGCAGGAGCGACAAGGCACAGATGATAAAAATGATCCCGCTTCTCATTGAAATGAAGCCTGGCAAGCGCCACGATGACGAATATGATGCGATCGCCGCCGCCCTGACCCATTCAGCCAGGAGCCGCACGAAATAGTTCCTCGATCAAGGATACCGTACTTCCTTACCGAAAAGTTTTTCTTCTGAGATGGTTTCCTTTTGATATCAAACCCAGTGAAGTGTGGCCACCAACCATATCCTCCGATAGTGCGCCATCGGGTTATGGTCATGCGGCCATTACTCCTTGATAGCACAGCTATCAAGGGTTATCCCCATTAAAAGAACTGCTCCCAATGGTTTACCATTGAGGGTTATGGTCATACGACCATTGCTCCCTGATGAATTACCATCAGGGGTTATCCACAGAAAGCACTTGTTGTAGAAATTTCTATTTGTTACAAAATACGGACGGAAGTTCACAGGAATAGTAGCGTCATATTTTACGCTGTCGATTCCACGGACTTTTTATCGACTATAAATAAAAATTATGCCTAAAAAAGCAAAAAAACAAAATCTTTCGATCAATACGGGCGAGCCGATAGAAGAAAAAGACCTCGAGCTGAACCCGATAATCGCAGGAGAGGAAAGGATGGCGAAGACAAAGAGGACAAAGATCCTGATGAAGACGACGACCTAGCCCTCGACGAAGAAGAAGTCGACCCATTCGGGGATAAATGGGAGCAATAACGGACTGTCATTTAAAACCACCTGGATCCAGGTGGTTTTAAATGTATGACAGCGTATTTGTGTATCGTTCCTGTAAACTTGAGGTCACAGATTGCGACCTCAAGTTTTGCAGATAGCTAAACGACAGAGATAGTGATGAAGCGTTTTTTCCGACGCGGATAGTACCGGCTTGCTCGATCTTGAAATCATAATCGGTGATGGCGTCATCCTTACCTACATATGAAATCGCCTTCCCATCTATGAGACGTCGAAAGTCGCTCTTTGACGATACAACTTTTTCTTGGGTAAGGATGTCGATTAATTTTTCACCTTTTGAGACTATTGCCTTTGTAGCATCCTCTGGAACAGCACCTTCTTTAAAAGTCGCAGAAAATCGCTCTTGCGCTTGCGAGGCTTTTTCCTTGCCATAAACACTCGTGACGACCTCCCATGCCAATTTTGCCTTTGCGTCGCGCGGATTTGAGCCATTTGCAATCTCTTTTTTCATAGCCTCGATCTCATTCGTCGGAACATCGGTCAAAAGTTCAAAGCCTGTAGAGATGAGCTCATCAGGCCAACTCATGACCTTGCCGAACATATCTGATGGATTTTGATCCAGACTAACCATGTTCCCTTCTGTCTTGCCCATTTTTTTGCCGCTTTGATCGACAAGGAGTTTTGTTGTTATGACGAATTTATCCTTGTTGGATAACACCTTTGCAAGATCGCGTCCTGCAAGCATGTTAAATGTCTGGTCATTCCCACCGATCTCCCCGTCGACTTCCATGGCGACGCTATCGTATCCTTGCATCAATGGATACAAGAATTCATGAAGGTGCACTGGCTTGCCTTCTGCCATCCTTTTCTGAAACATGTCCCTTTTGAGCATCTGGTCGACGGTCACATGCGAAGCGAGCTCGACGACTTCTTTGAACGAGAGCTTTGCGAGCCATTTCGAATTGAACTGGATCTCGGCTTTGTTCGGACCGCTAAAGTCGATGAAATGACTGGCCTGTTCCTTGTATTTTTTACAATTTTCTAAGACTTGATCACGGGTCTGTTGCTTCCTG
The DNA here is from genome assembly GCA_963848635.1 of uncultured bacterium. Taxonomy (GTDB): domain Bacteria; phylum Patescibacteriota; class Minisyncoccia; order Phycocordibacterales; family PALSA-1337; genus JAGWNR01. The sequence goes on from CAWKEA010000005.1 coordinate 420,907, forward strand.
GCCGACGCTTTGTCCGTAGGATCCCCTATCATCGCCGTAAAGTCTCCGATGAGAAATAGTATCCTGTGACCAAGCTTTTGAAACTGGGCGAGCTTGCGTATCGGTATGACATGCCCGAGATGTATGGTCGGTCCTGTCGGATCGATGCCGAGATAGATAGTCAATCGTTTTCCTTTTTTTAAAAAGGACTTGACTGATTCGATGTTTGGAAAGACATTTTCAACCCCACGAGAGAGCGCCTGCTCTATGAGGATATCGTCAACAAGGATTTGAGGTTTTCCTTTGAATAAATCCATGCGAACACTTTACCACAAACGCATTCTTTAGACGAGAACTCGATATGATATAATTTCGTGATGTTTTCAAGAAGAAGGACGAAGCGTTGGTGGCATCATATTTTGCGTTTGGAAAAAAAACACTGGAAAGGGATCATTTTCAGCGTATTCTCATGTGGCCTTGTCATATGTGGCATTGTAATCATCTGGATATCCACATTGCAGATACCGGACCTTTCATCGTTCGAGACGCGCCAGATATCCCAATCGACGAAAATCTACGATCATACCGGCACAGTGCTTCTCTACGACGTAAATGCCGGTTCAAAAAGGACAGTCGTGCCATTGTCGGCTATTTCGCCTTATATCCAAGATGCCACTATATCCATCGAGGATGAGAATTTTTACAACCATGGGGGTATCGACGTAAAATCGATTTTTCGCGCCATACTGGCCGATTTGAAGCCTGGAGGGGTAAAAGAAGGCGCATCCACCATCACTCAGCAGGTCATAAAAAATGCGGTTCTGACCGACTCTCAGACATTCGCTCGAAAAATCGAGGAAGCTATCTTGGCGATCAAGCTCGAGCATGTCATGACAAAGGACCAGATACTCGAAACATATCTGAACGAGGCTCCTTATGGAGGAAATATCTACGGTGTCGAGGAAGCCAGCGAAGCTTTCTTTGGAATATCGGCATCATCGACTGACATCGCCGAATCGGCATATTTGGCGGCTGTTTTGCAAGCGCCAACATACTATTCCCCATATGGGTCGAACAAGAGCGCCCTTGACGCGCGCCAACATCTAGTTCTTCAGAAAATGAAGCAGAACGGTTACATAACAGCTAACCAATATAACCAAGCTTTATCTGAGAATATTACTTTCTTGGAAAAAAGCCTGACCGGCATACGTGCGCCTCATTTTGTCATGTACGTCATCAATGAGCTTATAAAACAATACGGCGAGGATATGGTTGAAAATGGCGGTCTCAGGGTGATAACGACTCTCGACTATACTATGCAATCAAAAGCTGAGGATGTGATATCAAAATTCGCTCCGACTTTGCAATCGAATTTTGATGCCAGCAACACTGCCATGGTGGCGATAGACCCGAAAAACGGCGATATATTGTCGATGGTAGGTTCGAGCAATTATTTTGACAACACAATCAACGGAAGCTTCAATGTCGCTACTGCTCTGCGCCAGCCTGGATCGACATTCAAACCATTCGTCTATGCAACTGCTTTTGAAGAAGGGTTCACGCCAGATACAGAGCTCTGGGATATTCCAACACAGTTTTCGCCTCAATGTAGTCCCGGGGGCACAACGACAGATCCAACCGCTGACCCAAAAAAGATCTGCTACTCGCCTGTCGAATATGACAACACCTACGAAGGTCCGATGACGGCGCGTTATGCCCTTCCCCAGTCTAGAAATATCCCTGCGGTCGAAATGCTCTACCTCGCAGGTATACCGCAATCCATAGCAACGGCCCAGGCAATGGGCATAACAACATTGACCGACACAAGCAGTTATGGTTTGAGTCTTGTACTTGGAGGAGGTGATGTGACACTCCTTGACCTTACGAGCGCATATGGAGTCTTTGCTAACGATGGAGTGCGCAACCCTTACAGATCGATATTAGAAGTAGATGACAGTCAAGGAAATATTCTCGAACAATCGTCCACTAATCCAGTTCAGGTGATACCTGCCCAGCAGGCCAGACAGATAAACGAGATACTTTCAGACACAACAAATAGAATGTATAGCATTGAGGACCTGACGACTCCTTTAAATAGACAGGTCGCCGTAAAGACCGGCACAACGAACGATTACCGTGATGTGTGGACGCTTGGATACACTCCTGATGTTGCAGTCGGTTTCTGGGCCGGAAACGACGATAATGCGCCAATGAACGATGCTATATCGACTCTCATCATCACACCAGTATGGGCCGCCTACATGACAGAAATAAACGACTCGATACCAAAAGATACCTTCATCGCTCCCGATTCCGAGCCGACAAATCTGAAACCAACCTTGCGTGGTATCTGGCAAGGAGGTGTCTCTTATTTTATCGATACTATTTCAAATAAAGTAGCCACCCAATATACTCCTCCACAAACTATAAAAGAGGTCGTCTTCCCGAGCGTCCACAATCCTCTCCAATGGATAGACAAGAGCGACCCGCAAGGGCCGATCCCCACCGATCCTCAAAACGATCCCCAATACAACAATTGGGAACATTCCGTCAGACAATGGTTCATAAGCTATCAAAAGACACACCCCGACTTTATCGAAACCAATAATTTTAACATTCCTTCGTCGACAGACGATGTCCATATACCGGCAAATTTTCCGCATCTATCGATAACATCTCCTTTGAATGGAATAAATATCGATCCAAATGGCCGTACGACAGTCTCAATAACGACACAAGGGCCATATCCGATACAAAAGGCTGATCTCTATATAAATGGGAATTACATAACCTCGAGCATAGTAGCGCCTTTCAACATGAGCTTTACCCCATCCGACGTATCGGATATCCAACAAAATAATTCGTTGGAGGTTATTATACATGATTCAGTCTTTGACCAAACATCAGCTACCACGACATTCACAACGACGCCTTCGGTGAATAATTCAAACCAATCATCGAGCACAGCGCAATAAATCATCTTATATCTATCACTTTCCTTTTCGTCCTTTTTGCTATTTTTTCGATCAATTCTCCCTTTTTTAAAAAAATAGCGCTCTTTGCTGTGGGAGATATCTTTAAAAAGATCGTGGCATCAGAATATGAAACAAGTGAAAAATCAATATCATACTGCAAGGTCTCTTTTATGGAATCTACGACGGCTGAACGAAACGATATCTCTTCGAGCTCATGATTCTTGAACCGTTCAAAAAAAGATCCTATATTGAACATAGTGAAAGAGTATCTTACCTATTCATCGGCATGACAAGATATCTGAATGACTGATCTGAATTAGCAGTAATGAGCAAAGGCTTATTCATCCCTCCAAAATGGAACGAAACACTATCAGAATCTATCGACTGGAAGCAATCGCTTATATATTTTTGATTGAAATTTATCATTAATCTTTCTCCGGTAATAGCAGAGTCGAGAGAGGTTGTATTCTCTCCTATATCGCTGTTTTTTGTCGATAGCTGGACTTTTTTTTCTTTTGGATCTATTGAAAATCCTATTTGGTTGAATTTATCAGAGAATATATGAGAGATCTTCATCGCATTCATCATGTCCTCTTTCAAACATACGAGCTCTGTGCTATAAGATTTTGGAATGATCTGTTTGTAATCTGGAAAGACGCCATCGATAATCCGAGAAACGAGATAGGTATTTTCAAATGAGAAAGATATCTGGTTTTTATCTAAATTAACGTCAATAGACCTAGTATTTTCTAGGATCTTTATTATTTCAGGAACTGAAGCGAATGGAATGAGGATACTGCCGAAATCTTTTGTTTTTTTCATTTGAACCTTCTTTTCAGCGAGCCGAAACGAATCTGTGGCGGCAAAAATAACATATTCACCATCACAATTGACGTAGACGCTCGATAGTTCAGGTTTGACTGAAGAGACTGAGGAGCTATACCAAACAGATTTTAATCCTTTCACAAATTCAGACCCTTGTATGGAAAAAACATTCTCGGATTGAGAGCGAGGTATGATAGGAAAGTCATCCTTCTGGACTGTTTTTATCGAACAAACAACTGGACCAATGCTTATTTTTATTATTCCTCCATCGGTTTCTATCTCAACTGCTTTGTTTGAATCTTGGATATTCGATATGAATGATGATAGTACAGACGCAGGAACAGCGCATGAACCCTCTTCTATCACTTTTGCGGGGACAACTATCTCAAAGCCAAGATTCATATCAGTTGATTTGATTAGGATAGAATTTTTATTTATTGTCTCAAGTAAAAGGCATGAGAGCACCGGTATCGTCGATTGTTTTTTTGTTATCCTCTCTGCTGTCGATATCGCAGATTTTATTTTATTATGAACAGTTTCTATTTTCATATTTATATAAGATATATTACTACTATTATAAGTGTGGATATGTTGATAAATAAATTATATCTTTATTTATAGCCCTGCTTTACTCCTATTTTTATATCGCTTCCTGTTGAATATTTTTTATAAGGATCTAATTACTTATCTATGTTATTATTTTTTTATAATTTATCAACATCCACACACTCTTTATCCCATCTTTTCAACAGCTTATTTCCACAGATATCAACATAATAACTACATCATGGATCGTATCTGTGAAAGCTCTTGAATAAGGATTGGATTTGTCTTTAATTCATCTTTTATTTTTTCGCACGAATGTATGACGGTAGTATGATCCCTTCCTCCAAGCTTCTCTCCTATAGAAGGGAAGGATATGTTCAGATCTTCACGTAAAATATACATTATTATTTGTCTCGGTTTGACCACTTCTTTTTTTCTTGTTTTGTTATATATTATTTCTTCGCTGATATTATAAAAATCAGCGATTGTCTTGACGACATCCTTCACAGATATGTTCTTTTTCGGTTTAGCGCTGTTTTTGAGGAGGTTTTTGATCTCAACAACCGAAAGAGCTCTGTCTTTTAATTGAGTCTGGCAGACAATAGTATTTATAGCACCTTCCAACTCGCGTATGTTCGGGTTTATGGAATCGGTAATGAATTGTATGGTTTCATCTGTCAGTATCAGCTTGTTTACAAGGCATTTAGCCTTGAGTATAGCCATCCTTGAATCACGGTCAGGCTCTGTTATATCGACGATCATCCCGGAAGTAAATCGATTCCGAAGCCTTTCTTGTATGCCTGGTATGAAATTGACATGCCTATCAGATGAAAATACGAGCTGTCTGTCAGTATCTCTGAAGGTATTGAACAGATGAAAAAGCTCTTCTTGTGATTTCTCAGAATTCGAAAAAAGCTGAATATCATCCATTATTATTATGTCGTATTTCCTATATTTTTCCTTGAACTGATTCGCTTTGTTGCTTTGAACTGAAGCGATATATTCCATGACAAACCTTTCAGAGGTTAAATAAAAGACTTTTTTCCCCGGAAAGTCCTTTTTAATATGGTTTCCGACAGCCTGCATTAGGTGAGTCTTTCCGACGCCAGTCGGACCATAGATGAAAAGCGGGTTGTAAGATTTTCCTGGGGTTTTGACTACTGATCGGGCCGCGGCATTCGCTAACTCATTGAAAGGACCGACGACAAACGAATCAAAAGTGTACCTCGGATTCAGATTGTCTTCCTTGTTAACATAAAAATCATGCAAAGGCATGCTTATTGTCGGTTGGGGAGCTGATTTTTTTGAATCGTTCTGTCTTTTGTCGTCAATCTCTTTTGTTATGATGTATTCCAATGCCCGTATCGATGCGTTTGCCTGCCTAAAAGAGCGCAAAATAGTGTTGTGGAACTTTTTATAGAGCCATTCTTGGACAAAATTGTTGGGAACTGCCAAAAAAACAGTGCCGTCTTCTTGGCGGAGAACATTTACTTCTTTGAACCACATCGAATATGTCGCTTGCGAAACAGAAAGCTCTATATCAAGCAGAGCCCGTTCCCAGATTTGTTGTAGTTCGTTCATGAAAGTAAATTTTATAAAAAGTCTGAGCTAAAAAATAAATACGCTACCAGTATACGCTTCTTTATAAAATATCAAACTTATGGAAAGCAGTTAAATATGTTGATAAGCTGTGGATTAATTATATATTGCACACCATCATGTAAAACATTTCAAGTTGAGTTTTTCTATGCTATGCTTTATAGTGTTTAACTCATGTCATTCACTTATAATCCAAAAAAGAGAAAGCGCGCAAGGTCGCATGGTTTTAGACAGCGCATCAAGACGAAATCAGGCAAGAATGTGATCAAACGCCGTCGGGCGAAGGGCCGCAGTCGTATTACGGTATAAAGCCGAATCATGCTGTCAAAGCTCGACCGTCTTTCTGTAAAAGAATTCGATGTAGTCATAAAGACTGGCCGAGAGGCCTATTCGCCTTTTTTCACTGTAAAGTACGCTCTTTCAAGCAAATTCAAGTTTTCACCGACGGCACCAAAAAGGACCTTCAAGACAGCGGTTTCGAGGAACCGGACTCGGCGGAGGATATACGGTGCTGTCCGCAGAGTGATCGCCTCGAAACGACCAAAACCTAATCACGTCGTGCTCATCATAAAAAAAGACATCAGCGGCATTACGAGCCAGTATTTAACCAATATGATCAATGATCTATTTGTGCAAGCCCGAATAATCGCATAATATAAACATATATGTTCTCATCGATAGTCTATTTGTATAATCTGATCATATATATACCGCTTTACAACGGCTTGATCTCTCTCATCAATATTTTTCCTTGGATGGATGCTGGCGTCGCTATCATCGCCTTCACAATAATCATACGGCTCATTCTATTCCCTTTGGCCCGAAAGTCGATAAAGACACAGATCAGGATGCGAGAGATACAGCCGGAAATAGCGGCGCTCCAAAAGAAATTTACGAACAAGCAAGAACAGATGCAGAAGACGATGGAGCTCTATAAAAAGCATAATGTCCGTCCATTAGCCGGCACACTCGTTTTGTTCATACAATTGCCGATCCTTCTCGGCCTTTATTATGTTTTCGCCAGATCCGGCTTACCTGTCGTTAATACAGGCATTCTGTATTCGTTTGTCCATAGCCCTGTCATAAACATGAATTTTCTTGGACTCCTCGATATATCGAAGACGAGCATAGCCATGGCTGTCATAGCGGCCTTGTCGCAATATGTCCAATTACGTTATTCTCTCGCTTCTCAAGCGTCAGCAACAGGCTCTGCAGACAATCCAGCGGCGGCTATGTCGCGTCAGATGAGGTATTTGATGCCCGTTATGATATTTATATTGGCTTTCCGTTTCCCTGCCGCTATATCCCTCTATTGGGCGATCGGAAATCTGTTCATGCTCGGACAGGAATTGTTTGTGAGATTTCACCACGAGAGAGGCAAGAGAAAAGCAATAGGTTTGGCGTAGGTTTTTTATTGATCAAGATCCACTGACCACAGCGATAAGTCGTTTTTATTTACGAAATAGAGGAATCTTTCAGAAGGGTCGAGCGCGAGCCACTCAGCATCGATGGAAGTCTTTGCGTCTTGCGACAGGTTCGATACGAGATGGACTGATCCAGTGTCGGTGTCTATCTCGACTATTTGGTCGGTTGTCGGGTCTGTTCCTTTGTACCACGCATCCGGGTATGCGTTTGATAAGGTTGAGACGGGAACGGCACAGTAGAGATCGAGAGGATTTTGGCGGCTCCAAACGCATTTTTCAGCCAAGGTGACGAACGGCAAGTCCTGGCTCGAACTATCTTTGACAGTATAAAGCGACGTCACACTATTTCCTGAAGACGAATTATCGGAATAAAGCACGAGCTGTCCTGTCTGGTTCGGTAAGACGGATAAGCCGGTAACACCGCCTAATATCTCGCTCATCCCGCCTGTTTTTATATTGACCGCGTAAAGATACCCATATGAGCTTCCAGAGGCCTTTGTTGACATCATGAGCGTGGTTGTGGATGGCCAGAAAGCGTTTACCTGGGTCAACGGCGTGCTAAAGATCTGGCTTGATCCTGATCCGTCAAAATTCGAGATAAAGCCGACGCCGTTGCCGTTTTCATTTTCGATGGTGAAAATCTGGTTGCCTTTTGGAGAAACAGCCGCGGATATAATGTTACCTGGGAAATACGTGCCCCGTAGGTCATATGGCGTTTGAGACAGGACTGGCGGGATAGGTATATTTGTCATTGCCGTACCCGAAGCGTTGGTGACATGTATCACTGTCGTCGTTGCGGTCGAATGTAGCTGAACATAGAAATTGGTTATATCATCACCACCCTCTTTTATATATCTGAAGATCCCAGACATGGCATTCTTGTTCCAATAGCTAGAATAGACAAGAGGCACTGTCGTATTCGATATATTGATGGGCGTAGCTGACGCCATATTCATGTCGTAGATATAGCCTGTGCCGCGATCTACAAACCTGACGAATGTGCTTGAAGCTGTCGTGGATGCGACGAATCCTCCGATCGGTGTCGGCCACAGCTCTCTGACTTTCGGGTACTGATATGTTTGTCCGTTTTGAGTCGAAACATTCGGTGTATTGTTTCCAGGTTTCTGAGCATTACTCGATCCACCTGAACCGAACGGGCTGAAAGGATTTTGTGCCGCGACAGAATTACCTGGCGGTGCTGGTTTATTCAGATAGAAAAAGAAATAGGCAAAAGCGCCGAGTACCGCCAGGATGATGATTGTTATGATGGTGTATGAAAGTTTGCGTGACATAATTAGGATTAATTATTTTGAGGGGCGCTGTAAAGTTTGAATGGTGCGGCCGGTGCGCTCGGGCTCTGTGAGTTCGTCGTCGCTGGAGCCGCGGAAGTGCTTGGGGCCATTGGTTGGGGCGAAGAGGCTTGGTATACGGTATTGACTGGCGCAGATTGTGGCGCTGTATTTATCAACTGGGAATTATTGCTGTTCATTACGCTTTGCACAGTTACCGGCGTTGCTGATGTGTTCGTCAAACTTCCGTATGTTATGGGAGGTATCGTCAAATTATTCTGCGAGACGATATTTGGATCAATAGTATACAAGACAAGATAGGCCACGAGGGCCAGCAACAGCCCTAAAATAGCATCCTGTATCTTTTTTACGGCGTCCCCTTTTGTGTTTGCGGCGCCGCTCAACATATATTCGAATCCACCGACGGTTATCATAAATACAGCCAGAACGACTGCGAGAGCCAGCATGAATTTGTAAGCATATGAGATGAATTGTGAGAGAGTGATGCTAGTGATGGCTGGATTACCGCTACTATCAGTGCTACACGTGAGACCTGATCCAGCTATGCATGGCAATGGCGACAAGAGCGTGTAGGGGACTTGCGTCCCATCGCTACCGTTCGATGAGGTTTGATTCGCATTTGTGTTGTTTGATGAGCCTATGCTTTGCTGGGCGGTTTGGATCTGATTCTGTAGCGCAGTACAGGAAGGTATTTGTATTGTTTGTCCATTGCTATTCACGCAATTGCTCTGATAATTCTGCTGGACTTGATTTATATCAGAAGCGCTAGATTGCGCATATGCCGAGATGCCTCCAAAAAACATCAATGAAAAAATGAAAGCTACGCCTACGAATGATGTTTTTTTAAATTGAGATCGCATTTTTATTCTTATTTGCGGTGAACATGACGTCGATAGCGTTCGTCGCTCCTTGCAGGATCTCTTCGGCATTCTGGAGCTGTAATTGTACTGGATAACTGGCATCATTTGAAGTGTCTTGGATGCGCAATGTCACGCTTCTGTTGTTGGTCAGCGCTGTTTGTACTGACCCGTTTATGGTCCAGCTGTATTGGAGATTATTTTTTAACAAGTTCGGCATGGTGAATGAAAATGGCGCCGCGAGCAATGTTATTTCTTGGTTAGAAAAGTTCGTCTGCGCGCCGAGTGCGAGGTTATAAAGGACTCCATACAGCGGGTCGTCTTTGTAGAATATGACAGTGGGACTTCCCGCCTGCAGAGTCAGAGCCCCAGATGCAGTCTCAGATCCATCGCGTGTCGAGACGTCGACATATATGGTCGTTGGCCGAGGAATGAGACTGCCGGTTATGGTGACAGATTGCTTTCCATAGCCGCTTTTGCTTTGTAGGACAGTGGAATCCTGCTTCCAGTTATAAACTAGAGTGCTTGGATCTATCTCCTTGCCGGAACTATCAGCTAGATGCGGCATGGCGACTACTTTTACCGTGTTCTCATATGCAAAATCCTGCTTGCCTTGGTATAACGGCGGGGCGTACCCTTGGCTTTCCCATATCATGTCAACCGAACCGCTTTTTATGGTCACTGATTTCTGTAGTTGCTTGCCGTCTTCTGTTTGTATGAGTATCTCCACATCGCTTTCCTTGCCTAAAACAGGTGCGGTAACTGCCACGGTATTCTCGCCGATACCCTCAGTGACTTTCTTGCCGTCTACGACCCAAGTTATATAAGCCGAAGAGATATCTGATAGGTAGTCTTGTATCGTTATTGTAACATTCTCTCCTGGTGTCGGATTCTGCGGGCTCACTGCTATATCAATACCGTCGATAGACGCCGGTACTTGGGCGTAGGCGATTGAAGACCGGGTGTTTAATCCCGAAAAAATAAACGCAAAAGATATGACCAAAATGCCTGTAAAAATAGCGCGAGATCTCGGAGAGAGAATCAAATCCTTAAGGAAATCTATTTTCAAAAAAGGTCGAACCATGGCTTTATTCTATCATGTCAAGATGACATCTCGTACAAGACTTCTCCACAAGTACAAGGAAAGCCCTTGTACTAAATCCCGCCACTCGGTAGTCTCTTACCTCCTTGGTTCAAGGGTTTTTTGATGGCTGTGGGCTTGCGTGTTGCTTGTCCGTTAACCATTCGATTGAGTGGTTGGCCGTCTTCTTGTGATTCAGCCATAGATGCTTGTTGGAGCGACCATTCATCGGCTACGGTCTTATGAATATACCAAGCATCAATGATCCAAGCCGGCGCCACATCAACCGACAGTTGTTCGGCCAAATCGCTTGCGATCAGTGAAATCAGGCGGCCCGGACGTTGTATCATGGACACCCCGCGAAGTTGGAAATATAAACCCAAAATGATACCGATACATGGATCACCAATCTCATTTATAGCTTCTCCATAACCCGGTATAAGATCAATACCCCACTGTGCAAGATCAGTTAAACCTGTCAAAATAAATACCATTTTCCATTCAAAATCTCCTGGATCTTTTAAGGCCATTGTAGTTAAGATTTCTACTGCGCCGCCAACGCCTCCTTCTTTGCCTCCTTTATCGCCGCCAGCTGGGCAGGATTGCTCGTGATGATCTGATCTTCCGTATATGAGGCCACGACCTTTATAGCGACATGCTTCAGACCGACAAAGAAGATCCCTTCTCCGACATCGGATTCGAGCAAAAGATATTTTTCCTCATCCGTCAGGTTGAAGACCTGTTGGATCTTGTCCATGGAGGTAGGCGACTGTTTCAAAAGTATCTGGATAGACGAGTTTGTCAGGATCGGCATGCCGTACGGCGATTTTAAAAAGTCGTCGACATCCTGAGTTATGGTGGCGAGCCCCAGGAAATATTTGCGGCCGCGCTTTGCGATTGAAAGCAAAAATGAGGCAGTATCGTCGCTTTTCATCATCCACCAAGCCTCATCGACGATCATAAGGCGCTTCTTTATCTCCTTTCTGACCGCATTCCATATATGATGAGTGACGATGTACATAGCGACCGGTTTCAGCTCGTCTTCCATATCGCGCACTGAAAAGACCACGAATTTATGGTTGATGTCGACGTTCGTCGGATGGTTGAGAAAACCTGACCAGGTTCCTTTTGTGAATTTTGTCAGGCGCTCGACGAGCGATTCGGCTCCATCCATGCCGCTCAAGACAAGCTCGAAATCTGACAGGAGAGGAGGCGTGACATTGGCGAAATCCGAATCGGCTGTGATGTCTTTGAGGGCGTACGTTTCCGTTATGGCGCGGTCTATGATGGCGTCTTCTTCTGGCGTCAAGCCTCCGAGCATGACACGGAAAAGGCCGACGAGATTGATGATGTTCGATCGCAGGATATCAGCGCCGCTCTCGTCTTCGCGTGCGATCGGCAGGTCGAACGGGTTGATATGATGCTCGGAATTGAGGGATATATTAAAGTATTTACCGCCTGTGACCTCTGCCATGTGCTCGTATTCCCTCTCTGGATCGATGATGATGACTTCGGTGTCAAACATAAGGGTGCGCAATATCTCGAGCTTCGTGCAGTAGGATTTGCCAGCGCCGGATTTTGCGAACGTCACTGAATTGTAGTTTTCCAAAAGATACCGATCAAAGAGGACGAGGGACGAATTATGCCTGTTTATCCCGTACAGGATGCCTTTGTCGGAGGTGAGGTCGAACGATACGAACGGAAAGATCGATGAGAGCGGCGACGAATTCATCTTTGAATTGATATTGAGCTCGTCGTTGCCGATCGGCAGGACGCTTCGATAGCCGCTTTCCTGCTGGAACAGGGCAGGTTTGAGGTAGACGAGCTTTGCTTCGAGGATGGACTTGATCTCGCTCTCGAGCTTGTCCAATTCGTTCTCATTGTCGGCAAAGATAGTTATATATACCCCGACATCGAATATCTTTTCCTGCGCTTGCATCAATGTATCGCGCAGGCTCTCGAGGTCTTGGTATGCGGTGTCGAGCGCCGGGTCGCGCACGAGCCCGCGGTCTTCGCGGCGGGAGATCTGGCTTTGCACTTCAGCTACTTTTTTCTGGAATTTGCGCAATATCTTTGATGTGTCGACCGGATGGATGAAGATCGATATGTTGAATACTTTGTCGAGGTTGATTATGGGAGCGAACCAGCTGTCGGTCAGAAAGCGCGGATATGATATGACGAAAAAGGTTCTTGCTAGTTTTTCTCCTAGATTCAGCTCCTTCGGCCCTATTTTCAAGGCTGAAGGGGCGATGATGTCTTTCAGTTCCAAAACTCCCTCTTGATAGATATCTTGGGGCAAGAAGGAAACGATCGGCTGTTCCTTGTCTTTTTTGTTGAATAGTTTTGAGAATATAGACATAGTGATTTAGTCAAAAGTCGAAAGTACCGAGTCACAAATCAATGTAAATAGTCTTAGTTGTAAAGACTTTCGACTCGGGACTTTATGATTTTTGACTTTATGGGCTATCATGTTAGTTGCATCGGCTTTTCTGTGTCGCCTGGATTGAAGATCTTGTAGAACAATTCTATCACTTCTTCCGTGCCCAATTCAGCCACGCGCACGCCGCAACGCACGAGGCCTTGTTCAACCACGCCGACTCTCTGTTCAAGCTGGCTTCGGTATTCTTCAAAGCTTTCGTTGGCTGTCGGTGCCGTTTTTTTTCCGCCTGGGAAAAAGCGCGACGCAGGATTGTTGTTTTTTCCGATCATCGGCGCGGCATACGGCACGACGATGAAGAATGTCTTTGTCATGATATTTGAATTTTCCACGAATGTCTTTATGAAATCTATATATTCTTGGACCTGTATCTTCATGAGCTCGATGGTCTGGTTTTTGTATTGCTCTTCAAGAAGGGCTATGTAAGGCCTTATATCGAGCTTCTTCGATTGAATGAATATCTGAAGGTCAAAATCGAGCGAATTCAAAAAATTCTGGAATTGGAACATGATCGAGTTCTGTTCGTCCGCAGATTTTAAGGCAAAATTGACCGATGAAGCCATGACAAGAGCGCGAAATGATCCGTCGTTCAAAATAGCCACTCCGTCGCGGACTTCTTTTATAGGCACAAAATTTTGTGATTCTTTTGGAGTAGGCATGGCTATTGTTTGCGCGTCACTTCCCCGCTGTTGATTCTTTCCTGTATATCCAGATTCCACGCCAAGTCCTTCAATTTGCTTTGTGATACCTTCTGTATCATCACTCCCGCGTATTTTTCGGCTCCGGGACCTGTCGTTCCATTCCCTCTGCTGTTCTGTTGGGCTGTCAGCGCCTCTGCCGCGGCTTGTTTTTTCTTCTCATCTTTTTTCCACAGATAAAGCTTTGATCCGACGCTGTATCTGAAAGCCGATTCGAGCACATTGATGAATGGACGGTTGTTGATCCGATAGAAAGCAAGGGCGCCTGAAAGAGCCAAAACGATTAGTATCGGTATCGCTGAAAAAATGAGCGAGGGAATCAAACGGTAGATCAGATATGAGAGCGCTACGCCCCCAACCATGTATATGAACTGTTTGAAGGTAAAAGGCCCGAAAATCTTGTCCTCGACGTCTATGAATTGAGGAACCTGGTATTGCATGCGTATAGTATATCGTGCCTATCGCGATGGCGCCACGAATAATCAGGATCACAGGCTGTCTCCATGGAACAATATGATGCTTCCTTTTCCATACACTAATGGCCCTAGAGTGCAGACTGCTATTCCTCCAGACATGCCGAGTATATATTGTCCAGGATGAGGCACGACATGCATCAAAAATGGCAATTCGCCGTAATTCCACATGAGCTGTGTCACTCCGAAAGGCTCTTTTACCGTCAGGAGCAAGCCGTTGTTACAGGGCTGAGTCACTGTGATCTGCCCGCCAAAAGGGCCGCCCAAACCTGCCGCGGAAGCAAAAAGAGGCACTGATATGGCTGCTAATGCGACGAGGCTGGCTAGCGATTTTCTGTGCATGAATAGAGTATACATCACGTGAAGAATTATTTTATTATTGTATAGGCTCACGATAAGGGTCAGTTCCATCGTATGGCTTTGCTTTGTCCTGTTTCGGGGCCTCTTGATCCATTGACATAGCTACGCCTTTCGAGAGCAATGTGTCGACGATGCTGTCTTGCCCTTGGGTGGGTATTTTTTCCGCGCTCTCTACAGTAGTTTGTGGAACGGTCTCTGCGACTATTTTTTCATTAGTCGTTTCGACTGGCGTTTCGCCCGTTGGTTCAGGCGTATCCCCCAAAAGAAGCTCCGTTGGCATGGAAGATTCGATTTTGGCGGCAGTTACCGGAGCGCTCTCTCTTTTTATGACACTCGCAATGTCTTTTTTTGGTCCAAGCCTTTCTATGATCGAATTTCTCACCATTCTTTCAGCTTCGAACGGCGCCTCTTCCTGCTTGTCTATGACGAACCCGCCAGCTTTTTCAACGGCGCTGATGACTGAATTCTTTTGGATCTTCTCAGCATCCGTAGACATCGTTTTTTCGCTCAATTCTGGCTGTGGTTTCTTTGTGGCACCATCCCCACTTGTTTCATACTCATTTACATTTCGTCCGGCCTCGATGTTTTTCAAAGATTCGCGCAGTTTATCGAAGACTCCCTTGTTGATATCTTGGGCGATAAGCATGGCTTCCCCCATATCTACTTGCATTCTTCTTGCAAGATTATTCACGAATCTTGCAGATGGTGTCAGGCCTACCATAACCAATCCGACTTCATCGACGAGCTCGCTTATCTGGTCGTACATCAGATCATATTTTTGACCGATATCGACGACAGCATTGGTCGTGTCCACTGAATCTATCGCCTGCCTTATATCAATAGGCAATGTGTCGTACCGTTCTTTGATTTGTTCTGGTGTATAAGGCATGGTTATTTTTTTGGCTTGTCACCGCTGGGTTTTCCCCCCGAGTCACCCGATGATTCCTGATTTTCCCTGAGCTCTTTTGCGGTTGCTTTTGCTTGGGCAGACTTATCGTCTTCCTTCTGAGCTTTTTTTGCTTCATCGATCTGTTTACCCAATTTTTCGTTGTACTCTTCCAAATTTTTTATCTGTTCTATCAAATCAGTTTTTTCTTTATCGCTTATGCCAGGCCTCTCGAGAGCAGTCTTGTATTCTTTTATTGCTTGTTCGTTTTCATTTTTTTCTTTTACATTATCGTCCTTGTACTCTTTCGCTTCGGTTTTTTTGTAGGCTTTTTCAAGATTATTTGCCGATCTTAAGTTTGCTCCTCCTGGCACATTAAATGGATTCTGCGCGATGCCGACATTTCTGCCGCCTGTCATATGGGCCAATATACTATTCGAACGCAAGCTCTGGACAAACTGGCCTTGCTTTCTAAGAGCATCTCTTCGAGCTTTATCGTACTCTTCTTTTGTCGCATAATCTTCTCTATTTACCTTGCCTATTCGTTCGTAAAATTCCTTTCGGGACTTATCTTGAGCACCTTGTTGTTTCTTTTGAGCTCCGACAAAACCTCCTTTAGATCCACCAAAGCTGGCTCCAGCTACAGCACCTGTAGCCTTATTGAATAGAAGTGCGGCGTTAGGATTATTTGCGGCAAAATTCGATTCGGCGAGCTTGTTTTGCAGAGCATATGCGCCTTGTCCGATGGTATTCCTACCTGCGCCCGACAAGGCTGACTTGCCCCAACCGCTCACTTTTTTTGTCGCCGCATTTGCCCAATCTTTGCCGAAGCTTGCAAAGGTCAGCGCCGCGAAGAGCGGTATCATGATGAGCATGATAGATATCGTGTATTGGATGACGGTGCCTACGGTGCCCGGCGTGATCATGAGAGAAGGAAGGGCTCCGAGACCGAGATTGCTTGATCCATTTGCCGCGATATTTGCAGGATCGAGGACGCTTTTGAACGTCGGGTTTGTTATGACCTTCATAGCGACATACATAAAAAGCATATATACCGGCATTATCATGCACTGACCTACGAGAGCTTTCCACCAGCGGTCGGAGATCTCTGATTTGAATTTTGGAATGATCATGCCGATGAAATAGACCGGCGAGAATGCCATGAGAATGATGAGGAATCCTATGCGGACGATAAAGAGGATTGATGAGGCAAGGAAGCTCAATCCCGCGATTATCATGACTGCCGTACCGCCCACGCCTGCGGCTATGACCGATATAGGGCTTGTATTTGTCTGCGTTGTCGCTGTCGTGCCGGATGCTGATTGTAATGTGGCGGGCTGGTAGAATTTTTGCAGTTCAAGGGCATTCATGAATACATTCGATAATCCGCCGTCGTTCACCGCGGATGACAGATAGCCGCCATTATTGAATGAGACAGTCGTCCCGCTCGGAGTGATGGCTCGGTAAAACGCCAGAGAGACAAGGTTAGAAGCATCAACCGCTATTTTCGTAAAGAAAAGGCTAAAGTTGATGAGGATCCCGGCGACGGCGACCATGACGATGAGATGTTGCACCTTGCTGTCCGTCTGTTGGATGATGATCTCGATCGAAGTGAACAAGAGAAAGAAGATGATGAGGATGCTCGAGAGGTCTCTGATGATGGACCAGGTCTGGTCGACTATGCCGCCTGTCGAACTGACGAGCGCGTTCATATTGAGGGTTAGGGTCATCGTCGCGTTCAGAAGGAATCCTGTCAGCTGGACGAACATGTTCGCGATGGGCATGATCAAATTATTGAAGAAAAATGCCAAGGCGCTGTCGATGACGCTGTCTGTGCTCGGCCAGAACGACCACGCATGCGCCTCGTGCGGCATAAAGGCGAACCCGCCGACAACTATGAGTGTGGCTAGGACAGTGATGATATGTGTTCGGCGTGATTTCATGGGTTAGTTTAGTAGCTGTAGTTGTTTTGCCCAGCATTTGATCCTTCACTCTTCTGGCTGTAGAGCTGGCATTGATTTTGGTATTGGGTGGCGGCGGCCTGGAAAGCCGTGACTTCTGACTGAACCTCGTTGTTTTCGGCCTGAGCATCGCTCACTGCGCTCGGGCTCACAAAGTCGCCTCCGCCGGCGAGCGTGTTGTAGTCGACAGATTGGCCGTTGCCATATGTCGTGCTAGCCAATGTCCCATTCGTGGCATTTGTCTGGCTTGTCGTGATGAAATCCTGTATGTTCTGGTATGCAAGCGTGGCGCTGGCATCCTCTAATTCAAGATTTGACAAGAGAGGCTGGATTTTTTGGGTGATGTCATTTCCGATCTGGTCAACGACCGGCGTATCATCGACGCTCTGACAATATGACAGTGCGGAGGCATAGCTACTCGAAGCTGTCAGGACCAGAGTGACCGATGATTGGATGTAGTTTTGTGCTTGTGTCGTATTGTCTAATGCGCCGCTTAAGCCAGTAGATATATTTTGCGCGGCCTGTTGCTGAACGGCGACATCGTTTGCCTCGGCCTGTTGCTCGATCTGTGTGATGTATGAATTAGAGCTTGCGCCGCTTGCCGAACTGCCGCTGACTGCCGCGAGGCCTTGAGTCAGCACTTGCTTTACCAACTGCGCAAAGAGCGCATTGACGATAGCATTGATGTTATCAGCGACGTCAAGCTGTTGGAGCGGGCTATTTGCCGCAAAATTGAGCTGTTGCGATATGAACGATCCCGGGGTCTGTGTCTGGCAATTTTCCCCAGCCCCTGTGCCAGGGTCGCTTCGATATGTCCCTACAGATCCTGCTGGTGCGCTTGGTATCAAACTGCCTCCAGTAGCAATATTTGGGGCAAGAATAGAATTCAATTGTGCTGTAGCTTGCTGGGTTTGTGCGGCACTAGCGGTCTGCGGCGAACAGCTTTGCCACGATAGAAATCCACCGCTTTGGTTGAGAAGGTTCTGGTTCAAGACCTTTTTGCCGTTTATCTGTATTGCCAAGTCTGCCTTGGATTGGACATATCCGCCATAAAAGCTGTTTTGCGGCTCTGCGAGGGTGGCAAATGATTGCCATCCCCCCTGACTAAAATCTCCGGCAGTGAAACCGTTTATTGTGGCCCCTTGTATGTTGCTTATGACTTTTGAAAGGGTGCAGGTGTATGGGTTATTGAGGTTTGCCTGATCAAGGGCAAGAGAAAGGCGTATATTCAAAGCTATCGGGGAGCACAGCGCCGACAGAGGACTGCCTGGACCGCCGATGAAATTGCCGGCAACGTTGTCTCCTATGCCAAGAAGAAATCCTTCGGGATCCTGCACGAACGATGGACTGCCCTGGAAGCCGCTATTTATCCAATTGACGATGCTCAGCGTCAATTGACGGGCCAATTGCTTGAGAAGGACGTTCTCGAGCGTGTTGAGAATGTAATTTTGAGTATAATTCGCGTAATGGTATGGAAAGTTCAATATATCGCTCGTTGGCACTGCCAGACCTGCCGCCTGAGCATCGGCGGTTTTGGGTGAAGATCCAGCAGAGACAGATACGACTGTGATTACGAGAAACACCGCGACGATTTTTTTATGGATTGATTTCATTTTATTGATTTTGGGTACTTACATCAGAACTGCCGCCGATTGTTGTTGGGTCGATATAATTCTCCAATATTCTGCCGACATCAACCGATGTAAACTGGACATGTGAAGACTTGAGCACGTTACCTATTTCATCGATTGAAACGACAAGTCCCTGCAGACTTGCCTTGTCCTGGACGATCGCTTGGATGCCGCCTACAGCATCGGCATCGCTATGTCGGAGCAATTGTGCCGATGAGAGCATCATACTGACGCTATTGAGCAAGTCGATGTGCTCTTTTATCATTGTTGGCGGGACGGATATTCCCAAGAGCGCTTGTATTATCGCCTGATAATTTGAAATTACAGGGTCTATCTGCGCGAGGATCGAAGGATCGCTCTGTTGTATCGCTTCTTGCGCTAATTGGACTTCACTGCCTTCATTTGAATCGTGTGATTGAAGGACTGTCGCAACATCGTTCGCATATATTCTGAGCGCATCAGGGGTGTTAGCGGCTGTGATAGAAATATCGGCGGCAGTGTATGTCTTTGGTTTGGTAAAGATCGTCTGATTCGCCAAGGTGTTCGATACCGCATTATCAATGCTCGTCGGGTCTGTTGCCAAACCAGAAGATTCCAGTTGAGTGTATTGTGAAAACAATGCTTCGCCGAGCTTGTCGGTCGCTGTGAGCGACTGCGAATGTGCCGACACTGCGCCAGCGCTGAGCGAATTTTTTTGTGCCGAACCAGCCACTCCGGTGCCGACGAGGACTTTTTGCCAGTCGCTATCCGCTGTGGATGTCGTCGTATTTATCGGTGCTGATATGGACGGGGTTGAATAGCTCACAGGAGCCGTCGACAAAGCACCCCTGTATTCATTGAAAGCAAAAGCCGCTCCGACGATGGCAACGCCCAAAATAATCATCCATATTGTTTTTTTGCTTGGGTAGTTCACGGTAATACCAAGCCAATTGTATCAGAAATCAAAGCTCATTTTGTCTCTTCTGTGTGGAAAAGAGTGCTTTCTTCCGCTATCTCTTTCCATTGTGCGACAGTAAATGTCTCGGCCCGCGCATCGGTAGGCCAATTTTTGTCTTTCCAGAGCTTTTCCAAAGCCGCTCCCGGCATTATTTTAGTCAAATTGCTTTTTAAAATCTTGCGTTTATGGGCAAATCCGGCTCGGACTGCTCTGAAAAAATAATTTTCTATCTGAATATCGTCGGGCAGAGCATTTTTGATATTTTCGCTGGTCCCGATCGTTTTTTCTTTTTCTTTGAAGAGATTCTTATTTATGTTATTGATGAGAATTACGGCAGAATCGACCTTTGGCACCGGTCTGAAGGATCTTTTTGGCACGGTATGGATATATTTTGGCTCCCCATATGCCTTGACCGATATCGAGAGGATGCTTTCCTTGCCGTCTGCGGCAACTATCCTTTTTGCCACCTCTTTTTGGACAAGCAAGACCATACGCGACGGATAGCCATCTTCCCCTAGAAATTTACGCAATATCTCGCCCGTGATGTAATATGGGATATTCGCTGCGACTATATAGTTCCCTTTTTCAAGGCCGAGGGTCGATGGGTCAACTGTCAAGATGTCATCTTGAACAAGCCTAAGTTTTCCGGAATCAATATCTGCAGAAAAATGTTCTCTCATGTATTCGACAGCCCTCTCGTCTTTTTCCACTGCGATGACATGCGCGCCTGCTTCGAGAAGCCCGCGAGTCAAAATTCCCTTGCCGGGGCCGATTTCGAGCACATTCACTCCAGGTTCTATTTTTGCCGCATGTATCATTGTCCCGACTACATTGGGGGCGTGCAGAAAATGCTGTCCGAGCGATTTTTTGGCGATGAAATTTTTAGCAGGATTTGTGAGATGAGTCATTGTATATGTCATAGTAGCATGTCATTCTCGCGAATACAGCGTTTTGTATTCTCATGGATATGGCCTCTATAGTGCTTTCGAAATACGGGATAAATGCGTGCTACGGAGTATTCGCTTGTTTGTTCCATCGTCGCTTGAACGCCATCTCCACCTGCTGTGGCCACGCCGCTTCTCGCTCGCCGCTATAAAAAACGATCGACGGCAGCGACAGATTCAAAAATCCATGAAGATCATCTTTGCTCTGTTGGGCCTTTCTTCTTCAACGTCGCTTTTTTCTTCTATCAATCCGTCGCCTATATCGTCGATGAACTCTGAAGGCGAATTGATCCTCTGCGACCCGTAGACCGTCCGTATCTGCGACCAGCTCAAAAATATCTTTTTGCGCGCGCGCGTCAAGGCCACATAAAAAAGACGCCTCTCTTCTTCCTCTTCGCCCTGCGTCAGATCCTCCTTTCCCATGCGTTCATGGGGGAAAAGGTCTTGTTCAAGGCCGGCGATGAAGACGTAGTCGAATTCGAGGCCTTTTGACGCGTGGACGGTCATGAGCCTGACCGCATCCTTGTCTTCTTTTAATTCGTCCTGGTCGGTGGCCAATGCGGCATTTGACAGCAATGATTCGACTGCTTCGCCGACCGGCAGATCGTCATACGTTCTTGCCACGCTTGCCAATTCCCTCATATTCTCGAGCTTTTCTTCTTCCTCGGCGTTCCTCCGTGCGGCTGATTCTATGCCTGTCCTTGTCAGGACGAATTTTACCAATTCGGAGGGCTTTTTCGAGAGAGCGACGTCACGGATCTCGTCGAGCATCGTCTGGAATTCATGTATCTTTGCCGTCATCGCGCGCGTCAATCCCGTCTCGTCATGAGCCAGCACCTTCATCATGGTGGCTTTGCCGATGCCTCGTGGCGGGACATTTATGATGCGCACCATGTCTGCGCTCGATTCGCGATTGAGGGAAGCGCGGATGAACGACAGCACGTCCTTGACCTCTTTTCTTTCAAAGAATCTGACGCCGAGGACCTGATACGGAACCTCCTTCTTTAAGAAAGACTCTTCAAGAACGCGCGATTGGAAATTCGCGCGATAGAGCACGGCGATTTCTTTTGGCTTCGCGCCGTCCTTTATAAGATCTCTGCAAACATCTGCGATATCGCGTGCCTCATCGGTTTCCGTATAACTCGCTGTCAGCCGTATCTTCTCCCCTTCCGCATTCTTTGTGAACAGATTTTTTTCCCTGCGCAAGGAGTTCTTTTGTATGACGTTATTCGCCGCCGCGAGGATATTCTTTGTCGAACGGTAGTTCTCTTCGAGGATTATGACTTTCGCTTCGGGATAGTCTTTTTCAAAGTTCATGATGTTCTCTATCGTCGCTCCGCGCCAGCTATAGATATTCTGATCGATATCGCCTACGACGCATATGTTTTTGTTCGATCCGACCAAAAGCCGGACGATCTCGTATTGTACGCCGTTCGTATCCTGATATTCATCGACATGGATATACGTCCATATTTTCCTATAACGCTCTCGTACGTCGGCGTTGTTCTTGAGTATATCCATTGCCTTGAGGAGAAGATCGTCGAAATCGAGCGCTTTTTCGCGGGCAAGCGCCGCGTCATAATGATTCCAGACATCGGAGATTATCTTTGTTCGATACTCATTTCCGCTCTTGTTCCTATATTCGATGGCAGAGAAACCATCACCTTTTGCTCTAGAGATCGCTGATAGAATGCCTCCTGGATCGTTGCTTTCTTTGCTTAAGCCAAGTTTTTCGAGGGCGTCTTTTATGATTTTTTTTGAATCTGCCCGGTCATAAATCGTAAAATGCCTCGATAGGCCTACGAGCTGGGCATTTTCTCGGATAATGTGCACGCCAAGAGCGTGAAAAGTGCTGACGAAAGGGCGTTCTCTCATCGAAATGGGCAGATTCAGATTGGTGTCTGTCTCCAAGAGACTATTAACGCGGTCCCGCATCTCCTTTGCAGCTTTATTCGTGAATGTAATGGCCAAAATATTGTGAGGGTTGATGCCGTTTTTTGTCAGATTGAGTATTCTATGAACGATAGTCTTTGTCTTTCCCGCGCCTGCCCCAGCCAAGATCAAGAGCGGCCCGTTCAAGGTTTCCACGGCCTCCTTTTGACGAGCATTGAGCGCATTCGCTGATGTGTCCATTCCGCAATGATACCAGATAGCCATGGATTGTCCTAGCTTATGATAGCTCTCAATAGAGCCATTTTTGACATAAGACAAACTTGTTGTATATTAAAATCACGGTACGGAAACAATTGACTCAATGTCAAAGATTTGTTAATCTATCTGAGATGCCCCTAAGGGGCATTATTCTCTCAAATCTACACCGCTTCTCGGATTGACCGCCATGACCGGACGCCAGCACGAACCATACGTTATGAATCTAATTTCCTCACATAAAAATACACGGTACGGCCTATTTTTATCCTATGCCAAGGAAGCATTCATTGCCTTTGTGGTCATATTTCTGCCTATATTTTTTCCGGAGACTGCCCATGCAAGTCTCCTTTCTTTTTTAAGCTCTTTTGTCGGACAGACTGTTTCGGCTGATCAAACTGTCGCTACGACCACGCAATACAACTCATTGACCATTCCGTTGGGTGTTCCACCCGTGAATTCAATAATTGACATGTCTCCTGCCAATGATGAAACTTTGGCCATTGCGGATAATGCGCTCATGCCTTCCGTTGGACCGTCCGGCAGTGCAGCAGATATCGATAGTCAGCCGGAAAGCACGGCGATCAGCACTTATGTTGTGCGTCCTGGCGATACTCTTTCTGAGATCGCTCTTTTGTTTGACGTTTCAGTCAATACTATCGTGTGGGCCAATGATCTTGGCACCCATCCAGTCATACAGCCTGGAGAGACGCTTGTCATTCTGCCGGTTTCCGGCATCAATTATGCGATCAAAAAAGGCGATACTCTTGCTTCGATCATAAAGAGATACGGTGGCGATCAGAATGAGATACTGGAATATAATGGATTGTCCTCGGCTGGGGATCTTGTTGTCGGCGACAGCATACTCATTCCTGATGGCGAGCTTGGCGGCGCCAGCATCGGATCAGGCGTCCAATCAAACCCTCACACAGGTCTGGTTTCCGGAGAGATATATGAACCATATCTTGGCGGCGGCGGCCCCGCGGCTTCTGGACCATACGTCGGCGGATATTATGCCTGTCCTGTGCACGGTTCTTGGCTTTCCCAAGGTTTGCATGGTCACAATGCCGTTGATCTTGCTCTAGGCATCGGCAATCCTATCTACGCCTCAGCCGACGGCGTTGTTATCATTGCAAAGACAGGCGGTTGGAACGGGGGCTATGGAAGCTATGTCGTCATATCGCATCAAAATGGCACGGAAACGCTCTATGCTCACGCCGAAGAGATCTTTGTATCTGCTGGAGAGCATGTCGACGAGGGCGATGAGATAGCTAAAATCGGCGTGACGGGTGAAACCACTGGTCCACATCTTCATTTTGAAGTCCGTGGTGCGGCCAATCCATTTTTGACTGTTAAGTGTTAGAAACCTCGCTTCACGCTTCCAAGGAAAGCGGCTCTCCTATGGAGCCTCATATCAATTTTTGCCTATACTGCAATGCTTCCAGAATGTGGGGCTTTTCGATATCTCCTTTTCCGCTCAAATCTGCGATCGTCCTGGAGATTTTTAATATCCGATGATAACCTCGACCGGAAAGAGCCAGCCGTTCTGCTGTTGCAGATAGAAAAGAGGACAATGCTGGCGAAAGCGAAATCGTCTGGTCCATCTCCGTGATGCCGAGCTCGCTGTTGCATTTTGGATTCATCCCTGCTTTTTTACAGCGATCATATTGCAATGCTCTCGCTTTTTCGATCCTGCGGCGGATCGTTTCTGATGTCTCTCCGCGGCCTGCATTCGTTCCGAATTTTTCATATTCGATCTTTGAAACGGCAGTCCAAACATCGATCCTGTCTATCAATGGCCCTGAGATCTTTCTTAAATATTGGCGCCGCAGTCCAAAACTGCATGTACATCGGCCGTCTCCATAGCCGCATGGGCACGGATTCATTGAAGCTACAAGGATGCAGTGCGCGGGAAAAGTGACCGAACCGCGCATCCGCGATACGGTGATTTTCTTTTCCTCGAGAGGTTCGCGCAAGGCGTCGATGACGCTCGAATTGAATTCGGGAAATTCATCCAGAAACAGGACGCCGCGGTGAGCCAGAGTGATCTCACCGGGCCTTGGAAAGGCGCCACCACCGATGAGCGATGCATATGAAGCAGTGTGATGCGGAGCACGAAATGGCGGTTCAGTGATGACTGCACTGCCAAGCACTCTTGCTATCGAATGGATCGCTGTGACTTCCACGATCTCGTCTTCGGTGAGCGGAGGCAGAATGCCTCTCAAGGCTTTTGCCAGCATTGTTTTGCCTGTCCCTGGCGGCCCATAAAGGGCGATATTATGGCCTCCAGCGGCGGCGATCTCAAGTCCGCGTTTTGCCGACTCCTGCCCGCATATGAACGACATATCTATCTCGATCTTTTGATCCCCTTTTTCAATTTTGGTCCTTGGAACCGGCATAAGCCCGTATCCTTCACGCTCCTCGAGATGTCCTATGATCTCTTCGAGTGTCGAAATTGCATAGACAGATATCTCTTTGGTAAGGCCTGCTTCGGCGGAGTTTTCCTTTGGGATAAAAATCTCTGAGAAACCCATATAGGGCGCAGTTTTGATTATGGACAAGATACCGTGGACTTTTCTGACGGATCCGTCCAATGCAAGCTCGCCTAGAAACAGCTTTCCATCAGGATTGAAATCTATATCTCCACATGCCAGCAAATATGCCAAGGCCATGCCCAGATCGAAGGCTGGGCCCTCTTTTCTCATGTCGGCTGGAGCGAGCGATATAACGAGCTTTTGATTTTTATGCTTTGGCGACTGATATCCGCTGTTTTTAATCGCAGACGACACCCTGTCTTTTGACTCGTCGACTGCCTTGTCTCCAAGACCAACTACGGAAAAAGAATGTAGGCCATTCGATGTGTCGACTTCTATCGTGACGATATGAGTCTCTAGACCCTGTATTTGGGCGCTGTATGTTTTGGCATGTGCCATAGGCACAATTATAAAGGATCGTTATTAAGAAAAGTTAAAAAAAATATAAAGAAAATTTTAATAAATAAATCTTGGCGATGCGAGACATTGTATATTGATACTATACCAACAAGACATCTGAATATTTCAATTTTTAAATACTACTCTCTTTTTACTTACTTGATCCTTCTAAATATTTCATAGAAGTCCTCGCCGCTGGATTAGCCAAAAGCCGCTCATGTTCTATCGGTTCACCGGATATCTCGCATATCCCATAGGTGCCCTTGCTTATCTTTTCCAAAGCACTCTCTATGTCCTTGAGCTGTTTTTCCAATGAGTCGAGTATCCCTTTGTTGTCCCCAAGCTCTTCCATCTTGTCAGCGAGCTCGTTCTCATCGGCTTTATCTATATCCATGTCGTTGGAGGTAGCGGAAAAGTCTTTCGGATTTCCGGGGTCTGCACTGCCGACGCTCCGGATCTCTTCTTCTAAGAGAGATTTCTCCGTCTCCAATTTCTTTTTGAAAAATTCCGTGTCTTTTTTATTCATAATGGTACATCTATGCTATCGTATAAACGTCTGCTTTTCAAGTCTATTGATAATCTCGGCCAAGGCTTTCTCGTCGGTCGTAATGACTATAGTGTCATTATTGATGAATGAGTACAGCAAAAGCACGGTTCCGTTGGGCTGAGTGAATGCTCGAACGTCCTTATTTTCAGCCACGCCGTCTTCGAAACTGCCTTGTATAAAGTATGAAGCGAGCGTATCCGTGCCGTTCTCCTCAGCCAATTTGTCGGCGTAGCCGAATATATTCATAAAATCTTCCGGCATCGTAGTTTCCCATGTGATCATGCCAGCATAGGCATTTTGGAAAAAATTGTCCGTCAAAATGATGAAAGGAGCGGCTGTGCCGTTATCATCATATGTTCCAAGCATCCATGCGTTATTTAAAGATCTTGATAGGATGTCAGGTGCGGATAGACCGAGCAGTGATATAAAATCGCCTGCATTGATGATGCTCTCAGTCCCGGTGGCCGCTTTTGTAACCAGTATGATCTCTGCTATCGAACCGTCATTATTCCCGACTTTCGATAGAGCATTTTCTACCGCGACTCTCGCCTTCCCTGGGTCCAAGCCTGTGACCTCAAGGGTTTTTTGTGTATCGGGCGCAATGATGCTTGGAATGACAGTCGACTCCGCAACTACGGGAGCCGATGGAGCCAGAGGGCTTTGCAGATAGAAATAATAAGCTCCGCCGATTCCGAGGATGACAAGAGCAATGCTTGCGATGATTATGTATATTTTTTTACCAAAGCTCCCTGATTTGTTTTTCAGCTCAGCAGGAGCTTTTTTTGTCTGTTCGGCTATGACGATAGAAGCAACGGAAGTGTTTTTATTCTCAATAGCTTCCTGTATATCGCCTTCAAGCGTACGCAAGGCTTTTTGCCGCGTATAAACCTGTTTTTTGCGCTCTTCTTCGCTTGTTTGCTCGGTCAGCGCATTTAGTGGATGTTCTTCTTCCGGATTCATGCTGGTTATTATATCCTATCGTCGGTTTTTCATAGAATCGAGATTTCTTCAGTCGATGATAAAAAATCCATCAGCGGTATCCTTGATGTCTTGCAGAAAAGCTCCGAGACATAGTGCATGTATAATAAATTACGATACTTTCGGATGGCACTACGCGAGCGAAAGCAAACTGATATGGATGTGGCCGCCAGACAAAGGAGATGGAAAGAAGTCTCTATTTCCTGCCGCCTGTTCGCATTATGTATTTACTGGCATTCTGATCGAGATCGGTGAAATGGTCTGTTGCTTCGATGAGCTTGGCCGAGGTTGATTTGCCAAACGAGACGACTTCAACCTGGCATCCATTGCCCTGGAGATATTTGACGAGCGGTATGAAGTCGCCATCGCCTGCGACGATGATGACCGTGTCGAGCTTTGGTGCGAGGCAGACTGCATCGATTGCCAAGCCGACGTCCCAGTCGGCTTTTTTTGCACCTGATCCGAAAATCTGCAAATCTTTTATCTTTGTTTCGATGCCCATATTGTTCAAGGCATCAAAAAAAGCGTTTTCCTCACCCGATTCAGTGGCTATGACATAAGCCATGGCCCGTACGAGCCTGCGGCCAGCGAGGGCATCCTTTACTATCTGGCCGAAATTGACCCGCGCTCGGTAGAGATTTTTTGCGCTGTGATACAGATTCTGCGCGTCGATGAAAATTCCGACGCGCTGTTCTTTGTGTTTTATGACTGACATTAAAATTATTTCTTAAATCTTATAAAAATGCTCGAGTGGCCTCGAGCCGGTAAAGTCCTTGAAGTCGTAAAGTCTGTAAAGCGAATGCAAGCATTCCTGACTTTATGGACTTTATAAACTTTTTGACTTTATAGACTGCTATCTATTTCTTCAAATCGAGCTTCTTCACGATGACGGAATAGCGCTTTGGAGACTTCTTCTTCAAGTAGTTCAAATGCGACTGGCGGTCGGCGACCATGCCCAAAAGACCGCGGCGAGAGTGGTTGTCTTTCTTGTGCTTCTTGAGATGATCAGCCAATTCATCGATCCTTTTCGAGAGGATGGCGACCTGGACCTCAGGCGAGCCTGTGTCCTTGTCGTGAATGGCTGTCTCCTTGATTATCTTTGCCTTTTGTTTTACTGAAATCATTGTGCCGTCTACGATAGCATGAAAAGGTTTTTCGTGCAAATTCGACTTTAAATGCACTTTAAAAATGGAAAAATATTAATTTTGATGTGCTTTACGTCGTTTTAACTCCTCAACCGCAAGGTTTCGGTTCTCTGCTTATCCTAAACACAAAATATAATCGCAAAATTTATCCGTGCCACCCATGGAGGTGTCTTTTTTGAGGCATGTTTACAATGTATATACATTGTAAACAACAGTAAAAAAGATATGCCACCACCCCATGGACTTCATTGATTAGTTCAAGTGGAACTGATTGACATTGCTAATGTCCGACCTTCGTATTACTGCACTTGTTATATTGGATTCAAAATGAATCCAATAATTCTGTGAAGGAAAAGTGGTAATAAGTCGCATAGAAGATTGCCAAGATCACCTCTATATATTAATCAGACACTTATTCTTCTCTTCAAAAAGATGACAAGAAAATTGT
This sequence comes from uncultured bacterium, assembly GCA_963848635.1. Lineage (GTDB taxonomy): Bacteria > Patescibacteriota > Minisyncoccia > Phycocordibacterales > PALSA-1337 > JAGWNR01. The sequence continues at coordinate 450,029 of CAWKEA010000005.1, forward strand.
CGACTTTTGAAAACACATAAAAATAATTGCCTCCCCCGAGAACTTTCTCAAGGGAGGCAAGCCGTCGTCGAGGCTACTGGGTCCCGAGACAGGCGGCGCCGGCGGCCGAGATGCTTTCGTCAGAGATATTCATGGCATTCGGATGGGCCGTGGCGTCGGTGCCGGTGGCCGTGGTGGCGACATTTTTGCGGGAGATCTTCAGGTAATCCAATACGTTCGTACCGATGTTCTTCGGAGGACTCTTCATTTTTTCCTTTTTGTTGTGCCAATTTAATGGCTGGTTAATCCGTGCCGGATGATCAATACCAATACTTCTCGCGCCACTCAGCGCGATGTAACGAAGCTCTGTTAAAGGTCATCCTGCCGATATCATAGCACACCCATTTTTATTGTCAAGTATCTAAAAATATTGTCTCGTCTTACAATAAATCTATGTCGTACAATATCAAAGACCTCAAACAGCAGTTTCTTGAATATATGGAGATAGAAAAAGGGCGTTCGCTCCGGACGATCATCAATTACGACCATTATATTTCGCGTTTTTTGGATTATGGGAAGGTCAAAGGTGTAGATGATATTAGCGAGAGCCTTGTCCGTGAGTATCGCCTCTGGCTTAATCGCCAATTGACCGGTCGAAATAAGGCAGATAAGAGCGAAAGTCTTAAAAAGAGGACGCAAAACTATCATCTCATCGCTCTGCGCGCTTTTCTCCGATTTCTCGCCAAGCGCAACATAAAAAGCCTGTCGCCCGAGCATATCGAACTCGCAAAGCTCGGCGAGCGGCATCTTGACCTCATCACACCAGAAGAATTGCGCTCTTTACTCGAAGCACCCGAGAAAATGGTCGACAAAAAATCCGGCAAGATTTCTAACAATCCGCCAGCTGGTGGCGCCAAAGACGACGAGCTCAAGTCTCTGCGCGACAAGGCCATCCTCGAGCTCCTCTTTTCCACAGGTCTGCGCGTTTCCGAGCTCTGTTCCCTCACCCGCGACCTCAATCTCAATGCTGACAGCTTCCCTATCCGGGGCAAGGGCGACAAAGTGCGCGTCGTTTTCATCTCCGACGATGCAAAAAATGCCCTCAAAAAATATCTTGCCAAGCGAGTCGATGTAGACGATGCCCTCTTTATCCGTTTCAATAAGGAAAAGTCCCGCGCCGGCGACCTTGCCCTCGACAAGCGCTCTATCGAGCGGATCGTGAAGCAGAACGCCATAAAAGCCGGCATCTCAAAGAAAGTCACTCCGCACGTCATTCGTCACTCTTTTGCCACCGATCTCCTCTCAAATGGTGCCGACCTCCGCTCCGTTCAAATGCTGCTTGGTCATGCGAATATCTCGACGACGCAGATCTATACTCATGTCACTGATACTCAACTTCGCGATGTCCACAAGAAGTTTCATGATAAGGGGAGGAAGTAATTTACACATTTGTCTAGTCCAAATATTTTATGATTAGCATATCATTAGACATCGCCTGCACCATATTGGTCAATTGACCAATATGGTTTCCGTATCATGTTTATAACTTATGGATTTTATTTTGCTTCTTGCCTATCGCACGTACTTCCCTCTTCAATTCCCTGATATGTTTCTCTGACTTTAGATTTTCCGGCATTTCACTACCCAATTCGCCCATCGTTTGTCTCACTTTCTTGCCAACATCGAAATGAGTTTTCCTTGAATCAATATCTCCATGTATATTTTCGCGTTTCAATTTTGCTTCGGTTTGAGTGATTCTAAAAATATTCGCACCGAGTTCTTCTGAACCCATATGATCAAGTAATTTACCTTTCGGTACGTTTTTCTTTGTTTCAACTTGCGCAAGGGGCATTTCGTATAGCCCTTTGTATCCTGCATCGTTGAAAAGACCAAAGTTTGAAACCCCAGCTTGTTTGGCGGCGCTAAACAACATTTTATTTTTATCTGTGGCCTCCTGACGTTTACGTAGTCTTTTTTCTGCTTCTGGCAATGAATCAAGTATCTCTTGCTTGCGAGTTTGAATTGCAAAGTAAGTTTGAGCCATGGCGATCTCTTGTTTTGTTGGATCTCCATTCTGTGCAATCAAATAGCATGCGAACCTACTTAGTTTAAAATCGTCAAGTCTTCTAACGATTCCGTGGCCTATTTGCGTCATTTTACTGATATCAGTAAAATGATCCTGCGGAAATTGTCTGCCATTAATACAAGCTTGCTTGGCCTTCTTTATGACATTCTCAAAGAATTGCCATTTAGCATAACCAAGAATTGGATATAGTTCTCTCGCATCATTGAGGATGAGACTATCCACAACATGATGCGGCTTATATTCGAGTTGTCTTGGAAATCAAGTGATGTGAAGAAATAATTCGCAACCAACTTCCCTATTTCTGCTATTATATCCACATGAAAATAATTTCCTGGAACGTGAACGGCATTCGCGCGGTGGTTAAAAAGGGCTTGTTTGCTCCGTTTGTTGAAAAGTATCGGCCGGATATCCTGTGCTTGCAGGAAACAAAGGCTGAAAAGGGCCAGGCGATCATAGATATGCCCGGCTACGAGGAATATTGGAATTCTGCAGTGAAAAAGGGCTATTCTGGTACGGCGATTTTTACTAAGATGAAGCCGATTGCAGTCATAAACGGTCTGCCGGACAAGATTTGCGAGAAATACGGCCTTGTTGCTGACGAATATGGCGATCCTAGGACTGAAGGCCGCGTTATTGCCGCTGAATTCGAGGATTTCTATGTTGTTACTGTCTACACTCCGAACGCAAAGGACGACCTGTCACGCATTCCCCTTCGCCACAAGCAATGGGACCCTGCTTTCCTTGCCTATTGCAAAGATCTGGAAAAAAAGAAGCCAGTCGTTTTTTGTGGCGATTTGAATGTTGCGCACACACCAGATGATCTCGCGCGTCCAAAAGAAAATGAAGGTGTGAAAGGTTTTACATCGGAAGAACGTGAAGGTTTTCAAAAATTCATAGACGCTGGATTCATCGATACGCTTAGAATTTTCCATAAAGGAAATGGTTTTTACACGTGGTGGTCGCACTTTGCAAATGCTAGGGCAAGGAATGTCGGTTGGAGAATCGATTATTTTCTTGTCTCAAATGTGTTGAAGAATAAGGTCAAAACAGCGGAGATTCACCCGGAAGTCTTGGGTTCGGATCATTGTCCAATAGAATTAGCGTTAGATTTTTAAAGGACGTTATTACCAGGTTAGTTATCCACAGTCATGTCCTTTACAATGTCCTTTAAAGAAGTAATATAAAGGACAGATCGGCAGCGCTCAACCGAGGAATAGCGCAAAGCCGCAGTACATTAAAGTTCAAAGGGTAGTAGTTTCAGGAAAATCGTCCCCATTTAAGAACAGTAACAAGCTAGTCCTTCTGAGGGTGTTTCTCATGTAACATCCCTTCTCAAGTAATTTATATTTTTTGTTGGTGATGCATTATGTGCGTCACTCAAAGATCGGACATAGCAAGTTCTTGTTCAAAACCGCGTTTGTGCGACCATCTGCCGCATATCAACGCGGTTTTTCTTTTCCTTATTATTTAACGTTAGATTAAATTAATCGATTATGAATAATTGAGAGCCCCAAAGTGTATATAAACAAAAACAGCCTTGTGTAGCCATATTTCGCATAGATTCACAAGAAACAATTCTTGTACTATATTTCACGTGAAACGTAAAATATGCCTATTTCGACAAGCGAAGAGCGACGTGGTCGCTTGCGAACATGGCGTCTGAGCGAAGTCGAAAGAACGTACTCGTTATTTCACATGAAACTTACCTCTAATTTCATCAATTTTCACCTTATTTGCCTCTTTTTCCTTCATTTTCCCCTCTTTGCCAAGTATTTCAAGCTCTTTTTCACCCAATAAATTAAGTTCGGCTGATCTTTTTTCGAGATATTCTTTGGTATTCAACGTAGGGTTCTCAAGAACCTCTTCGAGCAAAGCATGAAGAATGGCGCCGATTTTCGGTCCAGGTTCGATTCCAAGGTGCTTTATAAGCTCGGCACCATTCATTTTCAACATTGAAACCGAGATAGGATCTCGTAAAGCCTCTTCGATCATTGCTTGGTATTTTCTGAACCTATAAGGGCTTTCCTTGGGCCTACCGGTGCCGATTCGATCGCAAATGCGTAGATTCATGAGATCCCAGATGTTTTCACGTCCGACGTTAATGACCATCCTGCGTACTGCAGAGAGGGTAATCTTCTCGGGATCAGAGAAAAACATATGCCATCTAACCAATTTGACCACTTTTTCCGTTGTTTTCATGGGAAACCTCAAACGGTCCATAATTTTCTTTGTTTCACGTGAACCAACCACTTCGTGACCGTAAAACGTTATTTGATGCGTTTCAGGTGAAACACCTGCTGTATTTGGCTTTGCAATGTCATGAAACAGGGCAGCGAGGCGTATTTCCAGAGGCCAATCTTTGTCAGCGGCATGTTGTAGAGATCTCAATAAATGTTCCCAGACCTCATAAGCATGAGCTTGTGGTTGCTTGACACCAATTGATTGTTCAAGTTCGGGAATGAAATGTTTAAGGAGACCTATTTCATGCATCATCTCTATTCCAGCCTTTGGGTTGTTCGTCATCAATATCTTTGTGAATTCATCACGGATCCTTTCGAACGATATATGTTTCAATAATTCATTATGGCTCTGTATAGCCTTTTTTGTATCAATGTTTAATGTGAAACCTAGTTGTGTTGCGAGCCTGACCGCGCGCAACATACGCAGGGCGTCCTCACCGAATCGTTCTATAGGACTGCCCACTGTACGAATGATTTTGTCCTTTATGTCCTTGAAACCACCATACAGATCTACGATGTCCTTTATTGCCCCATCTGAAAGCCGTATCGCGATCGCGTTGATAGTAAAATCGCGGCGCTTTAAATCGTCCTCGATATTCTTTGCAAAGATCACTTCATCTGGATGCCGATAATCCTGATATTTTCCTTCGAGACGATACGGAGTTACTTCGATTAATCTAACGTTTTCATTGCTCGGATTTTCATATACAACGCCGACAGTTCCGAATGAATTCTCGTAAAATGTTTTTGGGAATAGGGAAATGATGTCTTCTGGTCGAGCATTTGTCGTTATATCCCAATCTTTCGGGATCAGACCAAGCAGAAGGTCGCGAACGCAGCCACCCACGGGATATGCCTCAAAGCCCTTGCTTTCCAAGGTTTTAACAGTTTCTATGACTTCGGGTGGTATTGGGCTAGTAATTGATTTCATTAGAACTATAGGATATTATACAAATAACATGAAAGCAAGGTTAGAAGATAAATTTAAAGCCATAGAACTAAGGAAGAAAGGCCTTAGTTATAGCGAAATTCAACAGCAAGTGCCTGTATCTAAAGGACTTCTTTCAGGATGGCTGAAGTATATCAAACTTTCAAGCGAAGAAGAGGAGCATTTAAAAAATATGATAAAGAAAAATCAAGACGCTGGACGCTTGAAGACAATGTTTGCGAATAGATCAAGGCGCCTGGCAAGAGAAAAGATTGCTGAGTCTGACGCTGAAGTACTTTTCAAAAAATATATGATCGATCCAGCCTTCATTATTGGTATTGCTTTGTATTGGGCAGAAGGCGGCAAGAAATCAGGATGTTTTCAGTTTGTTAATTCTGATCAAGATATGATCTTATTTATGTATAAATGGATACAAAAATTTTTAAACATTCAAACCAATGAAATAAAATGTCGCCTCTATATCCATGCAATACCAGGGTATAAAGATAGTGAGAAGAATTGGTCAAAAAAGCTAGGAATAGAGCCTCAAATTCTCCAAAAAACAATATATAAGAAAACCAGATATGTTGTAAAGAAAAATCCTGAATACCAAGGATGTTTCCGATTGAATATTGGAAGAATATATACTTTAAGGCTTATGAAAGCTTGGCAAAAGCTGTTAATAACGTATTATGGAGCAAGTGTTTGAGTTAATGCGCCCGTGGCTCAATGGATAGAGCACTTGGCTTCGGACCAAGGGGTTGGGGGTTCGAGTCCCTCCGGGCGCACAAAGATTTTGTAAAAATTAAGTTTTAAGTTATACTGTCGAAGTTATTGTTTTGCATATATGCGGGTATCGTTTAGTGGTAGGACGCGTCCTTGCCAAGGACGAGGTGGGAGTTCGATTCTCCCTACCCGCACAACATCTGTTTCTCATCTCAATCGATTCGATTTATGGCTTCGATCGTATGTTGATTCTTGAATAGATAGGTAAATCACTCAAAAGAGACATTAGAAAGTCGTCTTTTAAGAATGGCTTAAAATATAGCTTTTTTCCAAAAACTGTGGATAACTCTGTGAATTATGTTCATAAAGGACAAAAAATATGGCTTAAAATCACGAATTGCTGTCCTTTACAGTTTCACATGAAATGTCAAGATGTCATCTTGACGCATAAACCCTGTTTATAATTTTTTTAACTTTTCTTAATCTCTATTCTGTAGAATTAAGCAATGAATACAAAGAAAAAGGGCAATCTGTCAGAATCAGTAGTTTGCGATTTCCTCGTTTCACAAGGCTATAGGATCCTCGATCGGAATTATCTACGTAAATGGGGAGAAATCGATATTGTAGCCATAAAAGAGGGGAGTTTGCACTTTATTGAAGTCAAAAGCGATTTCAGGGAAAATAAGAGCGATGGCTATCGTGCAGAGGAGCTTATGCATAATCTAAAACAAAGACGTTTACGCCGGATGGTGGCGACATATCTAGAAGACAAAAAATATGGACTCGATCATTCGTTCGTCTTTGATTTGGCTATTGTTAGATTTGGTAAAAGCGATAATGGAGAGTTGCAAACGGTTTCTTTGCAAGAAAACGTGATCATTTGATACAAATGCTCGATAGAGCCGTTTTCTTCCCATTCAGAAATCTTCATGCTATGATGACCGCACACCGGGGCGTGGTGTAACGGCTAACATGCCTCTTTTGGGAAGAGGTGACTCCGGGTTCGAATCCCGGCGCCCCGACACGAAGTGGAGGAGTGGTGCGAGTGGAACGAGCACAGGGATTCGAAAAGGCTGAATACATTTCCGAGGACCTGTCCGAGGAAATATGAAGCCTCTACTGGTCATGTAATGACCGAATCCCGGCGCCCCGACACGAAGTGCGCTGGGCGAGACAGGCGAAGCGTGGCTAGGGATGAGAAAAGGGAAGAGCGGGATTAGTTAAATGGTATAATAACAGTTTTCCAAACTGTGGTCGCGAGTTCGATTCTCGCATCCCGCACATTAGAGAAATAAAGTAACTTTTCAAGCAATATGCGTTTTGCTTCATCTTTTGCATTGATATATAATAGTCACGTAAAAAACTACTTGTTCGATAGTAATTAGGTGTTACTGAAATCAGTATTTAGTATCTAAAAGGAACTATGGCATATTTTAAATTAAAGCTCCTTTTAACACTTGGACACTGCTCACTATTACCTACGATGGTACGACCGAAAAACTCTATGCGAATGGCACTTTCCAGTCATCATGGAATCCTCCGTTTCCGTTCGCTCTTCAGAGTGGAGATCCTTTGTCTATCGCTCGTTCATCTTGGACTCCTTTCACCGATATGGCCCAAGGTTTTGTCAGTGAAGTCCGTATCTATAATGAAGCTTTAACAGCTGATGGTGTTAATGCTCTCTATGCTCTAAGCGCCCCAAGATACAAAATTGCTTTGAAGTAAGACGAGATATATAGTCATATAAAGAATAGATGTCCTCTGACTGTTGATATGGTGTGTTTCGTGCGGTGATTGTTTATGATAATCTTTTTTACGAAACTCAAAAGCCGCCATTTGGCGGCTTTTGATTCTCCGAGAGAACGACGTAAATTGTTATTTAACTGCGTCCTTGAGAGCTTTTGCGGCGCGGAACTTCGGGACTTTCATGGCTGCGACCTTGATCGCTTCGCCAGTGCGAGGATTTCTCGCTTCGCGGGCCGCACGCATCTTGACTGAGAAAATGCCAAGACCGGCGATCGACACCTCTTCTCCCTTCTTCAATGAATCGATGATGGCATTGAGGGCTGCTTCAACGGCCTGCTCTGCCTGGACCTTTGTGCCGCCCAAAACTGCGTGTACTGCTTCGACGATTCCTGCTTTGTTCATATGTTTTTTCTATTATGTTTATAAAGACTGCTTTCTTCCGGCTGCGCTCGGACATTGTGTACGCAAGCGTCCACATGCTCCTCGCTTGTCGGAATAAAGATTACTATATTTCGACTGCGCTCGGACATTGTGTACGCAAGCGTCCACATGCTCCTCGCTTGTCGGAATAAAGATTACTATATTTCGACTGCGCTCGGACATTGTGTACGCAAGCGTCCACATGCTCCTCGCTTGTCGGAATAAAATTGCCACCTCCACCGCCAAAACGATGGATATTGACCTGATTACATTATATAACTCCTGTAAATCGGCGCAATAGAGCCAAAATTGCGACATATTTTGCCAAAAAGCGCCAAATTTTATCACTACAACTTGAAAAACAGCGCAGCGGAAGTTCTCAAAAATTCTCTGTTCGGTAAAATTAAGTCATGAAATCCATACTTGATGTCAAAAACAAGGTTGATCTCTTTGAAAAAAGTAAAATACGTCATAAATGGCATGATGGTAGGTGGTTTTTCTCTGTTATTGATATCGTCAGAGCATTGACTGATTCTACGTCTATAGATGGGCGGCACCATAAGGAAAATATGTCTGATTTAAAGGGTATTTTAAGTCTTTTTGTAAGTTATCCGTGATTGGTGGTGTCGCAAGATACTGCTTGCCGCGAAGGTTTCAACCTTGAAGCGCTTCGTCGTGCCGAGCATGCCGCCAAGGAAGACAAAGTTTTTCTGAGTGGCTATGCTAAAGGTGTTCTTATACTCGGTATTTCGGCTCTCAGCCCGAAAAAGGCAGAGAAGTTCATCGCCGCTTGCGGCGGTTGGAAGTCGCACACTAATTGGGCACTTGGAGTGCTTGATGGTGAAAAAGGCGAAATTCGCCAAAACAAGGCAGGCACGTGTTGGATTATTGATCTCGCGTCCCCTCGCCGAACAGTCATGTTCGCATGGACAAGCGGTCCGCGCGAGACACGACTTGCAGGACCTCGCCTCAACACCACTAACGGTGGCGCTCATTGGTGCGGGCTTATCTCGGAGACGACCCCATTCAATTTGGAGAAGTCGCCGAATGCCGTCGCATTCTTGCAACGAGCAAAAAATTGCTTTGCTGAGCATGGGATGACTCCTGCACAATGGGAAAAGGCGGAAAATTATCGCCGGTGCAAAGAGGCAGAACGGGCGACGAGTGTTCGCGAAGCGGCACGAGTTGCTTGTCTCGCTGATGGTCAACCGTGGTGCTACGGTGGCTATGGCCCACAGTACGGTTCAGAATACCTCGCTGTTGCGGAAGAGATTGCCGGATCAGAGGGTGCATTTCCTGTCGATCTGTCCGATCAAATCCGCGCTCGGTTTGCCGCCAAACGGCAGGCTGAAGAGGAAGCCCGGCTCATGGTCGAGCTCGAAGCTGAGCAAGTCCACATTGCCGCAGAAAAGGCCAAGGTGGAGGCTGAGGCGAAACGGCAGACTGAAATCGAAGTCACTTGTCGTATTACTGGGATTTATCCTGGACAATGGCAGACAATGACTCAAAAACAGCAACGGCTTGCGCTTCATCGTGCTCGTCTTGCCGGTAAAATATAGGTTGAAGTTGAACCTTTAAAACTTTCCTCTAACCCATTGAGCGAATGGGTTGTGAATTTGAAAATGATACAAGCGTCGCTAGCGGCTCTTGTATAAAGGATCTACTCACAGCGTGATGGAGAACCCATCGGCGTAAGAGTTGGCAAAAGATCCACGCTCAAGGATTACCTAACCTTGAGCACTTTGTTGAGTTTATCGTCGATAACGGTGAATTCATAGAGTGAATGTTCTTTACAAAATTTCTTCATAGCGACTTGTCGATATATCAACGTTCCTAGACGTTGGTTCCAATTTTGCCGGGGGCGAGGCACAAACACCCAACGTGTCTTGCCACGTGAAGCGCAAGGCGTAGACGGCCATATCGCATGGAGCCGGGTGCATAATGAGAGTGCGGTTTTCTTTTGCTCATTTTCCTTTTTCTTATCTTGCAAAATCGATGACACGGGTCTCACGGATGACAGTGACTTTGATCTCACCAGGATATTTGAGGTCTTTTTCTATGCGCAGAGCTATGTCACGCGCGGTATTTCTGGCTTCAAGGTCAGTGAGGTCTTCAGGCTTGACGAAAATACGGATTTCACGGCCGGCTTGGAGGGCGTAGGCTTTCTCGACTCCTTTAAATGAATTTGCTATAGCCTCAAGATCGCCGAGGCGTTTCAGATAGTTCTCGACGCTGTCTTTTCTTGCGCCGGGGCGAGCGCCGGATATGGCGTCGGCAGTCTGGACGATGCGCGATTCCACGGTCTCATAAGGGTGTTCCTCATGATGAGCTTGCATAGCCTTGACTATTTCTTCGCTGACACCGAATTTTTGCAAAATGCGGCGGCCTATCTCCACATGAGTGCCGGCAACCTCATGGTCGAGAGCCTTGCCTATGTCATGGAGCAGGGCGCCAGCCTTTGCCACGGCTACATTGGCCCCTATTTCTTCTGCGATCATACCTGCTATATGGGCCATCTCTATTGAATGCTGGAGGACATTCTGACCGTAGCTAGTGCGGAAATGAAGACGGCCGAGCATCAATAGCACTCGCGGGTCAAGCCCTACTACGCCGCATTCATAAGCCGCTTCCTCGCCTTTTTGCTTGATTATTTTATTTATATCGTTATGAGCCTCCTCTACAACTTTTTCTATCTTTGCGGGCTGGATACGGCCGTCTTTTATGAGGTTTTCCAGGGCAAGACGGGCGACATGCCGCCGCACGGGGTCAAAAGACGATATGGTTATCATTCCAGGCGTGTCATCGACGAGGACTTCCACTCCGGTTATACGCTCAAAGGCTTTTATATTGCGGCCTTCCTTACCTATGATCTTGCCTTTTATCTCATCATTCGGGATGCTTACAGCTGTCGACATGATGTCCGAAGCGACCGAATTGGCCATGCGCTGTATCGATATGGCCAATATGTCCTGAGCTTTTCTTTCGAGCCTCTCCTCTCCATTTGCCTCTAATTTTTGTATTCGCGCAAGGATATCGGTTTCAGTGCTTTTTTCCACAGTCTGCATTATCTCTTTTTTTGCTTCTTCTGCAGACAATCCAGCCGCTCTCTCCAGGGCTTTTTTACGATCTTCTTCGAGCTTGTCCGCGCGGTCCTTTATCTGTCTTATCTCGACCGCCCGTTCTTTGATGATCTCTGCCTCTCTGTCTATATCCGTTTGACGCTTGTCGAGCAGATCCTCCTTTTTTATGAGGCGCGATTCGGTCTGTTGGATCTTCTCTTCTTTTTCCCTTGTCTCTCTGCGCGTCTCTTCGAGGGCCACGCTGGCTTTCGATTCGGCATCGCTCGTTATCTTTTTTGCCTCTTCTTTTGCGGCAAGGAGCATCTCCTTTATTTCGAGCTCCATCGAGCCTTTTTTGCCGAGGGATATGATGAAGCGCAGATAGTACCCGACGCCAAGCCCGATCAATCCCGCAATGATCGCACATATAAGAACCACTAATTTTGATACCATATTCGATTGCGAAACGCCTTCTTAGAGGCTCTTCTGAAGCAATTTAGGGCTGAGTATTCTTTCGTTCTGTTTTTCTTTGTCTTTCCAGTGATTGTTTCATAAAGTCGTTAAAAAGCGAGTTTCAAATTTAAATTAAGTAATGCAATCATAATACAATATGCGCGAGGAATTGCAAGAGGTTGAATAACCCCACCCATCTTTGCACTTTTCTGGTAATTGATTCACATAATACTCGGAAGAGGTCAGCACTTCAAGCGGCACCAATTTGTTCTTGAAAGCACAGTGCACTCTTTTGGTGTTGTAGAAGGTCAAATATTCCTTCAACTTTTCATTAAATTTGGTAGTGTCATCAAAGAGTATGTTGACATTGTAATCAACGAACTCTTCTTGGATGGTACCATTGAAGCTCTCACAGTGAGCATTCATCTTGGGAGTCTTCGGATATGTGTGGTAGTGAGTGATGTTGTTCTTTGTAAGTAAGGCGTCAAGATGTAGCTTGAATTCTGATCCGTTGTCAGTCAGTACATTCTTGATTTCATACGGAAACATCTGCATGATCAGGTAGAAGAAATGAGCAAACGTCTTTGAAGAATGTGACTTGGTAGCGATTGCGTAGGTAGTGCGTGAATATATGTCGATTGCAGTTAAAATGTACATCCTACGACCATTTCTCTGTTTCTCAATGGTATCGAGTGCCAAAACGTGTCCGGGGTACGTTGGCACCAAGTCCTTGGGCTTTCTAAGCACTTTCTTGCGATTGGTTTTCTTGATCTTGCCAAAGTGTGACACTTTCTGCGGGAATGTCCGGAGGCCACCCATGTCAGTGATTAGTCTTTCAATAGTTGATGGTTTTGGACACTTCTCAATTCCAAAAGCATCACAGAAGTCCAGAAGCAACGGGTATAGCTTTTCTGCGCCGAGGTTTGGATGATCGACCCGTAACTTCCGAAGCTCCTCAAGTATGCGGAAATCCCAAGTTCTTTTTCTCTTCTTTTGAGGTGTTCTTTTGCCAGGATTCAAGGCTTCGACTTTGCCATTGCCTTCATCCAATTTCTTCTTCCAATTGAACAAAGTCCGTCTGGAAACCTTGAATGCGTCCATGGCTGAATCGAGCCCATACTTACCCCAATGTATTAATATTTTGTACCTTTCCTGCGCTTGTTTGGTGATCATATGATGATACCTTACCGCGTAGTTCAAGACTGTGACAAATCCTTTAATTCCCCTGCGTTTTGATTGTATTCTCATGTTGCGCCCATGTAATTAATGAGTGCAATATGTATCTGAGGTTAGTCAGAGGTGCGGCAAAAGATAAAGATTACATTTTGGACACAAAAAACAGCACATTTGAGAATATACAGTTTTTTTGAATAATGCTCATTTACCCGAATTTGTATGATTTACAAGATTTTATCTATGATGCCGTATTTTTTCGCCTCGTTCGCATCCATGAAGAAATCTCGCTCAACATCCTTTTCGACTTTTGACAGAAGCTGGCCGGTATTTTCAGCAAGCATCCTGTTGAGGTTTTCTCGGAGCTTGACGATATGCTTAGCGCTTATCTCGATATCTGTCGCTTGTCCCTCGGTTCCGCCATGTGGCTGATGTATCATGACTTCCGCATTCGGCATAGCAAGCCGTTTGCCTTTCTTGCCAGCAGAGAGAATGATAGCGGCACCAGAAGCGGCCATTCCCACGCATACAGTGGAGACATCGTTTTTGATGTTGTTCATGGTGTCGATGATCGCTAGAGCGGCTGTGACTGCGCCGCCAGGAGAATTGATGTACAACGAGATGTCTTTTTTTGGATCTTGAGACTGGAGAAAGAGAAACTGAGCGATGACGATATTTGCCACCGTGTCATCGATGGGTCCGGTCAAGAATACTATGTTTTCCTTTAAAAGGCGCGAATATATATCATAAGCGCGCTCGCCGAAATTCGTTTTTTCTATGACTGTTGGGATGAGTATGGACATTGGTTTTGAGTCGAAAGTCATAAAGTTCCGAGTCGAAAGTCATAAAATAGAGAACGCGTGCATTGACTTTTGACTAGGTACTTTCGACCTTCGACTATTGTTAAAAGCTGATATGTGGTTATATGAGCTCTGCTCATATAACGTCTTCGTTCGGACGTTACATCAACAAGTTGCTGTATGTCCTCGCTAGCCGTTATAATACCCTTTGTTACATATTTAGCAAACTGAAGCGTAACAAGCAACAAAACTGACGTGAGACTTCACAGATTCTACGTGGCCGGGAAAACGCTCTCCGATATTTCAGGAGGGGTTTTTGACATGGCCGACAGGAATTTGATCGACCAGCTAAAAAAAGTCTTTAGATTGAAGACGGGGGACAAGATCATTGTCTTCAATGGCGACGGCAAAGACTACGAATGTCTCATAAAAGAATTGGTAAAAGACAAAGTTGCCCTTGAAGTCCAGAATTCTTTCCCCAGCCGCTTTATGTCAGATCAGAAAATATGGCTATGCGCGGCTGTGATTAAAAAGGACAATTTCGAATGGATCGTGGAGAAGGCCACTGAGCTTGGTGTGTCTCATATAGTTCCTGTCTTGTCCGAAAGGAGCGAGAAGAAATCTTTGAATCTAGAGCGACTCCAAAAGATCGTTATCGAGGCAAGCGAGCAAAGCGGAAGGGGAACAGTGCCGACTATTCATCCGATCATCGCTCTCGAAGAAAGCTTTGCTTATTTAAAGTCGCACGTTTCAGCTAAAACGTTTCAAATGCTCGCGTTTCACACGGAAGGGGAGTCTGTACGAGATGTCATCTCGAACAATGACAATCCTATAGCGGTGTTCGTCGGTCCCGAGGGGGGTTGGTCTGAAAGGGAGGTCGAATTGTTTCACGATGAGAATATTCCTATGAAATGCCTCGGTAGACAGGTTCTGCGGGCAGAGACGGCCACGATCGCGGTCTTGTCGGTCATAACATTTTGAAGCTCAAGTATATTGGAATTCTCATAATGAATAATTGATGAAATGAACAGATGCAAATGCGCAAAAAATCCCGATGTCCATGAAAGCGACATCGGGTTTTTGATTTCAAATTGGGTGTGGCAGTATCAGCAATTATTTCTCAAGCCATTCAAAGACCTTTTCATTCGTGAGCACGGTGTCCGCATATATTTCCGCGCGCTCGCGATCGGCGTCTTTGTAATGTTCGACGATATGGTTGACCTCATCTGCCACTTCTTCTTTTGTCGGGCGGATGTTCTCTTTTTCCGATAGAGCGTTCAAGATGAGCTGGAGCTTCGCTTTCTTTTCCGCGTGCGGGCGCCATTCCGTTCGGAGATCTTCGATGGTTTTCTTTGCGTGATTCAGATAGTCGTCCAGCTTGAGCCCCATGCGCTCGATGTCTGCTTTGAATTGCGCCTCATTGCGGTCAAGCTCGCTTTCGATCATCATGTCCGGCAGATCCGCTTTTACTTTTTCTGACAGGCCGTCAGCGATAGCGATGCGCCGCTTCTCTTTTGCGAGATTCTTCTTGTCTTCGACGAGCATCGCTGAGAGCTTGTTCTTGAAGTCCGGGACATCGGTGAAATCGCCGATTGTCTTCACAAAATCGTCCGTCAGCTCCGGCATGCCGTCCGTGATGGCTTTATCATGCTCTTCTGCCGTCATCTTGTCGTGGTCATGCCCATCGTGCGAAGCGTGAGATTTCCTGATCCGCAGTATCGCGTCGTCGAGCTCTTTGTCGGTGACTTTTTCGTCGGCGGTCGGAAGCTTCTTCATCTCTGCATCGGCGATAGCCTTGCAATCAGGCAATTCGAGTTTCGGAACCACAGCCGTTATGATCGTGAAGTCGAGAGGGTTGTCGGCGGCGAGCTTGGTGATCTTGACCTCGGGGCGGCCGATCGCATCGATCTTCTCATTAGTGAGGATAGAAGGGTAGGCATTCGAGATTGCCAATTCAGCCATCTCCTCAAGGACCGTCATCTCGCCGATCTTTTGTACGAGAGTGGCCTCGGGCACCTTGCCTTTGCGGAAGCCATCGATGGTCACGCTCTCGTTGAGGTTCTTGAGCGCCGCGGCACGATAAGAGCCAAAAATCGCGACTGGCAAGGAAGCAGTTATCTCGATACGGCTCTTGTCGAGGCTTTTAATCGAAAAGTTTTCGTATGTTTTGTTCATGGTCTTTGAAGTCTAAGCGGTCGATAAAGAATTTGCAATTTTTTTCAAGTTTTCAGTTCTGTTCTTTAAGCGCGTTAACGATCAGTACTGCTTGCGTCTTGTGGATGGGTTTCGATTCTAGTCGTTGGATCGTCTGATCCGATGTTGTCCGTCGATGAAGCCGCCGCGGCGGTCGACGTCGAAATCGGCGCATGTCGGTAGATTATTATTTCTGTAGATGTCGCGTTTGCCGGCTTCTCTTGGTTTCCGCTCCATGCGTGCATCAAGAAATATAAAGCGCCCGCGATGAAGAGGACAAGTATGATGAATATTCCGAACAGAGGGCCGATCTCTTGTTCGCGGCCTTTCACGACGTTCAATGGATCGTTTGTGTTATTTTCTGTGTCCATGTTGTTTATTGAGGCTGGTCGTTTGCACCAGTGATAGCCGATTCAAGGGAAACTTGTGCCGTATGGAGTGCTCTCAGAGCGGCATCGAGATATGCTTGCGGAAGCTGTAGATCGACCATTTTGGAAGGGCTCGTCGTATCAGGCTCATAATCAGCGAATGATGTAACTGCGGAATTTGCATTATCCACATCCGTTTCTGCCTCAAGCAATGCCGCTTGAGTCGATCCTGTGTCAGCTCTGTCTTTGCTTGAACTCGCGACAAAAGCGGCCAATTGTGACGTACGTTCATTCAGGCCGTTCTCGATTGCTGTCAGCTTTAGGACGATTACCGTCTTTTCTTCCTTAAATAAGCTTTCTGAAATAAAGACGGGCGAGCTCGAAGCGGTAATGTCAGAGGTAGAGGTGTCCGATGGAAAAATCACGGTAGGCACTGTGGAGGCAGTCTCCGATGGGATGACTCCACGACGCCAATTGAGAAGCTGATTCCTTTCGATGCTGTTGTTTTGTAGATTATCCCTTCGCGATTCGAATAGATCAGATACATGGTTTATGACGGGCGTCTGCCAAGAGAATATCCGCGATAGCCAGTCGGCTATTCCAGATGACGTCTCCGCGTTTGCGCACAAGGGCAAAGAGCATACGGATATCATAAAAGCATATGAGACGATATTTTTCAGGATAAGGCGGCTCATGACATTATTTTATATAAGTATAATGCATAAAACCAATACGGGCGATTTTATTCTGGAGCAGTCCTTCTGTTCCATTCTCTGATTTTGTGGCGCTTATCCTGCTTTAGCTGGGTTTACATCTGGTTCGGCGATGATTGGTCCGCTCACGGGCTGTATATCTATCTTCCATCCGGTCAATTTTGCGGCCAAACGGACGTTTTGTCCGCCTTTGCCTATCGCCAATGACTGTTGGTCTTCTGAAACTTTAACTGTGGCCTTCTTTTCTTCTTTGTTCAATTCTATCGAAACGACTTGTGCTGGAGAAAGGGATTCCTCAATAAAGCGGGCTTGGTCGTCGTTCCATTCAATGATGTCTATTTTTTCGCCTGCGAGCTCGCTCATGACCGTCGAAACGCGTACGCCGCGCTGGCCGACCATCGAACCGATCGGATCGATATGAGAATCTTTTGACATGACGGCGACTTTCGATCGTGAGCCGGCTTCTCTTGCCACTGCTTTTATCTCGACGATGCCCTGAGCGATCTCAGGCGCTTCCATCTTGAACAGTTCGGCCAGCATGCCTGGGTGCGCACGCGAAAGCTTGAGGAGGATGCCGCGCGGGCTCTCTTCGACGGCATAGAGATAGGCTCGGATGCGCTCGCCCTGCTTGTAGCGTTCGCTCGGAATCTGTTCTTCGTAGGGGATGATGCCCATTGCCCGTCCCATATCGACGAATATCGCGCCTCGCTCGATGCGTTGAACCGTGCCGGCGACTATCTCGCCTTGTTTCTGGCCGTATTCTCCGAGAACTGATACTTTCTCAGCTTCGCGGATCTTCTGGATGATGACCTGTTTCGCTGTTTGAGCGGCGATGCGGCCGTAGTCGCCCTTTATTTCAAGAGGGAATATTATCTCGTCGCCGAGAGCGGCGTCCTTCTTTATCCTTTTTGCGTCTTCGATAAAGATATGATGTTCGGGATTATAACGGACCTTTATGTTCTCCGTGTCCATGTTCTTCAGGTCCTGAGTGTCTTCTTCGTCTTCCATGATGACACTGTCCTTGTCGACGACTACTTTGACCTGGTAGAACTCTGTTTTTCCGCTGTTGATGTCGAAAACACAGCGGACGATCTGTCCTTTCTTGCCGTATTCCTTTTTATAGGCGGTAGCGAGGGCGAGCTCGATCGCTTCGATCATTTTTGCGCGCGGTATGCCGCGCTCTTCCTCGAGCTGGTTGAGGACGGAATTGAGAGTTTTTAGGTCAAACATGGTTATTTAGTCTTAAAGCCCATAAAATCCTTTTCTCTTCCTGGCTTTTGATCTTAGGGACTGTCTTTTAAAAAAACGAGTTCGCTTGGGGCGAACTTCATGTGTCATCATCTTATACTGTAAAGCTTTTTTTGTCAATAAATCCGATAGTTATCCACACATCCTCATTATGCGCGGGCCTGTTTTCTTGTACAATATGTGCAATGTCACCTGCATTCACACAAACCATGCCGTCGGGTGAGCACTTTGGCCAATCGCGCCTAGCGATGACCATCATAGGTCTCGTTGCTGTAGCCGCCGTTCTTGCTGTCATATTCATCTATCTCCAGAGCGGAAAAATTACCCAACCGCCTGTCATAGATCAGAGAGTCTCAGCAATCAACGCATCGCTAGCCAAGCTCGCAGAAATAGTACCGGCTTCGCAAACAAGCATAGAGGCTTCGTTGAAGCAACTTTCCTTGATGAATTCGGCAAGAGCGAGTCAAAGTGAGATCAACCAGTCATTGAGCCAATTAAAAGCCAAGTAACATTATATAACCATTATGAATATCAAAAAAGTCATTTCATCGATTGGAGTCGGAGCAGGAGCAATTATCCTCGGTTTTGGACTTCAGTACACTCTGGCAAGTTGGACTGCTGCACCGTCGAATCCTCCCACAGGAAATGTGGCGGCTCCTATCAATGTTAGTGGCGGTGGGGAGAACGGTACGAGCGTATATGCTCAAGTAAAGACTGGTCTCCTTACTCTAGAGAACTTGGCTATTGTCAATCTGAATGTTGCGAGTGGAACTGTCACGACAGCCGGCAGTGTTCTAACCAATGATGGAAATGGGAATGCAAGTTGGATGGTGGCAAACTCGACGGGCGGGGCGACTTCTACATTGGTTTATATAAATCCTGTAGTTATTAGAGCAGGTATGGCACCTTATTATGGTAATTCATGTAATGGAGATGCTGTGACATCGATGATATCTCTCCAACAATATGGAATTCCATCAACGGCCTCAGCCGTTATTCTGACTGCAGCAGGATTCGCAAATGAAGACGATAAGGGTGGTACCAGCCCAACATTAGCTATTGTTGGACCAAACTCAAGTTCGTATTTTCTCCTCTACCAAGATTCAGGCTCAAGCAATCTTACTTCTAGTAATGAAGGTATATATCCAATTATTAGTTCGAATGGTTTGCCGAATCTTGAATACACGGCGAGTAGTGGATGGAATTGCTATGGTATACAACTGGTAGGTTATGTTACTGGTAATGTCAACTCCTCTTCAGGTGGCGGAGGAATACCAAACAATATAGTGGTGTTCAATACGTCGTCCAGCACATGGACCGTGCCGCCTGGGGTCACAAAAATCGATGTACGGGTCTGGGGAGCCGGAGGGGGCGGAGGTAGTGCGAGCAATTGTAGTGGTGGAGGCGCAGGTGGAGGCGCAGGTGGGTACGGCGAATCTGTTCTTACAGTGACTCCCGGAACGCTTTATACTATTACTGTTGGAACTGGCGGAACTGGCGGAACTTCTGGTAATAACAATTCCACGGCTGGAACAGCTACTACTTTTGGAGCATCTGTAAGAGCTTCAGGTGGCGCAATGGGACCTAATGATTGTTATGCTACTGTAGCCTCCACCGTTGGTGGCGTTGCGGTTGCGACAATCGCCATACCAGGCGGAATGGGAGGACCTGGCGGATCATATGGAGGATCAGGACAAGGGGGGTCTTCTCCAGAAGGTGGTCAAGGGGGCATATCCAGAGCAAACAACGGCTCTAGCGGATACGGTGATCCTGGTGTGGTTCCTGGTGGTGGTGGAGGCGGTGGCAATGGTGTTTCTCCGGGTGGAGCAGGGGCAAATGGGATGGTCGTAATCGAATACTAAGGAAATTCTTTGAACACACAAAAAACTCCGCCTCTGCGGAGTTTTTTGTTGCCGGTTTCCCCTTTTCCCAAAAGGCAACCTGGCGTTTTCTTTGTTATACTAATCCCATGTACATCGAGGACTCCCAGCTCAACAAATTCATCCTTGACTCCAGTCTCGTTTCAAAAGATGATCTCGATGCCGCCAACAAGGAAGCCGAGAAAAAAGGCGTCCGAGTCGGCGAGGTTCTGGTAAAAAAAGGGAAGATCACGGAAGACAATCTGCGCAGGATGCAGGCATACGTTCTTGGCATCCCTTTTGTCGATCTCAAGACAAAAAAGATCCCTTTTGAAACGCTTTCGCTCATCCCCGAACCAGTCGCGCGAACGCACAATATTGTCGCCTACAAGAGAAACGATGACTCGCTCGAGGTCGCCATGCTCGATGTACAGGATCTGTCCGCCATCGATTTCATCAAAAAGAAAGTCAATCTCAAGGTATTGTCGCGTCTGACTGACGCGGAATCGATACGAAACGTCATCATTCAGTATCAAAAAAGCCTGAAGGCCGAATTCGGCGATATCATCCAAAAAGAGACCGATACATTGAAGACTATCACTGATGAGAGCGGGGAAGAGGCATCAGAATCGGATTTGAAGAAGATCGCCGAGGATCTGCCCGTAGTGCGCATCGTCGATACATTGCTCAAGCATGCCATACTTCAGAATGCATCTGATATACACATAGAGCCCATGGAGGATCAGCTTCTCGTCCGCTATCGCATCGACGGCATTCTCCGCGACGCCATGGTTCTGCCGCGCAATGCCGAGGCCTCCATCAGCGCACGCATAAAAGTCCTTTCGAACCTGAAGCTCGATGAAAAGCGCTTGCCGCAAGATGGGCGGTTCAAGATAGATTCCAATGGGGAAAAAGTATCGTTCCGCGTCTCGATATTGCCGACATATTATGGCGAAAAGACCGTCATGCGCCTCTTGCGCGAGAACGTTTCGGGCTTCACTCTCGAATATCTCGGCTTTCATGGAGAAGGGCTCGAGCGCATCCACGAAGCAGTTAAGAAGACCACGGGAATGGTCCTGACCACGGGCCCGACAGGTTCCGGCAAGACGACGACTCTGTATACGATACTCGACATCGTCAACACGCCGAACGTCAATATATCGACCATCGAAGACCCGATCGAATACCAGATGAAGCGCATCAATCAGACGCAAGTGCGGCCGGAGATAGGCTTTTCCTTTGCAGATGGATTGCGCACTCTCGTCCGCCAGGACCCCGATGTCATCATGGTGGGCGAGATACGCGACAACGAGACGGCGTCATTGGCGGTCAACGCGTCGCTCACGGGTCACTTGGTCTTGTCCACATTGCACACCAACAGCGCCGCCGGGGCGATGCCGCGTTTGATCGATATGAAAATAGAGCCGTTCCTTCTCGTGTCGACCCTCGACGTCATCATCGGCCAGCGTCTCGTGCGCAAACTGAACGACAACAAGGAAAAATATTTCATGACCAAGGATGAGATCGCCGTTCTCTCGAAATCAGTCGACCTCGACCGGGTGTTGGCGGTGCTCAAGGCCGAAAAGATAGTAAAGCCGAGCGAGTCATGGGAAAAGATCCCGTTTTATAAGCCGGCAGGAGACAAGGAAGATGAAGGCTACAAGGGCCGCATCGGCATCCATGAAGTCCTCAAGGTCACCCAGACCATAAAAGAGCTCATCATCAAGAACGCCACTACCAACGAGATCGAGACGCAAGCCAAAAAAGAAGGCATGCTGACGATGTTCGAGGACGGGATATTCAAGGCAGTCATGGGGATCACCACGGTCGAGGAGGTCTTGCGCGTCGTCTCTGAATAAAGTCAAAACGCAAAACGCACAATGCAAAACTTACATCCAAAAGAGAAAAGTTCTAATACAGATTCAATCCAAGTTGCATCTACGTTTTGCACTTTGAGTTTTGAGTTTTACATGTAATCTTATGCCAACATTCATATACAAAGCAAAGAATTCGTCTGGAGAGTCTGTCAAAGGCGAGCGCGAAGCGGCAGACAAGTACGAGCTCTACAAGATTCTCAAGGAAGAAGGAACCGATACGATTTCGGTTGAAGAAAAAAAGAATGGTGCATTTGGATTTTTGTCGCTTGGAATTTCGTTTGGCGGCAAAGTCAAGATGCAGGAAAAGATCACTTTTGCCCGAAATCTCGGTTTGATGCTCGAGGCGGGGCTTACCTTGACGCGCGCTCTTTCAGTCCTTGAACGGCAATCAAAGAACAAGAACTTTAAAAAAATCATGAACAGCCTGATCGGGGACCTAGATAAAGGCATGAGCTTTGCGGATTCTTTGGGCAACTACCCAAAAGTCTTTCAGCCTATTTTCGTATCGATGGTCCATGCAGGCGAGCAAAGCGGAACCCTTGCGAAATCGCTCAAATCGGTGTCTGATCAGATGGACAGCACCTATACTCTGACGCGCAGGATCCGCGGCGCGATGATATATCCGGGAGTGATCCTGACGGTCATGGTCGTCATCGGCGTGCTCATGCTAACGTTTGTTGTTCCGACACTCCTTTCGACGTTCGAAAGCTTTGGAGAAGCTCTGCCGCCGACGACACAATTCATCCTGGATCTCAGCAATATATGCCAAAGATACGGCATCTTCATCCTTGCCGCACTTTTTTTGATCAGTTTCGCATGGTATCGGTGGTCAAAATATCCGTCTGGGAAAAAAGTCATACACCTGGCTGTCCTCAAGATTCCTATAATCGGTCCTTTGGCTCAGGAAGTAAATTCTGCACGTACCGCCAGAACGTTGTCGTCGCTTCTCCATTCCGGAGTAGATGTCGTCGAGTCTGTGTCGATAACCGCCTCTGTCATTCAAAATGTCTATTTCCGATCAGTCTTGAATGATGCCGAGGAAGCCATAAAAAAAGGGGATCTTATGTCAAAGGTGTTCGAGGCGAATGAAAAGCTGTACCCAGTGTTTTTTGCCCAGATGCTTGCTGTTGGCGAGGAAACAGGGAAAATGGATCAGATGCTCCTCAATGTCGCGGCGTATTACGAAGACGATGTTGACCAAAAAACGAAAGACATGGCTACGATCATCGAACCGATCATGATCGCCGTCATCGGAGCGGCGGTAGGTTTTTTTGCGATATCTATAATCTCGCCGATATATTCACTCGTAAATGTCATCCAATAATAACAACAAACGCCACGTTCCGTCTTCAGGATTCACTCTGGTTGAGGTCCTGGTCGGCACAGCCATTTTTCTCATCGTGGCGACTGCGGCCTATAGCGTGTTCGTCAGTCTTTTGAGACTAGCGAACGCCAGCCAGGCCGATGTTCTCGGCGTTGAATTGGCCGACGAACAATTTGAGATCATCCGCAACATGCCGTATACGAATGTAGGTTTGACCGACGGCCTACCGCTCGGCGTCCTGCCTCAGACGCAGACTCTTGTGCGCGGCGGAGTTACTTTTACCGTGACTCTCGTCATACGCAACGAGAATCTTTCGACCTCGACAGTTCAGGCTTCGAGCAAATTGGTCGAAGTTGATGTGACCTGCAGTTCCTGCCAAGGTAGCTTCACGCCTATTTCATTGACGGGCCAAGTATCTCCAGCCAATCTTCAGTCAGCAGGAATGGGCGGCGCGCTGACTATAAACGTATTCGACTCGAATGCTAATCCTGTCCAAGGGGCGACAGTGGTCATGCAAAGCACAGCCTCTTCGACCGTGACTGATACGGATACAACCGACGATAACGGCGTTCTCAGCATCATCGGCGTGCCCGCTGGCTATCAGACATACCGGGTGACTGCGAGCAAGTCTGGATATTCGACTGCAACCACAAGCCCCAATCTTACGATAGTCAATGGTCAGCTTACGAGCGCAAGTCTGGAGATAGACAAACTGAGCACTCTCACCATATCGAGCGTGTCGCCGACATGTTCGGCAGTGCCTAATTTCAATTTCAATCTGACAGGCATAAAGACGTTCGCCGGCAATCCGTTGTTTTCGCAGAATCTCGCGACGAATGGAGCAGGGTCGCTTGTTTTGAATTCAATGATACCGGATACGTATACATTACTTCCCATGAGCGGTTCAAGCTATGATATAAACGGCGTTGCCCCGTTCAGTCCATTTGTTCTCAATGCAGGCAGTTCACAGAATCTGCAATTGGTCGTCGTGCCTGCATCTGAAAACAGCCTCATGGTTTCAGTCAAAACATCTGCTGGTCTGCCGATTTCCGGTGCCAGCGTCACATTGACAGGCCCGAATGGCTATAATCAGACGTTCGTCAGCGGCCAGGGCTATTTCGATCAAACGGATTGGTCACATGGCGCGACGCAACCCAATATTTTTTCTGATCCAAGCGCTTATGCATCAGGCAGTGGAGTTGATACGTCGACTTCGACAGGCACTATTCTTTTGTCTTGGTCTATTGGACCTAATCCGTATGGCACAAACGCGACCGGCACTCTCCAATCTTCTATTTTTGATACAGGCACGACGAGCAACTTCTATGCCTTGAATTGGTCTCCATCAAGTCAACCCGTGCTCACAGGACAGACGCCGATACATTTTCAGTTTGCCACAGCCCCGAGCTCTACTGGGCCATGGAATTTTGTCGGACCCGACGGCACTCCTACGAGCTATTACAGCACTCCTGGAACCCAGATAAGCTTTCCAAACGGCGGCAATGAATTCGCCCGCTATATGCTTTTCATGACGACCCAGACTGCGACAGTCACTCCGAGCATCAATGATATCTCCTTTACATACACCTCAGGTTGTGTGCCGCCCGGCCAGGTTCTATTCCAGGGATTAGCAGGTGGATCTTCATATGTACTGAATATATCTAAGTCAGGATATACTACCTATACCTCCTCTCCCTTCACTGTCGTAAGCGGTTGGCAAAATCAGACAGTGCAATTGACCAATGGTTAGAGGACAAAATAAGGTACAATAATTCAATCAGACCGATAGTTTAGAACATAAACATGTCTAGTAAAAAAGCTAACAGCAAATACCGGATTTGTCAGCTCTCGACCGCGAGCTTCCAATTCCCGGCTTCATCCGGTTTCACCCTCGTCGAAGTTTTCATATCGATGGCGATATTCGTAGCAGTCATGGTTGCCATCACTGCTTTTCTTGTCAATATATATTCGAACAACCGTACCATTTCTGGCTCTTTCCAAACATCTGAGGATGCCCAAGTCATATTGAAAACCATGTTGACTGAATTGCGTCAGGCTTCCACGGCATCGAACGGCGCATATCCGATCGCTTTTGCTGGCACATCTAGCATCGTTTTTTTCTCAAATGTCGACAGTGACAGCGCTATGGAAGAGGTCACTTACAGCCTCATTGGCAGTACCCTGTATCGTGCCGTAATACAACCGACTGGATCGCCCTTGACCTACAATGTCGCGAGCCAGTCCACGTCATCTCTATTGACTGATGTGAGGAATTCATCATCGACGCCAGTGTTCCAATATTACGACCAGAATTATACTGGTTCGAGCTCTCCACTGTCATTGCCGATCAATATCCCCGCGGTGCGGCTTGTAAAGATCAGTCTGGCTTTGGATGTCCTCATCAATCAAGCTCCAGTAGTGCAGACATATACGACCCAAGTCAGCTTACGGGATCTCAAAACAAACCTATGAAGGATAAAGGAGACATTTTAATATCGGTCCTGATCTTTGCCGCTATCGCTGTGACGGTTCTGATAGGCTTGGTCAATTGGGGAGCGACGCTTTTGACGAATGTTCGCACGACTGATGCAAAAGAGCAGGCGTTTCAGATCGCCGAAGCCGGCGTCGACTATTACCGGTGGCATTTAGCTCAGTATCCGACAGATTATAAGGATGGCACGAGCACGCCAGGCCCGTATAACCATTCTTTTTATGACAAGAATGGCAGTCTGATCGGCGGCTATTCGCTTGCTATCACGCCGCCGCCGCTCGGTTCGACAAAGATCGTCATTACTTCGACAGGAACGACTACCGCGAATAAGAATGTTAAAAGAATAGTCCAAGCGATCTTGGCAGAGCCTTCATGGGCGCAGTATGCCGTTGTGGCGAACGATTACCTTCGATTCGGAGTCGGCACAGTGGTCAATGGTCCGATTACTTCAAATAAAGGCATTCATTTCGACGGCATCGCCAATAATGTCATCTCGAGCGCGATGGCAACGTATACAGATCCTGATTATGCTTCCGGTCTCAGTTGCACGGATGTCTCTTATGGTGTCCATACATGCGTCAATCCCGCTGATCCATCACCACCTTCCCCTGCTGTCACCAATAGTGCAGTTTTTACTGCGGGCAGACAATATCCTATTCCGGCTACTGATTTTAACGGTCTCCAAGTTAATTTACAGACGCTTTATAATAGCACTCTGTCGAATGGCGTCTGCAGTCATTCTAACAGTGTCTCTTGCTGGACTTCTTCCGGAGCACAGGGCTACCATATTGTCTTTAAAGTGAGTAATGGCAGTACGACTTATAATATGTATAAAGTAAATGCTCAGCAATCATCTCCCGATAGTTGCGGTTTCGACGCCACCGCTCTAAGCCAGACATACCAAGGAAATAGTTCCTATTGGAATACAGGAACTAATTGGGGCACATGGAGCATAAATGGACTCACTGGATCAAGCAATCCGTCAAGCGGAGAAACACAAATCAATGGACCAAATGCCGATCATTCATGGTCTCTTCCTACGAACGGAACTATCTTTGTTGCAGACAATCTTTGGGTCGATGGCACGGTCGATAATGCCCGATTAACGATAGCCTCTGCTAATATCGGCACCAGCAATCCGAATAGCTACACGAACATAACCGTCAATACCAATTTGAAATACACGAATTATAACGGTAATGACGTGCTCGGACTTATCGCCCAAGGAAATGTCAATGTCGGAATGGTTAGCGATAACAGTTTTGAGGTAGATGGCGCATTAATGGCAGAAAACGGTCGTGTGGGACGTTTTTATTATGATTCAAGCTGTTCTGTGCTATCGACAAATTATTCTACCCGGACGTCGCTCACATTGCTCGGAATGATTGCAACTGCCATAAGGTATGGTTTCTCCTATACTGACGGAACCGGCTATTCGACTCGCAATATCACGTATGATGCGAATCTGCTGTATAGTCCGCCGCCGAGCTTTCCATTAGCATCGGCCCAGTATCAGATGGTCTCATGGCAACAGATACAATAAAAAGTTCTTCCTTTCTTTTCCTTTCTCCCGTATACTTATCCCATCATGGCCTCAAAATCAAAGATTCTCCTTGTCGGCAACTGGAAGATGAATCCGTCACGGATCGTAGATGCGCGGAACATCATCGCTGAATATAAAAAAATATCGCTGAAGCTCGAACGGACATCTATCGTCGCTTGCCCGCCTTTCGTCTACATCTCAGTTGCGATGCCGGTAAAAAACAGACAAAAGAATCCCGCACGAATCTCTATTGGCGCGCAGGACGTCTCTTTTGAGAGCGAGGGAGCTTTCACAGGGGAAGTGAGCACAAAGATGCTCCGTGATATGGGCGTTTCCTATGTGATCATCGGTCACTCGGAGCGCAGAAGGGCGGGCGAAACGGACGAAGTCGTATCAAAAAAGGCCGCCGCCGCCGCTTCTTCTGGCTTGTATCCGATCGTCTGCATCGGTGAAGCAGTGCATGACGTTGATGGTGCGTATCTCGGAATGATACGGGAACAATTGAAGAATTCCTTGGCTGGCATCCCAAAATCGGCGTTTTCGAGGGTGATAATCGCGTATGAACCCATTTGGGCGATAGGCGCCAAGGAAGCAATGAAACCGGAGCATATCCGCGAGACAGCTATTTTCATAAAAAAGACAGTTGTAGATCTTTTTGGACGCGATGCTGGACTTGAACTGCCGGTTATTTATGGCGGTTCCGTCAATTGGCGCAATGCGAGCGATATAGTCCGCGAGGGCGGCATACAAGGCTTCCTCGTCGGCAGGGAAAGCGTGAATGTGCCAGGTTTTGTCGAATTAGCAAAAGCAGTCGACGAGGCTTAGACGGCGGACAGTAAAAATAGGATGAAAACCATCGACCAAGCGAGTATAAAAAGGAGCGTCCGCGTGCTTCTGCGGGCTGATTTCAATGTCGCTGTACAGGACGGCAAGGTAGTCGATGATTTTAGGATACGGAAGACGATCCCGACGCTCGATTTTCTGATGAAAAGCAATGCAAATGTAGTCATTGTCAGTCATATAGAGAATGCCGCTGGCGTCGGAGGGGTGGCGACCTTGAAGCCTGTCGCCAGAGCATTGAATGATCTTGGATTCAAATGCCAGTTCGCCGAGACGATAGAATCAGCGGCCCAAAAATCGTCTGAACAGGAAACAGGCTTCATCCTGCTCGAAAACATAAGGAATTATCCAGGCGAAACGGCAAATGATCCGTCGTTCTCAAAACAGCTTGCCGCGCTCGGGGACATCTATGTCAATGACGCATTCTCCGTGTCGCATCGCTCTCATGCCTCGATCGTCGGCGTGCCAAAGATTTTGCCGCATTTTGCCGGCTTCCAGTTCGCGCTTGAAGTAGAAAATCTGTCGAAAGCTTTCGATCCTTCGCACCCTTTCCTTTTTATCCTCGGTGGGGCGAAATTCGAGACAAAATTACCGCTGGTGCAGAGGTTCTTGGACAAAGCAGACGACATATTCATTGGCGGCGCCCTGGCCAACGATTTTTTCAAGGCAAAAGGATACGAATCCGGCCGTTCTATGGTTTCTTCGTCAAAGATAGACTTTGACGGGCTTCTTTCTGATAAAAAGATACTTTTACCAATGGACGTTGTTGTCGATGGCGGCATAGTAAAAGTGACCGAGCCCGACAAAGTGTCCGTCGACGAAAAAATACTCGACGCCGGTCCAAAGACGCTTGCCATGTTGGAAGAAAAGACAAAAGCGGCGAGATTCATCCTATGGAATGGCCCTCTCGGCAATTATGAGAACGGCTACAAGGAGCCGACGCACGAATTGGCGCGGATGATCGCCCGGGCGACAAAAAATGGAGCCGAGTCCATCATCGGCGGAGGCGATACGCTTGCCGCGATCGCTGAATTGAAGGAAAAAACCGGCGAGTCGCTTGAGGATTCATTCACTTTTGTTTCGACAGGCGGCGGCGCCATGCTGGATTTTCTTGCCAAGGGGACTCTGCCCGGGATCGATGCTCTCGATTGATTTTCTCTCGACGGGTATAGTATCGCCGGACTCAGCCTTTGATGATGTGTCGCACGTTGACTGATCCAATCTATGAAAAAAGAATCATAGAAGCCGCTTTGCACCGAGCGGCTTTATTTTAAATTATCGGCTATCTTTTTCTTGTTGCCGTCAAAATCCGTCTTATTGCCCTTAGCCTTGTCGCTCGGAAAGACCCAGATATGCGCGTGATGCACGTCTTCGCCGACGACTTTGCTCAGAATGAAGTCGGTACCAAAAGCTTTTTTCTGCGCCAGAGCGATTTTCTTCACGACCTCAAAATATGCGCCGGCATTCGGAACGTCCCAGACCCAGCGGTAATGCGTTTTTGGTATGACAAGCGCGTGGCCCGGCGATTGCGGCCGGATGTCGAGGAACGCCAAAAAATCGGCGTCTTCATATACTATGTGGCCCGGGATTTCTTTTTTTACTATTTTGCAGAAAATACAATCATCCATGCGGATATTTTATCAGAAAAGCAAAGGCGTTACTATGTCGATCCAGCTTTGTCTTCATCAGTCGGGATTTTTTAATAGTTCAATGAATCTTTTCGATCTAACCTCTGGGGGCATGATATAATCGCGGAATGAAATATTCTCTCCGGCCCGAGATCCCGGCTCAAACGCGCGCACAGCTTGCGGAATATTCGGATCTGTCGGCGCGGCTTTTGCATAGTCGAGGCATTTTCTCAGCCGAATCGGCTCGGAATTTTCTCGTGCCTGATTTTGAGGCTCGTTCACACGACCCATTCCTTTTGAAAGATGCCGAGAAGGCCGCCGATAGGATCATTCTTGCCATAGAAAAAGGCCAAAAGATAGTCATATACAGCGATTATGACACTGATGGAATTCCGGCCGGAGCCATGCTCCATGATTTTTTCAAAAGGATCGGCTATGACAATTTCTATAATTATATCCCGCATCGGCACGATGAAGGGTTTGGTTTGAATGGCCCGGCGATGCTCGAGATAGCCGAAAACGGCGCAAAGCTGGTCGTCACTCTCGATTGCGGCATAACCGACGTCGGTCCGGTCGAGCTCGCGAACGATCATGGGGTGGATGTCATTATTACCGATCATCATACGCCTCCAGCCGAATTGCCCAAAGCGTTTGCTATCGTGGATCCAAAGCAAAACGATTGCCCGTATCCCGACAAGGATCTCTGTGGCGCGGGCGTCGGCTGGAAGCTCATACAGGCGGTCTTGAAAAAGAAAAGATTCGGCCTCAAAGATGGCCACGAAAAATGGTTTCTCGACATGGTCGGCATTGCTACTTTGTCCGATATGGTTCCTTTGACCGGAGAAAATCGCGTTCTTGCGTACTACGGTCTGGCTGTCCTGCGAAAATCGCCACGGAAAGGCCTCGTACAGCTTTTGAAGAAGATAGGAGTCAGGCAAAAAGACATCATCGAGGACGATGTCGGTTTTTCCATCGCTCCTCGTATCAATGCCGCCTCTAGGATGGGCGTGCCGATGGATGCTTTCTCGCTTCTCGTCGCAGATGATGAACATGAAGCGGAGCGCCTTGCAGAGCACCTCGATGCTATAAACGATGAACGAAAGGGAGCCGTCGCTTCGCTCGTTAAAGACGTGAAAAGGAAGATACGGGAGAGGTACGGAGATCAGTCGCGCGATGGATCTCTGATCCCGAACGTCCTTGTGTTGGGCAGTCCGAATTGGAGGCCGTCCCTGCTCGGCCTTGCGGCGAATACATGCGCCGATGAATTCGACCGACCGGTGTTTCTCTGGGGCCGTGACGGAGACGGATTGTACAAAGGTTCCTGTCGCGCGGGAAATGTTAGTAGCATCCACTTAGTCGAGCTCATGACTGCCGTGCCAGCTCTAACGTTCGCTCAGTTCGGAGGGCACACGGGGGCCGGGGGATTCACTGTCAGCAAGGAGATTGTCTTTGACCTCGAAAAGATACTGAACACAGCATATGAGAATCTGAGGTCAAAAGCCGATCAAGATCCATTAAACCATGAAGAAAAAGATACGAGCCTCGTCGACGGCATATTCAAGACAGATGACATAACATGGAGGCTTTATGACGAAGTCAACAAATTCGCGCCATTTGGCACCGGAAATCCCAAGCCTGTTTTTATACTGCATGATGCGGTGATCGCCGAGGTCAAACATTTTGGCAAGGAAAAGAACCATCTCGAGCTGTTATTGGAAAAACAGGGCGGCCGTCTTTCGGCCATCGCTTTTTTCAAGAAATCAGCGGATTTTGGCGCAGATCTTGGTGTCGGCAAACGAGTCTCTGTCATAGGCACTCTGGAAAGATCGACATTCAAGCGAAATCCGGAGTTGCGGATTCGAATCGTTGATGTACTATAGAGTAAACATCAAAGTTTCGTGCGATTCTTTGAAAAAAGAAAGGAAAAAATATGACTGAAGGCTTCTTCAAGATGCAGATCAGCTCGTTTCTCCATGTGATAGCCATAAATACCGATCCGACTATCAGCACAGAGAGTGTGCCGGATATAGTGAAGCATATCTCCTCCCGGGTCGCTCTCAAGCCGGAAAAAGACCGATCGCCTCTGCCGCATGGCAATCTGAGGATCTCTACGCTCGCTCGCTGGTTCAAGGACAACCAAATGCCCGACGCTTCATCATGACGCCCTCTTGAAACCTTCAAAAGTTTCGGGGGGCGTTTTTT
Organism: uncultured bacterium; assembly: GCA_963848635.1. GTDB lineage: Bacteria > Patescibacteriota > Minisyncoccia > Phycocordibacterales > PALSA-1337 > JAGWNR01. Next base: position 481,925 of record CAWKEA010000005.1, read on the forward strand.
CCTTTCATTTTTTCCTTGCTCTTGAAAAACATCGAAAAAAATGCCAGTATCAATGGTATGGATGGGTGCCAGAGCGGTCTAATGGAACAGTCTTGAAAACTGTCGTCCTCGCAAGGGGACCGTGAGTTCGAATCTCACCCCATCCGCCCCGTAGGATTATCGTGGTAGTTTGCTACCAGATTGAATGGAGAACGCAAGGAAAAATCAAGGTTTTTTCCGTCCAAGGTGCAGTTCTGAAGTAGAAAGCTCAAAAGTGGGTCTATGCTGTCGTCGCCATTGTTTCTTTTGCTGAAGGGCCAATTCTGGCAATGCTCTGCGGCGTTCTGTATAAACTCGGAATGGTACCGTTTACACCGCTTTATATAGCGCTCATGATCGGTGATCTTTTTGGCGATGCGTTCTGGTATTGGATCGGCTATTATTTTGGACATCCGTTCATTAAACGTTTCGGAAAGTTCTTTAGTCCGTCAGAGTCCGGTGTAGCGTCAGTCACCCGCGTATTTCATAAGTATAAAAATCATATCTTGATACTATCAAAGATGACCATGGGGCTCGGATTTGCTTTGGTCACTCTGGTTACCGCTGGTATTGTCAAAGTCCCTTTCAGACGCTACATATTCCTCAATTTCATCGGCCAATTCTTTTGGACTGCTTTTCTTATGGTCGTTGGATACTATCTCGGTAATCTATATATCAAAATTAACGGTGTTTTAGGGATTCTGTTCGTCGCGGCAATCCTTGTTGTGGTATTCCTTGGTCTTGTTGGTTGGGGCAAGTATATGCGAGAAAAAATGTCTAAAGCTATCCAATAGGTAGATATGTTATAAACATATATGTTTGTCTATGTTATGCTATCGTATGATACAATAATCACCATGAAAGTAGTATCAGCAAGACTAGCTTTATCTGCGGAAGCTATCAACTCTAACAGACAAAAAAGCAAAGGTTTTACCTTGATAGAATTGCTTGTGGTCCTTTCCATTGTAGGTCTTTTGTCGACTATCATATTGGTGGCATTGCAGGGAGCGAGAGGCAAGGGAAAGATCGCAAGCGGTCAGGAGTTTGCAAATAATGTCTATCATCTATTAGGCACCTCGGTCGTCGGTATGTGGAATTTCGATGAAGGGGCTGGTACTGTCTCAACAGATCAATCCGGCAATGGGAATACCGCCACTGGTATACCTTCTGGATCATGGGTGACAGGTTTAAACGGCAGAGCGATATCTCTTCTATCCGGACAGTCAGTAACTCTTGGCGCAACGGGCGCCTATTCTTCCCCGTCATTCACTATCTCCATGTGGATTAAAAATACCAGTCTCAATGCCGGCGGTTTTTTCAATAATATTATTATGGGCATAGAGAATTATAATACATGTGGTTTTCGCATGGGTCTTACAGCCACAGGACAGCCGGAAATTACGATGGGGCAGTCTGGCGGTACTTTTGCGCTCACGTCGAGTGTGCCTATAGGTTCGGATAGGTTTTATAACGTAGTGTTTACCTACAATAATTCGACGCAGACTGGCTCGTTCTTTGTCGATGGAAATGCCGCTGGTTCTGCTACAGGCACATATATGCCATGTGGATCAGGTTTCGTCCTATCGCTGAACGGAGGAATCGGCGGCACAAATTCCAGTAATAGCATTTTTGATGAGGTCAGATACTATAACGCAAATTTCCAATAGCGTATACTGACTAATACCGCCAATGAAATACATCGGCATCGACTATGGGAAAAAGCGCGTCGGCATCGCCGTTTCTGACGAGGGCGGCCAGTTTGCCATACCCAAAGAAGTCGTGTCGAACGACAAAGAGCTTGTTGGAAGGATTGCATCTTTGGTTAAAGAGACCAAAGCAGAAACCGTTATCGTCGGCGAATCCAAGGATTACAAAGGCAAGGACAATCTCATCATGCAAAAAATAGTCGCGTTCAAGGAGGAGATCGAAGCGCATGGCATCAAAGTTGTCCTTGAACCGGAATTCATGACGAGCTATGCGGCACAGCGTTTTCAGGGCAAGAATGAGCTTCATGACGCGTCGGCAGCAGCTCTCATCTTGCAGAGCTTTTTGGACAAGGAGAATAAGGAAAACCAAAAAGAATAAGGCGTAACTGCAAATCGAACGGGGGGGTAGTCATGTGTGTTTTAAAACTACCTCATTTAGAATCGTATAATCCTACGGTTTGCTTAAATTCTCTACGTAGTTTAGCCATTTAATAAGAATTATCACTAAATTCCGTATAATCCTACGATTAAAATTTACCCCTTTTAAAAAAAGGTTGACCACCTCTCCCTATGCATCGTAAATTCTGCCTTCTAACCAATTCAGAACCTATCACAATTTGTGATAGGTTCAATTAACCGCTTATCAACTATTTGAGTTAATCCGCCGCTTGAAGTGCCTGAAGGCATAACATGAAGGCATAACATGAAGGCATAACATGAAGGCATAACATGAAGGCATAACAACTGGTCATTATTAATTTTTTCTTGTATCATACCTCTCATGATCACATTCGATGATTTCAAAAAAGTAGAGATCCGAGCGGGCAAGATACTGTCAGCGGAAAAAATACCCAATACTGACAAGCTTTTAAAGCTGTCTGTCGATTTTGGCGAGAAAAAGGAAATAGTCCCCGTTGTTGTTCCAGTCGTCTCAATTGATGCTCCGGCAGCTGCACCTGTTGTCGAGCCGACCGCGACCGCGACTTCAGCTCCTGGGATCGCTGCAGCTCCGGACCAAGCCGCTCCAAAAACATTCGTCCCTGCGCCGCGCCAGATCATTTCGGGGATTTCGGCATATTTCCCCGATCCAACGATCCTCGTCGGCAAGACATGCATGTTCGTTACGAATCTCGAGCCGAGGATGATCAAAGGATTCGAGTCGAACGGCATGCTCTTTGCCCTTTCAGACGACGCGGGAAATTTTTCTCTGCTTGAACCGAATGCGTCAATCGCGCCAGGAACGCAGGCCATATAAACCGCCGATGGCGATGAACTCGATTTTTTGAGCCGTCTATCACAATCACAATGCTCCATATACTCCATGCTTTTCTTGATCCTATTTTTTTGATTAAGACTCTCGGCCTTGTCGGCGTGCTTTGCATCGTGTTCGCAGAGTCGGGGCTTTTCTTCGGTTTCTTTTTTCCGGGCGATTCGCTCCTATTCACGGCTGGTTTTCTTGCTTCGCAGGGATTTCTTCCTCCCGTTTGGCTTTTTGTCGGTGCTTTTGTCGCGGCAGTTCTCGGCGATAGCGTCGGCTACGCTTTTGGCAAGAAGATCGGTCCAAAGATATTCACCAAGGAAGACTCTTTGTTCTTCAGCAAAAGACATATCGAGCGGTCGGAGCGTTTCTATGAAAAATACGGAAAGAAGACCATTATCTTGGCCCGCTTCATTCCTATCGTGCGCACATTCGCTCCGATATTGGCTGGGGTCGGCGCGATGAGCTATCGGACCTTTATCTCATACAACCTCATTGGCGGCCTCATTTGGTCGGTCGGCATCACGGCTCTCGGCTTCGGCCTTGGTGCTGTCGTGCCGGATGCTGATTCATATATAACGCCGATCATCGTCCTCATCATTATTGCCTCGCTCATTCCGCCAGCGATAGAGTATATGAAAACAAAGGTAAAGAAAACTTGAACCTGGATCTTGTATTTCTTGCCCCTGTATTTCTTTACCCCTTTATACTTTCGTGCTTGTGCGTTAGAATATTGGGAATGAAGACGCCCTCTTTCTTTAAGTTTTTTCCACCGCCGAAATTTCTGGAAATGCCGTACGCCGGCATAGACATATCCGATTCATCCATCCATTGCCTCATGTACCGTCATAGCCATCTCGGCCTCAAAATAGACCGTTTCGGCTCGAGGCCTTTGTCAAAAGGGATCGTGGAGTCTGGAATCATCCGCGACGACAAAGCTTTGATTTCTGTCATCAGATCGCTTGCCGACGAATTGAAAGTGACGTATGTAAAGGCGTCTTTACCAGAAGAGCGGATGTATCTTTTCAAGACCGAAGTGCCTGACGGCACCGCGGCGGAGATCCATGAGAATATAGAATTGCGCCTTGATGAGAACGTCCCTTTTCCGCCCCAGGACGCGGTCTTTTATTTCGATCTGATCAAAGACCTCGTCCCTGCGGGCAAGCACACGGCTTCTGTTTCTGTCGCTCCACGCAAATTTGTCGAGGATTATCTATCGGTCCTTGAAGCGGCGGGACTGGTGCCTGTCTCCTTTGAGATAGTGCCAAAATCATTGGCTCGGGCTGTCGTGCCGTCTCTTGACACCGATACCAAGCTCATAATACACCTCATGGCTGACAAATTCGGCATCTACATAGTCGACGAAGGCGTCGTACTTTTTACCTCGACGATACCGCTCAATCCTACGGATACCTCGTACGAATCAAATATCGAACCAATAAGGTCAGAAATAAGCAAAGTCTACGGATATTGGGGCGAACATGGCCAAGGCGATGGCGTCAGCGAGATCATTCTTTGCGGCCAATATGCCACGGGAGTCGCCGCCGCTCTCTCCGAAAAAACTCAGAACCTTTCGAAGATGCGCCCAGCCGATGTCTGGACGAATGCATTCTCGTATGACGCCTATATTCCACCGATCTCACGGGATGAATCGCTGGAATATGCAGTGGCGGCAGGGTTGGCTTTGCCTAAATATCATTGAAAAACATGTATCACGCTCTTCTTCCACAAAAAACCGTTAGAATGTTGAAAAATGAATATCATATTAGGTTTTTCGTCGTCTTCCTTTTCTTTGTCTCATTAGCTGTCTCAATCGCTTCGATTTTTCTCTTTCCGTCGTATCTCATCTCAAGCCTCGGTGAAAAATCGGCCGCAGTTGAGGCAGAATCGGCCAAAAACGGCATCGCCACAGACACAAGCTTCGTGACAGCCGGCCTGTCATCTGCGGGAGCTTTGATTTCAGCGATCTCTTCGTCTGTTTCGCCACCACTGTCACCAGCCATCCTGCGCGTGGCCTCTCTCCGTCCCAAGGGCATCAAGATAACTTCATTCGACATATCCTCTGCCGGTCCTCTATCTGCCGCGCTGACGATAAATGGCACTGCCGCGACCCGTGACGATCTGGTGACATTCAAGAATGTCCTCGAAGGAGACAGCGTTTTTTCCAATGTAGAAGAGCCGATCTCTGATCTTGCGTCCGCAGAAAATATTCAGTTTTCAATGCAGATGTCAGCCGCTCTATCTTCGTCACAATAAGAATCATGACAAAAATCAGATCACAGCATTATCTTTTGTTCATTCTATCTGTTTTGGCTTTTTGCGCCGCTGTTTTGGCATACGCATTCTTGTACAAGGCCGTTGTCAAAAAAGCCGAGGAGGAATCCGCTGTGCAGTCGGAAGTTCAGGCGGCTTCCAAACAGGCTCTTCAAGCAAAAGACATGAAAACGGAATATGGCAGCACGGTCGCTGACAGGGCTCTTCTGCCGTCATTCCTCGTTTCACAGGACGATGCGGTCCCATTCATCGACGCAGTCGAAGCTATCGGATCATCGACTGGAGCTAGTATCACGATATCATCGCTTTCTTCGGCGATTGGAGATTCATCTCACAAGGTCGTGACAGCGACCATATCCATGTCAGGCGCCTGGGCAAGCGTCATCCGATCCATTGAGATCATTGAAGATATACCGTATGCTATTTCCATCAAGGACCTGCATATGGACGCTTTTTCAGACTCGTCAAAAAGTTCAAATATCCAATGGACTGCTGGGCTCGACATATCCGTCCTTTCATCGCTATGAATATACAAAATTATCTTCATCATAAGAGGCCTCACAAGATCGTATTTTCTTCCGAGCATGTCTCATGGTACGAACGCCTGAGCGAAGATGCTTATGTCGGTTGGGTCGTGATCATGTCGATAAGCCTCGTGACGGCTCTTGCTCTCATAATCTATGCAGTATGGCTATTCTTTCTCATCGATTCGGGTAAAATCGTATCTCCTCAATCTGCTATGCCCGCATCGAATCATATTGACTTCGATGAAAATTCTCTCGAGAGCGTCATTTCATCGTTTTCGGCAAAAAATTCTGCTACAGCCGTCCTTTTGAAGAGCTATGATGGCCCGTCGGATCCATCAAACTAGCGTTCGATAGGATTGCATCGCTTGTTCCTTCTGATATAGTGCTTTGTGTACGCTCCCGTAGTTCAATGGATAGAACAGGACTCTTCTAAGGTCTTGATGTAGGTTCGATTCCTACCGGGAGCACTGAAATTGCCGTAGAGATTCTATGGCTCAAACACAGGCTATTTTGCCGTGTATATTTCCACATGTTGCTCATTTATGGCCAAGGGTTAGGTGTTATACTTGAAACAGGTCAAAAATTTATAAGCATTAATTTTTATAACGCAATGAAAGCAACACATGTCGTTTCCTTCATTCTTCTCGCCATCGGCGGGTTGAACTGGGGTCTCGTAGGTCTTGGTATTTGGTTCGGCGGAAATTGGAATCTTGTTTGGTTGATCCTCGGTTCGTGGCCGTGGATTGAAGCCCTCGTCTACGTCCTTGTCGGTGTCGCTACGCTCGTCCTCATCTTTACCCACAAGAAGCATTGCAAGGAGTGCGAGGTCAAGGCTCCAACACCTGCTCCGACGATGTAATCACCGTCCGGCATTTGGAAAAGAAAAGCACCCGATGCGGGTGTTTTTTCTTTATAATGATTTTGATCCAATGTCTTTTCTGCAGTGCATGCCCTTAAAAGAAATGTTCACGACGGCCTTATAAGCTTTTGCTAAATATTCTTTTATATCATTGCTGGCGGCTGTGACTCCAAGCACTCGGCCGCCGTTTGTGACGACCCTACTGCCGACTGTTTTTGTGCCAGCGTGAAAGTTGACAATATTCTTGCCAACTTTTTCTAGGCCATGTATTGTCATTCCTTTCTTATATGCGCCAGGATATCCCTCCGAGGCACATACAACGCAACAGGCTGATTCATTCGACCAGTTAACTTTTTGCTCTTGAAGAGTGCCATTGACACAAGCAAGCAAAAGCTCATTCAGATCGGTTTCAAGTATGCGCATATATGACTGCGTCTCTGGATCGCCAAAACGCGCATTGAATTCGATGACCTTCGGCCCATCTTTGGTAACCATTATCCCAGGGAATAGAATTCCCTTGAACGGCCTGCCCCTCTTTTTCAAAGCCATGAGTGTCGGCAACACGATTTTCTCTTTTATTTCTCGCATGAGCGTATATGTCACCCATGGCACCGGTGCAATCGTACCCATTCCGCCTGTGTTTGGGCCTTTGTCATCATCAAAAATCCTTTTGTGGTCTTGTGAAGCCGGAAACATGATGGCGTGTTCGCCATCGCAGAACGCATGTATGGATATTTCTTTTCCTTCCAAATATTCCTCAATTACTATCTCATTTCCCGCTGCGCCAAACAGCTTTTCTTGCATCATTTCTTTCAACGCTTCCTCTGCTAGTTCCAAGTTTTCGGCCACGACTACGCCTTTGCCCAGAGCCAATCCGTCGGCTTTTATGACAAGGGGGAACTCTTGATTTTTTATATATTTGCGAGCTTCAGCATAATCTTTAAAAGTCTTGAACCTTGCGCTAGGTATGCCTTCATCCTTCATCAATTTCTTTGCATATGACTTTGACCATTCTATTTCGGCCGCCGCCTTCGTTGGCCCAAATACTTTTATTCCAAGCGCTTGAATCTTGTCTACGATTCCTTCAGCCAAATAATTATCCGGCCCGACGACAACAAGGTCGACTGGGTTTTCCTTTAACCAATCGACGACATCATCCGTCTTTGAAAGTTCAAGGTTCTTTGCTAAAAGGGAAGTGCCAGCATTGCCAGGTGCCACAAATATGCTCTTTACTTTTTTTGATTGCTTTAATTTCCACACGAGCGCATGCTCTCTGCCGCCATTTCCGACTACGAGTATGTTCATGTTCCAATTATACCTAAAAAGTGCGCGATGCAGGACTCGGTCACGGGTCTCGCCGGCATGCGGCTCGCCCGCGACCCCGCCTCCTTCGCCGCTATTCGCTTCGCTCATATCGCGGCTTCAGTCCGGCTTTCTCGTCCATAGCATTGCGTCATCGAATTTGAAAATGACTAGCCAAAGCCAGTCATTTTCAAATTTGTGCGCGATGCAGGACTCGGTCACGGGTCTCGCCGGCATGCGGCTCGCCCGCGACCCCGCCTCCTTCGCCGCTATTCGCTTCGCTCATATCGCGGCTTCAGTCCGGCTTTCTCGTCCATAGCATTGCGTCATCGAATTTGAAAATGACTAGCCAAAGCCAGTCATTTTCAAATTTGTGCGCGATGCAGGACTCGAACCTGCGACCAATCGAATGTAAATCGATTGCTCTACCAACTGAGCTAATCGCGCAGCAATGAAAGCATAGCGGAAAATCGATACTTAATCAATCAACACGCCTTTTACGTTCCTTGAATATATTATATGTAGTATAATACTCAGTGTGATCAATAAAAAACTAAAAGCAATTGGTTTGAGGCAAAGAGGTCTATCTGTGAGGGATATATCTCATAAATTAGGTGCGGCTCGAGGCAGTGTAAGTACGTGGGTTAAAGAGGTTGTTCTTTCAAAGGAACAAAAACTCAAGCTCAAACAATATTCTCATTCTCCAGAAATCATCGAGAAGCGCCGTCAGAGCAGGTTGAAAAATGAGGATATTAAGAGAAAAAAGATTATGAATATTGCCGCGAGTTCAGTTCCTTTTTTGACCAAGGAAAGTTTATTTATTCTTGGAATAGGCCTGTATTGGGCAGAGGGAGGAAAGTCTAATAGGGGGATGGCACGCATTTCTAATAGTGACCCAGCGATGATAAAAATAGTAATGAGATTTTTTAGAGAGATTTGTCATGTTCCAGAAAAAAGATTTCGTGGACATATACATATTCATTCACAGGATGCGGTGAAATCAGCAGAGAGATTCTGGTCAGACGTAACAGGTGTTCCACTCGATCAGTTTTACAAGACATATTCAATAAAAAGCAAAGCATCAAAAAACAGACGTTTAACGTTGCCTTATGGTACTCTAGATATTGGTGTTTGCGATACCAGACTCCATCTTATGATAATTGGTTGGATCGAAGGACTTAAGAAAAATATAATATGAATATCATGAATAATATAAAAATCATCTACGAGGACGATGACATAGCCGCGATAAACAAGCCGGCAGGCCTCATCGTGCATTCGGATGGCAGAAAATTAAAGGAGGGCGAGGAAAGCGAGCCGACATTGGCCGACTGGGTCCTCGAGACGTTTCCCTCATCAAAAGACGCTGGCGAGGCGATTCATCTCTCAAGCGGGGAAGAGCTTCTGCGCCCCGGCATAGTCCACAGGCTCGACAAAGACACTTCGGGAGTCATTCTCGTGGCGAAGACTGCAAAGGGCTATGAGCACCTCAAGAAACAATTCCAAGACCGTACGATCCAAAAGAAATATTTGGCTTTTGTCCATGGCACATTCGAGGATAATTACGGCATCATCGACCGGCCTATCGGCAGGAGCTCCACAGACTTCAGAAAAAAATCTTCGAGCCGCAGTGCAGAAGGCGAACTGCGTCCAGCTATGACATGGTATGTGGTCAAGGGATCGGCAAAAGTAGAGTCGCCTGACGCGCCGTATCCTCTTATACCGGTCTCCTTCATCGAGGCTGAGCCAAAGACAGGCCGCACCCATCAGATCCGCGTCCATATGCAAGCAGTCCATCATCCGATCGTCTGCGATCCGTTGTATGGTTCCGGGAAGCCTCATGTGCTCGGTTTCAAGAGGCTTGCCCTTCATGCGCGCACCATCTCCTGGGATTCCCTTGATGGCACAAGGATGAAAGCCGAAGCGCCATTGCCGGATGATTTCGCGCATGCTTTACAAAGATATTTTGTTCGTGTAAAGTCTGTCTAGTTTGAACCACGTAAAGAAAGGATGTATGCCGTACATAGTTGTTTTGTTTGATTCGGATTTGTCTCCCGAAGAACCTCGTGCATATGAAGTCAGGGAAGTAGATATCCCCGAAGCCCAACAGTATGATTCGAGGTCGTATGCGGCCACCCGTCTCAGTGTCGAAGAAGCGAGCATTGTCGCTTGTTTACCGAGGTCGGGTTGTGCCACTCTTTTCGAACAGATCCAGTCTTTTTTTCGATAAGGTCGAGCACATCATTCGGCATTGGACGGTAAAGGCTTGGCATCAAACCCGAAATTCATTTCGGGTCTTTTATTGGCCGAATCCTTGCCAAAAAAATGCTCGCATGATAGATTATCCTCACTATGGCAAACAAAGTGATCTCACCATCAGTCGACACAACCAAGCGCTCTGAATTAGATCTGCGCGCCGGCGACTCTGTCCGCGTCTGGCAGAAGATAAAAGAAAAAGACAAGTTCCGTCTCCAGGCTTTTGAAGGCCTCGTTTTGGCTCGGAAGCATGGCACGCAGGCCGGAGCCACATTCACCGTCCGCAAGGTCGTCGATGGCGTCGGCGTCGAACGCATATTCCCTCTGTATTCTCCTTCTATAGACAAGGTCGAGCTCATCAAACGCTCGAAAGTCCGCCGCGCAAAGCTCTATTTCATCCGTGAAAAGGCCGCCAAAGAGATCCGTCACCAGATGCGCCGCACGATGGACTCCCCAGACCCAGTAGTCGAAGCAGAAGCCGCTCCAGTTGAAGCAAAGGCAGAAGAGGCAAAGAAAGAGGAGACGAAATAAATCAATGTTCGAAAAAGTCCCTTCGCCAGCTGGCGGAAGGGATTTTTTCTTTTACAATTTAGCGATGTGCTCTTTTGGAATTTCCTCAATTCTATCGGGATTGCTCCGGCAAAGTCAAAGACCTTGGGAAAAATACAGATTCCGGATGTTTATTTCTTTGATTATCTTAGAGGTTCGTTTGACGGCGACGGTTCTGTCCATTCATACTATGATCCTCGTTGGAAATCTAGCTTTATGTTCTATACTATCTTTTGCTCGGCGAGCAAGGAACATGTTGATTGGTTGCGCGCTACCATAGCCAGACTTCTTGGCCTCAAGGGACATGTCACAAAATCGATCAATCAGTCGGTCTATCAGTTAAAATACGCAAAAAGAGAATCGGTCGTTCTTTTAAAGAGAATGTATCAAAATTCGAATTCGATTCATTTAACTCGAAAAAAGTTGAAAATTATGAAGATATTAGGTATAGTTGGCGAGTCGCTAGGGTGAATGGAAAGCGAATATTGACAAATAAAAGCGCGGGTGTCGTAATTGGTAGCCGAGCATCCTTGAGGTGGATGTGCCCGTTTGGGCGTGGAGGTTCAAGTCCTCTCCCGCGCACAGAGTTAAAATATCGCCCGTTTTGGGTGATTTTGCGAGAATGGAATATGGGCTTTTGAAAGACTGTTGAGCCACAGTTCGATTTTTGATTGAAAGGTTCCAAAGTAACTTTTTGATTACCTTACGCGGGGCTGGCATCCAAGGCCTTTTTGGCGGAAATATAACCATTCTCACCGACTTGTGCGAAAAGACGCGCGAAGAAGCATTCGACCTCATGTTAAAACACGCTACAGACATGGGCGCTAACGCTGTTATCAGCGTACGCTATGACGCCACTGAAATAATGCAGGGTATGACTGAAGTGTTGGCTTATGGCACTGCTGTGACTGTAGAAAAAGCTTAGGTCAAAACGTCTTCTTTACTTTATCTCTTCCATCGTCTCGCCGATCTTTGCGCCGGTTAGTTTGTTGATGACTTTTATGACGACGAACACTGACAATCCGACGATGAATAGGTTGATGACGTTGTTGAGAAATGAGCCCCACTTTACGGCGCCCCAGGCGAACGAGCTGAAATCCGGCTGGGAAAATATATTTGCGATGAATCCGAGGATGATGTCGTGGACGAGGGAATTGATCACGGCGTTGAATGCGACGCCGATGACGACTCCGATCGCCAGGTCGATGGCATTGCCTTTGATGATAAAAGCTTGGAATTCCTGCGCAAAATTTTTCATTTGTTTGGTTTAAGGGATATGATAATGGCTGCGGCATTTGCTATACTATCATCATGCTTTACACGCGCAAAGGGGATGCCGGCACGACAAAGGATTTCAAATCCGGCCCCGGCGTGCGCAAATCAAAGTCGTCGTGCCAGACGGAAGCGCTCGGCGCACTCGACGAGCTCAATTCGTTCCTTGGTTTGGCAAAAGTGAAATCGGCGGAAGCGACGTGGAAAGTGCAGGAAAAAGCGCTGCCTGAGCTTGTCCATTCTGTCCAAAACTGTCTATTCTCTGTTCAAGCAGAAACAGCAGGCGCAGACAAAAGAATAGGGCAAGAAAAAGTGGCCGAGATGGAAGGCGTCATCGATGCGATCGAAAAGGAATTGCCGCCCATAAAGACCTTTTTTATATCCGGTGGCACAGAATTGGCGGCACTGTTCGACATTTCCCGCACGCTCGCCCGCAAAGCAGAGCGCCGCGCCGTAGCTGGCGTCGACAAGGGCGAGATCGTGCTCGACCCTGCGACGCTGGCTTTCTTGAACCGGCTTTCGTCCCTTTTGTACGCTCTCGCTAGACTTACCAATCATAAAAGTGGTATAAAGGAGGAACCGCCGACGTATTAGCCGGCAGGACAACATGGTGCCTATAGTTTAGTGGTAAAACTCCGCTCTGTGGCAGCGGCGTCGAGAGTCCGATCCTCTCTAGGCACCCCATTGACAGCAGTCAAAAAAGAGACCGAGTAGGGTTGTTTTTTTGTAAAGTTGGTTCTAGACCGGATTGGTTCGAGAACCAGTCAAAACCTTTTCAAGGTTGAAAAATTTGTTATTTGTGGTCCTGTATGTTTTGCACTGGACCTGCGGACCAATGTTTGATAGCATGGTTACATGAAGAGAATTGTAACTAATTTAGTTATGGGTGATTGTGAAAATATCCTTAAGAATATTAAGAATAATTCTATTGATTTAATTATCACGTCTCCTCCCTACGCGGATAGTAGAAAGAAAACATATGGTGGTGTAAAAGCAGAAAAATACGTTGAGTGGTTTATTCCTAAAAGTGCTGAATTTCTTCGGGTTTTAAAACCAAAAGGAACTTTTATTCTTAATATTAAAGAAAAAGCTTTTAATGGCGAGAGAAGCCCTTATGTGCTGGAATTGATTATGGCTCTTAGAAAACAGGGCTGGTTTTGGACTGAAGAATTTATTTGGCACAAGAAAAATTCATTTCCTGGTAAATGGCCTAATAGGTTTAGAGATTCTTGGGAGAGATTACTTCAGTTTAATAAACAAAAAGATTTTAATATGTATCAGGATGCAGTAATGGTCCCATTAGGAAGTTGGGCAAAAAATCGTATGAATTCACTAAGTGAACAGGATAAGACCAGAAAGGATTCTCAGGTCGGTAGTGGTTTTGGAAGAAGAGTGGCGAATTGGATAGATCGAGACATGGTTAACCCCACAAATGTTTTACATTTAGCAACAGAAACAGGTAATAAGAATCACAGCGCAGTATTTCCAGAGACTTTACCAGAATGGTTTATTAAGTTATTTACAAAACAAGGAGATTGGGTGTTAGATCCGTTTGTGGGTTCGGGTACGGTTTTAAAAGTCTCGCAGAGGATGAATAGGAATTCTGTGGGTATTGAAGTTTTGCGTAAGTATTTTAATGTGGCAAAAAAGAATCTAAAGGCGTGTCAACCAACCTTAGTAACTGGTAGATTGTCTCATCATCTGAAGAATAAAAAATAAATCTAAAGCATTAGTAAAATGTATCAAAATATGTTATTGTGGTCATACATAATATAAAGTAGGCATCAATATCATGGCTAAAATCACTAATGAAAATCAACGTAAAATAATTGACGATTTCGCTGATGAAATTAAGCGAGGTAAAACTGATGCCCCAAAACCACAAGAAGTTGTAATTCATTTTAGAAATGAACGCGCTTCAAACTATCCTAGGAAAGTAGTTAGTGTTCCTGTTCGATTGTTACGATATCGAAAAGATAATGGCCGAATAGCCTCTGATGTTTATAGTTACGAAAAAAGCGTTAAAATTTTAGACGAGGACGATGACGATGATCAGAAAATTCTTGAGAAATTCTTGAGAGAAAAAGATCCAGACCAAACTCAAAACCTTAAGAATTCTATTCAACATCAAGGTCAAGATGAACCAGCAATTATAACTTGCGATGGCTTTTTGATAAACGGAAATCGTAGAAAAATGGTTTTTCAACTTTTAAAGGAGCAAACACACGACAATGAATTCGACAGAATGAATGTTGTTATACTGCCTGGTAAAAATGATGCTGGTGGACCACCAACCAATAAGGAAATTGAACAGATTGAAAATCGCTACCAATTACAAAAAGACGGTAAATCTGAGTACTCAAATTTTGATCGAGCTCTTTCCATAAGAAGGAAGATTGATTCAGGTATGAGTCTCGAAGATCAGCTTGGTGATGATCCAAACTTTGTATCTTTGACCGCTGGCGAATTTAGGAAACAAGTCCAAAAATACAATGAGGAGTTTTTGAAACCACTTGAATGTATTGATAGGTATCTTGCGTATTTAGGACGAAGTGGTTACTATCGTTCAATTTCTGCCAGTATTGGTGATCAAGAGGGAAGATGGCAGGCTTTTCTAGACTATTACAAGTCTGTATGGAAAAAAATAGAAGATGAAAAGGAGAGAATAAAACTTGAAATTGAGGAAGATGAAGTCGCAAAAATTGAAGACGTTGCCTTTAAATTAATTCGTCTGAGGGAGTTTCCAAAAGAATTAAATTATAAGGTGCATAAATTGATGCGTGATTTACCTGACTATCTTTCAAACCCTAGCTCGAAGAACGAGCTGTTGGAGTTAAATAAAATTAAAGATCTTGATTCAACCGAAATCAAAAATGAAGATGGTAAGGAAGATGATTATGAAACTACTGATCAAAAGTGGAGAAAGAAAAATGCTACCGAAATCGTAAAAAGAGTTAGGCGCGCAATTGGTTATACTGAGCATAATGAGGAGATGGAATCTCCAATAGAACTACTAAAGCAAGCTTATAAGAAACTTGATCACAGAAAAATGGATCCATCTTCTGTTGGCATTGCAGATTTAAAAGAAGCGATGAGACTTGCAGAACAAGTTGAGAAAAAAGCAAAAGAGTTGAAAGGTCAGTTTTATGAATTTCAGAAAAATACAGAGGAATTTTTTAAATCAAAGTCTAAACATTAATATAAAGTGATAATTGATGTTTCCCAAAATAAGATAACGATATCCAATCCCAATCTCACTCCTCTACACAGGAGACAGTTATCATTCTGGGAGTTTCGGGAAAATGCTGATGGTTTTTTATATTTAATCTCAGAAAACACTCGGTCAGTTATAGAAAAGTTGGTTAGTTTTTTCGATAAAGAGGATTTGAAATATGAATTTACGAACGAAGCTCTTGAATTTTATCGTTCCATAAAGAAAAGTGATCACAATTTTGCTGACCGAAAAGAGATACTAAAAAATCTTAAGGAAGGATATTTCGATAAAAATTCCTATAAGGAATTTAATCAATTTTTAGAGAGAAATATAAAAAGAAAACTCAAGGAACATCAGAAAAAAGCTGCTTTTCATTTATACCTTGCTCAAAACGGCGCAAATTTTTCTGTTCCAGGTAGTGGTAAAACCTCGGTGGTTTTAGCTGTATATGAAAAACTTAAAATTGAGGGCAAAGTGGATACTCTCTTTGTTATCGGTCCACCAGCATCTTTTGGAACCATGGAAACATGAATTTGAGATGACTCTCGAAGGGTACCTAAGTATCAAGTATTGGCGGTCGTGACAAAAATGCTAGAAAGCTAGAGTATTATCCTGATGCCACAAATAAATCTGAATTGTACCTCAGTACATTTCAAACTGTCTTGAAAGACCAAAGCGACCTAATAAAGCTTTTTAAATCAGCGCATATTAGGGCTTTTCTTGTGGTTGATGAAGCTCACTATATAAAACAATTGGAGGAAAGAAACTGGGCCAATGCAATTCTCGGGATAGCTAAAGATTCAGTTGTGAGATGTGTCCTTACAGGCACTCCAATTCCTAAGAGTTATGGGGATATAGTTAATCTTTTTGATTTTCTGTGGCCGGAAAATAAGCCAATAGATAATCTATCAAAACACAAATTCTTAGTCTTGAAAAAGAAAAACAAGATGAAAATGTAAAGAAAGTTCTTCAAGACAAATATAGGGTCACTTTTCTATAGAGTAAGAAAAATGGATCTTGGATTAACTAAACCAGTTTTTCATAAACCTATCATTATTAAAATGAATAAATATGAGCGTGTTATCTACGACGCTATAGAAAACAAAATCAAAGAAAATACATTACAGGATGATTATAATGATATTGGATTGGTCTTAAAATTGAGAAAAGGTAGGCTGATACGTTTAAGACAGGCAGTTTCGTATGCGGGGCTATTGAGAAGTGCAATTGATGGTTATGAGGAATCTTTATATAATTATCAGAAAATCTGATATTGCAAAATACATTAAGGATTATGATATAAATGAAGTTCCGGCAAAATTAGAACACCTTATAAAAATGTTCGGAAATATTTTAAGAAGAAAAATGAAAAGGTAGTGATTTGGAAATTTTGTCGGGAATCTCGATTTTTGTTGAGTGAAAATTTAAACCGAAAAGGCTTTAAGAATAAGACTATCCAAGGTAAGACTCCAATCTAGCAGACCACTGTGAGTGAAGAAGAAGATAGAGAAAAAATAAGAAATGAATTTGTTGATCCAAATAGCGGTTTAAATATCTTGATCGCTAACCCAGCAGCTTGTGCGGAGTCGATATCTTTACACGTTACTTGTCACAATGCTATTTATTATGACCTATCTTATAATTGTGCACAGTATCTCCAATCTCTAGACAGAATTCATCGTGTCGGAGGATCTGAAAAGGTTTTTTCTCATTATTACTTTTTCCAATATCAAGATACTTTCGAACAAGATATCAAGGAAAATCTAGAAAAAAAAGCACAGAAGATGTATCATATTATTGATCAAGATTATACAATTTGTAGTCTTGATATGTTTGAAGATGATGAAGTAAATACCTATGAAAGACTATTTAAACGAAACAATTAATTTTGAAGATATAGATTTTGTAAAGACGATGCTTCTTGTCAGGTGCATTCATGATACTAAAGATCCCAGCATTTCCAGAGTAAGTCAAAAATTTTCGGAAATGTCAGGTAATTTTGATAACGTTTTACGACTTTTGATTCAGGCTAACCTAGTAAAAATCGAAAATAAAAAGTTAATAATAATTACTGAACAAAATATTCTGGATCGGAAAGTTTTTACCAAAATTTTGATGGCCGCTCTGTTCAAAAGTAAGTTATATAATAGGTCAAATATCTCCGAATTTTTCAAAGGCTTTATTTTAAAAAATAATATATATTGGTTTTTGCCTAATAGAAAAACTAGACTTTATACTAGTGGTATAAGAAATTTTCTTATTAGTTTGGGTTTTCTCAGATACGATCTAGGAGTGGATGCTTATTTTGTAACTGACGAAGGTATGTTACTTATAGACCAAGGATTGAATAAAAATAGGTTAAGTCCGTTACAATTGTCTCAAAAATTATTGCAAATTGAAAAGATTGGATCAATGGTTGAAAAAGAAATTTTCTTGTATGAGAAATCTAGACTAAAAAAGTTTCCTGCTCTAATTGCTGGTCTGGAGCATGTATCTCTTGAAAGAGTTAATGCAGGATATGATATAAAGAGCTTTTCAGAAAATCCAGACCTAAAGAATCCTGTTTCTCGATATATTGAAGTTAAAGCCGTTTCGGAAAAAGACTTAAAGTTTTATTGGTCAAGAAACGAAATGGATATGGCGAAGACATTGGGGGATACCTATTATCTCTATCTAGTCCCGGTTAAAGCGGATAGTGTTATTGATACAGATAATATTGTTATTATCCAAAATCCCTATAAAAATGTTTTTAAAAATAATGAAGAGTGGAAATCGGAAGTTGAGTTAACAAGTTTCGAGTATTTATATGAAAAATAATTTATATCTCTAAATTAATTTTCTTATCCTTCAGCACAATCCTGTTTCTCAAATATTCTAGTAACTCTCGCTTTTCATAGATTGTCCCTTCTCTCAGTAGATATTTTGCATAGTGTCTGGTATCAATGTCTGGTAGCTTATCTTTCTCTTTAATCCCAAGTACGTTCGCTCGAAGCTTGTTGTGTTTCGATATCTCACGCTTGATGATTTCCTTTGCTCCTATCTCGTCGAGGTCGACTTGATCAATTATTGTCGACAGCTGTTCTATGAGCTGATCCTCGTTTATGGATGGATTCTTGCACTCGTGGTCTTTGTGCCTAGTACAACTGTAGTATATGTAGGTTCGGCTCACACCTTCGCTGATAATATACTTCACTTTTTCCTGTGCCGTTATGCCTGATCCGCAATAACCGCAGGTCATGAGTTTGGTAAAGGTTAACTCCTTGAACTTGGTCTTTGGCCTATTCTCCTCCGCGATCTTTTCCTGTACTTTTTGGAACAACTCTCGTGATATGAGCGGCTGATGCTTGCCCTCGTACCAGTTGCCGCTACCACGCGGATACTCGAATATGCCGCTGAAGAAGGGGAGTTTGAGCAGATTGTATATAGTGCTCAGATTCAGATCCGTGTTTCGCCTGCTTTTGAATTTAATGTCCTCTCTGAGCCACTTATAAACTCGTCTACCACTCCATCGCTCGTATGCCACCTTCTCGAACATCTGTTTCATCACCGGCCCTCTGATTGGATCTACTATGACGTAGCATTCTCGTCCTTGTATCTTTTCATTCAGGTATCCTGTTGGTGCCACGCACGGCCAGAGGCCCATCTCGGCCCTTGTCTTGAGGCCGCGCTTTACATTGATACCCTTGTTATCATTCTCGAGCTTGGCTTGTGACCCCAGGATCATCAAGAGGAACTTTTCATTCGGTGAGTTAGTGAATTTTTGGCTATATGTGCGTATCTCGACCAGTTTCTTTTGATCAATAAGATCGACAATCATGCCAAGGTCGCCGCCGTTTCTTGATAGGCGATCCGGTGCCCATGTTAGGATGCTGTTGAATTTCCCTTTTCTCACATCATCCAATAATTCTTGAAACACCGGCCGAGTTCCCGATGCCTTGGCCGAGTGGCTCTCGCGCTTGATTTCGGTCACGTTCAGATTTTCTCTTTTGGCTAACTCCGTCATCTCTTTCACTTGTGACTCTATTGAAAGAGCCTGTTTTTCGTCATCCTCAGTTGACTTCCTCGCATATAGGCAGTATCGCAAGGGAGCCTGTTTGGGTGCCTCCGGCACTGCCGGGGAGCCCACAAAGCTGTGAAGTGCTTGATTCATTGTATTGTTTGCTTATTGCTATTAATCCCGATACCACAATGAATGACGCAACCCTTCCGAGGAGTCTAGGAAGGGTAGTTGGTAAACTGTTGGTAACTTTTGTCTAAATTTCTACAATAAATGTCTAAAAATGTTAGAATATTAGTCATATAATGATTATTTCAAAAATATAGAAATAATTTTATTAAAATGAAAAATTTCTTCTATTTCAAAGACAAAAAACATGTTACACCTGTTTTAGATGTGGAAAAAAATAAACAGGCAAAAAAGAAACTTGCTCATATCCTCAAGACCAAGAAGGAGTTAATTCCAGAGAATTTTATTGAGAGGTGGTCAGAGGTTGCTTTGTATAACCCGAGTGGCGATGTTGAAAAAGCCAACGCCATCTTGATTAATCCGGAAGATGGCGCTTACGATCTTTCCAACCCACTCAACGATATGACAGGAAAAGAGTGGGTAAAGTTTAGTTGCAGTTGGTTTATTTTTAATGCTCTCCATAAAGATTTAAAGGAGGAGAGGGAAATATCTCCCAACACTCAGGATCACCCGGCGACATTTTCGCCAACGATGATCGAGGGATTCGTGCAGTTTTTTACAAAAAAGGGAGAGAACGTACTTGATCCTTTTTGTGGCATTGGAAGCACCATGGTCGCTTGCAAACGAACCGGTAGAGTTGGTTATGGCATCGAGCTTAATAAAAAATACTATGACCTGTCGCTCAAGCGAACCCCAGAATTCAAGAAGACTATTTTTAATGAAAATGCGGCAAACATTAAAAAACTAAACCTACCGAAGATTGCCTTTTCGATATCGTCACCCCCGTACTGGGACATGTTGAATAGAAGCACTAAAGATTTCAAAAAAGACAGGACTAAAGACGGCTTTGATGTTAACTATTCCGAAGCCGAAGAGGATTTGGGTAATATCGATAACTACGATCTGTTTTTAGAAAAATTGGCGAATATATATTTTGATATCTTTGATCTGCTCAAGGATGGAGGATATCTCGTTGTTATTGTGAAAAATCTTAAGAAAGAAGGTAAAATGTATCCGTTGGCATGGGACCTAGCCCGGATTCTGTCAAAGAAGTACACACTTAAAGATGAGAAGCTTTGGATACAGGATAAAGTTGGTCTTGCCCCTTATGGTTATCCCTCAGCGTGGGCGAGCAATATCTTGCACCATTATTGTCTTGTTTTTAAAAAGAAATAATATGTCTTTAACAATTTCACAAATTGTAAATAACCTTGTTGATGTAAACGATATCAAATACGATCGGCAGTATTCGCGCGTCGCCAAACTACATAAATATTGGTCGAGAAAACCTTGGTTTGTTATCGACCAATACATTGAGAAATATTCCAAAAAGGATCATGTCGTTTTGGACCCGTTTTGTGGTAGTGGAATTATTGGATTGCAGTCAGTCTTGGCCAATAGAAACTTCATCGGCTATGATCTAAATCCTTTTGCAGTCTTTCTTGCAAAAAATTCCTTACAAATCGGTTATAACAAGACCTCTTTTGAGGAGGATTTTTCAGCGATTGAACATGCTGTCCGAGAGAAGATAATGCCTCTCTATGCGATCAAAGATAAATACATTCTCTACGCCATTCTTGGTAAGAAAAACAGCAAGGACTACAACGCCGTGATTGCTGATGATAATTTCCGGAACAAGCAAAAAGTTAGTCTCACAAAAAACGAGTTAGAACCGACCGTAAAGTTTCCAAAGAACTTGAAATACCCAGACAAAGATTTTCCGGAGAAATTCTATAAAGATCGTTTTTCTTATAAAGGGGTGAAGCGAGTGTCGGACATGTTCACGAACAGGAACATCCTTGCCTTGGCGTTGCTTCATACGACAATCAACGAATTATCTCTAAAGAACAGGGATTTATTTATGCTCGCTTTCACAAACACTCTATTGCATGTGAGTAAATTGAAGGCGGAGAATGTTCGTCCTCTCGGCGTTAATAATTTCTGGATTCCCGATGATTTTATAGAGGAAAATGTTTGGTGGAGGTTTGTCGATCGTGTTGAGAACGTAAAAATGGCAAAGCAGGTTATCTCGGAAAAGGCTTTACGAAACAAAGTTTTCAAACCGGTGTATAAAATTTATAACAAGTCTTCCCTGAAGATGTCGGAAATAAAGCCGTCGAGTGTGGACTATTTAATAACCGACCCCCCCTATGGAGATACAATCCAATACTCAGAGCTTTCATACATCTGGAATTGCTGGTTGGAGAAAGAGTTTGAGATCGAGAACGAGGTTATTATAAATCCGGTTCAAAACAAAGGAGTCAATGAGTATTACAATCAGCTCACTGCCTTTGTTGGTGAAGCAAAGAGAGTTTTGAAAAAAGACGCTTACTTCACGCTGGCTTTCCACAATAAAGATTTGAAAATTTGGATAAGCCTCGCTGAATTAATAAGGGATCATGGAATGGGATTGGTCGACATTTCTTCCTATGACACTTTTGGCAGTCCTTACAACAAAAACTGGGCCAAGTTTTCTCCTAAGTCTGATTTTTATGTGACTTTCATAAATTCTCAAAAGAAAGTAAAAGCGACAAATAAAAAAATAATATGCCCAAAGGAAATTGCGGACGAAATAGTAAGATGCCTAGGCGAAAACAACGAAAAACTTTTCAGTTTAAATAAGGCTTATGATCTGTTCGTGGGTGTTGTTATTAGTAAGATTTTTGATGAGTTTCAAATCTCTGAGCATGAAAGACTCAGTCTCGAACATATAACGAATCTTTTTCATGACGTCCCGCAGGTCAAGAAAAAGCAACAAATTGAGTTCGTTCAACCAGCATTGTTTGAACTTCAGCATATTTAATTTTATGGAAATATATAAAGAAGATTTTTTCAAAATATTTAAAGCCAATTTCAGTTTTGAAATTGTTGATACGGAATTGGGAAAGGCTGTTAAAATGCCGGCCAAAGAAGCTTTTATTTATAGCAGTGTTACTGGTGCCGGATATCTTGAAAATCCGATCTATCCTTTTACTCCCAAGGGCTTGATGAAACTGTTTTATAATGCATTCAACTACAAATTTGTTTCCGGAATTTTTGATAACGGTGTTCTGAAAAATACCCCATACATTCTGTCCCGAGCGAAGCAGTATTTGTTTGGGGGAGACAAGTTTGTTGTCCCGATGGAATTCGAGTCGGAAGAAAAATTGAACGAAATGCTCAAGGTAAAGTTCAACACTCTCAAAAATCGGGAGAATTACATCATCCAAAGAATTGAGACCAGCAAGCAAGGAAATGGGATGGAACCATTCATGGAATATTTGGCTGGCGAGTATTTTAGGCATCTTGGCTTTATTGTCGAGAATCAGATACCACTTGCTCACGCAATCGGATCGCCGGACTTTGCCGGTTACGGTCTCAGCGAAATCATAGCCCAAATAAGCAACTACGGTTATTTACCAAGTGAGGGTTTCCACATGATTGAATTGGCGCTCATCCGGAATTTTAAAGGACAGGCAATGACTGATCACGGCCACGTCACACACGATTTCATCGTGGGCGAAGCAAAGACCGGGACCGTAGTAATGACCAAACAATTGGAAAAATATCTCAATACCGGCTTATTCGATCAGGGGTTTGAAATCTGTCCAGCCAAAGCCAAACCATCCAAAGATTATTTTGGCCTGATCACTCTTGATACTGATAACAAGATCAAAATCACATTCCCTGAAGCCAAATATATTCCGAAGAATCCTTTGTCCCGGGATGAGTATACCGCTTGGCTCGGAAACTACATAAAGTTTTACCTGATTTCAAATTTCACCAATGACGAGCTCAAGCAATTCCATCTCGACGTTAAGGGCGAAGAGATCAATAAAGAGTCGGACCTCGTCAGTTTCGTCCTCGGGTTGGAGACGGAGGAAATATTAGAAAAAATTAAATCCCTATAATATGGCATACTCAAGCGATGAAATTATAAAAAGAGAAATTATCGACACCCTTGGATACGAAACCAAAGGGATTAAGCTTCGCATATTTCCTCAAAGTAGTAATGAAGATCAGAAGCCTTTTTCGGAAGGAGGTCTTACTTTTGGATTTGAGGGTGTTTCTTACGGCTCATGTGACGCCGCTTGGTATGTGGATGAGAAATGGGTGGATGGGTTGAATGGCAAAGAAATAAACAAAAGGCCAGTGATCGCACTTGAAGGCACTGACGCCTTAAGCAGAAACTCGGCTGGCAATGCCCTATATCAAAGATTTCATCATGCACTCGGTGGAGTAAAAAATGGCATCGTCGGTGTTTACTATTTGAAGAAAGGTACACAGAAAATACAGCCAGATCTTTTCGGCATGGCTTATTTTGCATCTAAAGTTGAGAAAGGAAAATACTTAGTAACAGATGATCTTTTAGTCGTTAAAGATTTATTAGAATGCTATCACGATTATGTAGCGTTTTCTGTTTATGTTGATACATACCTAGAAAAAATGCATAAATTTTTTATAGATAAATTTAACATTGCATATAACGGAGATTGGGAAAAATTTGCTGAGCAACGGTCAACAATTATTAAAGATGATTATGTCATTAAATTTGCTGGGCGAATGAGAAGGAATTTCACAGATGGGTCGCAACGTGCTGGCCACATTGCCGTTGGTGAAATGTTTCTAACAAAATATTATTTTTATGATAAAAAATTCTATTATCTATTCCCCAAGATGACGCGCGAGGATTTAGAAATGCTTGATAATAGCAAAACCACAGATAAAGAATGGTTCCTTTTGAGAAACGAGCCTAATGTAGAAATAAAAACTATGGATGATATTGTTGGTCTCAGTCAATCAGTGCGTAAGACACTTCTAAGCATTCAAGACACTCCACTTAAAGGAGAAGCAATGCGTACTTTTAACAGGTGCACGAAGCTTATTGTTAAAGGTATCAAATCAGGTAAGATGAAGTTGAAATAATTTAAACTATGGATGAAGCAGGATTATCCTGAATTCGATAGGATCAACGGCAATATGCATCTCGGAAGCCTGAAGGAAGCCTTCAATACCGATTCATTGGATGGAGTTCGTCGCGCGCTTCGTCGTGAATAGGACTCTATACAACAGAATATCCTAGAAACAGCCGAGGTAAGCGGCTGTTTTTTTAATTGGTCGTTGTCAGATCCAAAACCACCACTTCCGGCTTGGGCGGTAAGAGACTTTCAGCTATATCCAATACATCGATTTTCTTTACTGGCAATGCCATCTTTTCTGTAAATAATTCGACTGGATCAAGAGGAAATCCAAGCCCTTTGACTCCATAGTGCATGGGGATAACAATCTTCGGCTGTATCTTATCAACAATCTTGGTGGCTATTTCTACATTTATGGTAGGTCCGCCGCCGACAGGGATCATGATGATATCAACACCTCTCAATTCCAGAGCTTGCATATCAGTCAATATATGGCCAAGGTCGCCCAAATGAGCAATAGTCATGCCATCAAGAGTGAATTTGAAAATGATATTTGATCCACGCTTGCTACCGCCCTCGTTATCATGAAAAGTATCGATTCCGATGAATGTAATGTTTTTTACTGTAGTAGTTCCGCTTTTTGATATAACCGATGGATTACCGCCGACGGCCGAGACATTGTTATGATCCATGTGCTGGTGAGATACGGTGACTATATTCGCCTTTAGATCCTTTGGTAGAGTAAGACCGATCTTTGGATCAAACGGATCAGTGACAACGGCGACCTCGTCGGTTTCTATGAGAAAACATGCTTGTCCGAACCATGTGATTTTCATGGATATAGTATATATCAATACCAAGTATTGCACACCAAAATTTACGGCTTGAAATAACGATCGTGGTTTTGTGCGGGGTGTCCCATCAAAGTCCTGTCGCTATTTAACGCGTACTTCTAGATCCTTCAAAATCTGAATATAATCGTCTGTTTCATGGATCCAACAACAACGCCATCACGTAATGTACCGTTATTGTAAGACTGTCGTACTTCTATTATCTTTAATTTCATAACAATTGGATTTTAGCATTTTTCTAGTATTTTTTCCATCCTTCCTTCCGCCCGCCCCGCTGAAACTCCCCGAGCTTATGCTCGGAAGTTTAGAGTGTGCCTACAAGGATGATATAACCTCCCACGAGAGTCAAAAAGTCGTAGTTGGTAAGCTGTTGGTAACTCGAGTTCGCAAAGTCGAGTATCTAAGCTAGGGTACAGGACGAGTACTTTTTTTCATGGTACTATGGTCGATGACAATTTAATATACAAAGTAGCCTAAACCCCTTCACGGGGCATGGTGAAATAAGTCGCGAACAGCGCAAAAACCCCATCATCAGGGATCGCTGTTCGCGCTATATCGGGAAACTGATATATGACCTTCGGGTCAACCTGGTGGTGGGATTTTTGCTTTTTCACTATTGGGAATTACCAATTAATACACTTAAAATATGTCTCAAAAAATTAAAATTTGGAAAATTGCCGAAAAGGACAGTCTGCAACCAATTGACGAATCCAAATTAAATATGGAAAAAAGAATAGAGACTTGGATTGAAAAAGATATTTCAACAATATCTAACGATTTATTGATTATTGGCAGGCAAGTGGCAACCGAGTTCGGCGGTTTCATAGATCTTTTATGTCTTGATCACAATGGCGATATTGTAATTATTGAGTTAAAACGAGATAAAACACCACGAGAAATAACCGCTCAGTTGCTTGATTACGCCTCATGGGTTAAAAATTTATCAAACGAAAGGATAAATGATATTGCGAATGAGTATCTGAAAAATAAGGGGCCTCTTGATAAAACTTTTAAGGAGAAATTTAATCAAGAAATTCCGGATATTTTAAATGAAAATCATAAAATGTTAGTCGTGGCTTCTGAAACGGATGACAGTTCGGAAAGAATAATTGAATATCTTTCCGATACTTACGGTGTAGGTATAAATGCTGTTACATTCCAATATTTTCAAAACGATAAAGAAGAATTTCTGGCCAGAGTATTTTTGATAGAACCAGACAAAGCTGACTACAGAGCTCAAACCAAAACTGCCTCAAAACGAAGAAAAGAGAAATGGACCGAAGAAACTCTATTTGAAGAGGCCAAAAATAAATTCTCTTCCCAAGAATTAATAGCATTCCAAAAGATATACGAATTCTCCAAAAATATCGCGGATGATGTACATCTTGGCACTGGCGCGTTGTACGGATCATTCAACCCGATCTGGTTCAAGATATCTCCCAGATCAATATATTCACTTGGTACCAATGGCTGTCTTAGTTTTAATTTCGATTGGATCGGGGATAAGGAATTCTGCAAAATCTATATGGAGCTTCTACAAAAAGCCGGTTTTAAGATCCCTGAAAAAATAGCTCAAGAGGGATTTATTAGGAGACCAAGTGTAACGGCTGATGAATGGGCTCCCAGAGCAAATGAGTTCATTGAAATAATCAGAAAGCTTACAAATAAATAATATGACGAATCTTTTACCAGATACAACTGAAGAAATAAATGCCGAATATAAAAAACTTGTCGATAGTAAATCTTTGAGGACTGCAAATAGCAGGCGAAAGGATTTAGACCGCAAGCAAGCCAGCGCTATATTTGATGGGGACGAGACAACATCTATTGATAAAGGATCTTTTGATGAACGTTTTGATCAATTTAAACTTTATATAGAGACAAGAAGCAAAGAGCCATTCTTTTCTTTCTCTGAAAACAGTTATCTTAACGGGACAGAAGGATACAAGGCGGAAGTTTATGAAAAAGCACGTGCCGCTCTTTCACTTGCTGACTGGAAAAAAGAAGACGTTGGTACCGGTAATATATTTAAACATGTTGTCTCGGCGATTAGACTTGATAAGACATTCAACAACCTTCTCGACTGGAGACTAGCTGATAAATTCGAGAAAAAAGCGAAGAAAGACGAGATAAAGAAATATGAAGAGATTTTATTTGATTTTTATCTAGATCAAAAATCTGATGAGGATTCTGTTGCTGATTTCGTCCAGTATTTCGGTAAAGACTATCCATTGATAGGGTATTTGTTCTTTATAAAAAATAAAGAGCTTTATGTGCCCATTAACCCCAATCGTTTCGATGTCTCTTTTAAAAAGTTGGGGGTCAAGGGCTTCAAGACAAATGGTAGGTGTTCATGGAAAAATTACCACAGATATAATGATTTAATAAGGCAAGTTCAAGAACTATTAAAAAGCAGAGGCATTAGAAATGTTTCTTTATTAGATGCACATACTTTTACTTGGATGATCTATGATGATAAAGAAGACCTAATGAAGAATCACACCCTCACAAAATAGATACTTCATTAAAGCGGATGACTTTATTTAGGTTGTGAAAAACTTGATATCCAAATGATATAATATCAGACGAAAATTAATCCGACAGAAAAAATGCTTACAAAATCAGATTACATGAAATATGTTGAGTGCCCGATCTATCTCTGGCTTTTGAAACATCAGCCGGAACTCATTCCGAAAAATACGCCAGACCTGGAGCGTATTTTTGCAACAGGAAGAGAAGTTGACGAGCTTGCCAAGCAACTTTTCCCGAGGGAGTTGAAGCAGAGGGATTTAACCGCGAGGGCTGGCAAAACACAAAGCGGATTATGGCTAAAAATCCATCCGTGATATTTCAACCCACTGTTGTTACCGATGATGATTTGTCTTGCCGTGCCGACATTCTCACGTTTGACCGAGAAAATGGAGACTGGGATATACATGAGGTAAAGATGGGAACCCAGGTCAAGCCGGAAAATGTCATGGATGTCGCTTTCCAACGAAACTGTTTTGAAAAAGCTGGAATCAAAATCGGCAAAACTTTTCTTGTTCATATCAATAACAAATATGTCAGACATGGCCCGATTGAGCCTCAAAAGATTTTTGTTTCGGAAGATATTACTGAGGCAGTTATTGAAAAAATGCCGAAGGTGTTGGAAGACATAACAGAAGCTCTGGAAGTTTTGAGACACAGATGCGGCACCGGATGTCCACTTGATTGAAAAATGTTCCAATCCAAAAAGATGCGATTATATCAAATACTATATCGACGGATATCCCGAAGTCTATGACAAACTCAATGACTTGCCGGAGAAATTGCTTCGGAGTCTGCTATTACGAAAAGTTTTGGACATAAAAAGAGTTCCCGAAGATTTGATTGATTCCATCGGCTTTGTGCCGGAGGTGCCATTTGAAAAAATCAGACGCGCCTGCGATTAAACAAGAACTGCGGAAACTCAAGTATCCTCTATACTTCTTTGATTACGAAACATACGGCCATGCAATTCCGCCATTTGACGGGTATCGGCCGTATCAGCAGATCCCGTTTCAATATTACCTACATATCCAAGAAAGTGAATCGGCAGATATAGAGCATCTTGAATTTTTGGCTCGTTCTTATGAAGACCCCGTGCCGGCATTACTTCTGCAATTGAAAAAAGACATCGGCACGAAAGGAACCGTTATCGTATGGTTTGCCTCATTTGAGTCCAGTCGGAATCGCGAAATGGCTCTGTTATATCCGCAATACGCTGATATGTTAAATTCAATCAATGATCGCATGTTTGACCTTATGTTGTTGTTCAAATTTAAGAATCATCTCTATTTACACAGCGAATTTGGCGGAAGTGCTTCCTTAAAGAAAGTACTGCCTGTTCTTTGTCCGGAACTTGCCTATAGCGACCTTGCTATTCAGGAAGGAGGAGAGGCCTCTGCCAGTTGGCTGACTATGACGAGCGACAAAACACCGAAAGATGAGAGACTGAGGCTAGCCGAAAATATGCTTGCGTATTGCAAACGCGACACCGAAGCCATGGTCGGCATTTTGGAAAAAGTTAGAAAAGAGATTGGGAAGAAATAACAGAGCGATAGGGAGGTTATACTCCGCCTTGGACTCGCGCCATATTGACCCAATCAGCCAAGCACTTTGGTTTCCAAGGCTTGGGTGGACCATTTTGTTTGGCGGCTTGATCCTCATAAACCTCTTTCCATTTTTCAGATGGATCTGAAACAATTATTTTTTTCATTCCAATCTTGATCGCTTGCGTGCAGGCGTCCATGATATCATCCGGCCTCTTTTCTCTCGGATACAGTATTTGAGAAAGAAGCTTGTTCATGGACGAGTCGTCCTTGACCTCCACTTGTTCGCACTTTATGTACGGCGATGCAATCTCAAGCCGTTCCAACTTGCTCTTACCCTCGGTCTTTTCCCCCTCGGCCAAGATGTGCCTATCTTTGAGCATGTCAACGAGCCCTTTTTGGAAGCTCACGTCTTCTACATATGCCGTTACGGGCATGTTTTCGTACATAGTGCTTAATTCGCGTACCCTTGCGGCTATGTGGTCAACAAGAGGACGTATGTCCAACTTCACTCCGTATGCTTCCATGATGCGCAGTATCTTTTTCTTGTTCGGAAGAGCGAACACGCCAGCAACGACGATGCCGCTCTCGTGGGATTTGGCGTTATCGCTTGAAGCGGGATCGATGGAGACGAACAGATACTCCGGCTTTTCGCGCTTGAGTATCTCCGGATCGAATCGTTTGATGTCTGATTCCTTTATAATCTGGTAATCGTCAGGTATGACGACGAGCTCATACTCTATGAGTCTATTTAATTCGGACATCACCGATAGTTCTTTTTCAACCGCTTCTCTTGTTGGATACTTGCCAGGCCACATTGGCGTTCCGTCCGGTTTGTATATTGGATAGCACTGTACGATACCGTCCGGCATATTGGCCGATGTGATCTTGTTTTCCAATCTCACCATGAGAGAGTCGTGGTGTATCCTGCCACCGACGAAGATAAAGCGAGTATTGTTGTCTTTTACGGGGAAGAGTTCTCGCTCGACCCAATTGAAAAGATTATCTCGTTGTTCTTGGCTGGCGACCGTGTCGATATTTTCCACGTCGTCCGCTACTACCAGTTCGGGTCTCTGTTGGTTATAGTTCGTGCCACGGACCCCTTGATTGACCGAAGCGATGCCTATCTTGGCTCCATTAGGCAGGATGATACCTTCTCCGCTCCATTCGCCGGAGCCTTCTCTGAATGGTCCGTAATCCTGAATCAATAATCCGCAACTTTCGAGCATGGCTTTTATGTTGCTCAGATGCTCTTTGGCTCTTTCATAGGTACTGGCGACAATGAGAACATATTTCAATTGCCAGACTCCGAGCACAGCCCAGATTGGCAACGCCACGGAATGTATGGTCGACTTGGCCGATCCTCTGAAGGCCATAACAAGGACTATCTTGTATTTCAGGTCGGAAGCTATCTTTATCATCCTCTTCTGAAACTCGGCCGGTGGATATTGATTTCCTTTGTAGAAATACGTGTGAAAAAACCAATAAAAGCTTTTGAAAGTTATGGCCTTTCTGAATGTCTGGTCGTGACGTATGTTGTCAATGGTTTTTTGTACTCTATCATTCTTCACTTCGGTCACTCTCGACTTTATCGGCTCGAAGAAGAGCTTCTTCAAGAAGCTTGTCGTCCTCCGGACTCAACTTTGCGAGAGCGTGCTTTATTTTCCCATGCAACTCGACTATGTTGCCGTATTTTGGATTTCTATGTCGGAGCCACCAGGTGATGGCACCTATATTTTTGTCCTTTATTCCCGCGATCAATTGATTTTCGGCAAGATCGTTGATGAGTTCGGTACCTTCGGCCAGTGCCTCTTCGACTTTGGTTCTGAACTTTTCATCTTTGTTCATCCATCGATAGTACGATGTTCTGCTTATACCCAACTGACTACAGGCAACGCTGATGATCGGCGTAGTGCGGAGCTTTTCCACAAACTTGCCTTTGAGACTTGATTTCCTCATGATAGTTTTTTGGGTGTTAATCCCGTCAACATAGACCATCTTCGTAGTATGACCGTGGCGTAGACCGGAGACTTTTCCATGATGAAGCAACGGCGCTTCATTTTTGTGGCGGCTATAAGCGTTGATCCGCTGCCACCAAAAGGTTCAAGAATGAGACCGTCTCTTTTTGTCAGCACCTTGACGTAAGGGATCAATATCTCCAACGGTTTCGTTCCGAAGATTATTCCTTGACCCGACGACTTCTCATCGGCGGCTATATGTTCGATGAAATCTGTCGGAGCGTACTTCTTGCCTTTCTCGTATCCTTCCCAATGAGGCTTTCCGCTTGAAGCGTACAATGCGGTTTCATACTCGTTCTGCAGGAGTTCTTCTTCCGGCTCCATATTCAGACCGGAATGATTTTCCGAAGTGCCGACCATCGCGATGTCATGTTTATTGAAGAATTTGTACTTGGCAGAGAAACCTTGGACACGGTTGGGCAAATGCCACACAATCATATTTCTAACCTTCCAGTGTTTTTCCATCTCCTGCCATATAACAGGTATATTTTTCCAATTTTCGTAGCAAATGATCGAGAAATCGTCCTTGGCGGCCGCACGGACATTTGCCATCCATTTCTCAGTAAAGTCCGGCGGCAATACGTCCGTTTCAAGGTATCGGCGGTTCTTCTTGGCTCCGAAGCCAGTGGTGACACCATCCTTGTTTTTGGTCTTGCCTTTGAGGTAGTCTAAAATATATGGTGGGTCTGTAAAACACATGTCTGCCTTCTCTCCATTCATGAGTTTTTGCATGTCGGTATCTATGGTGCTGTCGCCGATATATAATTTCGAACCGTCGAGATCGAAGGCGTCACCTTTTTGTATTTCTATCTTGTTGATATTCAGTTTTTGTAATTCCTTTTCAAGATCGAACATCTCGGGCGTCTCGTCGATGCCGAATATGTCATCGATGTCTTCCGAGTTGAACCCTATTTCCGCCAAAATAGTTTCATCGAATTCGGCCAGTAATTTCAGATCAAACTCACCAGTATTTTTGTTCAAACGTATAATAAGTTCCATCTCTTTGTCTGGATCGGCTATTGTGATGTAGACAACAGGTACGGACTCGACTCCCATTTCCTTCAATACTTCTGCTCGAAAATTGCCGCCCAATATGATGCCCTCGCGGCCGGGAGCATTGTTTACGATCAAAGGGTCTACAACTCCATATTTCAATATGCTTTCTTTCAATTGCTCGGTCGCTTCTTTTGTCCATTTACGTGGGTTTTTCTCTGGGTGCCTTAGAGATGAGAGGGGAACGTAGACGACTGATAGCTTTTCTATGAGTGCTGACTGCGTTGGTTTTAATTTTTGCATTTTAGTGGTTAAGTTTTTACTTAGTTATTAATATTTATAATTCTCGTAACCTACCGCTTATGCAAAGCAAAAGCCTCGCTTTTCGCGGTAATTGATCTGCTGATTCCCCGGAGGGTGCGTTAACTAATAAATACGACCAAAATTAATCAGCTATCTTTGACCCGATAGCGAGGCTACGATTTTTTTTGTCTTTCCACTTAATGCTCCTCTAAAGCCACTTAATGCTCCTCTAAAGAACTTCTATTTGTATTATAAACGATAAATGCTCTAGTTATCCACATATCTTAAAAAATCAAGCAAATTAGCCGTATAAACTGGGGAATTGTGCTTGACAGATTATTGAGAGGACTCTGTTTGAGCAGAAATCGAATCTGGTGAAATAAAAAAAGCCCAAAATGGGCTGTTTAATGATTATCGATTATCACCAGTATGTAAAATATTTCCTATAGGAAATATTTTACATACTGGTGATGTTGAAGTCAAGTACACAACGAGCAAAATTTGTGTTGCAAGTAGTGATACAGATATTGATCTTAATGATGTGTTGGAGACCATTGAATTACTTGTTCATTATATCAAAAATACATCGAAAGATAAAGATAAAATTTTGAAAAAATAGCGACTCATGCAACAGGGTATACCATTACGATCATGGAACATGTAACCTTTGTAACTTTACTAGTAACAGAGAGCCGATATGAAAATTAAGTGCACATTTCTGATAGGCCGTTCCTGTGTAACTTTTGTAACCTTTTGTTTCAAGACCGATGTGCCATGATTACACCGCGACCGCGAAGCTTCATAAAAAACTCGATCCTAAAATATGCTTGTGGTGCTTGAAGGAACGCAGATCGTCCTAAAGCATACAGGGTGGTACAAAACGCTCTCATGCCGAAGCGAGAGTAGACCGAGTAGCTTCTTTTTGGATCATCAAAAATCTATCAAGAACCCTTGCGGGGTCTCGCTATGCAAAGGTCAGTACCGAGCAAGCACCCATCGTCAGATTTCGTCACTTTTATCCACAAGGGTAAAGATTTTTTCAGTTCGAACTTGGTATAATCTCGACATGGAAAATCCACAAAAGAAAAATTATTTAATTACGCGCATTCTAAGTGTAATAGGAATAGTCATATCTTTCGGTGTGGGAGTAATTTCGGGTTTGTATGCGAGTGCGGATGCCTTCTGTGAATTAAATGACTCCTTTTGCCTGTATTTTCCCAAACACTAATACAATTCAATTGAGTACAGTCGGGTAGATCCTGTATACTTTGTTTTATGTGTGTATTTGGTGCTCGCCAAACGGAATAAGAAGAAACCAAGCTCTGATTATAAGTATTAATCCCATAGCGATAATAATAATCACAAATCTATTTCCAAAATACTGGTGGTTACTTAAATAGAAAAACGAGGAAATGCAAATAGTTGCATCGTTTTCTCACCTCAGAAATTGAGTTTAACATCCCACGACCGG
>CAWKEA010000006.1:0-84807 GCA_963848635.1 uncultured bacterium
GATCCGCCTGTCGCTTCATGACTCAAAACATCCCGATAAATATCTTGGTGGCGTTGATTCATGGAAGCATGCAGAATCGGTCCTGCGTACCATCGCTACGGAAAAAAAAGCGGACTTTTTTGAGGCTCTCGGCGAGGCCGCATTCTACGGACCAAAGATAGACTTCATAGCCAACGACTCCCTTGGCCGAGAATGGCAAGTGGCGACGATCCAGCTCGATATGAATATGCCCGAACGGTTCGACCTCTCGTGCACGAATGAAAAAGGAGAAAAAGAAAGGATCGTCATGATCCATGCCGCCATTATGGGTTCCATCGAGCGCTTCATGTCCATACTCATCGAGCACACTGGTGGCAAGTTTCCTCTCTGGCTCGCGCCGGTCCAGGTGCGTATCATCCCGATCACCGAAAACCAGCACAAAGATTCTGTTCTGGTAAAAGATAAGCTCATTGCCGCAGGCATCCGTGTCGAAGACGACTTATCGAATGATGGCTTTGGCAAGAAGATCCGTCAAGCAAAAGTAAGCCGGACGCCCTACTTCATCATCATAGGAGAAAAAGATCAGGCTGTCGGCAAGGTCACTCTCGAATCTCGCGATGCCGGCCAGATTGGACAGCTTACAGCAGAAGAAGTGGTTGAAAGATTGGCAAAAGAGATCAAAGAGAAAAAGTAGAGTGGTAAAAGAAGAAGCCCGGCGAATTCACATCCGTCGGGCTTTTTTGGTGGGATTTGTTTGGTGAGATTAGGAAGATCTGTCTTGATCGTATAAGTATATCATACACAAGTATCTTTGTCAAGCATACAAAAAGCCCCGTTTTTGAGGCCTTTTGCTTACATTTTCATTTTTTGGAGATTAACACCCGTTCTCTTTAGACCTTGTGACGGTTGAAGAGAAGATAGAATACGGTGACGCCGAGGATGATTATGATAAGGATGGCGATCCATCCCCATGGGATATTAGCAAGACCGAGCAATGCCGCGGCGGAAAGCGAGTTTTGGCTTGTGGAATTTGAAGAAGTAGCGCTGTTCACAGCAGGACCCTGGTAGTTTGTCTCTGCAGGAGAGACATATGCTTTCACATTCACACTGTCGCCACATGCCTGGCTGATGGTCTGTCCGCCAGAGCTGATAAGGACAGTGGCATTCTTTTGACCAGGCGTAGAATATGATTGCACAGCTGAAGCTCCAGTGCCAGCAAGGCCGTCAGAGCCAGACCAAGAATATGTATACTGACCTTGGCCAGCGGCACCGGTAACCTCGACTGCCCACGTGACAGGAGTGCCAACTGCGGCAGTAGTGCGATCTGCAAAGCAGGCCGCTACAAGATTGCCGCTGTTAGTCTCATTCGGCACAATAGAGGTATATGTCGTCGGATAGTTATATGCGTATGTCGGCGTATTGTAATTGTAGCCATAGGAACCGCTGACAGTCACATAACCGCACGATTGCGTCACGCTTTGGCCGTTTCCATAGACAGTGACCGATGCCGAATAACTGCCGGGGGTATAATACGTCGAATATGCAGTAGAACTATTGGTATAGGAAGAGCCATTTGTTCCGCTCCACGTATAGCTGTATGAGCTCGAATTATAGTTGTAATTGTTATAGTTGTTGTAAGAATTAGTGCCACCTGAAACATATGCCGTCCATGTCACGCTTTGGCCAGTCGAGACAGTTTGAGAGCTTGCATAACAGCTCACAGTCAATGGGCTATATGACTGTTGCTGATAGACGACAGGTTGCGACTGTTGATATATGACCTGGGGCTGTTGATAGACCACCTGTGGTTGCTGATAGACGATCTGCGGAGGTTCCGATATCACGATCGGACGGCTGTAGCTGTAGCCATAGTTATTGTTGTTGCCTGAAATGTAGTACGAGGGCGTGCTATAAATATGACTATAGTTGCCGCCTCCATAATTTGAGCCTCCATATGCTTGTGCAGAGACCGGAGCAACGAGTCCGACGGTGAAAACCACCGCGAGAGCGGCGCCGACCGAAGCCATGCGAATGATTTTATTTAGATTTTTCATAATTTTTTGCCGATCGCGGATTTTCTGCCGAATTCTTTGCGAATTTCCGAAAAACCGATGAGTCGGACTATTAATTTGTAACCATAGCATTATATACTAGTTAAATGGAAAAGTCAAGTGTTTCCCTTGACACATATAGAAAAGTGCTCTGTTGAGCCATTTATACCCTATTCCCTATCAAAAAGCAAGCTTTAAAAAGACAATTACGGGCACAGATCCTTCCGTCACAGCTTGAACCTGACAGCGAGAATAACCATAGTAACGCGAAGCCGGAGGAGTGACATGTATCGACTAGATATCGAGCCGGGCGAGCTTTGCGTTGGATTGAATGAAAGATTTGCGAGCCGGGACATCCGTGCCCATGAGCATGTCGAACACCTTGTCTGCTTCCTGAGCGTTATCGATCGTCACCCTTTTGAGGATGCGGCGGGCAGGATCCATGGTGGTTTCCCAAAGCTCGTCTGCATTCATCTCTCCAAGACCTTTGTATCGCTGGATGTGGACTTTTTGGCTCTTCCCGCCCTGCTTGCCTTCCTCGGCTGTTTCGTCTTGTCCTTCGCCCTTGACCTCGGCATCATCGCCTGAAAGGCCTGCCGCCTCGAGAAGCTGTTTGTTCTGCGCATCATCATTGTTGTTCTCGATCAGGTCGAGCTCATTTGTCTCCTTGCCGAGAGCTTTCACTTTTTCTTCTTCGGTATAGAAATAGAGGATCTCCTTGCCTCTCTTGACCTTGTACAGCGGCGGCTGGGCGATATAGACGAATCCTCCGTCGAGAAGAGGTTTGAAATATCGATAGAGCAGGGTCAAGATAAGCGTGCGGATATGCGCGCCATCGACATCGGCATCAGTCGCGAGCACGATCTTGTGGTAACGGAGCTTTGATATGTCGAATGTGTCGCCGATAGCCGTACCGAATGCAAGGACAAGGTTTTTGATCTGCTCGGAGCCGAGCATACGGTCGAGACGGGCGCGCTCGATGTTCAGGATTTTGCCGCGGAGAGGAAGTATCGCTTGGATGCGGCGATCACGGCCAGTCTTTGCCGTGCCTCCTGCCGAGTCTCCTTCGACGATGAATATCTCGGATTCAGAAGGATCAGACGATTGGCAATCTGCAAGCTTGCCCGGCAGAGTCATGCCTTCGAGAGCGCCCTTGCGCAGGACAGAATCCTTGGCGGCCTTGGCTGCCTTTCGGGCTTTCATCGCGAGGACGATCTTGGAGATGATGGCACGAGCGTCTTCTGGATTTTCTTCGAGATACATCGAGAAAGCATCTCCAAAAACCGCCGAAACCGCTGATTGCGCCTCCACGGAGCCGAGCTTGGCCTTTGTCTGCCCTTCAAATTGGATCTCACGAAGTTTGACGGAAACGACCGCAGTGAGGCCTTCGAGCGCGTCATCGCCGGTGAAATTATCCTCGCCATCTTTGGCCAGATTGTTCTTTTTTGCGTAATTGTTCAAGGTGCGCGTCAAAGCGGTCTTGAAGCCGGTGATATGCGTGCCGCCTTCCGGATTGTAGATATTATTCGCGAAACCGAGAACGCGCGACGAGACATCGTCGACATATTGGAGAGCGACCTCGACGGATTCGACGCCGTCGGCCTTCTTTTCGATATAAAAGATGTTCTTATGGACGGGTTTCAACAGGTGGTTGTTGAATTTGACGAGCGATGCCAGACCACCTTCGAAATAGAACGTATCGGACGGCGCATTGAGGCCGAGGCCATGCAGATAGAAAATATTCTGGTCGATCTCGAGCCGTCCGTCCTTGCCGATCCACAGATCGACTTTGTTCTTTTCTCCGATCGCGCTGAAATCGTCGGCCGCAAGCCCTCGCGCATCAATAACCGATATACGAAGTCCTCGAACGAGGTACGCCTGCTGGCGCATGTGCGAGACTGTCTTGCTAAAGTCAAAGACGATGCCTTCCTTGAATATGATCGGGTCAGGCTCGAACATGACGATCGTGCCATGGTCTTTTGTCTTGCCGATCTTTTTGACCGCCGCCTTTCTCTTGCCCTGCGCATATTCCTGTATATAAATATCGCCGTCCTTGTGGACGAGGACTTGGGTAAAGACTGAAAGAGCATTGACGACGGACGCGCCGACGCCGTGGAGACCGCCGGAGACCTTGTAGCCGGAATCCTCGCCGCCGAACTTGCCGCCGGCATGGAGCATCGTCATGACCATCTCGAGAGCCGAGATCTTGGTCTGCTTGTGGATGTCGACCGGAATGCCGCGGCCATTGTCGGCCACGCGCACGCGATTGCCCGGCAAAAGAGCGACCTCGATATCATTGGCAAAGCCACCCATGGCCTCATCGCGTGAGTTATCAAAGATCTCAGTTATGAGGTGATGCAAGCCGTCAGGCCCAGTCGTTCCGATATACATGCCCGGACGCTTTCTGACCGGTTCGAGCCCCTCGAGGACCTGGATCGCATCAGCGCCATAGGTGTCTTTCTTTGCTGCTTTTTTTTCTTGCTTTTCTTCTGTATCTTTGGCCATATTGTTGGGTAAAAATGAAAAAGCCAAATATAAAATAGGGCTTTTGACCCTTCTAGTATACCAGAAACCCGTTCAAAATGCACACTTATGAATAACCCCACCCATCTTTGCACTTTTCTGATAATTGATTCACATAATACTCGGAAGAGGTCAGCACTTCAAGCGGCACCAATTTGTTCTTGAAAGCACAGTGCACTCTTTTGGTGTTGTAGAAGGTCAAATATTCCTTCAACTTTTCATTAAATTTGGTAGTGTCATCAAAGAGTATGTTGACATTGTAATCAACGAACTCTTCTTGGATGGTACCATTGAAGCTCTCACAGTGAGCATTCATCTTGGGAGTCTTCGGATATGTGTGGTAGTGAGTGATGTTGTTCTTTGTAAGTAAGGCGTCAAGATGTAGCTTGAATTCTGATCCGTTGTCAGTCAGTACATTCTTGATTTCATACGGAAACATCTGCATGATCAGGTAGAAGAAATGAGCAAACGTCTTTGAAGAATGTGACTTGGTAGCGATTGCGTAGGTAGTGCGTGAATATATGTCGATTGCAGTTAAAATGTACATCCTACGACCATTTCTCTGTTTCTCAATGGTATCGAGTGCCAAAACGTGTCCGGGGTACGTTGGCACCAAGTCCTTGGGCTTTCTAAGCACTTTCTTGCGATTGGTTTTCTTGATCTTGCCAAAGTGTGACACTTTCTGCGGGAATGTCCGGAGGCCACCCATGTCAGTGATTAGTCTTTCAATAGTTGATGGTTTTGGACACTTCTCAATTCCAAAAGCATCACAGAAGTCCAGAAGCAACGGGTATAGCTTTTCTGCGCCGAGGTTTGGATGATCGACCCGTAACTTCCGAAGCTCCTCAAGTATGCGGAAATCCCAAGTTCTTTTTCTCTTCTTTTGAGGTGTTCTTTTGCCAGGATTCAAGGCTTCGACTTTGCCATTGCCTTCATCCAATTTCTTCTTCCAATTGAACAAAGTCCGTCTGGAAACCTTGAATGCGTCCATGGCTGAATCGAGCCCATACTTACCCCAATGTATTAATATTTTGTACCTTTCCTGCGCTTGTTTGGTGATCATATGATGATACCTTACCGCGTAGTTCAAGACTGTGACAAATCCTTTAATTCCCCTGCGTTTTGATTGTATTCTCATGTTGCGCCCATGTAATTAATGAGTGCAATATGTATCTGAGGTTAGTCAACTTAAAAAGTAGCGAATATGGCTTTATTAAAAGGTCGAATTATCCCCATAAAAGGGATTGCTCCATGATAAGTTATCAACAGCTGTCATAAGATCTTGTGAGATCAACTGCGGTTTTTCATTTGCAATTTGACAGGTATCTCTTTATAGTATTCACATGAAATCATCCGATAGATCAAAGGACGTATCCATTGTTCAAAATGGAGACCCAATCCTGTTTAAAAAAGCTGAGGAAGTGAGCCTGGGAGATATTGGCACGCAAAAGATAGGAAAGATCATAGCCGATATGAAAGCCGCCGTGGATAGCCAAAAAGACGGAATTGCCATAGCCGCGCCCCAAATCGGCCAATCTTTACGCATCTTCGTCGTGTCGTGCAACGTCATGAGAGAAGCAGATCCAAAGTTCAAAGCCACAGGAGATCATCTTGTTTTCATCAACCCCAAAATACTCAGACTGTCGAAAAAAATGCAAGACATCGAGGAGGGATGCCTTTCAGTCAGATGGAAATATGGAATGGTCAAAAGAGCTGAAAAAGCGACCATAAGCGCACTCGACGAGCATGGCAAGCCTTTCGAACGCGGAGCTTCCGGCATACTGGCGCAAGTCTTTCAGCATGAGACTGACCACCTCGAAGGCGCGCTTTTTATCGACAAAGCCCGCAACATCCGCGATCTGCCGCCGCAGGAGATCGGAAAATAAAAACATGGTCCCTTTTACATTCTTCGGCAGTTCAGAGCTCTCGATATACGTTCTCGAGGCTCTCAAGGCAAAAGGATTTTTGCCGACAATCATAGTCACGACGCCGGACAGACCGCAGGGCCGCGGCTTGATTTTGACTCCGACACCCGTAAAAATATGGGGGCAGAAAAACGGCATAAGCGTTATCAGCCCGGCAAAGCTCGATGATTCCTTCGTCTCAGATTTACAGAAAACTAGCTGTGAATTAGGCATCGTCGCATCGTACGGAAAGATCATCCCGGAAAAAGTCTTGGAGATATGGTCAAAAAAGACTTTGAACGTGCACCCTTCCCTTCTCCCGAAATACCGTGGCGCTTCACCGATCCAATCAGCCATGCTCGCCGACGATAAAAGCACCGGTGTCACGATCATGAGGATGGACAAGGATATGGATCACGGGCCGATTGTCGCCGTAAAAAACGTCTATTTCAATGAATGGCCAACATATGAGAAAGTCGAGGAAAGCCTTGGCACGAGCGGCGGCGATCTTCTTGCCAACATCCTGCCGGATTGGATAGAAGGAAAGATACAAGAGATCGAACAAGACCACTCCAAGGCTACTTTTACGAAGAAAATAACAAAAGAGGACGGTTTGATCGGCATAGATGACATCTTGACTGGAGCTCCCATCGAGCGATCGTATTCGGCTTTCCTCAAGATACAGGCCTATCATTCTTGGCCCGTGGCATACTTCTTTGCGGAAAGGAACAGCAAGGAGATCAGGGTCAAGATAACTTTGGCATCATGGACGGATAATAAGCTTGTCATCGAAAAAGTCACGCCTGAAGGCAGAAAAGAGATGTCGTACAATGACTTTTCAAGAAAATGATGCACGAGGTGCGAGAGAGGGCGTAAGCATCCCATAGACCTGCGCTCTATTTTTATCGCATCCAAGAATTCGAAACCAGATTGTCCCCGATGATCTGCGATTGCTGGACAAAATAATACAGACAAGTCCAGAAAGCCATGAGCGATATGAGCGCTATGCAAAGCATGCTATTGACTTTTTGTTTTAGAAAATGCCCTATCATGATGGAGTTGTCATCGATGATCAGCTGTTTCATTCGGCTTATTCAACCGAGCCGCTCTTCTTCCAAAGGCCTCGTATCATGTTTTTCACAGTTATTCCTCCCTCTCGGATCCTGGAAATCCTCTTGCCCTTGTCAGAGGAAAGCCGACGGATGACTTCGTCGCGGACAGCATCGATAGCCGCATAGAGATCGGCTTGTTCGCTTCCTGCATAGATATCTCGTTTGGCGGCCACGATATGCGCTTCAGCCCTAAAAACATCGCCTTTTTTATGGTGCATTGTCGATTTGCCGACTTCAAAGTCGCAGATAGCCGAGGGATCGTTTTCCAAAAAAGCCTCAACGGACTCAAGCCTCTTGTTTATGTATCCGCTGATCGAAGGGGTCAAGCTGATGTTGGTCGTCTTTATGCGTATATTCATAGGATGATATGTAGTTTGATGATGGATAATTGCCGAGCCCATTATACACTATCGCGAAGTCTATTCCTATACTACGTACGTATAGTAAAAAAGTTTTCAACAGACCAAGCTTGCGCAAGCATATAGAATGCGGGATATTTGAACAAGGCTTGGCTGAACATAAAAGTTGAGAACTGAAAGGAGGTGATCTCGGACATCTATCCAGACCAACTCCCCGTTGGTCTGGATTCGGTTGCTAGTATAAGACGTGCATCAACTTCAGCCAGGCCGACTCTTTCAAGCGACTGATATCATCATATCGTCGCTTTTTTATTTCTTGCCTGGTCTGTTCGGCTTCCGCTCGGCTTCCGCTTCACATTTTATCCTATATTTGTTAGTATCTAATGGCTCTTCAGAAGAAGAGATATTCCGCGATAGCTCAGTTGGTAGAGCGCCTCGCTGTTAACGAGGATGTCCCAGGTTCGAGCCCTGGTCGCGGAGCCGACGAAAATAGCCCTAGGAAATATGGGGTTATTTTTATGTGTAGATAGGACGTTAGAACCTGTATACGAATAAAAGTTTATCCACCGATAAATAAATCTATAAAACATTTATTTTGATATGATAAATCTGTGGTGAAAAACTTATCCTCAAGGTTCATTATAAGCGGGATAACTATAACTTTTCCGGGCATCGTGTTTGCGCAAACAAATACCACCCTATCTAGCTTATCTCAATCGATGGTCGGCTATTTCAATATGGCCGTAGAAGTCATCATAGGTCTTGCTGTCATTGTTTTCATCTATAATATCTATCGCTATTTCTTTTGGGATAGAGAAAGCAAAGAACGCGGCATGTATCTATTCTGGAGCATCATTGGCTTTGCTGTGATCGTATGCTTCTGGGGCTTGGTTAATCTCATTACGAACACCTTTAATTTTGACAATTCTGCCCCGACCAGCTTTGGTAATCTATTTGGCGGATCGTCTGGTACGCTTAGCGGCAATTCTTCTGGTTCATCGTTTTCTGGCACTAATTCCTCTGGTAGTGCAAATAGTATAAGTAATACGTTTGGTTCACCTGTTTCTAGCAATAATTCATCGGGTAGCACGATGAGCAATCCATTCGGTTCATCAGTCTCTGGCAGTCAATCACAAAATGGTAGCGGGGGTTCTGGCAGTACTGGGAATACGACTAGTCAGACAAACGCCGCCAACCTCAGCCAACTTCAACAAAATTACCAGAATAATTGTATCAATAGTGCCGGACAGCCCATACAACTCCCTTCATGCACGTCTCTTCAAAACCAGATTCAAACTGCACAAAATACAACAAATCAGACAAACGCCGCCAACCTCAGCCAACTTCAACAAAATTACCAGAATAATTGTATCAATAGTGCCGGACAGCCCATACAACTCCCTTCATGCACGTCTCTTCAAAACCAGATTCAAACTGCACAAAATACAACAAATCAGACAAACGCCGCCAACCTCAGCCAACTTCAACAAAATTACCAGAATAATTGTATCAATAGTGCCGGACAGCCCATACAACTCCCTTCATGCACGTCTCTTCAAAACCAGATTCAAACTGCACAAAATACAACAAATCAGACAAACGCCGCTAACCTCAGCCAACTTCAGCAAAATTACCAGAATAATTGTATCGATAGTGCTGGACAGCCCATACAACTGCCTTCATGCACATCACTTCAAAGCCAAATCCAAGCAGCTCAACAAAGCGTTGGTACTAACAGTACGGCGAATACCGCACAACAAAATGAGGACGTACAGGATTGTTTAGACGAAGGAGTAGATGCGGCTACTTGTCAGAGTGAGTATGGCACTGGCGACTCATCGACTGGAAACGCGGGAAATACGACGGATCAGCAGTCCACACAAAATTCATCTGATAATTCAGGCTCCAGTTGCGATGCATATGGAAACTGCAATATTGATTCCCAGAGTCAGGGACAGGATAATACAGATTCTTATACCCAAGATAATACAGACACAAGCCAATAGCCTATTAAGACTAGCTTATTTTTCATGGTACTTTTTATCAAGTAGCTTTAGATGGTTGTACTATAAGCTGATATTTGTTAACATATTCTGCATGACGTACCACAGTGTACAGATCAATAAGGCAAAGAA
Organism: uncultured bacterium; assembly: GCA_963848635.1. Taxonomy (GTDB): domain Bacteria; phylum Patescibacteriota; class Minisyncoccia; order Phycocordibacterales; family PALSA-1337; genus JAGWNR01. The sequence continues at coordinate 10,064 of CAWKEA010000006.1, forward strand.
AAACATCTCCTAACAGAGGGCGTCTTTTCTTTTACTTACATCTTGTATCAGCAAAACACCCTCTGTCTGGGGGTGTTTTGTTTTGTGTGTACAGAGATAGTTCGTTGAAAACTAAATAAAAAAAGCAAACTAAAAACATGAAAAACATATCACTAGCTGGTTCCATTGTTGCACTCGTTACCCCGTTTATTGGCGGAGGAATAGACTACGAGGCACTTGCAAAACTTATTGAGTTCCATATTGCTCGCGGGACAAAAGGCATCGTCGTATGTGGTACTACAGGCGAGTCTGCAACACTGTCACATGGCGAGCATGTGAAAATCATTTATCACGCAGTGCGAGTGTCCGCAGGAAGGATTCCGATTATTGCTGGCACAGGAAGCAATAGCACGGCGGAGGCTATTAGTTTAACAAAAGCCGCCAAAAAATATGGCGCAAATGGGGCCCTTCTTATTTCGCCGTATTACAATCGGCCAAGTCAGGAAGGTCTATATCAACACTATCGTGCAGTTTCTGAGTCAGTTGATCTACCACTCGTTTTGTATTCGATCAGGAGTCGGACGGGTGTCAATATTGAAGCTGAGACCGTGGCAAGACTCGCGCGACTCAAGAATATCATCGGTATTAAGGAGGCCTCGGGCGACCTTGCACAGATGACGGAAATTATGGCGCTCACTGGTGGTATGTTTCAGCTCACTTCGGGTGACGATGCACTGACTTTGCCCGTGCTATCAATCGGTGGGGTCGGCGTCATTTCTGTCCTGGCTAATATCGTGCCGGAGGAGACACAGGCAGTCGTGGATGCATTTCAACAGAAAAAGAATCCCGTGGCAGCGGTACTTAACCGCAAACTCATTCGACTAACAAAGGCTATGTTTATGGAGACAAATCCCGTGCCTGTAAAGACTGCTTTAGGCATGATGGGGATGATAGATCCTGAAGTTCGGCTTCCCCTCTGCCCGATGTCCGATGCAAACGCCACTAGACTTAGGCAAGAACTGCAGTCAGCTGGATTGATTAAAGTTCCTTGATCAGTGACAACTACCCAACCCAACAACATAATCTGCTGTTGGGTTTTTATTTACCCAAACAAGTTCTTACCCCGTCCTAAGATTAGGATTGATAGAATACATTTTATAATGTATCTTTATATTGAACAACACCATCGGCTGTTCCGATAAATCGTTGTTTGAAAACATAAAACAAAAGCAAAGAAAGGATACCGGGCATATGCCTAAATCATCCGATACCCAGACAGGTCCGTCGAGCGGCAGTGTGTTGTCGTTCATGGCGGAGTTAACCAAAAGTTTGTCACCCGTTCTCGGCAGAGCACCTACCGAAGACGTGCACGAGCTCAAAAAAAGCATCCATTTGATTCGCGATTACGTTGGGCGCCTTCTTGATAACGGTGTGCCGGGCCTGTCTACAGAAAAAATAGACGAGCTTTGTGCAGAGCCACTCGAAAGTCTCGGACTTTCCCGTCGCCCTTGTAACTCTGTTCTCAACCGTGGTGCTAAAACCATAGGTCAACTTGCTCGCATGACGTGGAGCGATCTTCTGAGCGTTCGCAACCTTGACGATATTTCTGCTCATGAGATTAGGACAAAGCTTAAAAAGCGCGGCCTTTCCCTTGGGCTTTCGCGGGGCGTTTGCGGCGCTGAGAAAAAGACTCTGAAAAAATTATTCCTGAATCAGAACCTGTGGCCAATATTCGCTTATTACGAAGTAGCAGAAGATTTCCTTAGGCAAGGAATATCGACGGCTCAGGATTTTATTGACCAACCAAAAGTAACAGTCCTACAGCGTCTTGCCCAGGACTCCAGTCTTACGACTTCCTCAGCTGCTGATAGCTATGAAGCCATCGAGGCAAAGATCCAAAAGGGATTACTGGCAATCGACGCGATGTGATGTGAAAGCAATCTCAAGCCACCCAAAGAAATGCGGGTGGTTTTTTTATTTACTTAAATACTGGTTCTCACATCATTCAACATGCGGAAGCATCAATTCGCTAAAAAGTGTTTAAAATGTTACAGTCTTCAATGGAACGGATCTTCGCCAATTTCGCACAAACCTTGTGATGAAAGTAAACAAAGGGAGAATAAATACTGATAATACGGCTAATTATGGATATAACACCACAATGGTATAAACAACGATGTGCCAAGATTCAGGCCAAATGTTTTGGATATCCAGATGAACGCTCACGAGGCAACATTTGTCATATCGGAGAATACATGGCTGTGAACCATTCGAGACTCGATTCTGAAGTAAAAACTAAAGATTCTGGGTCAGTTTGTACAGATCCTCTGTCAAACAACTAACACGCTCATCTTAGGTGAGAAAATGAAAATCGGCTTGTGCATTATACATGCTCAAGGTTTGAGAAGAAATAAACTGCAAAATTAAAAATAATAGTTTATGAGCTCAAATTCATAACAGAAACCGCTGAGAAAATTACATCGGCGGTTTTTCTATTATTTGATACTTATATTTGATACTTATATTTGATACTTACGATACTAATGATATTATATTCTATCTTATTCCAATAGCTGTTTTTGATCCTAACTAACGTACAATTTTTTTATAATACTTTTTTACTTTGTAATAATCGGACGATAATCAAGACGACTCCTACTACGAGAAGAATATAAATAAAACCACCAAGGGTGTATGAAGTGATTACTCCCAAGAGGCACAGAACGATGAGTATGATTGCTATTGTGATTAACATAAATGTGATTGATAGACGTTTATTAGTTGTTGAGACAACCATGTCTTATTATAGATGTCGTAGCAAAGATAATTACATTACGTAAGCCGAATGACAATCCACATATCAAAAGATTCAACGGAACGCTTCAAGAAGAATGTATCGATCGTGATTCGAATAATGCGAAGCTATTGGCTAGAAAACGGAAAACCGGCTAGATAAGACTTGCAGGCCCTCTTTCATTTAAAAGCCAGATTCATTCGCGTGGCTGCTCAATTTCAACCCCCTTATTTTCATCTCCTTTTATATCCTCAGAATCAATCTGCTCATCCTTATCCTTTGCAACGTAAAGCTGTGATTCGTTGAATATGCTGATTATATGCTTCATATATATTGTTGAATCAGTATTATGCATTTAATTCGACCTTTTTCTTAACCACAATGCCGTTATACATCGAAAATCATTACCCGCTACAGGTTCGAACTTTGTTCAACATGCGGAGCTTGACTTGACAGATTATCTATATCGTTATGTAGTAAAACAAAACCTGCTCACAATTTTTGTGTGCTGTTCTACACGCGGTAATTTTTTTGTGTTAAGTGTAGCATCACATATAATAAAAACTGTACGACACTAGAATCAATACGACTTATCTTTTTATTCTGTCATTGAGGGTCACATCAAATCATTAATTTGGTATACTTATGATATGGAGAAACCGCCAGTATTCTTGAAGGATTTTTCAAAAGAAACCGCTCAAAATGAGCGTGACGCATTGGCGCAGTCAATCAGAGAAAAACGCAGTCAACATTTTGAAGAGAAAAGTATCGAAGAGGAAGAAAAAATTAAGAAAGTTGAAAAAATAAAGGAGCTTTCAGCAGACATTGAGCGTTTATCTGGAACAGCGGTTGGTAAGGTTCTTAACTATTTTCAACTTCGTAAAGTGAAAGCGGAACTTGCAAATATCTACGAAGAAACTGATCCACATGCTTCAAGCAATGAAAAAATTGAGATGCGAGTTCCATCAGAATTTGAGGATGCTAAAAATATGGTCGAGCGATTTTATTCAGAACAGGTTAAACAATGGCAGGAAGCTGACTATACAAAGGAAGACATCGAAAAATACTTCACTGAAGAAAATTTAGCTTCCTTATCAATCGAAGAATACGCCATTCTTCTTAAGCGTTTTCCTAATCAGACAGTTAGTCATGTTACTCGACAAGGAGTAAGAGATCATTTCAGTATGTGGGAACATTCGGCTGGCTTGGGAAGATATTGGAATGGATTTAAGAATATTACTGATCATGGAAAATTACAAAATGCTTTATCAATTGAAGTCATAGATCAAGAGAAAGAGAAGAAAATTGCAGAGTTTCTCCAACTTGATCTTATTGATACCAAGGAGGAAGCGCTGAAAAATCTGGATGAATTTGCTGGCGATCGCCTTGCTACTGCTGGAAAATTTGCTGACAGAAAATCAATTCATTTTGCAGCTGAAGAGGTCGCAGATGCATTTTACGGAGCAGAATCTGGAAATGAAATATTTTTCATGTTTCCTGCAGCTTTTATTGCCTCACAATATCATTTTAAAGGTTCTTTGGATGGTAGAAGGGGCGATAAATATAATGATGTTTGGGTGTATCAGAAAGAACAACAAGGAGTTAATATAAATGCCGGTATCGCCTTTATTCCTAATTCGGTTCAAGTTGACAGAAAAACAGGATCACGATATGAGATTAACGATAAAGGAGAAGCCTCGGCCAATGAGGATTATACGAAAAAGATTACTGAATTAGTCCAGAATCCAGATTTTTTAAAATTATCCGATGAAGTTACTCCTATTTTAGGAAAAATGAATGGCGACAGCTTAAGTCAGGCCGAAAAAGAAGCTCAAAAGAAAGTTGATGGATATAAGCAAAGACTGGCAAGTGAATTTGGTCTTATCGATCATAAACTTCAAAAAGCGGTCATGGATTATCATTTCCTAGTTTCCTTGCCTCGCACTATACAAGAAAATCGGCTTGGTGAAGAAGTAAAACAATTATTGATCGATAATAGAATCTATTTTAAATTTACAGAGTCAGACCTCATATCCGCAAAAGAATATTGGGAGAATTACTTCAAAGAACATCCCGATAAGATGCCGTCAAAAATTGTTTATTATGAGGGAAATGATCCAACAGAAGCACTCAACGAATGGAAACAGAAAAATGGTTTAAGAAAAGAAGTTAAGAATCCTACGGATAAAACAGATATGCAATTCCCAGAGAATAGTACTGATTTTGGTCTCAGTTCAGGTAAAGTGCCAGAAGAAGTGGCGATTGAAAGTGACAGGTTTAAGACCTTAGCCACTAAGGTTATTGATGATTATTATGCGAAAAAATAAGCTTAACTATTAATTTTTAAGGTTTAAATACGTTCCCACTTTGTCCCAAGTGCGATCCCTTTCTTGCTTGCTATGGTCGCTTGTGGCGTGAGTTTGGCCTGATAATCGTGATCTACTCCGAAGCCTATGAAAATCCTTGAAACGCTTGCTTTTACCCCCTATGCGTAGGTTCTAACGTCATTCAACATACGGAGCACTCGATTTTAACCTTGATTTATCTACGTATTTTTTTATACGTAAGCAGGACGTTAGAACCTAAATAACGAGATCTAGTGCAACTATACTTGTTCATAGATGATAAAAATTGTTCGTGATATAATTCAGTCATAATATCTATGGATCCAGGAGCAATTTTTACACTAATATTTAATGGGATTGTAGTTTGTATATCAGCGTTCATTGTTTGTTTTATATGCGGCACAGTTCTTCTTGTTAAGTCAGGAAAAATTCAAGAAATCACTCAAAAAGAAGATACCGATGGTTTGCTGTGTTTAGCTTCTTTTTGCCTTTCGTTCTACCTTTTATCCTAATATTTTCATATTACCAGTTTAAAAACATCACTCGATCAAATTACACAAGTAATGTGAGTGTCCAAGAAGTAAGTAGTATACCAGCTGACATAAAGGTACCAAAATTACCTGAAGCTCAAATTAGCGATGAGCTTTGGAATAAGATTATTAAGCAGTCGAATGACATAGAAGCTGCTTTTACTCCTTATGAAGATGCACAAGGTAATATATATCTTATGGAAGAAGCAATGGGATCTCCGGGTTGGTTATGCAAAGTTTGGTATGTAGATAATGATAATCCTGAGTTAGTGAATGCAGAAACGAATAATGTCGGTTGTACTGGACTGTATACAGATAATAATGGTAACTGGTTTCTAGTTGATACTTTTGCTGGCGGTTATAAACTTGAAGGAGCTAAAGCTTTGTATATACCAAGCCTAAACCTAAATCTTAACGATCCCAACCTATATTTTGGAAATTTATCATATGATTCAAATACAGGCGTGTGGTATGCCACAACCGTAGACACGACAAATGCTCCTAGTGACATATCACATTACTATAAAATTAATTTCGGGAATAATTAAATACCTGTGTTTACTTGTTAAACACAGGTTCTAACGTCGTTCAACATGCGGAGCCATTACAAAAGTCGCACAATGTCTTTTGTTGGCTATGGGTGTACAGGCTGTTGAGCTAGCTGATGAGATATGAAAATAGGCAACTAGAACTTAAGTTTTAATAATTCTCGAGGAATATTTTGATATAATTTGCACATGAAAAAAAGAAACAAAAAAGACTCACAAATTGTGACCGTCATGAGATTCATATATTAATCAGAAAGGGATATACTCAAAGTGAGATTGCTGACAGAATTGGAGTAACACAAGGTGCGATCTCATATGAAATCAATCAGAAGACAAGAGATGATCGTTTGTACGATTCAGAATACTCAAGACACGTCACATACGTTCGTAAGCATCACAAACGTACTCGTGGCAATACGATTGCAGAACACCCAGATCTTCGAAAGACAGTAACCGAATATCTAATGGACGACCAATCACCAGAACTGCTCTCTGGAAGGCTTAGAAAGCTTCATGCAGATATTCCATACGTATCAGGCAGAACGATCCGTAAATTCATCAAAAGTCCATATGGAAGAAGAATCGAAGCAAAGAGAAACAAAATCCACAGAAGAAGAGGTAAAAGAAGGTTGAAATTTGAAATCACTAACAAACGTATGATCGACAAAAGACCAAAGTATATCAAGGACAGAAAGAGAATCGGTGATACCGAGGGTGACTTCATTGCTTCAGGTAAAACTGGTCTGGGTATGCTTCTAGTTGTAACTGACAGAAAGAGTCGTGCACCATTCCTTGAGAAGATATGTCCTGTATCAATCAGGACGATGGAAAATGGTTTCAGAAGAATCAAAAGACGTTTTCCTGAGTTAAAAACAGTAACTCTCGACAATGATATCTTGTTCATCCACCACAAAGAGCTCGAGAGGAAATTCCATATCAAAATCTACTTCTGTCACAAGCACTCACCTTGGGAAAAACCACTAGTGGAGAACAGAAACAAACTGATTAGAAGATACATTCCTAAAGGATCTGACATTTCAAGATATACACGCTATTACATTCAAAAATTGGAAGCAAAATTGCAGAGACGCATCATGAAATGTTTAGACTACAAATTACCCAAGGAAATACTCGAAGAACATCGTAAACGAAAAAAGAAGCCCTAATCGCTTCCTTTCTGTTAGATTTTCCTTCTTAGAAAAATATTAAAACGTGGGGTGTGGGTGCCATAGCCCTTATTTTAAGGCCAAATCATATAACTTGCTAAAAAGCAATAGATGATGTATTATTTGTCGCGGTAGTACAACGAAAACAACAAACAGAAAGGATAATAAATGAAACTTGCACTCTCCGTTTTAACAGGGACCATGATAATCATCCTCTGCGGATGTGATCAAGACAATGACCCAAATCAGGGTTCCAACGTGAACCCCTCTCCGACGTTACGGAATGACAGTATCAATAAAGTAAGCGCCTCAGCGTCGGCCCCAAGGACAGAAAGCATCACTGGTCGTCTCGGACTTCCGGATGATTATTTTCCTACGGCAGTCGGTACACGCTGGGTCTATAACGTTTCGATTCCTGATATTACGAATAATTCGCCGCTCACGCATCGTATCACCGTATGGCCTCTCGGCAACCGTGGAATAGAACAAGAGACGCGGGGACGCCTCTTTCTTTTCAAGAATCCCAAAGATGGCCGTACTCTGCTGACGATTTCAGTCGCCTACGCTACCAATCGTCAAGGGCCTCTTCAGTATCCGGAAAGTTACGCGCTCAAGATTGAACGAGACGACTTCGAAATATTCGAACGGGGTACCAGTCTTCTTTTGGCTATCAGTAGAGCCGAAGGCTACGAAGCTGATCTGATCGGGTTATACGATCCGGAAGAAACATCGGGATCACCGAGAGCAGGCGGAGGGTGGTGCTTATACGGCGAAGAACCGGGATACTCCATACGGATCCATTTTTTCACCACCAAGCCCGGAATATCCAAGGGTCTCGAAGGTGAGAATGATTCGACGCTCTTCATCGGTCCGGAGAAATATTCCGGTGTCCAATGCCTACATTTCCGGCGTGTCGTAGATGCCGCAAAACATGATTCTAACAAAGATTCAAAGGATTATGGAAGTGGGATCTTAGACTCCGGCTTCAGCGAAGACATGTGGTTCGCCAAAGGGTACGGCTTGGCAAAATTAGTTCAGGTTGTGGACAATCAGGTCACCATGACATGGACACTTGCCGGCGCGCCGGACGTCGGCGATGCACATCCCGATCTCAAAAAACTCTGGGATAAATGAGTAAGATGATTATTCGATAGTAATATTGAAACTCAGCCCTGCATTCGTGCGAGGGCTTTTCATTTTATATCTCTGTCCTCCCCGTCGCCTTCATAAACAGCAACTGATTATAGAGTCCTGACATGTAAGCAGGTCATTCGGACCTAGAGATGATCCGGAAATAAAAACAGCGGAATCCGTAGACTCCGCTGTGATATTGTCCAAGAACCGCTCAAACTCCCAATTTCTGACGAAGGTCTGAAAATTCGAAAGGCTTGGCGAGAACGACTGCTCCCAGAGACTCAGCCTCACGAATTACCTCATTAGTTAGAGTGCCGCTCATGAGACAAAGACGAACAGTCCAGGAGGCGGAACTGATATGCCTCAACACCTTGAGACCGCTGTCTGTTTCTTCCATCTGCAAGTCGGTGATAATCGCGCCGACATCAGGGTTAGTGTTAAAGACCTGAATAGCATGTTCGCCACTCTCCGCTTCAATTACTTGGTGATTCAGTCTCACCAGGTAAATGGCTAATGGTTTACGGAGGCTGGAATTGTCGTCGATAAGTATTATTTTCATTAATTTTCAGGGTTTATTGTAAAAAACAAGGTTTACTGGTTCCATAATAGCATTTATATATATGTGTGTCAATACCTCCGTAGGGGGGGGTACATTTACGGTCGGGCTCCGACAAATAGTTCATTATAGGAAAAGACCGTCGGGCATGCGCGCGACGGTCTGTGTTGGAAAACTTTCAACTTCAACAAGCATTCTTCCTTGCTCCCTTTTTTCTTTTTGATGGCACTCGAAGGTACTTGCCAGTCATGAGCGTCTTGAGCTTGTGGAGAACTGCGGCCTCCAATTGGCGTATCCGCTCGCGAGTGATGCCGAATGATTTGCTGATTTGTTCGAGGGTCATGCCATCGCCGCCATCGTCAAGACCAAACCTTAGACGCACTATCTCGCGATCGCGCGACGGCAACTTCGAGACAAAATCGAGCATTCGGTCATGATCAGACCGAGCACTAGAATTTTCCGAAGGATCAGCCGCCCCTTCATCGAAGATAAAATCAGCAAGCGTGCCGTCGCTTTCATCTCCGACTGGGGAATCTAACTGAGCAGGTTTCATGATCGCCAACTTCATCAGCCCCACTTTTTCAGTCTCGATTCCAAGCTCTTCTGCGACCTCTTCGTCAGTCGGCCAACGTTCGAGCTCCTGTTGGAGCTTGGCAATCGCACGATTCATGCGAGTGATCTTATCGATCGCGTGCACTGGCAGACGGATGTCTCGCGATTGATTCGCAATGGCAAGCTTTATGGTCTGCTGGATCCAGAATGTCGCATACGTGGAGAGCTTTGCTCCTCTTCCAGGTGCAAATTTATCGATCGCCCTCATAAGACCGATGTTCCCTTCATTGATGAGGTCAAGGAGAGGCAGACCAAAGCTCTGATATCGTCGTGCGATTGTGACGACCAGACGCAGATTCGCGCCGATCATCTGTTGACGTGCGGCTTCATCGCCGTTTTTGATCCGTCCGGCTAACTCGATCTCCTGTTCCGGTGTAATACGTGGAATCTGGCCAATATCCCGCAAATATTGACTTAGGGGATTTATATCGACTGACCGAACATAACTGGCGACCTCATCGATGCGCAAACTCGCGCATCCCAATGGTATGGCACCATTGGGTTTTGATTTTTTCACGGCGCCGTTCAGGCGAGCGCCATTGTCATGACTATGTGCGCCATTATGCTTGTTCAGAACGACAGGCCGAGGTTTTTCCGGCAGTATGCTTCCCTCACTTGTCAACCTAACCAATATGCCACGAGAGCCAAGAAAGCTGACAGCTCTGTCGATTGCATCGACGAGGCCGATGAAATCGGACAAGACTTCCGTTCGCAAAAGCTGGCGGACCTGCCCTATGGTCATGGATCGCGCATTCTGTAAAACGGGCAGAGCTTCAGGCCTAAAGCCTAGCTCAACAACCCGTTGCTCGGTAATCGGCAGAGCGGCCGCATGATTTTCGTTCATTCATTCCTCCAATATTTTGGGTTGTATTGTTCATGTGTCTGCCAGAATACTCCATTATTTTGACATAAAAGTCAATGTCAACGAGATGACGTGCGCACATATGAGGGTTTTCTTCTCGAGTGAAAAAATGATCATACTCATGGCCAAAAAACAAATGAATCACTTCACCGCAAGCGGTAAGGAATTCTATTGATTAAAAAAGCGCGGATGACGAGGCGTCCGCGCTGGTGTATGTAATCCACTCATAATGGCTTTTGGGCAGATTGTCCATTTTCATGGCTGACTCTGAGCAGTTTCCTCTTGAAGCCTTCAAGGGAAGCGAGGATGCCGTTCACCGATTGCACGGTCGAAGAACAAGCCGTCGCAGGATCCTTGCCGAGAAAGACTCGGATCTCATCCGCATTCAATGCTTCGAGAAAGACCATATCAGTCTCAGCAGTCCTCACTATCCTCATGATGCGTGCCGCCTTGTCGCTCGGCTGTGCCTTTCTGCCCCGATGGGGAGACTTGGCGACATGGGGAGCGGCAAGCTCGATCACTTTGAACTGAACCAACCCAAGCGTGGGCTGTTTTCGAGCCTCTTCCCAGATATCCTTTTGAATATCCGGATCCGGTATCTTCGACAAAACACGAGCGACGCCGATACGCATCTGTTGCTTCTCGGGGATATTCCTGCGCAAAAGCAACCGAAGCGCCGGCGCCAGCTTCTGAAGCTGGAACGCCAAGCGTACCTGCGCTTCGCTCCTGCCGGTCGCTCGACAGATCTCCTGTATGGTCTTGCCAATAGCGAATGCCTTTGTGACGGCATTCGAGAATTCAAGCGGCGTATGATCGGCCCGTTGCAGATTGGCGACGAATGACGCCCAGTATTGTTCGCCTTTGTTCTTGAAATACCGGACTTTCACGAACACCTGCTTTATCCCTGACAATTGTGCCGCACGGAACCGCCGTTCGCCGTCGACGAGCCTCCATTTCTTGCCGGGAACCCCTTCGAGCGGCGTGACGATCATATCCTGAAGCTGGCCTTCCTGATAAAGGCTTTCAGCCATACTGGCACCGCTATCGAACTCTTCCCTCGGCTGACCATCGAATGGTTGGATCTCCGAAACGTCCACCCTGATGGTCTGGTTAGTCGATTGATCATCTGTGGTATCCTGCGGCAAAGCGCCGTTGCCATTCTTGTGAAATCCGCACAACTGCTCGGCGATGAACAATCGGATATGGAGATCGGCGATCTCGTCATGGACAAACTGCGAGCTCGCTGATTCCCTGACTCGCCCAGTCGAGACTCTCGCCGCATTCGCACGCGCTATCATCCAACGATCTTGCCCTCCCTTTCTGCCGATGTTTCGTGCGATCCACTTGAAGGTCTTCAATATCTCGCCGTTCATTCCCTTGATCGTTCCTTGGATCGTCTGCCAATCATCGGTCGAAACAGAGAGATACGTTGCAGTAAATCCAGTCTTCGCGATTGCTTGCTCGCCATTCCACTCGTATGATTTGTTATTATCGCTCATGCTATGCCTTTCCACTATGTATTTTATTTAAAGAACCACTTTGTTTCAGAACACTCTAGCTACGATACTACTTTGAAAAATCATGTCAAGCAATTGGCATAAAAAGCGAACCAAGCCAGCTTGGCTGGCTGCTTGGCTGGCTTTACAATATACCAATGGAATATGTTACAATATCGCTTGGAGCACTTTCGGCTATGCAATACGTAACGTGCGTGACGTACATCAAGCTCCTTTAACATGCACTATCCAGACTTCTAGATCTGGCACAAAGCGTGGGTAGTTTGCCCATGCGGGATGCCGGGTTGTGGCATTTTGATTGAGCCCATTGCAGCTCACCGCGCCTCTGGAGAATCGGAAGTTGCCTACATGGAATGGAAGATCGTGGCTTCCGCTCGTGCTACCGCGAAGACGTCTCGTGGTGCACGCACCTCACCTGGTTGTCCGAAAGCAACCAGGCTTTTTTATTCCGTCTAGCGAGGAGCGGCGTGGCCGCTTGCGGACATGACGTCCGAGCGAAGACGGATCAAACGAGTAAATACTCCGCAACTTGTTGCGCGAAGTAGCGAAGCTTCCACTTCAATACCTCGTCAGCTCGCTACGAGGTAGTTTATTTAAACATAAACGTCCTAACGTCATTCAACAATCTTATTTCGTTCAAAAGATGCCCTTGATGAAGCTCCAGAAACTTTGCAAAGCCGAAGCGTTTGAAATAGCGGCAGTGTTAGCTGTATTCGTGGTCGTGCTCTGTCCGACCTCTGGAGCGAGCTGTGTTGTGGTCGCGCTTGTAGTGCTTGCATTTATAGCGCTCGGGAAAAGCTGAATATTCGGATTATTCTGATTCTGCCCTGCCTTATAGGCATTGATTATAGCGATATCAGACGGGCTTAAAGCAAAAGGCGTATCGCAAGCCAATTCGTTGATCTGTTTTGATGTAGTGATATAGACATATCCTGACGGTAGGGTTGCACCCCATGGGCCCATAATGCCGGCAAGATATCTCTGTTGAAAAGCCCTAACAGCAGTATCGGTCATTTGATCGAAAACTCCGGTAACATTGACGTCAATGCCTTGGCTATTTTTCAGGAACGCCTGTAACAAAGCGACTTGTTGGTTATCATTGTCCACGCCTAATCGCATATATGAAGAGATGAGTGGACAGGCCAAGACATGAACCTCGGGAGCACTAGAGGTAGACGTCAAAGCGACAAGCGGAACTGAGCCGCCGCTCGAGTAAGAATTTCCACCATAGAATGAGCCACTACTCGACACTGAAGAGCTCACGCCGCCGTTGTCATTCGCAACGATCGGAGATGTTGTCGTACTCGTAGGTGTAGACGTGGCGGTCGTGACCGTTGTACTGCTCGTCTCATCGCCATTCGAACCTTGTGTCACAGGGACAATGATTCCTTCATCACCATTTGAGCCTTGCGTAGTCGGAATTATAGGAATCGCAGGATCTCCATTGTTTCCGTTGGAACCAGATAAAGAAGGAATGATCGAGCTTTCATCAGCATTAGTGCTTGTTGCAGGCGGTGTCGCAGAGACTATTGTGGACGAAGTTGTTGATCCTTCATCATCGTTTGAACCTACTGTGATTATGGTAGGAGAAACCGTCGCGGGAATCATACTCACGTTATCATCGTCATTTGATCCCGAAAGAGAAGGGGTTGAGGAAGTCACGGCGACCTGTGCCATTGCCGGCACAAAGAAAAAGCTCGATAACCCAAAGATGGCCGCAGTAAATACGAGCGACAGTATAGTTTTTTTGATCATCATAGTCATTGTTAGTGTATCTAAGCCGTCTTCGGGGTGGAAGCATTACACGCTGATGTAATGATACAGGCCTATATACGGCTTTACTTTTAGAAAAATGACTGAATGACTTGGTCATTGAAAAAAATAAATAGAACGAAACATGAAGACGAAAACAATAAAAAGCAATGCGATCATCGCCTTTGTGGCAAGCTCGCTTTGTATCGCCGCCGACCGATCGACTGCGACTCCCCTGTCGCCATCACCGCTGATAAAAACGCAATTCTTCATCCTGACGGCGGATGGATCGCCAAGCAATAGCGCATGCTTGCAGAACGCCATGTCTTTTATGGATAAAGGCGAAACGGTAGGTTACATATCAACGAACCTTGCAAACGACCCGACGGCATTGGATATGCCGCATGTCCTCCGAGGATGCCAGATAATATCTGGCCCTGCCGGTTTTGAGCTATGGGATAGCACAAACAGCCCGACGGGAAACTTCACCAACAATAACGGCTCGCGCATCGGTTGGGGCGTGGACTGGCAGGATACGAATCAGTTCCTCGCTTCGAGCATCTCCTTCCGTCTGTGGTCAACCGAACCCGCAAATACTCTCTACTATACAGGCAACCTGGCGACGAATACATTTGATGGGACGCCCCTCGTATTCTCATCGACGCTCCGGGGCGAGTTATGGAACACAGACGGAACGGTGACTTCATATCACAATGGCGAAACAACCGCCGATCATCCGATCAATAGGATCATCGGTCTCATCCGCGAGAGCTATTATGCCACAAGCATGTCGACGGTCGCTTCGGACCTGAGCTATTTCAAGGACGAGATGAACTTCATGAACTATGCCTCGTTCACCATGTACGATAGTGCCGGGAACGTCGTCGCAGGGGCAACGAATCAAATATCAAGCCTCGTGTATATCGATACCCCTGTACGGGACGCTTTCGGGGAATGGTATGTGCAGATAGAAGGTCAAAGGCAGATGGGCTTTACCTACTACCTATTACAAACGCCTTCATTGAACGATCCCATCGTCTGGAATACCATAGCCGGCGGTTCGGAAGGCCTCTTCAGAGCTGGGGCCGACATGCCAGATTCGTTCTTCCGAGGCTTTGAGTCGAATGGGGTATCGCAGGCATTCTCGGCCAACATCGCCTCGTTCCCGCATCCAACCATTCGAGTCTCGAACAGGAATGAATAGACGAGCCCTGGATGAGCCCTCTTGGTCTACACAGCCCCTTCCGTTTGGTCGGGGCTTTTTTTTGATAAAAATCAAAATTGCTTGTTCAAAATGGAAAGTAGTTTCGAATAGAGCAGAGAAAAGAATCCGTACTCCTTTTGCCAATCGCTGAGCGTGATCTCTTTTGAGCGGGAAATATATCCCATAAACGTGCCGTCAAGCGACTGTGCGAGATCCGTATCGCTTGTACCAATGAGATTCTCGGCGTTCAAGGCTTCTGACCGATTGTCGATATTGGCAGAGCCGACGAGAGACCATATACCGTCTGCAACCATGAATTTCGTATGGATCATTGACGGCTGATATTCATATATTTTGACGCCAGAAGCGAGCAACTGCTCATAATCCAAATGCCACACAGCGCGCAGGATAGGCGCCACAGTATCAGCTCCAGGAGAAACGATGCGTACGTCCACTCCATCACGAGCTTTTTCTTCGAGAATCTGCAGGAGGTCTTTATCCGGAATTATATATGAGGCCGATATATACAGGCTCTTTTGAGCGGACAGACATGTGAGCAAAAACGCGTCCCGCACAGGCTCATAGTCTCCGGATGGTATGCTCGTTATGCTGACGAAAGGATGCCCTGACTGCGCCACGGAAAGCGGCGGGTAGAAAGCTGGTCCAGAAAGGACTTCTCCTGTCGTGTCATTCCAGATCTGGGCGAACGAATCTTGGAGGCTTTGGGCCATGGAGCCCTTGAATTCGAACATCATGTCTTCAAAAGTCGAGCCGGGAGCATTGCCGAACCATTCATCGGTTATGCCCATCCCGCCGCTAAAGCCTGTCGAGCCGTCTATGACCATCGAACGCATATGATCGCGGCTGTCATACTGCAGAGGATTCATCAAGTCAAATGGATGATACTCAGCCACTTTTCCGCCGGCTGCTTCCAGATCTTTTATATATACTTTTGATAGGCTGTGAGAGCCGAAAGCATCGAGCAAAAGACGCACCTGCACTCCCCTATGTGCCGCTCCAATGAGCGCCGCAAAGACTTGGTCGTTGAAGGTGCCGTCAGCCCACGGGAACGTAGTGAAATCTATCGACGATGAAGCGGCATTGAGGGTGTCGAGAAGGATCGGCAGAAAATCAGCGCCGCTTCCGATCGGTATCACGGCGTCCCCTTGCCCGATTGAAGCATTGGCAAGCTCAGATAATGTACGCATGAATTGTCCGGATCCGGCAGGCGCGATATCATCCACAGTAAAGTCGTTATGATCGTAGATGGGCAATATGACCACCGATACAAGAATGCCGATCAAAGCCGCGATGAAAACTCCCGCCATCAATCGTATCTTTGAAGAAAACCGCCTGGATTCTTCGCTGTTCAAGAGATAGCGAAAGACCTGTCGTGGGGTGCCGGAAATGATCCACGCAAGGATCAGCAGGAGGGGAACAGAAGCGATCTTCAATAATATATTTATCCCATCCGTGCCATCGGTAAAGATGACTGCATATGCCATAAGGACGATGAGGTAGCACAAGGCAACAAACATGACGTTCAAGATTTTCAGAGCTCTACGCCATTTTTTTTCATTACAATTTATCATCGTTGCATGTCTGGTAAGATTTAAAGCGATGCATACACATAGACCGCCAATGCTATGAGCACCGCCTGGAAAGGCACGCCCACAAGCGGCTTGTCATTGAAATCTCTTTCAGAATGACACCAAACATGGAATCTCTGCAGAGACACCATTGGCTGGTGACGCCATTTGAAATATACGAATTGAAGCGCATCGGGAAGAACCGCCCCAAAAGCACCGATGAGAGGCGCCCACAGGAGATGCGGGCCGTTCAGAGTAAAGAATAATAGAACCAATAAGATTCCGCAGGACATATCACAGCCGATCTTGAGCAAATCTACGAAAAAATCCTTGTTTATAGCCATGGCATCATTCAAACGGTTGCTATCATCCTTTTTATACGAAGAGAGAGAATAATCCCAATGGGGTATGGCATCAAGGACAAAGTGGCTTGCAAAAGCGAGCACAAATCCAACCAAAAGATGATCCGGCATACTGCTAGCCAATGCGGCACCGACGACTGCATGAGTAGTGAGGGTCATGTGAGCAAAATATCGATACAGCATATAGTAGCATATCATGCGCGCGTCTGCTCCTTGCCCGACATTTGCCCGATATTCTTGCTCGATCAATGTATGGCCAGACGATCAATATGTGACCAGACATCTCATAGTTATTTTCAAGGAGATTTTTACTGCCGTAAGCAGGCTTTTATTTTCCCGTGAAAAGCGGTAGACTACAGCCATGCATGAAAAAATAAAAAATGAGATCAAGGACGCCATGAGAGCCAGGGATTCCATACGGCTCGAGACCCTGCGCGGACTATCTGCCGCCTTTAATAGCGAGCTTCTCAAAAAGCCCGGTTCAAATTCCCTGTTGGACGAAGAAGTGATCGCCGTCATCCGTCGAGCCGTCAAACAAAGAAAAGATTCTATCGAACAATTCGAGAAAGGCGGACGCGCGGATCTGGCTGACAAGGAAAAGGCAGAGCTAGTCATTCTTGAGTCATATCTACCAAAATTGATGGGCAGAGAGGAAATCAAAAAATTCGTCCAATCAAAGATCTCCGGCGGCGCAGTGTTGGACAAGGCCAAGATCGGTCAGTTCACCGGCGTCATAATGAAAGATCTCAAGGGCAAAGCAGACGGAGCGGATGTGAAAGCTGTGATCGAATCGCTTCTCGGTTAGGTCCTTTTTCTTGGATCCTCCTTTGTGCTTATATAAAAAAGCACGGGATTGACTTTTTATTTAAAAGGTAGTATGATTGACTTAGCAGTACAACAAAAGGAAAGGAATACTATGGGAAATCAATGTGTAAGCCCTGACCTTGGAGCCTTGTTTTTCAAAGCACTCAAAGAGGCCCTTGAACGAGGTCCCGATAGTCACGTTTCTTTTCGGAGGGTAAGGCGGCAGTTCGTACAGTCCCAACAAAATAAACGCCGTGCGGATCATAACACGATCCAGATCGGCAGGCAGGTCTTACCGCCGCCTGATCGAGAATGATCCACAGTGTTAAAAACAGCGCCGACCAGTTGTCGGCGTTTTTTGTTTCAGCAGTCGAATCCCCTTTTTTATATTTTTGCCCTTCTATCTCTTCTTTTTTTGCCTATAGATATTCTTCGACTCACGGGTGATGGCCAGGATGCTGATGACGGCGATATACGAGGCGCTCACCTCGGCCGGCAGACGATAGCTCTTGTTGATAAAAATCCCGCCGACAAAAAGAAAGACTATGAGCAGAGTCCATACGAGAGTGTAGAGCTCGCCCGGGTGCATCGAATCATGCATGTTATTCCAGCGCCTGAACTCTTTTTCGGCGCTGAATACCCCAAGCGACGCGGCATAGATGGCCGCAAGCGCCAAAAGAACGTCGTTGGCGACAAGGGCATTCGTAGTGTAGAAATCGTAGATGATGGCGACAAAAAAGACGAATGTCCAGACATTGGTCACCCATCTCCAGAATTTAAACGGCTTTAGCGATGTTTTGTTGCTATTCATGATCTTTTTTGTGTCAAGATGTCATCTTGACATGGGCCACTCCGACACCATAAGGAGCTGTCGCTTCCCTTTTGACGGCATATCCTTCCAAATCTCTTCGGTGATATACGGCATGAACGGGTGCAATGCTTTGAGCATAGTCTCAAGGATCAATAAGAGAAGCTGGACCCTCGATTCGCTGTGATCTTCCGCGCTTGTCGCGCCCAGCGCTTTTTTGCTGTCCTCCAATATCTTGTCGGCAAAAGAATGCCATACATAATGATAGAGCTTTTCCGAAACGAGATAGAATTTATATTCATCCATCTCTTTTGTGATTTCGGCAATGAGGTCGTCGAGTTCTTTTTTGAGCACGAGGTCAGCCGGCGACCATCTTTCAAAGTGCGGGTCAAATTTGATCGGCTTGGCTTTTTGCTGATCCTTCCCTCTTTCACCATCAGCTGATGACAGAACGAAGCGCGCCACGTTCCACAGCTTGTTCGAAAACAGCTTGTACGCCTTTATCTTTTGCTCGTCGATTTTGCTGTCATTGCCTGGCCCGACACCGACGATGAGAGACATACGCACTGCGTCTGCGCCGTATTTCGCGATCATGTCGAGAGGGTCAATGTTGTTGCCGAGCGACTTGCTTATCTTGCGATTTTTAGTGTCGCGAACGAGACCGTGCAGGTAGACAGTCTTGAACGGCACTTCATTCAAAAGGTACGTGCTCATCAGGATCATACGCGCAACCCAAAAGAACAGGATATCGGAGCCTGTTTCGAGAATGGTCGTCGGATGAAATTCTCGATGCGCTTTGAACTCCTTTTCATCTGGCCAACCGAGCGTGGAGAACGTCCAGAGGCCCGAAGAGAACCATGTATCGAGAGTGTCGGGATCTTGGGTCCAGCCCTCGCCTTTTGGCGCTTCAAGTCCGACATAGATATCTTGTCCCAAACTTCGCGACCCGAGTGTCTCGCTCACACGAGATTTTCCTGCTGAAAAATCTCTCTGCTCCGCACCGTCGTGCTTCGCAAGGTTCGCTCGATCACTCGGGATCGCTACGCTTTCATTATTGATATTTTTGTACCAAACAGGAATCCTATGCCCATACCAGATCTGGCGCGAGATGCACCATGGTCTGAGATTGTCTATCCAATTAAAGTAGACGCGGCTAAATCTGTCAGGAATTATTTCTATCGGTTTGCCGCCGTTGATTCCCTTTTCTACTGCTTCTTTCATAAGATTTTTCAAAGTGACATTGCGGCCATCGCGCTTGAATTCCTTGTCGACAGCGACGAACCACTGCAATTTTGGCAGAGGCTCGATGACGCCGCCAGTGCGCTGGGCGAGGCTGATGTTATGTTCGATGTCTTCTTCTTTTTCCAAGAGGCCTTCGCTCTTGAGCCACGCGACGACTGCTTCGCGGGCCTCGGTGACTTTCTTGTCCTTTATTCCCTCTGCACCGACAGTCATACGAGCGAATTCATTTATGACCTGCTTCAACGGCAAGCCGTGCTTCTGCCCCATTTCCCAGTCGATCTGGCTATGAGCCGGTGTGACGCCGAGAGCGCCTGTGCCGAAATCCTTTTCGACCGCCGGATCTGCGATGACTTTCAAATGGATCTTTTCGCCAGCAAAAACAGCGTCAAATTCCTTGCCGACGAATTTTTTGTAGCGCTCGTCGTCTGGATGCACAGCAATCGCCGTGTCGCCAAGCTTTGTCTCCGGACGCGTCGTCGAGATGGTTATCGGGATGTCTTTTGAATATGAAAAGGTATACAGCTTTGCCTTGCGTGTTTCGTACTCGATCTCATCGTCTGAAATGGTCGTCTGGCCTTTTGGGTCCCAATTGACGACGCGATAGCCGCGGTAGATGAGGCCATCGTCGTACATCTTCTTGAAAGCAGTGCGGACGGCGAGATTGCGCTTTTCGTCGAGGGTAAAGGCCTCGCGCGACCAGTCGATAGAAGCGCCCATCTTGCGCATCTGGGTGACGATGGTGTCGTGCGTCGTTTTGACATGCACATCGATGCGGCGGAGCATCTCCTCGCGACCAAGGTCGTGGCGCGACTTGCCCTCCTTTTTCTGGATGTCTTTTTCTACAACGGATTGCGTAGCGATGGCCGCATGATCAGTGCCTGGGATCCAGAGCGTTTTCTTGCCCTTCATGCGGGCATAACGGACCATGATGTCCTCGATGGCGAGCATGAGCGCCGAGCCCATGTGAAGGACGCCCGTCACATTCGGCGGTGGCAGGACGATGGAAAACGGCTCGCCGTTTTTGCCGCGGCCGGGCAGATCCGCCGGCAATTTGTCAGGATCGAAATAGCCGCTCTTTTCCCAGATATCGTATATGCGTGACTCCGTCTCTACTGAGTTATACGGTTTGAGGAATTTTTCGTTCATGCAGAAGATAGTAGCAGAAAATTGGCTTGATTTCCAATTTAAGGAAAAACAACCCGCACACTGACCATGTACGAGTTGTTGTAATGATTTTCCTTGGTGATCAAGGACGAGCGGAAGCTGGTGCCAGGACGCGATAAGCGGTTTTTACAAGAACACATCTTCCTTTGGTCAAGATGTCATCTTGACATTATTTCACGTCTTCCAATGCCGCTTGTGCTGCTGCGAGGCGAGCGACTGGCACGCGGAACGGCGAACAAGAAACGTACGTGAGGCCGATCTTGTGGCAGAATTTCACGCTGGCTGGGTCGCCGCCGTGCTCGCCGCAGATGCCCATCTTGATTCCCGGCCGGGTTTTGTTTCCCTTTTCTGCTGCGATCTTCATGAGCTGGCCGACGCCGGTCTGGTCGATCGAGGCGAACGGATTGGCTTTGACTATCTCGTTCTCCTGATATGCGCCGATGAACGAACCCGAGTCGTCGCGGCTCATGCCAAGGCATGTCTGAGTGAGGTCGTTCGTGCCAAAGCTGAAGAATTGCGCCGTCTCTGCAATCTCGTCGGCCGTGAGGGCGCCGCGAGGGATCTCGATCATAGTGCCGACCATATAGTCGAGCTTGACCTTTTTCTCGGCCATGACCTCTTTTGCGACGCGATGAACGACTGCGACCTGCAAATCGAGCTCTTTCTTGAATCCGACAAGCGGAATCATGACTTCTGGCTTGACCTTGATGCCCATTTTCTGGACCTCTGCTGCAGCTTCAAAGACTGCGCGAGCCTGCATCTCGGAGATCTCCGGATAGACGATGCCGAGGCGGCAGCCGCGGAAGCCGAGCATCGGATTGAATTCATGGAGCTCTTCGACGCGGGCTTGTATTTTCTCTACTGGCACTGACAATTTGTCGGCAAGGTCTTTCTGTGCGGCCTCTTCATGAGGAAGGAATTCGTGGAGCGGCGGATCGAGGAAGCGGATGGTGGCCGGAAAGCCGTTCGAGCTCCTTGAACATGCCGACGAAGTCTGATTTCTGATATGGCAAGATCTTTGCGAGGGCTTTCTTGCGATCGTCGACATTGTCAGCGAGGATCATCTCGCGCATCGCATCGATGCGGTCTCCTTCAAAAAACATATGCTCGGTGCGAGTCAATCCGATGCCTGTCGCGCCGAACGCGAGGGCATTCGCAGTCTGTTCCGGCGTGTCGGCGTTCGTGCGGACCTGCAGTTTCGTTGCTTTTGCGCACCAGTCCATCAATGTCTTATACATTCTGTAAGTCTCGCTGTCTTTTGGATCGAGCGTCTTGTTGATAAGGACTTGGATGATCTCTGATGGAGCGGTCTTTATCTGGCCTGCGTACACATTGCCGACTGTGCCATTGATAGAGAGGAAATCGCCTTCCTTGAGCGTAATGCCGTCGACAGTCAATGTCTTCTTTTCATAGTCGATCTGGAGCGCGCTGACGCCGCAGACGCAGATCTTGCCCATCTGGCGAGCGACGAGCGCCGCGTGCGAGCTGACGCCGCCTTTTGCGGTGAGAATGCCTTCGGCTGCGATCATGCCGCGGAGGTCTTCTGGTGTCGTTTCAGCGCGGACGAGGATGACTTTTTCGCCTTTCTGTTCAGCTGCTACCGCCTTGTCTGCGTTGAAGTAAATTTTGCCGCATGCTGCGCCCGGTCCGGCTGGCAGGCCTTTGGCGATTATTTTTGCCGCCTTTTCGGCCTTGACATCGAATATAGGCGCGAGGAGCTGGTCGAGCTGATCGGCGGGATTGCGGCGGATCGCTGTCTTCCAATCGATGACTTTTTCCTTGACCATATCCATTGAAATTTTGAGAGCGGCCAGAGCAGTTCTCTTGCCATTTCTTGTCTGGAGCATGAATACCTTGCCCTCCTGGATGGTGAATTCAAAATCCTGCACGTCCTTAAAATGTTTCTCGAGTTTTGCACGGATCTCATTCAATTCCTTGAATGCCTTTGGCATCTTGTTGACTAATTGCGCGACAGGCTCCGGAGTGCGAACGCCTGCGACGACATCTTCGCCTTGCGCATTGATCAAAAATTCTCCATAAAATTCTTTGACGCCATTTGCTGGGTTACGGGTGAATGCGACGCCTGATCCTGAATTCTCGCCCGTGTTTCCGTAGACCATGGCCTGAACGTTGACCGCCGTTCCCCATTCTGTCGGGATGCCGTATTTGCGGCGATAGACGATGGCGCGATCGTTCATCCATGAGCCAAAGACTGCGCCGACCGAGCCCCAGAGCTGTTTCCATGGGTCCTGTGGGAATTCCTTGTTCGTGCGCTCCTTGATGAGAGCTTTGAATCGCTTGACCAACTCGCGCAGATCGTCGACGGTCATTTTCGTGTCCTCGATCTCAGCTTGATAGAGATCATGCTTGAGCTTGTGGATGATCACTTCGAACGGCTCGTGGTCCTCATTGGCGCGCTTTTGCACTCCCATGACGACGTCGCCGTACATCTGGATGAAGCGACGGTAGCAGTCCCAGGCGAAGCGCTCGTTTTTGGTCGCATTAGCGAGAGCGATGACCGTCTTGTCGTTCAAACCGAGGTTCAAAATCGTGTCCATCATGCCCGGCATAGAATCGCGTGCGCCGGAACGGACTGAGACAAGGAGCGGCATGGCTTTTTCGTCGCCGAATTTGACGCCCATCACTTTCTCGATCGCAGAGATGCCTGTCTTTGCTTCGGCTTCGAGGCTCTTTGGATATGTTTTTTTATTCGCGTAAAAATAATTGCAGACTTCTGTCGTGACAGTAAAGCCAGGAGGAACCGGCAATCCGATGCGGCCCATTTCTGCGAGGTTCGCGCCCTTGCCCCCGAGGAGCGGCTTCATGCTTCCGTCGCCGTCTGCCTTCTTGTTGCCGAATTGATAAACGTACTTGACCTTCTTTGCCGAT
The DNA here is from genome assembly GCA_963848635.1 of uncultured bacterium. Taxonomy (GTDB): domain Bacteria; phylum Patescibacteriota; class Minisyncoccia; order Phycocordibacterales; family PALSA-1337; genus JAGWNR01. Next base: position 33,921 of record CAWKEA010000006.1, read on the forward strand.
TTTACCTTCTTCACTGACTTTGCCTTCTTTGCTGACTTTATTGATTTTGCCATGTGGATAAAATTATATTAATAAAAAAAATAACGCGATGCCCGTTGTTCGGCACCAGGTGTTTATGAGCCGATTATACTACATATTTTTATTCCGACAAGCGAAAAGCGGCATGGGCGCTTGCGGACATGACGAACGAGCGCAGTCGGAAGAAAGTAAACTTTATTTTTAGCCTATTTTTACAATGTATATACATTGTAAAAAGCTCGCCTAGAGGACTACCTCGTGTCAGCGAACGGGGATGACTTATAAAAACAGATCATGGGAATCAGAAAATTTATGGAAATCAAAAAGGGCGCGCCGTCGAACAATACCAGTGCTGGCACGATCAAGACTGATTGCACCCAATCGATTATTTTTTCTTGCCCTTAGAGAATTTTTTGCCGGAGTATTTTTTGCTTTTGACCTGCGGCAGAATAGTATCGACGGAAGAGTCAACCTGTTTCAAGCTGGGGGCCGAGGCGCCTATGGTCTGCATGATGCTCTCGAGCTTGGCATTCATTGCCTCAAGCCTTTGTTTGATATCTATCAGAGTGCGATCCCCTTCTTGACTGAATTGAGGTTTGAATTCAGTCTTGAATTCAGTTTTGAATTCGGGCCTGCGCGAAGATGGGCGGTCAAAATCTCTCTTCGGAGCAAAATGGTCGTTCGATCCTTGCGGACCTTGCGAACCTTGCGGTGGCATATTCGAAGGGCCGCCGTTCTTTGCAAAACATTCCCTGCAGTAGACAGGTTTTTTCCCATTCGGACGAAAAGGCACCTCGCACGATTTGCCGCATGAAGCGCAGGTAGCTTGGAACATCTCGAGAGGGCGGCCAAAGCCTCTGCCACTCGGACGGCCAAAGCCCCTCCTATCGGAGGAACCGCCGAATCGATTGTTTTTGTTGAAGTCGTTCATGAGAAGATTGAGACGTGATGGTATCATCTATTGTCTGAAATAACAAGAAAAAAGACTGACCCCGTGGTCAGCCTTGTGATGTTCGACCGAATATCAAGCCGCAACTACAGCCCGAGCTGTCGATGATTTCGGATTCGGTGCAGGATAGAACTTGGCAAGCTTGAGGATAATCGCCGCCCGCGCTTCCCAGGTGGGATTCTTGACCGACCTAGCCAGACGAAGGATGTCTTTCAGCTCGCCGCAAACTTCGAGCATGCGCAGGACGACGTGCGTCTGAGCGTCACGCTTACTGCCATAACCATCGCTGAAGTGCGTAGCGAGTAGTTCGAACCCATCATTCGGTTCATGGATGCACTCCAGAACCTTCTTGAAGCCGAGTACGCGCTGTTCATCCCGTTGCCTTCCGGCCGCACAATTCCAAACCTTGAGCGCATCCGAGAATGCAATGACGAACGTGAGCATCTTCGCATAAGCGGCTGTCGAATGAGTGCGATCGAACAACCTGGTGACGGCAGTCCAGTCATCGCCACAGAGTGATAGCCAAATGTCATGGGCTTCTCGTTCCTCTTCCGATTCATCCCGCACAAGGCCATAGAGTTGTTCGGCCATGTCGGGATTCGACGCTGTCTCCATCATTTTCCTCCAGCACTTCCCTCGGGTTTCAAAGTCACTGGTGGATTGATACATCGCCATCGCTTCGGCAAATGTTTTCGGATCACCCGGCGTAAGCGCTTGATCGATTTTCTTTTGAAGCCTGTCACTGCTCTGTGGCAGACCCGCGACATCCCCGCGCATGGACTCGAGCTTATCGAGCCCGTTGGTTTTTTCAACCCTGCGGAGGACGATCACGTCCAACACCGCATAGACGATATTCTTGTATTCGCCCCCGCACTGACTGCCCTGGTCACGGATGAATGCTCTCAGTTCTTTTTCATTGCGGTTTTTTGATTTAAGAAACTTCCTGAAGGCCTCGTACCGGAGATCCTGCGGAATCTGGTCAAGAGCCTTGAAAGCCGCAGAAATGGCCATACGCTTGACCGACTTCAAGAAGCTGTCCATCAGCCGGGGCAACGCCCTCGACCGGATACTCTTCGTATCTTCATGACCGCCATGATGGGATGTTTTGCTTCCGTGCTGATACAGGTAGACAAAGTCCTTGAGAACCTTGGCCAACGGAAACAATTGTTCGAGAATCGCCTCCGGACAACCACCGTAATACAAGTAACCGCGAGCCCTGCATCTTTCAACGACGGCGGTGATGTCAGTGAACGTATTCCGGAATGACGCACACTTGATAATGGCCGCCAGGAGGAGATCGGGGTCTTCCAGTCCCTCGCCGGTAGGAATGCGATCGAAGGCCTTGTCTGCCGATGAGGCATCCTTGGCCGCCGCCACCTCCTCAGTTGAAAGCTCGATCCATTTTGCATGGGCGGCCTTCCAGAGCTTTGAGTGACGGCCTGCTTTCAAAGAGACTCTCTTCACGTTCTCGATCGAATCGAGAGGCAGAGTGCACACCTCGTACGCCTCTCTCGTGTACCAGAAACCTCCGCCGAGAGCGCTTTCCAATGCGCTGAAATCAACGGCTGGTACCGCTGGAGTTTTCTTATCATTCATAGTCTTTCCTTATTCTTTTGTAGCCTGTCCTTCTGGGACAGACGGCTTTCTATCCTGAATCTACAATGCCTGTTATACAATGTCAAGCACTACTTCGGTAACTCCTCACAACTCTGAGCGGCGCTTGTGGATAAATACCTAGATTTCACAAGGGTTTTTTGGTAAAATGAGGGTATAAATGAGAGGTCAATTAAGCAGAGAAAGTAGGCTAGAAATCAACGTCACGAGGCTCAAAAACAATGCCTTACGGTTTCGCTCCACCATCAAGGAACTGAAACAGGTAATCAAGGAAAAAGACAGAAAAATACTTGAATTGGAAGCAAAACTAGTAGACAAAGAGTCTCAAAGGAAGGAATTGCTCTCATATCTCTACAAGCCAGGCAAGAAAGATCATACATCAATACCCCGAGGCAAGAAACTTGGCGCTCCCGCATTCCATAGGCCGATTCCTCCGGAGAGCACTGTTACCAAGGAATATTCATATACCTTGAAACAATGCCCGATATGCAAAGAATCGGTTGGCAAGGTCGTTGATACGGTAATCAAGTATACGGAGGACATCGACCTAAAGCCGAGACCAATGGTTACCAAGCATACCATTACCAGACATTGGTGCTCTCATTGCGAGACGTATGTAAAAGATCCTAATGTTCCTACGATTACAAGGATCGGAAAAAATGCTCTTGGATACGTTCTCTACGCCAGATATCGATTACGCCTACCAATGGAAAGGATCAAGGAAAGCTTGCTTGATCTCTACAACTTCAAAATCTCCGAGGGTGAAATCGTGGCCACGTTAAAGGATGCTGAAGCTCTTTTTGGCAAAGATTATGAGGCCATCAAGGTTATGATCCAAGAAGCAAAAGCCGTATACGCCGATGAAACAGGCTGGAGAATGGACGGCAAGAATTGGTGGTTGTGGGTCTTTGCAACAACCAAGGGTACGCAGTATGTGATTGAAGATACAAGAGGTATTCGACTTCCTTTTAAAGAAAGAATACCCTGATCCACTCGTTGATCTTGTAAAAAACCGCATGCAAAAACATCGACCTTTTCTCTTCACTTGCATTGACCATGACGATGTCCTGCCAGAGAACAACACAGCTGAACGTGCCATCAGACCGCAAGTTGTTATGCGTAAAATCTTTGGAGGTTCTCGATCATTGGCTGGAGCTAAAGCCCATGAAGTCAATTCCTCCGTCCTCGAAACCCTGCGCAAACAGAATCCGGATACCAATTTCTTCGATGTCGTAATACCCTTGCTAGAGAAGCGCCGCTCAGAGTTGTGAGGAGTTACATTCGTCCAGGATGTAATTCTTCTAGGATGTATTACCTGATTTGTCGTTCATTTAGAATATTGGGGAACCGAAAGATGCGACCGATCCGATGGATGGTCGGGATGATAGTAGTGCAGTGGTAAAATGAAGGTGGGGATCAAACTTGCCAGAATTAGTAAATTATTCCGCCGACTTTAACTAAATACATTATTGATGTATGATGATTTTGATCGTTCTTCACAAATACACACCTATGAATAGTAAAGACGAGTTCGCGAGACTCATAACACTCGCTTCAACCCCTGCGGGTTGGTCAGAGATCGAGGCTCCATTTTTCGATAGTGCCAACGAGGTTGGATTCGCATTCGATCTTAACTCACGGAAATACGAGATTGGTAATCCTGGTGACAGCCATATCCAAGCAAAAACGGACCTGCTTCATCGTTTGCTTCACGAGATGAGCGCCGCAGAATACGAGAAATCTGAAAAAATGCTTATACAAGGAAGGATGGTGAAATTACCAGGTTTCTCGTTTCCAATCCTTCTGTTGCTTTGCCTTAATGAAAAAAGTCTTGGGATCATTGAGCCACGAATCTTGGAAATGGGGATTGCCTTGCCAGTCGGGCTACTTTTCTTGAAGAATAACCCGAATCTAGTCCAGCACATCACATCGAGCACCGCGCTTTAACCAAATCCATTCACTACACAACACCTGCGATTACTTCAATGGTGTTTTTTATTCCTCTTATTTAACAACTCTGTCCGAGAACTCATATTTTACATAACCCTCCCCGGTAAGAATCAACAAAGCCTCGAACTCTTCGACAAAAGAAAAACCGCCCTAGTGAGCGGTTTTCTTAAATTTGTTACTTAACACAAGTTTGGTGACCCTAGTTGTCGACGGTTGGAAACAAATGATTAAGGAAATAACGACTTGGAGTAAGTTCAGAAACACAAGAGATGATAATGTACAATAAAAATTGACATATCTGCTAAATAATAATATATTAATAAAAATCAGTTCCTGGCACCTCAACCCCTCAATTTGAACGCTCAATATTTCGATTAAGACGCGCCGCTAGGCGCTGTTTTTGTCTCTTTTCTTTCTCGTATGCTTCATCCGGAGTGAGCGAATTCAATACTCCCATAAATCTCCTGTTCATCTTCTCCTCTAGCTTTTTGATGAATTCCCTGGAATATTTGGAGATGTCGGATCCTTTTGGAATATATCGCCGCAAACTTTTGTTCAGTTGCTCGATTGAAGGCTTCTCCCAAGGGGAATGCTCGTGGCAGAAGTAGATCTTGATTGAGAGTACTTTCTCCAGTCTCTTGTGTTCCAGAAGAAGAAGGTCGTTGTCGAAAGTGATCGTTTGCATCTCCGGATATCGATTCTTCATGCGTACAAGTGCTCGCTCTACGTTTCTGACGGACACCGGCAAAATCTTTTCCAGGAGATTCTTTCTTACCTTCCTGTCTCGAAGCCCCAAGACCATTCCTTTTCCGGATTTCCCCGAGACTATGAAGTCTCCCTCGAAGTGACCTAATCCCCAACGCATGTTGATTTTCATGGGTCTTTTGTCGATCATGCGCTTGTCCTTCAAGCGTTTGCGGCTTCCTTTGCGTCTCTTTCTCTTTCCGAATATCTTCTTCCTGTGAGATTCAATCTTTCTTCCGTACGGACTCCGGATATATCTTCTCACGGCCGAGCCGGAGACATACGGCAGGCCCTTCTCGACGTTCTTCAATCTTCTAGCGATTTCCTCCGGCTCCTGGTCGTCCATGAGATGATACTCGACGAACGCGCGGAGGTCCGGATTGGAGGCGATCTTCTTACCTTCCTTTCTCTTGGCTCTCATGCGTACGCGCGAGATGTGTCGAGCATATTCCGCGTCGTACTTCCTGCCTTTCCTGCGCTTCTGGAGTTCGTACCAGATACCGCTCTTGGGACGTTTGAAGGTCTTGGCTATGTCCGATATCGAATGACCTTTCTCTATGAGTATCTCGATGTCTCTGCGGTCCGCGCACGAAAATCGCGACCATTTTCTGTTTTTTTCATGTGCTAATCATACACGAATCGTTCAAATCTCAAAGACAAATCACCCCTGGGGAATGAAAGGACCCCAATATATGGACCGTAAACAAAGAGAAAAGGAAATGCGTGAGATGTATCCGAAACAGTTCAACCATCCAGAAATAAGGCCGGGTGAAATCTGGCTGGGGGATCAGATCTTTGATTTGGCCATTGCACATCAAATGATATATTCGACAAATGGTTTGCCAAACACCAGGCTCGGGAATCCTTCGCTGAGGGAACGCGAGGGGTGCGGCGATTTCAAGTTTGACTATCGTCCCCTGTTTGCAGACCTGCAAGAAGTCCTGGCACTCGAAGAAAAGAGTGCTCAGGAAAAAAAGCAAGGACAAGAAATGCCTGGTTCAAGCTAGAAGATCCACTCAGACAAAATTCAATATTTTCGACAGACATTGCTGTCTGTCGTTTTTTACCCATTTGTGACCCTATTTAAGGAAAATCTTGAATTTTTGAAGCTCTATCTGAACCAGGCTTTTTGACGGCGTAATCGCCTTGTGGACGTCGCTCTACAAATAATCTTTTTGGTTTACTCATATACTAGAAGCGTATCACCTAAAACAGATATTAACAATGAAAACTATTTTTCTTCTTTGGTTATCTCCTTCCAACTATCTTCAGCTATATCTAAATTTTTCTTAACTTGCTCATCTTTAGATTTTTTAAGGTTGGCAAGTCTCTTTCCTAATGGGTATTTTTCCAGATTTATCCACAACCATTTTCCCTTAACAGCATAATCAAGCCACTGAGCCTGTTGGATTGATTCGAGCTTTTCAATCTTGGCTATTAGGGCATCCATTAACTCATTCGCATAAGCCTGTGGTGGTGCAATTATTTGGAACGAGGCATCATTAATAATCTGCGGAAAATTATCTACGAGTATTACCGTATGTTTTGGTAAAATTTTAGGCCAAACAATTTCAGGTGAGCCAAGCTTATTGGTTACAAGGAATTTGAGTGCTTGATTGAGAATACTGAAATCCTGAGCCGCATCAATCTTTACAAGAATCCTCTCCTCAATATCGACTCTCTTCCATGGGGCATCTTTTTCATCTGACTTCAAAATGGCCCATGAGGTAATCTCTTGATTCAGGGCACTGATTTCATCGAAGATTTTCGTTTTCAATAAATTATCTCCGTCTTTAACATAATTTTTGATGATTATATATCGATTTTTTCTTGCCTCAACATTTGGATCTTGCACTAAGTTATCAATAAGTGATGTCTTAATAAGACCGATCTCTTCTTGGATTTTTTCTATCTTCAACTTGGAAAAACGATCGATCATTAAATTAAGGGCTTCAATTGAATTTCGCCCATAGTAATCCTTAAGCCAATTAGCAATAAAGTAACTCTTGAAGGACCCTGCATTTTCCATTTTGATTGAGTTGAATTGATCAAGATCAATCGATGAAAATTTTAGTTTAAAGAGACCAGAGACGGTATCATCATTAAAAGAATCTAACCACTGCCAAAAAATATTCAGGATCTCCATCTTGGGATTCGGTGCTATATTATTGAGAAAACTATAGTCAGTTGGGGCTAATTTTTCTGCAAAAATCTTATGAGTAGGAACTTCCGATGGAAGGTCAACCAAGGCCATTAACAATGTCTTTAGAAAGTTAACTTTTGTTGGTTCGGCTACAGAAGGTGCCAGTTGTGTTATAAAGCCTGTAACACCATCAGTTGCCCTTGTAGGTCCCATGGATGATAGATGAGCACGTACCTGGACGGGGTCTCCAGTTCTAATGGCTTCCATAAAGTCCTCGCTCGATGGTCCACGCTGATCACCAAAACTCGTATCTGCGGCGAGAGAAAGATAGGGTTGAAGATCGAGTACTTTAAGATTCGAACCATTATAGAAATGCGGCTCTTCATATATAAACCTTTTCAGAAAATTCTGTTGGCTAAAAGACAAATCAGCTTTATTTTTTTCAACTACTTCATTGATTTGCGACGTATCTTTTTTCTCTACAGCATACTCAAGAGTACGAAGAATCTCCGGATCAACTACTATCTTGTCAAAAAGGGGTGCGCATAATTCCTGGATCACAAGAATACGAACAACGAATAGTGGATTCTTTAGCATTTCTTTGAAATATGCTGCTCTTTTTTGATCGGTGTCCTCGGACTTCTGTTTTACAATTTGAAATGTGAACAGTGTCGTATCTATGAACCTAATTATTTGCCTAAAATTACTTTCAAAATATTTGCTCAGATAGTTTGAAAATTTTGTTTTCTGGGCATCGTCTGAAAAAAACTCTTGGAGAGCTTCCGTATGTTTACCGAATTCGCCAGTGATAAAAGCATCGATGTCTTTTTTGATTGGGAGAGGTAAACGCCAATAAACATTGAATATCTTTTTCAGAAATCTCCTGCCCTCTTCTAATTGCTCTGGTAGAAGACTGTCAGGAAGTAAATCTCTTCCAAGATAACCTTCTAGAACTGTCTGATCGCCAGTTACCACAAAGGTGATTTCTTTTTTATCAAAAAAAGTCCTGAGATTATCTAGAACATCCCTTGCCATTCCCGGTGTTACTCGATCAAGATCATCAACAAAGATAATCACTTTTTTCTGTTTAGTGCGAAAATGATCCAGTCTCTTATTTAGAAGATCATCAAACCTGTCCATTGTAACAATCGCATGATCAGTCTTCTGCGTCACAGTAATACTTTGAATCACAGCTAAAAAGATCGGGATAATCAAGGTCACAAAGAAAAATTTCCACTGTACTGAAAGATTGGTAACAAAATTAAATAGTGGGCCATAAGTAAAAATTAAACAAATAACCACTAAGAAAAAATACCAGCCAGGAGAATAACTCCCAGTTAAGGATATTTTTTGAGACATCGACATCTAATTTTTTTAGCTCATGCTGATTACTCAGACTATCTTCAATATTATCGCTATCAGTCTTACGATAGAGAATTCTTATGAAATTTCTTAAAAATGATATTCTATCTACAGAAAATTTCCACGGGTTAATATCAAAAAATTCGAATGAAGGGTCAAGCTCCTTTAGATACTTCTTTAGATCATTTAGAAAATGGGTCTTGCCTTCACCCCATTTACCAGATATGCCAAAAATAAATGAGCCATCTTCCTTTTGATGTCTTCAAGCTAAGGTCTTTCCGATCTCTTTTATAAATGGGGTTCGATTATCCACAGAACATAATTTAACCAAAAAAATTATGTTCTGTCTATCTTATCAACTAAAATATTTCTTACTTCCTAACCGAAGAAAGTACAGTCCCATATACGGTCATGATACACCAGAAATTTCTAAAGAGCTTATAATCCTCCCCTCCTTTTCATGATCTAGTTTATAAGGAATCGAATCCTCTTCAAAACCAAACATCCTATAAATCGGCTGTATTATTTCATAAGTGATCTTTCCAAGAGCGGCGCGGTCATCTTTGAATTGAGTTGTGTCAAAAGAGAGAGTAAACTCATTTTCGCCCCCTTTCCAATATGCTTTACGAGTATTAATTTTCATAGGTCTTATATCTCCATTGACTAAATAATGCTTATCTTTTTGTAACCCAGCAAAACCTACCAGACATTCGACTGTGGGCCCTGGATTCTTGATATCTTTTAGAACCCTATTGAAAGCTATGACTGTATTAAAAGTAAACTCGATAAGGGCAAGCGGGTGTATCCGTGATTGATTTGTCTCAGCCAAAGCCTCTCCGGCACCCCAACAGAGAAAGTTTGAGATGAGTGCTCCTTGGACGATCAGAGTGCCATTATCTTTCACCTGGATCCTCTTGAAGTTATTTTCCGACTCGATACCGTGCAGATTGATTTGATAGCCGCCAGGCATTTCAAGATCCCATCCATGATGACGCAAGCGAAACGCTTTCTCGAAATCAGACTTCAAGCTGCCTGGTTCGTTTGAGAATAGCGTCTTCACAATATTAGAGTTAGAGCCTTGAGCGGCTTTTACAGAAAAGACCATGTAATAGAATGGTTCTGGAAAGACTGTTCCTTTTAGAGGTAGCGTACTCATAAATATTTTTTGTAGTCCTTTATGTTACCGAATCTATCATACTCTTCAAATATCTTTTTCGTAGACTGGCCTGTCTGCTCTGATCAGCACGTCCAACTTGCCGTCCATTGAAACAAGGTGACTTTCGTAGTGCTGGCCTCGCCGGAGAGTTTCGTGGATCTGCTCGATGTGTGTGGCAGTGCCATGCTCCCCCGTCCTTGAATAATAGGCGAGATAGTCCAAGTTGTCTCTGCTGAGTTTCACCAGATATGGTCTGTCTCCGAGATCTTGGGGTATTTCGATATACAGCACATCTTTGCCATCTAAAATGCCGTATCGAATGTCGAATCTGACCTTGGGGTATACGTGATTTTCCAGATGCTGAGTGATTGTTTGTAAGTTTATTTTTGCCTTGTCAACACCCACCACATGATCAATTATTTTGTGAGGGCTGTTAGGCGCAGGTGTCTCAGCAATGCCAACTATGATAAAGCCACCTCGTCCGTTCGCAAAGGCGCTGACATCCTTGCATAGTTCCCTCTGCTCTTTTTCAGAGCCGAGATCGTATAGCCGCTCTTTTACATCAAGAATGGCGTTCTCGAGCTTTCCTTTGACGACCGAAAAATCTCCGGACTTGAGCATTTTCTGAAGATCATTGTATGTGTAGGAGTGTTCCATAATTTCATTTTGGACACTATTTTACCACACTTTTTTGTCTTTTTAACCTAAAATTGGGCCGACACAGCCGATCTAGAAAACGGCTCTAAACCGTTGTTCCAGAATCCTCAGTTCGAGACCCGGAAGGGTGCTCGATTACCGGGCAAAAAATTTGGCTTAAAATAAGGGCAACTGAGTCGGCCTTGAGTGTGACCCTAGTTGTCGACGGTTGGAAACAAATGATTAAGGAAATAACGACTTGGAGTAAGTTCAGAAACACAAGAGATGATAATGTACAATAAAAATTGACATATCTGCTAAATAATAATATATTAATAAAAATCAGTTCCTGGGGAATGAAAGGACCCCAATATATGGACCGTAAACAAAGAGAAAAGGAAATGCGTGAGATGTATCCGAAACAGTTCAACCATCCAGAAATAAGGCCGGGTGAAATCTGGCTGGGGGATCAGATCTTTGATTTGGCCATTGCACATCAAATGATATATTCGACAAATGGTTTGCCAAACACCAGGCTCGGGAATCCTTCGCTGAGGGAACGCGAGGGGTGCGGCGATTTCAAGTTTGACTATCGTCCCCTGTTTGCAGACCTGCAAGAAGTCCTGGCACTCGAAGAAAAGAGTGCTCAGGAAAAAAAGCAAGGACAAGAAATGCCTGGTTCAAGCTAGAAGATCCACTCAGACAAAATTCAATATTTTCGACAGACATTGCTGTCTGTCGTTTTTTACCCATTTGTGACCCTATTTAAGGAAAATCTTGAATTTTTGAATGAAACATTTGGAAACGCAAAGCTAGAGTCTCAACATCCTAGAAAGGATTAACAAGTTGGCACTAATTCAAAACGACACGTAATTTCGGCCACTTTTTTAGCCAATTCTTACTTTTAACTCTAGTATAAAAAATCCCAAGGTTTTCTCTATGACTAGGACTAGGTCTGACTATCAAATTAACAAGGTCGCTAATTCCGTGTGGTGCAATTATTTTAGGCTCTCCGTCTACCAGGGTTACTGCCACACAAGTAGGTGTTTCTACCCACTCTGATAGTGCATCAGATGTATTTTTATATGGCATTTTTCTGCTATGCCACTTGTGGGTATATGATTGATTCACGATTTCCCAACTTAATCCCAGTACACCTTTCATTTTGCCTGAAAGCTTCTTGTCAGATTCTTCTGTGTTTTTTTCATCAAAATAAACCAGATCAATATCATTGGTGTCGGCTATTTCTCTTTTTATATTGTGAAGCTTGTCCCAGACTTTATTCCTTAAAAAACCTGCTCCGATCATCCAGTCTGGCAAGTTAAGCTTGTCTGCTTCATAAAGGACATTCATCATCCACCTGTCTTCTTTAATCATTAGAATCAAATCAATTTCATTCATATTTAAAGTATAACAGAATTCTGAACACCAGTGAGGTATACTGAAAAAACAATATTGTTAGCCTGGAAAAACCTGTGACCCTAATTAGAGCTGATTGGAACTAGTTGATCAAGGAGATGATACTTTGGCAAGAGTTTAGGGCTCGGTTGTTAAATAACTCTTATAATCCCATTATCCGCATCTACTTCAATTTGATCTCCTGTCGTAAGGATTTTAGAGGCAAATTTAGTGCTTATTATGCAGGGCTTGTTCATCTCTCGAGCAACAATAGCCGCATGACATGTGATACCGCCTTCATCTGTGATAAACGCTATCGCATCAGAAAAATAGGCGGCTAATTCAGGACGTGTCATGGGGGTTACAAGAATATAATTTTTCTCATCGCCCAAGACTTTTTTCGCGCTCGGATAATCCTCCTCTGACAAAACAACAACTCGACCGGATGCTTTGCCTTTATGAGCGGTCTTACCCTTGATAAAGCCCAGTTTTCTAGCCTCCTCAATATTTTCTATTTCCCTATCCTGCTGGTGTAAAAAATCAGCAATCGGTCTAACTAAATCATCGGTCAAAATAGAAAGTTTGTTATCGATCAGGACAAAGGCTACGGGACGGTTTTTAATTGCAAATTTAATAACCGATTGATTGCCTTTGAGCAACTCGACCAATTCCCCAAAAGCGTATCAATCAGCTGGAACTCAATGAACGCCGAAAGAAGAAGATACGCGAAGACTTGGCCTATCTGAACGCCAATAGGCTCTCGCTCCTCAAAACGGGCGCGTATACGCCGGAAAAGCTCGTATCTGAGGAAACTAACCTCAACATCGAACTCACTGTTCTGTGCGAAACGGAGATGACCTCCGATGCCTCTATGAGAGAGACAATCAAAGAAGTAGTAAAACTTTCCGAACTCATCAAAAACCTATTGCCTCATTACTCGTTTGCCAAACCTGAACAGAAAGACAGAATGATACGAATTATTTTTTCCGAACTTACCTTGTCCGAAAATACGTTGCAATATAAGTGTAAAAAAGGATTTGAAGCCCTTTCTAGTCGTTTCATTGCCTCTTGTGACCCAAGTGGTCAACGGTTGGAAACACATAGGTGAGGAGATAAGACATTTTCAGCTATTCATCACATAGAAAAAGCTCTGCAAAACTTTCGAAATGCAGAGCCTTCTTTGAAGATACGATAGCGACTATAGGAGCGCGAAGCAATGCGAACGGGAGCGTAAGGCGCGCGGCAATACCCTGTAGAAGCGGACATGCTCGCGCTTCCATTGGTTATTAAGCACCACGGACATTATCCGCGACCGTGTACGGCTTGGCTCGCCACAAAATTATCATCACCATTTCTTGCTCAAACTCTGCTCAACAAATTTCTAATATTCATCAAAAAAAAGGGTACGATTTTACTCGTACCCTTGAGGGGAGCTTGGAGACTTTTGCCGCCCTTACTGATTTCGGCGAAAAAATCTCTTAATCCTGCCGATAAGGCGATCCAAGGCATCAGGATTTTCGGCTGCTTTCCGGCGTTGCTCTTGTTCTTGCTCAATCAAGGCGTTATATGCCTCGGGATGCCTCCGAGCCAAAGCACCTCTCTCATACTCTTGTTGATCTAAGGGGTGAGTAAACATATCAATCCCTCCTTTCTGAAAAGAATCTTAACACACATTTGCCGAGTATCACAATAGATTTTATTTGATGTCATTTAGCAGTATAATGGTATTATGATCGACAAATTTTTTGAAGACGAATTAAAGCTTGCAACAGATGATGCGAATGTGTTTACTTCGCTCAATAGTCAACATATTCTTCGACCACCTTCATACGATCCGAATAGATATATTGATGATTTGGTCAACAATAAATATTTTGCTGCCCTTACAATTTTAAGACACCACATTAAGCGCGCGAGTGACGAATATTGGTCAGGTGTCGGGGCAAAAAATATTGATTTGTTCATGATGACACCCAGCGCATCTTCCCCTATGGGGCCTGGATCTGATTCTGAAGTCATAACTATTCAATTTGGAGATAACAAGACCAATCTTACCGACTCATCTCAATTCGGATTTGAGCCACTTATGTTTCATTTTGATAAAGTTTACTGCTACCTTCCATCAATGCGTGGAGAAAATCCGGATGCAAGACACCTCAATCAATTTTTTCATTGCGAAGCAGAAATTGTTGGTACTCTAGAAGTTTTACTACCAATCGTTGAGGGCTATGTGCGCGCCCTTTCTCAAATACTGATTGCCCTCACACCAATAGTTAAGCTTATGAGTATTGACTTTGATAAGACAAATTCTACATTACAATCTATTATTTCTTCAAATTCTTTTCAGAGAAAAACTTTTGATGAGGTGTATCCCTGGCTGCAACAAAATCCATCTTTTTACACGAAGAATGATTTTGGCAGAAATATCACAAATTCCGGAGAGATAGCACTTGCGGAACATAATGGTGAAGGATTACCTATGTGGCTATGCTCTTATGACAGAGATATTGTGCCATTTTATCAAAAACCAAATCCTGCTGATCCAAACATAGTTATTAACGCGGACTTATTATTTAATCCGATCGTTAAAGGAGGTTTTGGCGGCGAAATCGTTGGTTCTGGACAGCGTCAAAACATACCCGAGGAAATAGTTGAATCCATGGGTAGACAACAGGTTGGGATTGAGCCATACGAGTGGTACATAAACTTGCGCAAGTATCCACATTACAAAATTACGTCAGGATTCGGACTTGGTATCGAGCGTTTTATAGCCTGGGCACTTGGATATCCAGATATTAAAGATGTAATTCATTATCCACGACTTAAAAATATTAAAACATTACCTTAATATGAAAAAAGAAATATTTGACTCATTTTTTAATCCCTACTCAAAAAACGGTTGACGATGTCGCTACTGTGAGTGCGTTTTGGAGATTATCAGACGAGATTATTACAAAAATAATTCAACAGGAAATTGCACCGTACTGCACGAATGAATCGTTGATAATGGATGCTGGCGGAGGGACTGGTCGTTGGGCAGTAAAGTTAAGTAAATTCTTGAAAGGTAAAATTGTGGTCTTTGATCGTTCAAAGGATATGCTCGCCAAGGCGCGGGAAAATATCGAACATGGAGGTGCTTCTGACCGAATCAATATTGTTGAGGGAGATTTAACAAACATTGAGCATTTCAAGAATGAAAGCGTTGATCATATTGTAAGTATCTACAGTCCCCTGAGTTTTATCTACGAACAAACAAAGGCAGCCCAAGAAATGCTTCGTATTTTGAAGCCGGGTGGTCGAATACTTATTATGAGTCATGGGCATTTCAACGCAATAGCATCAAAAATAAACAACTACAAAGCTAGTTTGAAAGAGCTGAAAAATCTTTTGGATACACGAATGGTCAAATGGGCACCGCCATGTCCCCAGAACTAGTAACTCATTCTAAAGAATCCATTGAGAAACTATTTTCGGGTGTCGGCTTTCAAATTATCAAAACATACGGTGTTCCTGTGTTTGTTCAACCCGGAAACGAAGACTTTGATCCAAACAATAGAAAGAAGAGTGGGATAAGTGAATACATAGAGGATACTGATAATTTTGCATCAATACTCGAGCTCGAAATGAAGTATAACTCTTTAGACGCGGTTGCTAATCGCGGCATGAATATTTTTATGTTAGCCGAGAAGAAATAATCCTATGAAAATATCAACACTTACACAAAAATATCCATGGCTTAAACATGAGAATTCCATAGAAGAATATTTACCACCGGAATACTATAAACAACTACTTCGCCAATATACATTTAATGGAGCTTCTGATCTTCAATTACTTGAAAATTTCCTAAAAAATAAAACAGCTTCAAATATCTTAGAACTTGGTTGTGGAAGTGGTAGAGCCTCAAACATTGCCGTCTCTCTTATCCCGCGAGCTGCATACACTTTTTCTGATTTAAGTGAACGCATGCTTGATACCGCGAAGAAACACTTACCTCCCAAATCATCTTTTGTTATAGCTGACGCTATTGAATTTATGGAGAGGACAAATGAGCAATATGATTTAATATATACACTTTGGAGCTTCTCACATTCTACTCATCAACATATACATCGTCTGGGGATAGAAAATGCGAGACATTACATCTCTTCAGTAATTAAAAAATTCGTTAAGGAAAATATAAGACCCGGTGGCTCATTCTTCTTGATTCATTTTGATTCACTTTCTGATGAGCAACGTATTCTTATGTCCCAGTGGAAACGTATATTTCCGGCATTTACAAACACCGAACAGCAGAGTCCTTCAAAACAAATTATCGATCATGTCCTGTTAGATCTCGATAACAATGATACGATAACTCTGTCTATTGATCATATGCATGGTGATCCTATTGTCTATGCAACAGAAAATGATATGCTGGAAACATTCATGAATTTTCATTTAGAGACTTACTTTAATACCTCGCCTGCTGTTGCTGATATCGTAGAGGATATTAGGTCTCAGGCTGAAAGATATCGGAACATAGACGCTTCGTATGCAATCACTCCCGGATGCTATATGTATTCATTTATTAAAAATCAACAGACAAAGTTATGAAAAATATGGAGAAACTGAAAAAATTACAAAAAAGAGATAAAGTCGCGGTACTCTCACCGTCATTTGCAGCACCTGGACGATTTCCTCACGTATTTGAGCTTGGTTTGAATCGTATACGCAGAGTGTTTGAATTGGAGCCAGTGGAATATCCCACGACGAGGAAATTAGGCGCCAGTGCTGAGGAGCGAACACGCGACCTTATAGCCGCCTTCGAGGATCCGGAAATAAAAGCGGTCATTGCTAGTATTGGTGGAGATGACCAAGTTACATACATATACAAAATGTCTCCAGATCCATTTGTAAATAATCCGAAACCATTCCTTGGATACAGCGATAATTCACATTTCTGTAATTTTCTATTTCAACATAACATTCCATCATATTATGGAGCATGCGTAATGACGCAGTTTGCAATGCAAAAAGAAATGGATAAATATACAACGGATCATATCCGCAACGCGCTATTTGATACGGGTGAACATGAAATCTTACCTTCATCAGAATACAATGAGGTAGGTCTCGATTGGAGCGATTCTTCACTTCTTACTACCCGACGCATCTATGAACCAAATACCGGATGGGTATGGGATACACCATCTGATGGAGAAGGTATTTTATGGGGTGGTTGTCTCGAATCAATTGATGACATGCTCCGAAACAACGTCCCAATTCCTAATCTTGATGAATTCGGGAACATCATCCTTTTATTCGAGACATCAGAAGAAGTGCCATCGCATGGGTATGTGCAACGAGTTATCCGATCTCTAGGTGAACGAGGAATTTTGCAGAAAATTCGAGGTGTGCTTGTTGGTCGACCAAAAGCCTGGGAATTTGATAAACCATTCACCAAAGAAGAACGAACAGCGTATGTGAAGAGTCAACAAGAAGTCATCCTTGAAGCAGTGAGATTGTATAACAAAAACATACCAATCGTACAAAACATGAATTTTGGTCATACCGACCCACAGATACCGATGCCATATGGAGGGAGAGCAAGAATCGACTCAAATAATAAGAAAGTATTTGTCTGTTTTTAGAAAAAAAGGCCGGAGGATTTTCAAATCCTCCGGCCTCAGCAATCACTGTCGTGGAATAGTTTTTGCATTAGTTCCGAACCTATTCCAGAGGTAACCATCGCTTCACGCCTATTGCCAAGCAGTTTTGCGGTCCAATCGACAGCACCACCATCCGCAACCTGAACCACATCACCTTTTTTATTTGTGGCAAAGATATGGAAGCATAGGTGCGGATAATAACCCAGGCCCGCTTTTCTATTGAAGTCAAAGCAAAATCGGACTCCCGAGTTAGCAGTGCGAAGCGGCTCTATGATTCCTTTCTCGATGTGTGAAAAGTACTTGACTCGATTAATGAGACCGTTATTCTCGAACATTGCTTGATTCAGCTCACTCGCGCCTTCAACCTCTTTTGGAAATTGCACCTGGTACTTCGTAAACAGATCGAAGTCGTCGTTGAGAGAATTTCGCAAGATATCTTCGCGAGGAAGTTTAATCCCGTCTATCAACTGATCAAGGAACTGCATATCGGAAATCTTGACAGTTATATTAGACGATCCGTATCCCTCTCTTTGCAGAACGAAGATCGCGTTTAACAACATTGCAATGTGTTTCTGTAACGTAGGAATTGCAAACCCACCATCGGTAGACGTGTTTGGTCCACCAGAGCAAAGTGCGAAGAGGTTAAAATGTTGCATATACCCCTTACTCTTGTCGAACGGCTGCAATCGCAGAACACGACCTGATGTGCTGATGTGTACAGCACTGTCATCTTTTAGAGCAATGCTTCGTTTTCTCCTCAACGCGCATTCGAGCGCGAGCTGGCTTGTTAAATCACTCACAACCTCCAATCCTCGTATCGAGGAAAGAGTGTTGTTTTGACTAATCATGCTCAGTATTGCGTTGAGTCCAAAAGGCGCGACAGGAGAAGTTTGGACGGCTTCAAATGTCGAACTTACAGCCTCGTGGCATTTGAGAGCAAACCTGTAGAGATTAGCTTGGGCAATCTGGCTAATCCCGAGGAACTCTTGCTTTCTTTCATACTCCTGCAGTAGCTCTGTGGGCTTTCTGGCTTTCGCCCGATTTTTGAACACATGCACCAAAACAGGTTGAAGACGACGCATTGGTGCTATTGACAGAATCTCAAGGAGGTTGGGAATGCCAAGCTCCTCGGAGATGCTTCGTAGCATTTTTTCTTCCGAACTCTCGGGTTTCATTTTGACCTCCTATTTGTTTTGTTAAGGAACGGCTTCAAGACCACCGGCAACTAGAACTTAAGTTTTAATAATTCTCGAGGAATATTTTGATATAATTTGCACATGAAAAAAAGAAACAAAAAAGACTCACAAATTGTGACCGTCATGAGATTCATATATTAATCAGAAAGGGATATACTCAAAGTGAGATTGCTGACAGAATTGGAGTAACACAAGGTGCGATCTCATATGAAATCAATCAGAAGACAAGAGATGATCGTTTGTACGATTCAGAATACTCAAGACACGTCACATACGTTCGTAAGCATCACAAACGTACTCGTGGCAATACGATTGCAGAACACCCAGATCTTCGAAAGACAGTAACCGAATATCTAATGGACGACCAATCACCAGAACTGCTCTCTGGAAGGCTTAGAAAGCTTCATGCAGATATTCCATACGTATCAGGCAGAACGATCCGTAAATTCATCAAAAGTCCATATGGAAGAAGAATCGAAGCAAAGAGAAACAAAATCCACAGAAGAAGAGGTAAAAGAAGGTTGAAATTTGAAATCACTAACAAACGTATGATCGACAAAAGACCAAAGTATATCAAGGACAGAAAGAGAATCGGTGATACCGAGGGTGACTTCATTGCTTCAGGTAAAACTGGTCTGGGTATGCTTCTAGTTGTAACTGACAGAAAGAGTCGTGCACCATTCCTTGAGAAGATATGTCCTGTATCAATCAGGACGATGGAAAATGGTTTCAGAAGAATCAAAAGACGTTTTCCTGAGTTAAAAACAGTAACTCTCGACAATGATATCTTGTTCATCCACCACAAAGAGCTCGAGAGGAAATTCCATATCAAAATCTACTTCTGTCACAAGCACTCACCTTGGGAAAAACCACTAGTGGAGAACAGAAACAAACTGATTAGAAGATACATTCCTAAAGGATCTGACATTTCAAGATATACACGCTATTACATTCAAAAATTGGAAGCAAAATTGCAGAGACGCATCATGAAATGTTTAGACTACAAATTACCCAAGGAAATACTCGAAGAACATCGTAAACGAAAAAAGAAGCCCTAATCGCTTCCTTTCTGTTAGATTTTCCTTCTTAGAAAAATATTAAAACGTGGGGTGTGGGTGCCACCTTGAAACTGAGTATATCTATAGCACAAATACATCTTTTTGTACAGAGTCAGATGGGGGGTAATATATACCAGTTGTCCCATATAAATTACAATATGGACACCATGTACACATACAACCAAATACCAAGCGAAGCACAGATCCGTAAATACATCCGTCGCATCTTGTTCGGAAAGAACGTCTTCTGCCCGAAATGCAGGTCGAGACGGATAAATGTCCAAGGAGGCAGGTACCGGTGCAAGGATTGCAGGACTCGGTTCACCCTCTTGTCACACACATGGCTCTCGAACTTGAAGCTACCGCTCCAGACGTGGTGGATGGTGCTCTGGAGCTGGTCATGTGCAGTACCGGTAAAACAAACGTGCGCACTTACAGGACTCTCAACGGTCTCGGTGTACAAGTGGTTTGATACCTTCCGGGGACATCTGCCGGAAGAATCCCATATTTTGGAGCGTATAGTGCAGCTAGACGAGGCATACTTCAAGAACATGACTCTGATCATGGCCAAGCAAAAAGGCACCAGGAATCTGGCCTACGACGTCATCATGGGCACAGCCGTGCAAAAGCATCATGCCGGATATTTCTTGTTCAGGAAGGTGAAACCCGGTTCCAAGCTCTGGACTGATGGCGCTGCGATTTACAAGAAAATCGACAAGTGGTGGCCCGTCAAGCATTCAAGGGACATCCACAAGAAATTCGAGTTCGCGCATACCTCGGAGATCGAGGGAGTGTTCGGAAACTACCGTACTTTCGCAAGAAGAATGTATCACCACCATCAATCGAAAAATCTGGAGAAATATGTGAGGGAATTTTGCTTCAGATTTTCCTCACCAGAATTATTCAAAAACCCTTTGTTTTACTTAACAAAATCATTAAAGCTTGGGACAACTTGTTAATATTACCTCAGATGGGTACTCTACTAAACATGGAAAATGGAAAAGTTTTGAAACCAAGCCTGAAACTCGTCTCCGTTTCCAAAATTTGATCTTTAAAGAAAATCTAGAATTTTTAAATGAAACATTTGGAAACGCAAAACTAACGCCTATTTACAAGCTATATCAATCATACTTGACCGATAAATCCCAATTGGTGACCTTACCGGGAGTCGAACCCGGATTACAGCCTTGAGAAGGCCGTGTCCTAACCATTAGACGATAAGGCCGAAAATACAGTCAAAATGCAAAATTCAAAACGCAAAACTCGAAGCCGTTAAAATGTACCACATTTTTATAAAATCACAAAAACTTTGAGTTTTGCATTTTAAGTTTAAGGTTTTTCCAGCCACTCCTTCTCCTGACGGACGAGAAGCTCGCCAGCATGGGAAGGATCGGCCATGAGTGCCTTGGTCACGCGCTCGAGGCGCGGAGACTGGGAGCCTTTGATCAGAATCGCGTCGCCAGTTTTGACCATCGTCTTCAATTTTAGAGCGGCAGCATTCGAATCGTCAAACGAGAGGATGGAGGCTTCGCTCATGCCCGCCTCGATCGCCCCGTCACGTATCCCCTTTGCCCTTTGGCCTACTGTGACGAGAAGATCGCCACGCGCAGGATCGAGCGATTTTGCGACGAGCGCGCCGGCCTTGTGATGCTGTTCTGTCGAATATTTGCCGAGCTCCATCATATCGCCGAGCACGGCGACCTTCCTCTGCGCGCCTTCGACGTCCGCGAGAGCGGCGAGCGCGACGGCGAGGGCTGTCGGCGATGAGTTATACGTGTCGTCGATGATAGTCGAATCGTCCATGCCGTCGATCAAATTCATGCGGCCGCGCGGAGGCTTGAAGGCATTGATGAACTCCGCTATTTTACGGAGCGCGTCGCCTTGATTGAGTCCGACGGCTGCCGCCGCGAGGATCGGATAGACATGCTGGATGCCGAGGACGCCGTAAAGGGAGATCGGCACGCTGTCGCCGGCGTATTCAAGATTGAACGAGATGCCGATCGGTTTCTTGCGGGCGCTTTCCGCTGAATAGAGCAACGCGGGCGAAGAGCCTCTCACAAGCGCGTCCGACGAGGTCCCGTATGTCATCGCTTTTCGACCCTCAAATCTTTGATTCTTGAGCTTGTCGTCATCGGCATACAAGATGACGGTTCCGCCGTTCCTTACCCCTTTTGCCAAAAAAATCTTCTCGCGGAGCACGGCTTCGGGCAAACCGAAGAATTCGACATGCACCGGCACATCGCCCACTTTGGTGATGACGGCGACGTCAGGATGGAGCCATTTGACCAGATTCTCGATGTCGCCCGGATGATCAGCGCCGACTTCAAGGACAAGGATGTCAGGATAGTCGTTCCGGGTGAAGACAAGCTCGAGCCCGCGCATCATATTCGACAGCCAGCCGAGCGGGTCTTTCCAGGCATTCCCGACGCCGAGGATCGTGAGCGGCACGCCGATCTCGCTGTTAAAGCTCTTTTCGCTCTTGCGCACATGCTTGATCATCTCTCGGCCGGGCAGGTCGGCCGAGGCGAGGACGGCGTAAATAGCGTCCTTAGTGGAAGTTTTGCCAACCGAGCCAGTCACGGCGATGATTCGCGGCTTGTATTTCCTGATGACGAGGCGCGACTCGATCATGAGAATATAAATAAGGGTTTTTTTGAAGAGTGAAAGCATGGGATTAAATGCATAAGCATCGGTCTATGACTATTGATCCTGAATTTAAGTTTTGCATTTTGACTTTTGAATTTTGAATTATTTTTACCTATCCGGCGGTATGTCGTAATAACTGATAAGATAGCTAGCAATCTGAGCGAAAGGATCAGTCAGGGTCTCCGAGGCATATTGGACGTTCTTTGGATACACTTGATAAAGGAAGACGAGGAAGCGCGGATTATGCGCCGGGAAATAGCCAAAGAACGAATGCAGATACCTGTCAGGATAATACCCCCCTCCGGCTGGATCCGCAATCTGGGCGGTTCCGGTCTTTGCCGCTATCGAATAGCCAGGTTTCGACATGTCAGAACGAGCCGGTGCCATGACCTTATCGACGACATTGATGAGCATGTTCGTTACGATGGATGCGGTAGTCGAGGAGAAGACACGCTGGCCTGGAGGAGGATCGATCGTTTTATAGCCGCCGACGTCATAGTCGATCTCGCTCGCTATATGAGGAGTAACCAGATACCCGCCGTTAGCGATCGACGAGAGGGCGCGAACGATCTCCATCGGAGTGACAGCGATGCCCTGTCCAAAGGCCGCTGTAGCATAATTGACATCGCGGCCGCCTTCTATGTTCCTTACGAGGCCTGACTGCTCGCTCGGCTGGTCTATTCCTGTCGTAGATCCGAGACCATAGCTCAAAAAATATCTTTGCATGGTGCTTGACCCCATTGTGAGGGCGAGGAACGTCGCGCCGACGTTGAGAGATTGGCTAAGGATCTGTTGCATTGGGATGACTCCGCGAGCGACGAGGTCATAATTGCAGATGCGCTTGGTGTCGACCACGACGCAACCAGTGTCTTTGTAGGTGGTTGAAGCCGTTACCGCACCGGAATCGATAGCCGCGGACATGGTCATAGGCTTCATGATAGAGCCCATCTCGTAGACGCTTTGGGTCAAGGGGTTCGCGAACAAGGAGACATCGCTGACGCTGGCGCGATCATTCGGATCATAGCTTGGCAGAGAATCCATCGCATATATGGCGCCGGTCTTTGGGTTTATAATAACGCCGCCGATCTGGTCCGACTGCCATTGTTTTTTCGTGTCAGCGAGGACTTGGTCGAGATACGCCTCGACAGAAGGCTCGATCGAGGTGACCACGTCGCCTTCGAGGCTCTGACCGGAAAGAACCGTGCTCTTTATGTCTGAAAAAAGCTCAGCAAAGAAATTGACGTTCGCATCGTCGTCATTTCTGGTCAGCGTCTCGTCATAATATTTTTCCAGGCCGTATTGGCCCGTCAATTGCGAGCTCGTAGCGTAACCGACAATGCCGACCGTTTCTGCGCCAAGGGAACCTGTCGAGTAATATCTCCAGGCATCCTTTGCTACGATCACGCCGGGAATATCGAGAGCAGATATCTTTTCGCCAGCATCGACAGACAGCTCATCGGCGACGTTTACATAGGGGACGCTTTTCTTTGCTGAAGAATCTATGAACTTGGTTTCATCGATAGGCGCGATCGCATCTATTTTTTTGAAAGCAGACGCGGCATCGGTCAGTTTTTCCGGATCGATGGCCAAGGAAAATCCTTGCTGTATCGTCGCGGCCGCGACGCGCACCCCATCCTTGGTGGTGAAATAGATCGTACCACGGTCAAAGAGGCCGCCTTGCGGGCTTATATACTGCTGGTTCGCACGCTCCTTGTAGTAGTCGTTTTGGACTATCTGCAACCAATACAGCCGACCGATGATGAGGAGGCCTGCCGCGATGACGAATGCCAGGACGATCCTAATGCGCAGTTGTGCCTTGTCCCGCATCGATTTTAAAAGGCGCTCGAAGGGATATCCGGAACGTTCATGGATAGTGCGGAATCAGCGCTTGCGGGCGCAGGCACTGTGATGAAAACAGAGACGGGGGCCTCGACAAAGCCATCGGCCAAAGCAGAATCGAGAGTGACGCCTCGGCTCAAGGCGACATATTGGACGGACAAGTCGCTGACCGTCTGGCTTTCGTGCGCCAAAACCGACTGTAGCCCTGAGAGGCTTGCAGTATTGGAAATCGTCTTCTCTATGAAAAAACCATAACAGATGGCAAAAAAGACAGCGACGGCGCACATGCCGAAGACCACGCGCTCGCGCACTTTCATTATGTATTCAAAATTGTTCACAAGTATTTCGGTCATGGTTATTGTAGAAATTAGACAATAGGATCAAAAAATGAAGTCGATGAGCTTGTCTTTCATATTTTTTCTATTATTCTCAGTTTCGCGCTTCTCGACCTTGGATTTTCGCTGATCTCCTGGGGCGAAGCGGTTATTGGTTTTTTAGTAATGATGATCCCCTCTCTTTCAATTTTTCCTTCTTTTCCCCTTTCCTTCTTTCCTTTTTCCTTGAAAAATTCCTTCACGATCCTGTCCTCGAGGCTGTGAAAAGAGATGACCGCCAGCCTTCCGTTTGTATCGAGCGCATCCCATGCTTTGGCCAGACCTTCTCTCAAAGCCGCGAGCTCGTCGTTCACTGCGATGCGCAGAGCCTGGAACGTTCTCGTCGCTGGATGTATCTTCCCGTGACGATACGGAGCGGGTACATTCGCCTTTATCGCCTCGGCAAGCTCGCCAGAGGTCTCGATCGTCTTTTTGTGGCGATAATCGACGATAGCCTTGGCGATCCTCCGAGCGTATCGCTCCTCGCCGTAGGCATAGATGACATTGGCTATGTCTTCTTCCTTCCAGCTATTGACGATAGTCGAAGCGGTAAAGGGGTGCTGTGCCGGATCGCCGAACGTCATAAGCAAGGGCTCGTCTTTTTGAAAGGAGAAGCCGCGGCCGGAAGACTCGAGCTCGTCGGATGACAGGCCAAGGTCGAGAAGGATGCGATCTGCTTTGGCGATGCCATGCTGTGCCATTGCTTTGTCAAGATTTCTGAAATCCTCGTTTTCAAGAAATACTTTTTCAGCTTTTCCTTTCAAAGCCTCTTCTGCTCGAATGATCGCTTGCGGATCTCGATCGAGGCCGATGATGGTCAGATTGCCATCCATCGCTGTGGCGATTGCCAAGGCATGTCCCGCTCCGCCGAGCGTGCCGTCGAGATAAACGAACGATCTATCAATGGCTTCTCGAACTGTCGAAAGTTCTACATCTCTCGAAGCCCCCAACAAGATGTCGACAACCTCATGTAAAAGAACTGCTTTATGGATGCTTTTTCCGCTGGCGTTTCCGTCGTTCATCGGCATGGCTTATATCATGCCGACGGACGAGAGCTTTTCGGCGACAGCCTCGGCGTTCTTGGCGGCATTGTCGCGATAGCTCTGCCACAAGGCCTCATCCCAGATCTCGACTCTGTCGCGCACACCGATCACGACGACTTTCGACGCGAGCTTGCCCCATTCGCGCAGATGCTCCGATAAGAGCATGCGACCAGCTCCATCGACTGGAACTTCCGTCGCGCCGCCCAAAAGGTAGCGGTTCAAACTGCGCCTGTCGGCCGAGAGCACCGATGAATCGGACAGACTCGCCGAGAGCTTATCCCAGGCTTTCGCCGTAAAGACGAAAAGACAGGAGTCGAGTCCCGGCGTGACGACGACGTTCTTCCCCATCTCCTTTCGGAATTTTGCCGGAAGCGAGAGGCGATTCTTGTCGTCTATAGTATGCCGATATTCGCCGATGAGCATTGGTGGAAGCGGGATAAAATCGTCAGAAAAAATATAAGAACTTACTCGATTCTTTCAACTTTTTTCTATACCACTTTATCCCACCTAATGGGTATAATACACCACTTCGGTTTAACATAAAAATATCAAGTGGTGGATAACTTGTGGACAACCCTTGATGGTAAGCCATCAAGGAGCAGTGGTCGCATGACCGCAACCCGCGAAGCGGAGCGGTCCCTCGCATGGAGATAATAAAAAACCGATAGTTAGGATCGGTATTTTTTGGGAAAGACTTTCGAAAAAGCCATTCTGACGGTATGCAGAAAAAATCAACCTGCGACTTCGGCAAGGCGTTGTTCGATGAATTTTTTATCGAGGACGCTGAAAAACCATCCGGCCTTTGGTCCGCTTCCCTTGCCAAGAAACGAGATATACAGCCCTTCGAAGAAATCTTTCGGCTCGATAGGCATTGCTTTGCGTATCTCGTGGAGCTTGGTGTGCAGTTCCTGGCCATCAAGCGTTTTTTGAGATCTCACATATTCAAGGATCTTGCCAAGAGCCTCTTTTTGTAGCGCTGAAAGATTCCTTGCGGCTGACGGCAGGTCTTCTTTGAGATCGAATTTGTAATCTTCCGGCGCGTATTTCTCGAGCCAATAGCTGGCATATCTTTTCCTCAGATCTATCTCAGTCTTGTCATCAGACGTCAATTCCGATCCTTTTTCTTTTGCAACCTCCTTTTGGATATCGATATGCGGCATCTGCACGAGATATGCTATCTGTGAAAACCGAGGCAAGAAGCGCTCATTCATCAGATTTTGTATCGCTGGAAAATGTATGCTCTCGAAAAGAGCGGCCGTATCGCCGCCAGCATTCGCGAAATAATCTCTTGCCAACGTATCGTATGCATCATACAAAATAGGAACGGTGTCGCCGTCAGGGACAAAATCTATGACGCGCTGGGGGACTTTTTGAAGCATGAGAAGCCGAAGGATATGAGGAGGCAGTAGATCAGCCATATCTCTGGAATATGATCCGGCGCCTTTTGACGACGACATCTTCTTTCCGGCTATGTTGAAGAACTCATACGGGATATTGAAAGGCGGCTCGACGCCGAAGATCTCGCGGGCGATCGCGTTCGAAACGTCGCGCGATCCGCCCTTGGTCGAATGGTCTTTGCCGGCGCCTTCGACATCGATGCCGAATATCTTGAATTTGGCGGCCCATTCTAATTTCCACGGCAATTTCGCATTGCCGCCAAAAGGCGAAACCGACCCCGCGTGCCCGCAACCGCTTGTCCATTCGATGTCGTTGCATGTATAGCTCGCCTTGTTTCCATCAAAAGCTATTATCTTGGTCGTGCTCACCTTGCCGCATTTCTCGCAGATGACTTGGACGGGGATCCAATCTTCCGCGCGATCCGAACCGGAAACCCTTTTATATATCTTTCTGATAGCAGGAGCGTTCAAAAGCGCGAGGCGGATGCATTCGTCATAGGCTCCCGATCTGTACACATCGCTTGACCGATAGAATTCAGGATCGAAACCCATCTCTCGTATGACGCCGATGAACTCTTCGGCATAGTACTCGGCAAAGTTTTTCGCTTTCCCGTCGGGAGAGGGAACGGTGCAGAGCGGCTTGCCGAGATGATTCAAATATGTCTCTTTGTCGAGATACACCGCGATCCCATCCATAGGATCAAAATCGTTGATCTCAAAGAGATATTTCGCCGCTATCCCCTGTTTTTTCAGCAATTCATACACCGCACCATGGATTGCCACGCCGCGAAGCGAACCGACATGGACACGGCCCGAAAGAGTCTTCTCATCTCGGATAATGAGAGGCTTTTGTGCTTTTATCTTATCGGGATACGTTTCTCGTATCCGCTCTGTGAGATCAAGTGCCCAGAACATGGATTATTTGATCTCCGTGATCTTGTACTCTGTCATGCCTTTTGGCGTCTTTACCTTGACTGAATCGCCGACGTTCTTGCCGACAAGAGCAGAGCCGAGCGGAGACAGGTTCGAGAGCTTGCCGCTCGCCGAATCCGCTTCTTCGGAGCTTACGATCGAATAAGTGCGATTCTCAGTCTCGCCTGTGCGCACGATAGTGACCTCGGAACCGATCGATACGGTGCCGCTGTGATTGCCTTCGATGATCGAGGCGTCCTTCATGATGTTCTCGAGATGGCGGATGCGGTCCTCGACTTCGGCCTGCCGTTCGCGAGCCTCGTGGTATTCGGCGTTCTCCGAAAGGTCGCCGAGCTTTTTTGCATATTCGAGATTTTCGGCCACTTCTTTGCGGCGTTCGATGCGCAGATAATCAAGCTCTTTTGCAAGCGTATCGTACTTTTCCCGCGTGAGATATTGTTTTTCCATGGGCATTAGTCGCGTTTGCTCGCCTTGTTGGATACTAGTATATGCCTTCTATAAAATAATGTAAAGGGGAAAACATATGGGATTTGCTCCGCTCATCCTGTGCGCCGGGCTGGACTCGAACCAGCGATGCCTAAAAGGCCGGGGATTTACAGTCCCCTGGAATAGCCGCTATCCGACCGGCGCGTTTTCAAAGACTTCAACAGTCTAATATTTTTTCTATTATTAAGCAATCGCGTAGTGCGGATACAATCGCTTTGCTCAATACTATTCACAGAACCCGCTTTCGAGCGGGTTTCTTTTTCAGCGTATAAAAAAGTCGGCAAGATTCTTGCCGACTTTTTTACAGAGGCAGAAAGGAGTGCGGGTCGGTGCGTGATCCAAAGCGCGAGCCTTGAGGATAAATCGGCGGCGATACTATTGCACCAGCTCCGCCTGATTGATGATGATAGGGCTCTCCCCTTTTTTCTTTTTTGAAGCAGTGATGGCGATCTCGCTGTCCTTTATCGAGACAGTGACTGTGCCGCCCTTGGTGATGCCTTGTGAGATCATGAGAGACGCGACTGGAGTCAGGATCTTGTTCTGAATGAGCCGCTTCAACGGGCGCGCGCCGTACTGCGGATTATAGCCCTCCTTTGCGAGATATGCCGAGACATCCGGATTCACGACAAGATTGATGTCTTTTGTGCGCAAACGGTCGACGACTGCCTGGACCTGTATATTGACGATCTTTTCTATGGCTTCTTTTGAAAGGATGTCAAAGAGGATGATGTCGTCGACGCGATTGAGGAATTCCGGACGGAAATAATCGCGGAGGCTCTCCATGACCTTGCCTTTGACCTCTGTATAGCTGGCTTTGTCAATTTCATCGGCTGATTTTTCTCCTGACGCGGCATTGAAGCCCATATGCTCCATGCGTTGGATGTATTGTGCGCCGATGTTCGATGTCATGATGATGACGGCGTTGCGGAAATTGACCGTGCGGCCTTTGGAATCCGTCAGACGGCCATTGTCGAGGACTTGGAGAAGGATATTGAAGACCTCCGGATGGGCTTTCTCGATCTCGTCGAACAAGATGACCGAGTAAGGTCGATGGCGTACGAGTTCCGTCAATCCCCCGCCTTCGTCATGGCCGACATAGCCAGGAGGCGCGCCGATGAGCCGCGAAACTGAATGCTTTTCCATGAATTCGGACATATCGACGCGAATGAGGGCCTTGTCGTCGTTGAAAAGGAATTCAGCGAGTGCTTTGGTCAATTCGGTCTTGCCGACGCCCGTCGGACCGAGGAATATGAAGGAACCGATCGGCCGGGCAGGATCAGCGATGCCTGCGCGCGAGCGCTTCACCGTATCGGAGATCTTCTGCACCGCCTCGTCCTGGCCGACGATGCGCTTCTTGAGCTCTTCTTCTATGCGATTCAATTTAGCCGCCTCTTCTTCGAGCATGCGATTGACGGGTATGCCAGTCCAGCGCGAGACGACGCCGGCGATGTCCGATTCAGTGATCTCTTCTTTTAGAATGCGTCGCGACGTCTGCAGTTTTTTGAGGCGCTTCATTTTCGCGTCGAGCTCTTTTTCGAGCGCCGGGATGGTGCCATAGCGGATCTCGGCGGCCTTTGAAAGATCGGCTCGAGCTTCGGCGGATTCAGCTTCGATTCGGCGAGCTTCCAAGTCTTTCTTGATCCTCTTTATATCGACGATGGTCTCCTTTTCGTTCTTCCATTTGAGCTCGAGCTCGGATGTGCCTTCGGTCAGATCAGCGATCTCTTTTTCGATCTTTTCGGTCCGGACCTTGGCCTCCTTGTTCGTCTCTTTTTTCAAGGCCTCCTTTTCGATCTGCAAGCGCATTATCTTCCGACGAGTCTCCTCCAACTGCGGCGGCATATTTTCGAGAGAGATCTTCAAGGAAGAAGCCGCTTCGTCGATAAGGTCGACGACTTTGTCAGGCAAGAAGCGGTCCGCGATGTAGCGGCTGGCGAGGTCGACTGCCGCGACGATGGCATCATCGGTGATCCGCACGCCGTGGTAGAGCTCGTATTTTTCCTTGAGCCCGCGCAAGATAGCGATGGCATCATCGCGCGACGGCTCGGAAACGGAAACCGGCTGGAAACGGCGGGTGAGGGCCGGGTCGCGCTCGATGTATTTCTGATATTCCTTTATCGTTGTCGCTCCAATAGCGCGTAATTCTCCGCGAGCGAGGGCAGGTTTGAGCATATTCGAAGCATCCATGGAGCCTTCGGCGGCGCCTGCGCCGACCAACGTGTGTATCTCGTCTATGAAAAGTATGATCTTGCCTTCGGCGCGTTCGACTTCCTTCAAAATATTCTTGAGCCGCTCCTCGAATTCGCCGCGGTATTTCGTGCCAGCGATGAGCGACCCGAGGTCGAGAGAGACGAGCTCCTTGTCTTTGAGCGATTCGGGCACGTCGCCCTGTGCCATGCGCAGAGCGAGGCCTTCGACGATGGCAGTCTTGCCGACGCCCGCCTCGCCGATCAAAATCGGATTGTTTTTAGTGCGGCGTGACAAAATTTGCACGACGCGCATGATCTCGTTGTCGCGGCCGATGACAGGGTCGAGCTTGTTGTCTTTTGCGAGCTTTGTGAGAGAGCGCGTATAGCGTGCGAGAGTGCGGAAGCGCTTGGGCTTGTCGTCGCCGCCGGCGATCGGATTCGCCCGTATGTCCGACAATGCGCCAAGCACGAGCTCGCGGTCTATTTTGAAGCGGGCCAAGACGTCCTTTGCCGGGCTCTGAACGTCAAAGACGCCGAGAAAGAGATGCTCGGTCGAAATGAATTCATCCTTGAGAGCGGCGGCTTCCTTGCCGGCATGCTCGAGTATCGACGCCAGCTCCGGCGTCAGATATATCTGATATGAAGGGGCAAGGACGGCACTGCCGTCGGGCGCCTCGATATGCTCGAGGATGATGTCAGTCAGCATCATCGTGTCGACCTCCAATTTATCGAGTATGGATGCGACCATGCTCTCCTCCTGAAGGATCAAGGCGCACAAAAGGTGCACGGGATTGACGTGATTCTGGCCGCGCTCAATGGCAAGCTCGTGCGCCCTGCGGAGGGCCTCTTTTGCTTTTGTGGTGAAATTTTTGAGCGGAGGCATATGTTGTTTACGATTTTACCGCAAAAAAGTTGCGTGGTCAATGTGATGGAAAATGTGATGGAAAATCAAGGCAAAAATACCTCTTTAAAATTGTGACCTCAAGTTTAGATCCCGCCAATTCTTTATTTTGGAATAGCCGCTTTTACCGGCGCGATCAGATAGAATTCGCTGTCTGAAGCCGAAGACAAGGACGACGTGCGCAAACCGATGAGACTGCCGGAGATATCAAAAAGAGGACTGCCGAATGAGATTTTTGAGGGATCGATGGTCGTCGAAACGGTCGAGGGAGTAGAAGAAGCGCCAGGCCCGATGATCTCGCTGACTACGCCGACGCCGAGAGCGGCCGCGTTCGATCCTCCCAGAGAAGAGACCGTCTCCCCGAGCTTGGGGAAGATCCCGATGGAAGCGGCGATAAAGGATGTCGAGGAAGCTTGACCTGCTGGCATCAATGGATCGAGAAAGACGAGATCGCCGTTCACTTGCGACTCGACCGGAGCGGCCCGATACGATCCACCGTCAGGATATGTCACGGCTATGTCGCTCAATCCGGTGGTGACCGATTTGTCAGTCATCACTGTGCCGCGATCATTGACTACGACGCCGAGACCGGAAATGGAGCCCGGGTCAGTCGAACCATATTCACCGATCTTTACCGTGCTTTTGCTGATGGTGCTTATGGCTGAGGCTAAAGAATCAACGGGAGAGACGCTCTGTCCCACGTCAGCTACGCCGCTCGAAGGCAAAGCGCCCGCGACAGTATCCTCGATGATGCGTTCGACGGTATTCGTCGTGCCAGCCGGAGCCTGATTGATGAGAGACACGGTGACGATGCCAGTCGCGATCGAAGTGACGAATGAGACGAGTAGAGTCAAAAGGACGATCTGTTGTTTCGTGAGATGCTCCATACAGACATAATAAACGTTTACCGCAGGAAAATCAATTTTATACACATGTACGAGATGTCATCTCGTACATTCATTTCTTGCTATTCTTCCATTCGTCTATCTTTGCGCGATCGCCAGAAAGCAAGATCTTCGGTACGCGATATTTTTTGCCTTTATATTCAAAGATTTCTGGACGCGTATAGACATCCGAGCTGGCGACGCGTCTTTCTTCTAGAGAATTGATGTCGCCAAGAACGCCGGGGATCCTGCGCGAAACTGAATCGATGACGAGCATGGCTGGCAATTCCCCGCCGGTCAGAACGAAAGGGCCGACGGATACCTCTTCCATCTTGAAAGCCTTTTTGACCCGCGCGTCGATGCCTTCATAGCGGCCGCAGACGAGGATGATGTCGGAATATCCGTTGCCTATTTTTTCGGCGTAGACGTTTGTGAATTGCTTTCCCGAAGGAGAGAAAAAAATGATCTTTGCCGGCGTCTTTGTCCCTGGGGCAGACCTTTTCGGCTCCTTCCTCCGAAACTCGCAAACAAAGGTTTCCTGCGGGCCACGACGCCGTTTTGATTCTTGCATCGCCTTCTCTATCGCTTTTATAACCGGCAATGCCTCTATCACCATTCCTGGGCCGCCGCCGTACGGACGATCATCAACACGCCGTTCCGCATACGTCATCGAGCTCGGCTTCTTCTTGCCCTCTTTTGAGACGGCGAAATCGCGCGGATTATAGAATCGCACACGGATCTTCTTGTCCTCTATGGCGCGCTTCAAGATCGACTCTCCGAGATAGGAGTCGAAAGCGTTCGGGAAAAGCGTGATGATGTGAAAAGTTGTCATTGACTTTTTTGTATATCTGTTATAGCATTTTTTCAGATAAACATCAACAATCGATTGGAACAATTGCCGATGCCTGAGTTCGGATATGTTCTGCCCATGTAAAACCTTCCATTGTTTCAGAAATTTTATAATAAGCAAGCAGAAAATTGATACCAGCAAAAGAGACCCCAACGAGGGTTGATGTACAAAATTCAGCTTGCGCGACCTTTCAAAAAGGCCGCGCGGTTTTTTGTATAAGGTAGCACCTTGTCTGCAAGGTAGCGCCTTGTGCATATCGACGAGGTAGCACCTTGTTTGTATATGTTTGCATATCGGCAAGATAGCACCTTGCACCCGGCTGGCGGTCAGTGTTCTCATGTCTCAAGACTTGATATCGCAAATTGCGATATCAAGTTCAAAAGAGTTAGTCTTGCCGATAGAACGGCACGCAACAAAAAACCGACGTATCGCCGGCTTTTGTTTTTTCCTTGGCCTTTTCTCATGTATCGAGATGCAATCTCGAGATCCGATCACGAACTCTAAATCCGGAGATCTGCCATCGCTTCATCGACGGTCTTCGATGCTCTCTCGACGCGGGGCGTTTCGGCGCCTTGATCGCGCAGGCCGCCTTCAGGCTCGTTGATTTTTAAATTGACGCGGGAGTTATTTTTCATGCCGACGGTCCGCAAAAGCGTTCTGATGGCCTTGGCGGTATTACCGTCGCGGCCGATGACTTTGCCCATATCTGCCGCACCGACAGAAAGGGTCATAAGGACGCCCATCTCATCGACGGTACGGACTGCCTTCACTTGGTCAGGATTGTCGACGAGAGCTTTGACTACGTATTCCAAAAATTCTTGGTCTTTTTGCATGTGCTTTCTTTCATTAATTCTGGTAAAGAGTACTTTCTTCCGTCTTTGCTCGTACGCCATGTCCGCAAGCGGCAACGCCGCTACTCGCAAGCCGGAATAAATCGAACGGGGATCGTCTTGGATTATATCGTAAAGAAAAAAAGCGGTCAATCCGCTCTCTGTGGAGATATGCGGAAACAAAAGCCAGATTATGAGGCGACGGCGACAGGCTCGGCTTTTGCTTCAGCCTTTGGCTCTTCTTTCGGCTCTTCTTTCGCTGGAGCGGCTTGCGATGCCGCAGGAGAGGCGACGGCAGGCTTTGCCGCATCGGCGGCTTTCTTTTCCCCTTCTGCTTTCGGCTCGTCTTTCTTGATCGGAGACTTCTTTGGGAGCTTGTTTATCTTTTTGCCCTCTATCGCTTTCTTTTCCACGAGAAAATTGTGCACAGTATCGGAGACCTGCGCACCCTTGCTCATCCAATATTTGACGCGCTCGACATCGATCTGTTCAGGCTTGTTGTCGCGACGGACGTCGTACCATCCGAGTATCTCGTTATACTTGCCCGATTTCGGGCCGTTTTTTGAGTCAGTCAAAACGAGCCGGAATGACGGCTCGTGCTTTCTACCGACGCGTTGCAGTCTGATTTTTAACATGGGTTGAATACTACCAAAAGCCGCGAAAAAAGGCAAATTACCATCTTGAATGCTTTAGACAAACGAAGCGACGCCCGATGTGATCTCCACTGGCAAACCTTCTTTTACCGATTCTTTGAGTTTTTTCATGCTCTGTTGTAAGGAAAAGTTGAGTATCTCGATACCGATGATCTTGCCCTTTGCGCCAACATCAACAACAACACCATCCTTGACTTCAGTGGTTTTCAAGACTTTGCCATTGCTTACCTTCAGATAAGCGGCGTCTGCTACGGTATCATAATTAAATTTCATGGATTTATTTGAGATAGTAGGCGGTTATCACGAGGAATTCATCGTGTTTGTCGCGGAATTCTTCTTTTGAGTATATCACAACAAGCGTCCTTTTGCCAAAATTCTTTTGAGCTTTCATTCCTTGTAAATCAGGCTTTTTCTTGTCCGGAGATTGAATAACCCGCTTTATGTCATCGGTGTCAATACGACGCTCTGCGATTCTTTCTTGAGCATGAACTGTGAGTTTGAGACGCATAATCGCCTATTTTATCACGCAATGCCAAGCTCAACAATTCACATAAGACAACGTCGCAGGAAAAAGCTAACTATTGACCACACTTCCCTGCTTCAATTTTTTGGGGGGAGGCCATCTCTCCACATCAAGCCATCTTTTCCTTAGGTTCTAGAGATTGACATTTACTGTAGTCCATGCTATCATTAAGCAAGTAACCAGAGCTCATTGAACAACAAAACAATCAACAAAGGAGGAACGTATGGATCTCTTGAATCGGGCGATCCGGCATTTATACGGCATCGGAAACGACCCCATATTGGTATGCGATGCGGTGATCGCCCTCGGCTACGGCCTGACGATCCATCGGGCTTTGCCTGATGCAGAACGCAAAGTCCTTGACGAGGCCCGCAAGATAGCAGTTTCCTGCGAATGCCCAGTACATGGGCCAGCTCGTCATATTTCTATGACGGATGCAAGGGCGATGAGGATCGCCTCAAGGAACAGTATCTGACCGATGATAAGATGATCCCTGATATCCGCCTGATCAAATCATCCGCCGGCATCACCAATTCGGTGACCGAAGCGCGCGAGATCAAAAGAGCGCTTTCCGGTGCGGGGATCGAACCCCGGACGATCGCCGTCGTCCTCGATTGGCCGCATGCGAGAAGCGCCAGGATCATTTATGAAAAGACATTTCCCGGCGTGAGAATCATGCTTCACAGCGTCGAGGGAAAATGGGGGAAATCCCATCGCGCAAAGCTCCAGCGAAGCGGTTGGAAATGGCTCATAGCGAACCTAGGAAGGCACTTCTTCCTTCGGACGCTCGGCATCGAGTACGTCGCGGACATCCAACACCCGACAAAGCCATGCGTTGAAAGTTGAAACGAAACATCAAAGGCCGATCTGAAAGGATCGGCTTTTCTTTTTTCGCATATCCTTGTATAGTAGTCACGTGAACAACAAAACTCATTCCGGTCGGACAGAAGGACAAGACCGAAAGAAACAAGAGAGCGCGAAAACCGCCGAAACTGGAACATTAGCGACGAACCGCAAAGGCTTCGGCTTTATCAATTTCGAGGACAGCGACCG
Source organism: uncultured bacterium (assembly GCA_963848635.1). Classification (GTDB taxonomy): domain Bacteria; phylum Patescibacteriota; class Minisyncoccia; order Phycocordibacterales; family PALSA-1337; genus JAGWNR01. The sequence goes on from CAWKEA010000006.1 coordinate 70,397, forward strand.
ACGGGTCGTATTCGAACCGGGCAATTTGAGCACGGCCCTCTCTGGCGACACGGTCGAATACAAGATCTTGAAGAAGTCTGCGGACGGCGAATTCGGCGCGGTCACAAAAGTGCTCGAGCGCGGCAAGGAAAACTATGTCGGCATCGTCTTGGAGGACAAAGGGCAGTTCTTCCTTGTCCCTGACGACAAGCGCGCATATCTCGATTTCGTCATAACGCCGGAAAGCGCGCAAAAATTTGGACAAAGTCTAAAAACAGATCAAAAAGCCTACACAAAGCTCTTGCCCTGGACCGATCCAAAGCAGAATCCTCAGGTGGAAGTGCTTCGAGTCCTCGGCCAGAAAGGCGAGAACAACGTGGAAATGGAAGCAATCGTCCTCGAGTCCGGATTCGAAACTGGCTTCCCTGCCGAAGTGGAGAAGGAAGCTGAAAAGTACGAGCGCGAAGGAGCTGGAATCACGCCGGAGGTGATCAAGGAGCGCCGCGATATGCGCGACACGCTCACATTCACTATCGATCCGTTTGACGCAAAGGACTTTGACGACGCCATCTCGTTCAAAAGGCTCGGGAACGGCGCCTACGAGATCGGCGTCCACATCGCCGACGTCTCGCACTATGTCCGCGAAGGAACGGCTATAGATACGGAAGCCCTGAAGCGCGCCACATCCATCTATCTCGTCGACAGGACAATTCCCATGTTGCCTGAAGTGCTTTCGAACGGCGTCTGCTCCCTCATGCCAGACGTCGATAGGCTCGCTTTTTCGGCTATCTTCAAAATGAACGACAAGGCCGAGGTTTTGGACCGCTGGTTCGGCCGCACCGTCATCCATTCGGCAAAAAGATTCACCTACGAGACAGCGCAAGATTCGATCATCGGCAAGAGCAAAGAATTCGCAGAAGAATTGGTCAAACTGAACGAGATATCAAAGATATTGAAGGAAAAGAAGTTCGCCGCGGGAGCCATCGAGTTCGAGCAGGACGAGATAAAATTCAAACTGGACGAGAACGGCAAGCCTCTCGGCGTCTATCGCAAAACGCGTTTCGACGCTCACAAGCTCGTCGAGGAATTCATGCTCCTCGCCAATCGCGAAGTCGCAAAATTCATCCATGACGAGATAAAAAAATCGGGTACGCGCGACACGGGAGCCATCTACCGCATCCATGACTTGCCCGATCCAGAGCGTATGACAGAGCTCGCGGAATTCGCAAAGGCGCTCGGCTATAGTTTGCATACAGACAAAGGGAAAGTGAAGGCGCAAGACATCAAGAGCCTGCTCAAACAGATCCAAGGAACGCCGCACGAAGCTCTCCTTGCCACAGCCATGATCCGCTCCATGCAGAAGGCCGTATACTCGACGAAGAATATCGGCCACTTCGGCTTGGCATTTGATTATTATACGCACTTCACGTCGCCGATCCGCCGCTATCCCGACCTCCTCGTCCATCGCATCTTGGCGAAACATCTGAACGGCGAGCCTTTCGGCGACCGCGACATCGTCGTCTTCGGCAAGATAGCCGAGCATTCGACCGACCGCGAGATCAGCGCCGCGCAGGCAGAGCGGGCCTCCATCAAACTGAAGCAAGTCGAATATATGGCTGACAAGATCGGACAAGCCTTTGATGGCGTCATCTCCGGCGTTTCGGAATGGGGCATCTATGTCGAAGAAAAGGAGACCAAATCCGAAGGAATGATCAATATCCGCAATCTCGGCGACGACTACTGGAATTTCGACAAGAAAACATATTCGATCGTCGGCGAGCGCACCAAAAAGCGCTACACTCTCGGCGATCCCATCCGCTTCAAGATATCGAGCGCGGATGTCGAAAAAAAGATGCTCGATTTCGAGCTGGTGAAATAATCGTACAAGGCCGGACCTATGTAAACAAGGTGCCACCTTGTAGAAGACTTTTTCAAGAAAAAAACCCGCCGAGCTTGCGCGCGGAGGGTTTGTTTGATTCTGATCACATGTCAATTCAGCCTTTAGCGGTGCTGACGCCACCATCATTGATGGACGGGGCTGGTTCGCGGAATTGGGACGGATCCCAATCGGGAAGGACATACCACGTGCCGATCGACGAATATGGAATATATGCAGAGCCATTCACAGCTTTGACATACTGCCATGTTTGGCTCCCTTGTTGGCGGTAATAATATCCCAAAGGAACAGAGCCCTCCGAAGTCCATACATCGAACAACGTGGAGAAAGGGACACATGAGAACCCCTCTGGACATACTGCTCCATAACCAGCAAGCACTTCATATGTCCGGTTCTCGCCGATGCCTCCATTCGATTGGAGCTCATCAACGACTTGCACCGGATTCGTATACGACAACAGATTGTCGATATTCGCCGGTACGCTTCCCTGGCCGAGCAAAGTGCCGCCGGTCAAAGCGCCACCATGACCAAGATCATAATCCGCTTGCGTGCCATCGGTGAAGTTGACCTGCAAGAATCCATCTCCCGCCGAATCCGACGGAAAGTAGATCTTGTTGCCATAGGATTGTACTTCTTGATAGTTATACGTCTGGCCGGTCGTCGGATCGGTATACTCGATCTCGGCATAGCTCACCTGTTTGGCGAACTTCACCGGGATCTGCGAGTTGAGCACAAGGGTCACCGAATTCGTCGGCAGATAGTAGCCGCCCTTGCCGAGAACCGGCAACGTCGAGGAATATCCGTAGAAGAGCATGTCACCATCGCTGTTCACCGCAAATGCTTCGCGGTACACCCAATCTTTCAGATTGAGGACCGTGATAGATCCTGACTGGCTCACTGCGTTAATGATATCCGCGGAGACGTGGTTCATCGGCAGGATAGTCCCCGTCGTGGTTTGATTGCCGACCTGGCTCTGGGAATATAGGCTGAAGCTTGCCGTGTTCGCCTGTTCCACTGCGTAGGCGCGCAGAGCGGCCTTCGACACGAGGAACGGCAGGTTAGTTTGGGCGCGAACGGCAGTTGCCAGCGCAACGAGGCTGACCGCGACGATTGCGACTGTCCATTTTACGAACGTTTTTGTTTTCATTTTCTGTTATTTCCTTTGTTTCTGTTTGTTTCTGTTTTTGTTTGTTTGGGATTGTTTACTTTGTTGTGTCGAACTGCACGATCGCGTGCGATTCCAATGTGATGCCGACTTGTTGTTCCGATTCCGATTTCTGCATAGAAACCGGAGTCGAAGCCTGCACTGCAACTTGTTCTGTTGTTTTAGGCGTCCGTTTGACAGACATGACCACAAACAAGCACAGAACGATGAGCGGCAACGCAATGATCGCAAGCACTTTAGGCCTGGCCCCTTGCGGTACATCAGTATTTTTTTTCATAGGGTACGGGTTTAGAACAGATTTTGTCCCCTTACAAACATGCGCCAATCACACACGTGAAAAGCTTCTTTAAATTGACATGGATTGTAAAAGAACAAATATAGGCCTTACCAGCCTTATTTACATATATAGTAGCAGATTATTGATTATTTGTCAATATCTATGTATAAAATAAAGCGACACCGAGGTATCCGTAGATAGTTCACATATGTCAGACTTTTCCATTTCAACGAGATCGGATCTCGAATCCAGGACAAAAAGAAAACCTGCTGAAACGATGTTCAGCAGGCAGTCTACGGCTATCAGCTTTCCCTCCAAATCAATCGATTTGGAAGTTGAATTTTTGGGAGCCTTTATCGCCCTTGTACGTGGTGTGACCGCAACCAGCGCACTCATAACGTTCACTGCCTGCAATATGCGTCCCTTCGATCCCGTGGACAACATCATAAAGGTGTCTGTGGGGCTGGACTTTCTTGCAACCTGAGCATTTATAGGTTTTTTTATCTAGCATAATGATCCTTTCCTGACGTAAAACTACATCTGATACGATCGAATGTCAATTCCTCGGAGGCATTCCTCTGAGGCGTTCATATCGAGATGCTATCTCATGACGACGAAGCATTGAAATTAATCATATAGTATAATCGCATGATGAATGAAGCGCCCCAGAAACAGCCGACAATCTATGTCGCGCGCGATATCGAGCGCGCCCTCGGTGCAAAGCCTTCGCCGGATTACCTCATCGTCACGAATGACGATATCTATAGCCGTTCGATCCAAATGCACTACCCCGACTTTGTCCTCTGTATCCAGTCCCCTGTTCCCCTTGACACATTTGAGCTTTTGGAAAAAGAAGAGACCGCCGGCTTTATTAAGAAAAAAACCAGCGCGCGGCAATCATCCACAGCCGCCGACAAGCCGGATATCCTCGTCTTCAAGAGCACCGCTCGAATCGAGGAGCTCTGCGCAAAAAAAGGCTGGAGGCTTTTGAATCCGCCGGCTGTCCTCGCGGAACAGGTCGAGAACAAGATAAGCCAGGCCGCATGGCTCGGAGAACTGTCGAATCTCCTGCCGAGCTTCATCATCGCCCCAGCGCGAGAGATCGTCTGGGAGAAGAAGCCTCTCGTTCTCCAGTTCGCTCATGCGCATACCGGCCTCGGCACGGTTTTGATCAATTCAAAGAAGGAGCTTGAAAAGATTCAGAAACAATTTCCTGACCGGCCTGTCAAGGCGAGCGAATTCATCAAAGGCCCGACGTTTACCGTGAATGTGGCGGTCGGATCAAAAGCGCTGGCGCGAAACGATCCGTCAGCCTCGACGCAAGACGAGAGAAATGCTATCGGCAACCCGAGCTACCAGATCACCGGCATGCCGCCTTTGACCGACAGCCCGTTCGCGACCGTCGGCAACGATTGGAGCTTGCCTCACAGCATTTTGAGCGAGCGGCTCCTCGGCGAATTACGTGACATCGCCAAAAAAATCGGCGAAAAAATGCGCCAGAGCGGCTGGCGTGGGCTTTTTGGCATCGATGTCATCTATGACGAGGAGCGCGACCAAATCAAGCTGATCGAGATCAATGCTCGCCAACCTGCTTCGACGAGCTATGAATCACAGCTTCAGGCAAGATTTCGAGGACATGGGCTTGCTGGCGTGACTATTTTTGAGGCTCATCGAGCCGCCTTGACAGGTCTTCCTTTACCTGAAAATCAGATCGAGATAAACGACGGCGCTCAAATCGTCCAGCGCGTGACGAAAAATCTTGTCAAGATGACATCTTGGCAAGAAAAAAACGCGGAACTTTGTAAAGATGGCTATAACGTAATCCACTATGCAAATACGAAACCGAATTCGGATTTTCTTCGAATTCAAAGCGACAGGGGCCTCATGGCAAGCCATGGAAAATGGAACGCGCGCGGCGAAAAAATCATAGAGATTTTGGAAAAGTAAGATTGTAAGCTATATTTAAAGACAAGCAGGAAGCCCGAGTGCCCGTGCATGAAAAGATGCGCACATCCCGCTCGGCGCTCGACGATGGGAGATCCTATTGAATACCAAATTGAACACTAAACTCATTTTACAGCCAGCTCTCGACACCATCGATCAATACCTCCATTTCAAGGTCGGCGGCGGCGAATGCGCTGTGCCCTACTTTAACAACAAGAGGACGGCACAAAGGGCCGCGCTCCGAGCGCTCGTCGGAAAAGGCAGTCCAAAAGAGCTGTTCGATGAGGTCGAGATCAAAACCCTCCAGAACAAGACGCTCTTGTCGGCTTTTACGGACGAGACTCTGAAAAAATTCATGGTCGATGAAGGTCTCGGCATAGATTGTTCTGGGCTGGCATATTATATCCTCGATGCCGAAAGCCGCGCCCGCGGCAAAGGCCCGCTCGACAGGCACCTGACATTTGGTCATGCGAGAGGACTGATCAAATACATCGCGACGAAATTGAATCCTGTAAAAAATGCCGACGTCCTAGCTTTTGTCGCCGACAAAAACAGCGCGGCGATCGGTCTCGCGAGCGTCCAGCCCGGCGACTTCATAGCCATGACCGGCGCGGACAGCGAATGCAATCATATCATCACGATCCATCAGGCCGATTACCAGAATTTCATGCCGATCGCCATCCATTACACGCATTCGATCGCCCTGCCAGAAGACGGCCAATACGGCCACGGCGTCCGGCAAGGCCGGATCGAGATACTCGATCCATCAAAAGACATCCTCGATCAAACGTGGATCGAAAATGAAAGAACGGGACAAGAGAACCCGACTTACGTGCGAGCGAAGGGATCGAAAACAGAATTGCGAAGGCTGAAGTGGTGGTTAGAATGATAGCCGCGGGTCACTGAAGCTTGGCCATTGGATTTCAATATTTCTCTTTTTCGTGGTATTTTAGTCTTATGATAAATTTTCTCCAGACTACCGGAGATTTGGCGAACACGTTCGGCTTTATCGTGTTTTCCGCCGCCGTCGCCTTTGCCTGGGCTCCTTTTTTGATAGCCCTCCTCTATCGCTATCATATAGAAAAAAAACCGAAACAGGAGCTTGCCGTCATAGAGGGACGCCAGAACAGGAAACAAGTGCCCGAAATGGGAGGGTTGCTCGTTATCGTCACCGTCGCCGTACTGACGTATCTATTCGACTGGTCCAGAAGCTACACGTGGGTGCCGATCGGCGTCATGCTTTTGTCCGCATTTCTCGGCGGCATAGACGACATCATGAATATCTACGGCCGCGAGCGGCGTTCGCGCAAGATAGGGCAAGTCGTCACCCTTATCCGCGTGCACAAAGAGATCCGCATGCGCATATGGTATCTGCTGACACTGCCGTGGACTGCCTTCAAACGCCTATCGGCATGGCTCGGCTCGAGGCCAGGCAAAGGCGTGCTCGTCCACGAGAAGCTGATCCTGCAATTCATCGCTGGCGCAGTCACCGCCTGGTGGATATATGCCAAGCTCGGACCGGCATGGGATTATTTCTACGTGCCATTCGGACCGTCCCTCTATCTCGGCGCATGGATCATTCCCGTCGTCATATTCATCGTCATGTTCACGGCTAACGCGGTCAACATCGCTGACGGAATGGACGGTCTGGCCGGCGGCATGCTCATCATCACCTTTTCAGCCTTGGCTCTCCTATCCTGGACGAACGGCTTTGGCGAGATCGCCATCGTCAACGCTATCGCCGTCGGCGCGCTTGTGGCGTACACCTATTTCAATATCAAACCTGCGCGATTCATGATGGGCGATGTGGGAAGCCTCGGCCTCGGTGCCCTCCTCGCCGTCAACACTCTGGCCATCGGCGAGATAGGCGCTCTTTTTTTCATCGGCTTCATGTTCTATATCGAAGCGATCACCGTCGTCATCCAGGTCTTCGGCCGAGCCGTCCTTCACCGCCGCATCTTCAAGATGGCGCCGATACATCACCATTTTGAGCTCGTCGGCTGGAGCGAGGAAAAGACGATCATGAGGTTCTGGATCGTGCATTTCATATTCGTTGTCTTCGGAGTTTGGCTGGCGTTACACTAAAGTCAAAAGTCCCGAGTCAAAATTCTTAAAGTCAAGAATATAAAAACACTTTAAAAGAACTTTCGACTTTCTAATTTCGAATTTATGAACTATTTACACTGGAATGAACAAAAAATAACCGACTTCTCCCCCGAGAATGTCTCGGCCATGTACGACCGCGGCTTCGTCTTTACCCGGCTGGGAAAAGGGGTGATGCATCAGACGAGATCGTGCCGCATCAACCTTGAAAAATTCGCATGGTCAAGTGAAAACCGCAGGATCCTCCGAAAAGGCGCTGACATCGTGCTCGATAGCAAGGTCCTGCCTCTCGCCGATTACTCTTGGGTCATCGGCAAGACAGCGAAAGATTTCTATGAAGCAAAGGCACAGCATGGGACTTTTACCGCTAACAAAATCAAAGAACTTTTGAGCATGCCAGACAACTTCAATTCCTTCCTCAAGTTTTCCAAAGACCGCGAAGATCTAGGATACGCGATCTGCTGGCAGACAAATGATATGCTCCATTATTCATACCCCTTTTATGATCTTGAAAAAGCGCCGAAAGATATGGGCATGATCATGATGACAAAGATGATCCAGTGGTCAAAGGAAGGCGGCAAGAAATTGATCTACCTCGGCTCGCTTCAGCGCCCGACCGACACCTACAAGCTCCAGTTCGAAGGCCTTGAATGGTTCGATGGAAAGGAATGGAAGACGGATACGGAGGAAGTAAAGAAGATTTTGAAAGCTTAAAAACGTCAAATGTCCACTTTCTTCAATTGACTTTTTTTCATTATTTGCTATCATATCTCTATAACTAGCCGTCAGGGACAAATTCCTGTAGGAAAAGCTGTCAAAAGCTACCTGACCTGCTGACCACCCCGAGAGGGGTGGTTTCGTTTTTTAATCTTCAATGAATAGAACTATCTTTTTTGAGATTTTAGAATACAAATTTTTCGCCTCTTTATTATCTTTAAACTCCGCACAATATCTGACAAGACCAGCTATGGCGTCAGCAAGCCTCAATGCAGGAGATGAAATATCGTTAGCGGTTTTCAATTTTTTCAAAGAAACGCCGTGGTCTCGCAATGCTTTCTTTAATCTTTTCTCATAAAATCGAGTTTTCTTGCCATCGATTACTAATGATTGCACGCTTGTTCCATAAAGAAGACGGCCAACGATAGACTCATAGACATACGACGCGTCAAAGGGATTTTTAATAGTCGCTACACGTAGCGTGAAATCCTCATTTGCAATCGATCTGATAAACTTTTCTCGAACAGGCCATGCGCTTCTTGACCAGTGAAAAGGAGGAATTTTTAACCTTTGTTCAAGTTCCAAAATTGATGATTCAAGTTTTTCGATTTGCTTGATCTCAACACACACCAAAGCTACGGCAGAATTTCCGTGCTGTTTGTCAGTTCCAGATTCATCAAGAAAAACATGCATAAAGTATTAATTATACCGAGAATCAATACCGAAAAATATCAAAAATTTTAGAAAGATTTTAACTTTTGTGGATAACCCTCGATGGTAATCCATCAAGGAGCAATCCCCGAATGGGGATAAGCAATATGTTATACTCAACAAATGCGACAAAACCTTCCAAAACATATCCATATCATCGGCATCGCCGGCGTCGCTACGAGCGCTCTCGCTATCGCTTTTCACAAGGCTGGCGTCAAAGTGACCGGCTCTGACAAGGGCTTCTACCCTCCGGTTTCGACCGAGCTCGAGAAACAAGGCATCGACTTCTATGCCGGTTGGCATCCGGAAAAAATGATCGCTGGTGGCTTGCCGGACATCGTCATGATAGGCACCGCTTCAGGCACGCAAAACCCAGAGACTTTATATGTAAAAGAACACGATATCCCCTCTTACTCATATCCAGAGATCATCGGCGCATTCTTTGTGAAGAAAAGCTCGATCGTGTGCGCAGGCACATGGGGCAAGACAACCACATCCGCCGTCCTTTCTCATATTCTGCTCAAAGCAGGCCTCGACCCGACGTACATGTTCGGAGGCATCTCTCTTTCACATGAATCGGCGGCATATCTCGGAACGAGCGACTGGAGCATTCTCGAAGGAGACGAGTACAAGAGCTCGCCCACGGATTCGCGCCCAAAGTTCGCGCATTATGCGCCGACTCACCTTCTCCTCACCTCCGTCGCATGGGATCATGCCGACCTGTATCCGACGGAAAAGATCTACTTTGAAGCTTTTGAAAAACTAGTCAAAGGAATACCCGCGGACGGGCTTCTCGTCGTGAATGCCGATGATGAAGGCGTGACTCGCATCTTGCGCCAAGCGGCCAAAGACAAAGCACTTGAACCGAAATTGATTCGATATAGCAAAACGCCCGGCGCAGATTATTCGTACGAGAACGTGCAGCCATCAAAGAGCGGCTTGCAGTTCGACATCATCCACCAAGGCAAAAAGACAGCCATCGCATCTCCTATGTTCGGACGGTTCAATGCAGAAAATATAACCGCCGCTTTCGCCGTGGCGTGCGAGCTCGGCGTGCCACCAAAAAAGATCGCATCAGCTATCGCTGATTTCAAAGGCATAAAGCGCAGATTTGAAAAGCGGTTCGAAGGAGATGTGACTGTCTTTGATTGCCATGCGCCGACTCCCGACAAAGTCGCATCTGTCCTCGCCTCCTTGCGCGAAGTCTACAACAAGAGAATCATCGCTGTATTCGAGCCGAACATCGGCGGACGCGAGCGCGCTTCGGCTTCGAAATATGACGGCGCTTTCAAAGACGCCGACACAGTCATCATTCCTCGTCTGACAAAGCTCAAAATAACCAATGGCCAAGAAACAATAACCAAAGATGCGCCTATGGATGGAGATGAGCTTTGCGCGACCATAGCAAAGACGCATTCTAACTGCTTGTATGAAAAAGATGACAATAATCTTGTCGACTTTTTGATCTCACAAGCAGGACGAGGCGACTGCGTCGTCTTTCTCGGCTCGCATGGATTCAGAGGAATGATCGAAGAAGTTGTAAAGTCCTTAAAGTCGTAAAGTCCTTAAAGTGGACGCAAGCATTCTTGTATCTGACTTTATGGACTTTTGACTTTATAGACTTATTTCCCCTCATCGACGATCTCCGTCTCCACCTTGTCGCCATCGATCCTTCGCACGAGCAAAGTGATGCCGCACACGTTACATTCGATTATTATGCCTTCTTTCATCATCGGATAACGGGCTAGATTGATGTCATTTTTACATTCTGGACAAATTGCTTTCATGTTTGTTGGTTAAAAATTAAAGGAAGATAAAGCCGCAAAGCAAAGCACTGAGCACGTGTGAGATATAATCTACTGTTCTGCTTGCCGCCAGAAATCGTGCAGGCTCGTGATTTTGAGACTTATTCCAATTTTAAGCGAAAAGGAGTAGTATTGCAAGACAAACCATCCGCCTTCTACGCTCACCGAGAAATGCTTCCCTCATGAAGCGACGGCGATCCAAATACAATGGTCACACCTCAACAAAATCATCCCGACCTCGCCCGTGCCGTGGGCATTCTTTCCCTGTTCCTCAAGCGCGAAGACATGCATCCCTATGGCTCTCACAAAGGCCGATCCATTCCCGTCATGATCGACCGCTATATCGGAAAAGGTAAGCGTCATTTCGCCATATCTTCATCCGGCAATGCGGCGCTTGCGGCGGCTTTGCACGTAAAAAAATTGAACGAAAGCGGCACCGAGAGGGTCCAGCTCGAGATCTTGATCGGAAACAAGATACCTGAACGGAAATTCAACAGATTGACCGATCTGACTGATTTCAATGTCACCGTCATGCGCTTCGAACGTCCGCTCCAGGCCTTGACCCAAAAAACAGCCGACGGCTCCATCCAGAGCTTGCGGCAATCGACAGATGACGTCGCCCTCATCGGATATGAATCGCTCGCACAAGAGCTCGATGAGATACAAGACCTGCGAGCTATATTCGTAGCTACGTCGTCCGGCACGACTGCGCAGGCCTTGGCTGATTATTTTTTGAAAAAACAAACGAGCAAAGGTGAAAAAGAGAGAGAAGGAAAAACAGTCGAAGTCCATATCGTCCAAACGACGAGCTGTCATCCGATGGCCCTCGGATTCGTCGATTCAGTCCCGAGCGAAACAGCATCGATCGCTGACGCCATCGTCGACATAACGGCGCATCGCAAGAATGCCTTGACTGGCTTGATACAGAAAACCGGCGGATCAGGCTGGATCGCCTCAAATGAAGAAATAAAAACCGCGCAAGAGCTCATCGAAAAGCATGCGGGAATAAAAGCCTCGCCGAACGGCGCCTTGTCGCTCGTTGGGCTCATACAGGCGGCCTTTACCGGTCGGGAATGGAATGGGTCTGTCGTGTGCATCGTGGGAGGAGAATGATGTTGCTGTACGAGATGTCATCTCGTACATGCGCGCCTACCACAATCCCCTGACTGCTTTTACGAATCTCTCCCCTCTCTCTGCGCGGGAACGATCGAGGCCAGCGGCGGCAAAAGCGGGGCTATAGAGGATACGGTCGCCGGATTTCGTTTCAGCCCGAGCCAGCTTGACGGCGATTTCGATAGATGGGGCCGACAGGCACGTTATGTCATCCATCGTTCCAAGCTGTTTGCGCAACGCGTTCGTGCCGCTTCCCGGCACGAGGACGATCGTTTTTGAATACTGCGACATATGCTCGAGCAAAACATCATAATCCGCTCCCGTTTGTGCCCCTCCCATGATCAGGATCGTAGACGTCGTCGGATCGCTCGACGAGGCAGAAAGCGCCCGCAGAGCGGCCAGAGTGGCCAAGGGCCGCTCGGACGACGAATCATCGTAAAATGACACGCCCTTTATTTTTTTTACGAAAATAATGCTGCCGGGAGATTTTTTCTCGATATAATCCACAACAGCCGATCGGACGAATTTTTCATCGATCTTGAAGAGAGAAGCCGTCTCCAAGACGAGCGCGGCGTCTTCCCTCTCGTGCTCGCCGCGAAATGGAATATTCCATTCGGCCGGCAAACGGCTGGCCCTCGTGCGGACGATCCGGGCCTTATTGCGGCGCTCGTCGAAATTATGGATCATGTCCGCGATCTCATCCGTTGTGACGACGAAGCTGTTATAGGTCTGATGCGCCAGCGCCTTTGACAGCAAGGAAAAAGTGTCCGGGACCGAAGGAGCTACGGCGATGATAGCTACCGAGGGGCTCAGATGCGCCCGAGCATATTCGACAAGAGCATTGTCGGGCATGCGGACGATGATCATGCCGTCTTTCTTTACCTTGGAAAGGATGGACAAGGAGCCGCCTGGATATTCACAATCGATGACGAAAGGGACCGGCATACCGGTGGCGCGGAAGCTCTGCTTCACTGATTCAAACAGCATCGACAGTATGGCTTTCTTGCCGCAGGAGCCCATGACTCCGACTATGGTTACGGGAGGGGCGAGCTTGAGGGCAAGCACGTCCGGATATTCGATCTGGATATTGCGGCCGCGGGCTTCCTTTAAAAACTCCGCCGAACGAGGCAGTTCAGGCGAAAGGATTATGAGGTCGTATGCGGTCAAGGCTTCTCCGGAAATACCGCCGAAAAATGATTCTTTTAGACCGAACTTCTTGAGATCGCCGGTGACGGTACGGATCGCCGGAAGTCCGCGCTGATCATACAGTGCGACAGATGCGCCCAGTTTCAGAAGGAATTTGATGTCGGAGCGCATTTCGCCGCGAGGACCGAGCCCGACTACGGCTATTTTTTTGCCCTTGAAAAAATCCCCTTGGGTCATGGGGCCATTATATCTCAAAATCAAGCCTCGTGCCTGAATGTACTGCACTGCCGCGGCACCTGGCGCATAGACGTGTTCCGCCGATCGCCAGAATTCGCCTTATCTCATCAGCAATTCTTTGACTTTTATCAATTCTTGAAGAAGAGCCTGCAATTTGACGCTGTCTTCATGCGAAGAAGCCGTACTGGAAGCAAACAAAGCGAGCTTGCGAAGGAAAAGATTATAGACATCGTTCCAGTAATGCTCGAGTATGACCGGATCGCGGCCGGAAAGCGGCGCGTCACGGAAAACGTAATAGGCCACTGGACGCGATATGCCTTCGAAATACAAGGCGTCATCAGATAAAAGCCCGTCGAGAGACGGTAGGACCAGCGAGTAATTTTTTGTCTCAGTATTTTGCATTGACGCTTTTCCAGCCATCTTTGGCGATGACTATGTGGTCGAGAACTTCGATGCCGATGAACTTGCCCGCGGATACAAGCTGTCCCGTGACGCGGCGGTCTTCGTCGGACGGTTCCGAAAGTCCGGAAGGATGGTTATGGGCCAATAATGATGGCGGCGGCCGAGTATTCGATGGCGGGACGGAAAACCTCGCGAGGGTGGACGAGGTTCGAATTGACCGTGCCAATCGAGATGACTTCGTCGTGGACGATATGGTTATGGCTGTTGAGAAAGAGTCCGCGAAGCTGTTCCTTGCCGAGATTCCGCATGTCGCCCAGATATTTGTAGACATCGTCGCCGTTTCTGATGATGGTGAAACCGGAGGGGTTCTTCTCGTAAAACCTCCGACCGAGCTCGCCGACGGCCACGATTTGGCATGCCTTGACAATAGGGATATCAAGATCGAGAGAAAGCTTTGATGGATCAGTCTCCGCAATGATGCCGCGCTCGCCATATTCCCGAACGATGCGGCCAGACATCTCGAGAACGCCCTCCTTTGAGGTGCCGGTGCCGAGCACGACCGCAATGAGCTCCCTCAAAGATAACGAATCCGGACCGCTAGATATGAGCTTTTCCCGAGGCTGATCGGCTACTAGGCAAATCGCGGATCTTGAGGATGTAGTCCTTGCCCTGATTATTTTGCGCGTCGAGCATAAGGTCGGAGTCCCCTATCGTATATAATGAAAATGGTGATGTTATTGGCATGATGCATATAGTATATCATCTGGGATATAACGCACCAATGTCAAAAACGATAAAAATTTTAGGAATATTTTAACTTCTGTGGATAAGTCGAAGGAATACCTTTATTGACCGCAAATCTGTACTATACGTACTTTTTATATTCTATGCCATACTTATATGGGTCGTACTTAA
>CAWKEA010000007.1:0-11910 GCA_963848635.1 uncultured bacterium
TCTATGCCTTCGCGCGCGCCATCATCCTCGTCCTCACTGCTCGCGTCGTCGCTGTCCTCTTGCCAAGATGTCATCTTGACATCTGCGCCTTGGCCCAGAATATCCGCCAGCTCGCCCCTGCTTTTTCTCTTTTTTTCTTTGACCGTACTCAAGGACGCCGTGCCGCCGCCGAACATGAGGACGAAGAACTGCTGAAATTGCGCGTTGATCTTGAGGATGCCTTCCCTGAATTCTACATCGATGCGCATATTCAATTCGGATATCAATCTTTCAAGAGAAACCTTGGAAGCCTCAAGATCCGCGAGCTCGCGAGCAAGGAATGCGTCGCGCTCTTCCGTCTCCTTGAATTCTTTGACCACGTCGACGCCCGATCCACCGCCAGCGTCCTCGATTCGTATCTTGAACTTTTCGATGGTCTTCCTGCGCTCTTCCTGTTCTGTTCTCGATTCTGGCGCCGTAATGGCGTATTCCTTGTAGTCGGAGACTTCGCGACCAATCAACATATAGGCCTCTTCAAACTCGCGCTTGAATGCGGTTTCGGCTGTCAAGATGACATCTTGACATGCTTTCAAGTTCGCCAGAACGGCGCGCAGTTCGTTCTGCTCGGCGATGATACGGAACATGTTCTTTTCGGCGTCGCGATCCTTGTCTTTTTCCTGTTCGATCTTTTGGCGCAAGGCATGGTAGCTCTCTTGCAATATCGTCTCATGTTCGGCTGCTTTTTTCAGGGCAAGTTCGATAGCGGTCTTTTTTTCCCTCAAACCAACGACTTCATTTTCGGTCTCGGCGATGAGGGCAGAATCCTGCGCGTCTTTGTGAGAAGAAATGAACGTCCTGATGAGGCTTTTTACTTGTTCAAAGAGCGCCTTTGCATCTGCCAATCCGCCTTCAATTGAGCCTAGTTCTTCGATCCTTTGGGCCACACCCTCGACATCCTTGAGAAGGACAGTCTTGAATTCATCCCTGCTGTGCTTTTCTTTTTCTTTTGCGATGACGCGCAGAGCGGCCGAAATCTCGCCTTCTATTCCGCCGAGCTTTCTGTTGTGCTCGTCCTTTTCCGTCCGACATTTCGCCAGATCATTTTCGAGAGCGATGAGCTCTGTGCTCGATGCGTCCTTGCCTTTCGATTTTTCCAAGATGCTCTTTGCCTCAATCAATTCCCTTTCAAGTCGGATGGCATCCTTCTGCGGATTCTCCCTTTCATGGGCGATCCTCTTCTTTTCATCTTCAATAAAAGTCTCCTCACGTATAAAATATTCTTTGTAGAGGAGCTTCAGTTCGCCGCGCATTTGCTCTACTTTTTCCAATTTCTCGACCTGTTTTTTCAGGAATTTCAAGTGCGGCGCTATCTCGCGGCGGAGCGACTCTACTTGCTTCATATTCTCCTCTGTCTTTTCGAGCTTGCGCTGGCTCTCGATTTTTTTGTATTGATAGATCTTGAGGCCCAAGGCATCCTCGATCATCTCGCGCCGCTCTATGATATTCGCCGAAAGGATGCGGTCGGCCTCGCCTTGGGAGATGATGTGGTGGCCGGAAGCGCCGATGTGCGCCATGGCGAGAAGCTCGGTGATGTCCTTCAGTCTAGCAGGGCTTCCATTGATGAGATATTCGTTTGCGTTGTCCCTATGGACGATGCGCTCGAGAGTGACCTCGTCAAAGTCTATATTGAAAAGGCGCTTTGAATTATCGAAGGTCGCCTTGACGCTGGCGCGGTTCGATCTGCCGCCGCCATCGGCGCCGTTCCAGATGAGATCCTCGCCGCGCTTGCCGCGCATGCTCTTGATCGATTGCTCGCCGAGCACGAACCGGAACGATTCGGCCACGTTCGATTTTCCGGAGCCATTCGGCCCGACGATGCCGGTTATCGGCGTATCAAACGAAAGCGACGCCTTCTTGGCGAACGATTTGAACCCGGCTATTTCGAGCGATTTCAGATACATGTTGATATGATAGCAATTCCATGCAGGTTTTGCATGGCAAAAGTGCACAGCAATAGTGCACAGATTTTAAGGGAAAAAGAAATCTACCACCCCTTTACCTCAATGCCTTTTTCAGCCGCCTTCTGCTCGGCCTCATTCTTTGACGGACCAGCGCCCAAAGCGATCTGCGTGTCGCCGATAAAAACGCCGACGGTGAATTGCTTGTCGTGATCGGGACCGGTTTCCTTGACGGTCTTGTAGACAGGAGTCTGACCGACGACCTCCTGAGCTCGCTCCTGGAAACGGCTCTTCGCGTCAAGCCAGAGCTTGTTTGAGATTATGTCTTCTATTTTGATGAATTCAAGGATGCTACGTGCGATGAAAGCCTCGGCTGTCTCATAGCCTTGATCGAGATAGACCGCGCCGATGATGGCTTCGACGGCGTCGGCCAGAATGATAGCGCGGGCGCGACCGGTGTCTTTTGCCTCGCCCTTTGAAAGGATAAGGTATTCATTGATGCCGATGTGGTCTGCCACGCGCGACAACGAGTTTGTATTCACCAAAGCCGAACGATATGCCGTCAGATCGCCCTCGTGCTTTTTTGGATATTTCTTATACAGATAGTCGGTGACGACGAGCTCGAGCACCGCATCGCCAAGGAATTCAAGGCGCTCGTTATGCTCGATCTTCGAATTCTTGACCTCGTTCAGATACGAGCGGTGCGTGCACGCGGTTTGAAGAAGCGAGATTTCGAGGAAATCGACGCCGAGCTTCTGTGCGAATTGTTTGAAGTCTTGTTTCATAAAATTATAAATAACAGAATTTATTTGCCAAAAAAGAAATTAGGTTTTCCTTTTTGAGCATGGATTTTTCCAAAAGTCGGAACTCTATCAATAAAAGTATAGGGAAGAAAAACTTCTATTGAATAATCACCTTTATGTTCAAGAACAACCTTAATTGCATCGATCTTCGAGATCGAATCATGTGGAATTGCAGTTTTCACCATAAACACTATGCCGACAGCCTTAGCCTTATTCTCCTTGCACATACCTTGAAGCAAAGTTTCCGACGATTTTATAAAATCTTTCGCTTCTTTTTCTTTACCAAAATTATCTCCGAATCCGAGCATCACCATCTTGCTATTTTTATCCATATATCCTGCATATGGATAAAATTCTCCATTTTTAAGAATCTGTTCCATTCCAAATGGAAGAAGACTATTTAACAGAGTATTCGTTTCTTTTTTTGTTTCTTCCAGCATAAAAGTTTATCTATTCGCCACCAACGTCACCGCCTTTGTCACGATCGGCAATATGTCGTCATAAAAATTGAGCTCGAGAATGTCGGCCAGTTTGAACCATTTAGCGTCGTCAAGACCGGGCTTTTGAGCAAGTTTGAGATCCGTGTACTTTGAGCATGCAAGGAAATAATGCACTTGCTTGCGTATTTTTCCTTTCTCTGGATCGTTGGCGATGTACTCGTTGCTTCCGAGGTCGTCCGTTATCTCCACATCGAGGCCGATCTCTTCCTTGACCTTGTTCACCGTCCCGACGCGGACGTCGCCTTCAGGGATCTTTCCTTTTGACAGCGTCCAATGGCCAAAAACATCATGCACGAAGGCCATATAGATGTCATTGCTGTCTTTGGCATAGACCACCGCGCCGCCGAGATTTTGGATGAGCATCTTCTCAAAAGGCACCTCCTCCGGCTTTTTTTTGCGCGGCTCGGCTTCTTTGCCCGGCTCGCCGAGTTCCTTGTAGACGGCACCGAGCACGCCGTTCACGAACTTGCCCGAATTCTCGCCGCCGAAGCTCTTGGCCAGTTCGATAGCCTCATTTATGGCGACCTTCGCCGGGACTTCGCCGCGATCAGAGAATATCAATTCATACAGGCCGATGCGCAATACATTCCTATCGACGATCGAAATCTTATCGAGCGGCCATTCCGGCGCGGCTTTCTCGATGATGGAATCGATGTCTGTTTTCTTTGCCACGACGCCTTTGATCAGCATCTCAACAAACGATGTATCAGTCATTCCTGGGGCGAATTCCTTTATGTCACGGACGATGATTGACGATATATCGGCGCGCACTGCTTTCGGTGATGCGCTTTGGGAGGCCTTCGCTGATTTTTTACCAACGGTCTTTACTTCTTCTGCTTCCTTGATCGCTCCTTCGAGAGACGCGCAAAAATCCCATTCAAAGAGAACCTGCAATGCTATGGATCTCGATAAATGGCGGTTTGACATAGGGATTAGAAGTAGAAAATAGAAGTAGAAAATAGAAGGGGCGCGAGGATGCTTGCATCTATTCTATTTCTACTTTCTATTTCTATTTTCTTTGTGCTATTCATTTTATTTGTGAAGAACGGTTCGAGTAGACGGGCATAGCTATTTTTTGGCGGCTGCTTTAGATTTCTTGAGCTTCTTTTCGACAGCTGCGGCTAGGTTAACCACCTGACGTCCGTTGTAATAGCCGCATTTCATGCAGACAGTGTGGCTCTTGTGCTCTGCGCCGCAATGGCCGCATTTTGAAAAGCGCGCCTCATCAAGGGCGTGATGCGAGCGCCGATTGTCTCGGTGCGCACGTGTGGCTCTCATTCGATTTACCATAATGCAGAGATAATAACCTAGTTCGCCTTTTTGTGCAAGTCTGCTCAGGTGGCGCGAAAAGCCGGCGATTATTAAGATAGCCGCAGAACAATCAACCAAAGGCTCTTATGAAAATGTCCACGCGGTTTCCGTTATTATTGATCATCTGCTGGTTCGTCGGCACGGGTATCTTCGAATATCAGTACCATCACTTCAACCATGAATGGAAGATGACCGGTGTGGATGATATCTGGCTCATTTGGAGCGTGACTTTCACGCTCATATTCATCCACATAGTCATCGTGGACATCATTCGCAAGAAAAAAGGATAGCGAGCACAAAGGCCGATCAGTTTCGGCCTTTTTTATTCCGGCTAGCGAGAAGCGGCGTGGCCACCAGTAGGTGGACATGACGTTCGAGCGAAGACGGAAGAAAGGTCTAATACCGCGTAGCTCTGCTACGCCAAAGAATGAGCGAAGCTCATGCCACTAAATACCCCGTGGCTTGCCACGGGGAACCTTTATTTCTTTGTTCCTTTTGGCGCTTTGATCCCTTTCAAAAAACTCCTTCGATGTTCCGGTGAAAAACCGAGCTTGTTAATCGCTTTGTAATGCGCCTTTGTGCCGTAGCCTTTGTTTATCTCAAAGCCGTAATTCGGATGCTTCTGTGCGAGGCGCACCATTACTCGGTCGCGAAGAACCTTTGCGCAGATCGAAGCAAGCGATATCACAGGCTCCGAATCGTCGCCACGGATGATGGTCTTTTGATTGGCGTAGCGGTGCGGCGCCTTGAGGCTGCCGTCGAGAAGGACTCGGGTCTTCCAGATGTCCGACCTCTGGAAGCCAGAGGTTTTCTCGATCTTCTTCAAGGACCGATCCAAAGCAGATCGTATCGATGGCACTATTCCATTTTCATCTATCATTTTGGCCGAAGAATACGAGACGGCAAACTGAATATGACCAAGCTTCTGGGCTTTCTTTATTTCAAGGAAGACCGCTTCGCGAGCCGCTGGCGTCATTTTTTTCGAGTCTCGCGCGCCCTTGAACATCTTTAGCATTTTCGCCGCATTTTCCGAACGTACTGCAAAGGCCCCAACCGCGACCGGCCCCGCCAATGGTCCGCGGCCGGCCTCGTCGATGCCGATGATAAATCTTGGATTTCGTTTAGAGGCCATTATAAAATACTACCGCAATTCCTTTTTATTGTGTTTGAAGTTTTTGCTTGAAACAAGGGATCGCCCGAGCTTCTTTTCAAGCTTCTTTTTTGCCGATCCGACGATCTCTCCTCCGATCTGCGCGTCTTCCTTTAATTTAGGAATTCCTTGCGAATCTTCGTTGCGATGGATCTCCGTCGTCGATCGCTCGCCAAGCATGGTAAATATCAACTCAAAATCGTCCATGTGGTCGCGTAGATTTTCGCGCTTCAAGCCCTTAAGTTCCTTGTATTCTTTTGGAGTAACGCCAAATGTCGCCTTGGATATTTCAGCGGTTAGTATTTCAAAATCCTTCCTTTCCTTTGCACCACGATTTTTCCACTCATCAGTAAGCTCCTCGCGAATAGCGATGCCACGCATCCTCTTCTCGATCCAATCATCTGGATATCCTTTCAGTTTATAGATTATTCGAGTTCTTTGTGTCGCCAACTCTGGATTCTCAATCTCTTGCATACGTTCATAACCGACTTTTGCAAGCCAACGTTTGAAAGGCTCGGCCTTTGGAGAAGGTATCGACTGAATGATACGAAAAATGCCTTCAGTATTGGCACAAAGGACTTTCTGCGGCCCGCCTGCTGTGTTTATTGAAAGGGTATGTACAATTTGTACCCACCCTTTCTCAAGCTCTGAATCCCTCTGCTTCATTCTTTGAATATATTGTTTAGGATCCATCGAATCAACGAGCGCAAGAACGACATCCTCCACGACAAACCACCATTCATCATTGTGAATTGTCTTGCGCACTTCCTTTTTTTGAAATAATGCAATTTGAGTGGTAGTTTCCATCACTTAATTATCCCGCTTTGAAAAAGCTAAATCAATAGAGACGAGCAAAAGTTTCGATGTCGTAATTGCCATAATTGAAGGGGCAAGAAAAAAGCCCGACGCGTTATCGCGAAGGGCTGTGAAAAGAATCCATGCTTCATGCGGGCACAGATGCCCGCGACAGACCGACCTTGTTAAATTTCTGGCTATATTTATACATCTTTGACACATGCGCTGTCAATCAAGTAACGCATTTCATATTTTGCTATACTCTAGCCATGTCTTCTCCCTTCACCCATCTTCACACTCACTCCCACTATTCCCTCCTCTCAGCCCTGCCAAAAATAGGCGAGCTCGTCAAGGCGGCGAAAAAAGACGGCATGGATGCCATTGCCCTCACCGACGCAGGCAATATGTATGGCACGATCGAATTCTACAAGGACTGTAAAAAAGCCGATATAAAGCCGATTCTCGGCGTCGATTTTTATGTCGCCGTCAGAACGAGAAAAGACATGCAAGCAGGCATCGATAACCGCCGCACTCGCCTCGTCATCCTTGCAAAAAATGAGCGCGGCTACAAAAATCTGATACAGCTCGTGACGAAATCGAACATCGATGGCTTTTATTACAAGCCGCGCATCGATCGAGAACTGCTTGAGGCGCACAGTGAAGGCCTCATCGCCATCGCGCCCGCATTCTCAAGCGACATCGCCCAGGCCATGCGAAATCGTGATCTAGAAAAAGCAAAGCTGTTGATCAATGATTACAAAAAGATCTTTAATGGCAAGGAAGTCGCCGAGGAGGCTGTCCCCCTTCAAAACTTCTATATCGAGATCACCCGCCACCCCGAGATTGACGGCCACGAAGAATTGATGGCTAAATTAGTCGAGCTCGCCAAGGAAACCAACACCCCTATTGTCGCCGGCGCAGACGTTTATTATATGAAGACTGAAGACCGCGAAGCCCGCGAAACCCTCATGCGCGTCATGCAAGGCGGCGATGGCGGCGACCGCGCGAGCGACAATGTGGATGAAGATTTCTCGTTTATTTCAACTGAAAAAGCCGCTGAGCTTTTCAAGGATCTGCCGGAAGCTCTCATGAATAATAGGAAGATCGTCGACGAATGCAACGTCGAGCTTGAATTGGGCAAGTGGGTCTTTCCGAACTATACGGTCGAGAGCGGAAAATCATATGACGACGAGCTGAAGGATTACACTGAAAAAGGCTATGCTTTCAGGAATATCGAAAAAACGCCGGAAGTCGCCGCGCGAGCCGATTATGAGCTCGAGGTCATCAGAAACAAGGGCTATTCGCCATATTTTCTGGTGGTGTCCGACCTTTTGCGCCACGCGCACGACGCGGGCATTCTGACGACGACGCGCGGATCTGCAGCCGGATCGCTCGTGTCGTATCTGACCGGCATCACGAACGTCAACCCCTTGTATTTCAACTTGCCCTTCGAGCGCTTCCTCAATCCGGAGCGCCCATCGGCTCCCGATATCGACATGGACATGGCCGACGATCGACGCGACGACATGATCAAATATGCAAAGGAAAAGTATGGCACGGACCACGTCGCCCAGATCGGCACATTCGGCACCATGCTCGCACGCGGCTCCGTTCGCGATGTCGCCCGCGCAATGGGCTTTCCCTATGAAATAGGCGACAAGATATCGAAGATGATCCCGATGGGCTCACAAGGCTTTCCTATGACCATTGACCGCGCCATGAGCGAGGTACCTGATTTGGCCGACTTGTACAAGAGAGATCAGGAAGTCGCGCGTATCATCGATATGGCCAAGAAGATCGAAGGCTGTGCTCGCCACATCAGCGTGCACGCCGCGGGCATCGTCATATCGCCGAAGCCTTTGACTGAATATTCTCCGCTCCAGCTCGATACAAAAGGCGGCGACGATGGCGAGAAGAAAATTATAACCCAGTACGACATGCATGCCGTCGAGGACGCTGGCCTCCTCAAGTTCGACTTTCTCGGCATCAGGAATCTGGCGATACTGGCCGATGCAGTCGACCGGGTCAAAAAAATCGAAGGAATAGCCGTCGATATTGAGAACGTGCCTTTGGACGACAAAAAGACGTTCGAAATGCTCGCACGCGGGGAGACTGTCGGCACCTTCCAGCTCAACGGTTCGGGCATGACCAAATACCTCGTCGATCTCAAGCCGACACGGATCGAGGACATCTGCCTTATGGTCGCCTTGTATCGACCGGGCCCGATGGATAACATCAATGAATACATCTTGCGCAAGAACGGCAAGGCACAGGCGACCTACCTTCACCCTGCCATGAAGAAATTCCTCGAACCGACCTACGGCGTGCTCGTGTATCAGGACGACCTCCTCATGACCGCCATCGAAGTCGCCGGCTATACGTGGGGCGAAGTGGACAAGTTCCGCAAAGCCGTCGGCAAGAAAATTCCCGCCGAGATGGCCAAACAGCATGAATTGTTCGTCGCTGGCTGTCAAAAGCACGGTGGGCTGTCAAAGAAAAAGGCCGAGGAGATATGGACGCTGTTCGAGCCGTTCCAGGGCTATGGCTTCAACAAAGCCCACGCGGCCATCTACGGCAAGGTCGCCTATCAGACGTCATACATGAAGGCCAACTTCCCCGCCATCTACATGTCCGCGGTCTTGTCCGCCGAATCAGGCGACACAGAAAAGATCGCCGAGATCGTCACCGAATGCAAGCGCATGGGGATCCCGATATTGCCGCCGGACATGAACGAGAGCTTCAGCCAGTTCACGGTCATCAAGGATGAGGCTTAAAAGTGAAAGTCGCAAGTGACGATGTAAAAGAAAAACAGGACTTAGCGACTTGTAACCTTGACTTGCAATCTTACTTATCGCATTCGCTTCGGCCTCGTAACGATAAAAAACTTCGGCCAAGGCATCGCCACGGCCATCATCGCCGAACGCAAAAAGACGGCAAATTCAAATCGATCGCCGACTTCCTCGAACGCGTCAAAGACAGGAACCTGAATAAAAAATCCCTCGAAGCTCTCATCAAATCGGCGCCCTCGACTGCTTTGGCCACGACCGCGGCATTCTTCTCGCAAATATCGAGAACTTGCTCGCTTACAACAAGGAAAACGAACGGCAATCGCCGATCAGGATTCTCTCTTTGGCCAGATGGCGGACACATCGTCCTTGCCGACTTTCAAGCTCGTCGACGCGCCCTCGCCGATTCAAAAGAAGGCTTGGCATGGGAGCGCGAGCTCCTCGGCCTTTACATCTCCGGCCATCCGCTCGAGCAATTCCGCGCCGTCATCGAAAAGCGCGACATGAATATAGAAAAGGCAAAGACGCTCGCGGATGGCAAGGAGATCGTCGTCGCCGGCATCATCGAAGAATTGCGTCCCGTCGTCACCAAAAAGGGCGACCCAATGATGTTCCTGCGCCTCGCCGACTTCACCGGCTCGATCGAATGCGTCGTCTTCCCGCGCGTCTTGTTCGAATATCGCTCATCGATCGCCGTCGACCGTTGTGTCGCCATAAAGGGAAAGATCAGCGAGCGCAACGGCGACAAGAGTTGATAATCGAGAAGGTGAAGGGGTTGTAGGAGATACAATATCTCAGTAAATGATATAAGTGTGTCATGGCAGACGTATATGTAAATGAATTAGGAGAATTGGGACAAGACGGAGAACGTTTTTTCGTCATCGCCCTCATCATAGATCAAAAACAAGAAAGGATAAAGAATATAGTCAAACACTTTTGCTCGGCACACAATAGATTAGAGATTAAACTTCATCGTTAAGCTTTCCTCAAAAACAAGACCTCCTCAACAAATTAGCTTCGGTTGACGATCACAACATCTCGTATATCATCGTGGCAACAAGCATATCTACAAAACAAAGCTTTTTGAAGACAAGAATCTTATCTACAATTATATATTCCAACACCTCATCAAGCCGATCATCAAGAATAGCTCAGCCCATTTAGAAATCATTCTTGACAATCATTCAACCAAGGTGAAGTCGATGAATTCCCTTCGTGACTACATAAAGATCAAAGCTTATGCAGAGTGGAATGTGAAATGGAACTTGAACATCCATTATATGGATTCAAAAGATTCCGAGGTTTTTGCAGATAACTGACCTCATCGCTAATCTCATATACGGACACTACCTATACGACAAACCTAGATATTTACAGCCTCCTAAAGATCAACAAATGGATAAAATTCCCTGAAGGCGGAAATTGAACACAAAAATGAGGCCATATTTTCGCTGTCGATAAATTCTTGACTAAATGGCTCAAAAAGCCTATTATAAAGTTAACGTCAGTCTCATACGGAGCTTAATCCGAGAATAATGACGTGTGCCGTCACCGAAGTAGCGTTTTTCCGCCACTTGCGTCAAGCCAAAAATCACCGATATTAAGTCCATCAGTACGAACTGCCTGTGTCCGAAATTAACATGCCTGCGTTTCCAGGGGCGATATTGAATGTATTGCCTGCTACAATTCGCCCGTCTCCATCATCAAGGCAATTGTTAGCAGTCTCGATAGCTAAAGTGCCGTCACCGATATTTATTGTTCCGCCTGACTCACTCCAAGATAACACAGGGACATTGCTACTTGACCCTGCGAATTGAATTACGCTGCTTTGTCCGAACAATACATTAGCGGTCAAATTAACGCTCGTGCCTATTAGGTTTCCGTAGCCATCGGTGCTTACATCGGCTAGCAGTCTGCTTTTGTGTTCCGCCACTCGATACCCAATTCGCCAGTGCCGTAAAATTATCATTGATTGCCTCGCTGGAGTCCTGTTGTCAGAGTTCCGCTTATGGTGTTCCGGCCGTTTGTCGTCGTCATGGTTGTCATAATGTATTTAGTCTTGCTACGATGAAAACCAATTGGCTGTGTTTCCGTGAGTTTGCTAAGTCGAGTCTTGACATTTGCATTTCATAGTGCTTTCGTAGGTAAATCGAAACTGCCTGAAAAAATAACACAATTGCTTTCGCCGACATATTGACCATCAGTATTGTGCAAATAGACCACTTATCGCCCACTGCTGTCGCTGAGAAAGACATCAACAAAACCCCAATTATTGCATCCATCGTATTCGATAGTCGTCAGGGTTATGTTATCGTCTGGTCAATATAGACCTGTCTAGACTGGCGATTGTCCAATCATTCGAGTCGATACAACTTCGGCATGTTCCTTCGTCGTAGCTAAATTCATGGTATAATAGCCCAATCCACCCCAATACGCCGTGTCGATGGTGCTAGGCGTTATTTCGCTGTTCGTGGAACAAAAACAGCCTGTTCCTGCAGACCCACAATCGCCAGTGTTTTGCGTATGAACGGTGGAGATAAGGTGCCCGATTACCTTAACCTGATAAGTATCGTCCGTGACCAAATTGGCGTTGCAAGTGCTGACGATAACTTCTGTGCCTTTGCATGG
>CAWKEA010000008.1:0-15221 GCA_963848635.1 uncultured bacterium
TTCAGGCCAACTTCTTTCTTCAACTCATCAAAAGCAATTCCTTTAGCTTGTAATTCTTCGATAATAGCATCTTTTTTTTCTGCCGTAGTCCATTGTTTCAAAAAGTATCAAGCGAATTAAATGATTCTTCAATTTTTTTCTTTGAAAAGTCAGTCAAAGATTTAGTAATAAGTTTGCCTGTTGCTGGATCATATAACTAACGACTTTTGTAAGAACATTAAATCGAACGCTTCCGTCGTCGACAATAGGTTTTTCATAATTGTCTGATTGCTGTGCGCTCGGATCAAACAAAATTTGTTCTTGCGGACTCAATTCTGAAGCATCTTCGTTTCCACCTCGATTTCATCGCCAATAGATGGAATATCTTTTTCATCCTTAATTTCTTTTGGTTCAACGTCTTTTATTGGCGTACCATCAAATTCAGGATCAGCGAAAAGCCTTGTCACTCCGCGAAAATCCATGATAGTGAAGTAGTATTTACCATGATCTTCATCAATACGTGTACCACGACCGATAATTTGCTTGAATTCAGTCATTGAATTAATCGGTGCATCGAGGACGATGAGTTTACATGTCTTTGCATCCACGCCAGTAGTCAAAAGCTTTGAAGTCGTAACAAGAACAGGATACGGCGATTCTGGATTGATGAGATTTTCGATTTCTCTCTTCCCTTCTATATTGTCACCTGTAATACGAACTACGTAGCGATGATTTATGCTTACTTGATCTGGGTTAGCATTGACTAATTCTTGTCGCATACGCTCAGCATGATCTATATCAATACAAAAAATGATCGCTTTCTGCATTGAATCGGTTTCCTCCATGAATTTTGTAATCGTCTCCGCAACAAGTCGAGTACGATTTTTTATAACAATGTTTCGGTCATAATCGGAAACATTGTAAACACGATCTTCAATAGGCTTGCCCTTTTGATCGAGCACCTGGCTATTTGGTCGCCATTCAATATCTTTGTCGAGAATGTAGCGAATAACTTTATACGGAGCTAGGAAACCGTCTTCTATGCCTTGTTTCAAGGAATACGTGTACACAGGGTCACCAAAATAACTTGAGGTGCTTATATCCTTGTCTTCCTTTGGTGTCGCGGTGAGACCAATCTGTGTGGCGCTCGAATAATAATCAAGAATATCGCGCCATGCACTATTATCTTTTGCACTACCACGATGACACTCATCAACAATCACCAAGTCAAAGAAATCCGGTGAGAATTGTTTGAAAAGCTGCTTTTCTGATTCCAGTGATTCGGGTCATCTTCACCGCTTGTCAATCCCTGATACAAAGCAACATAAATTTCATATGCAGGATCCGCAATTCTTCGCTCAATTTTTGTCATCTTGTCACCAAAATGCCTGAAATCACCCTGCATTGTTTGAGTTGCCAGAGCTGTTCGATCAACGAGGAACAATATTCTCTTCTTTTTCCGAGATTTCCAAAGTCGCCAAATAATTTGGAAAGCAGTATATGTTTTGCCCGTACCTGTTGCCATAACAAGCAAGATTCTTTTTTGACCCTTGACTACTGCTTCGATAGCTCGATTAATTGCTGTTTGCTGATAATAACGCGGTTCGCGTTCATCTATACCAGTGTGATATTCCTGTGAGACAATGTCTTCTTCATCTGAAGTAATTTTGTTTGCTTCACAATACAATCTATAAAGATCCTTAGGATTTGGAAAATTGTCCATTCCAAACTCAGACTCAATTTTTTTTATTGAAGGTGCTGAAACTCGATAATGAACTGCAAAGCCCTGGCCATTAGTGCTATAGACAAAAGGAATATCGAGTATAGCGGCATAGTTGAGGGCTTGTTGCATTCCAGAGCTTGGTTGAAATGAGGCGTCTTTTACCTCTATGACTGCCAGCGGGATATTTGGCTTGTAATACAAAATAATATCCGCGCGCTTTCTTTCACCGCGAGTAACTAGTTTTCCGTATACATTAATTTGACCATCAGTAAACGTGACTTGCTCACGAATTTGAGTGTCAATATCCCATCCAGCAGCAGCAAGAGCCGGAATTACTTTCTTTGTTGTAATGTCTTGTTCCGATAATTCGGCGTCTTTCATTACCTTATATTTAACAATATTTTGAGGATAAAATCAATTAATCCATAGCCATTCAATGTCTTCTTCAGGTTCGGGCGTCCCAAACAGTCACATTGACACCCCCCAAAAAACCATGCTAATACATCTATAGCTGAACAACGACAACCAACAACACAAAGGAATTATGCGACTTCCAAAAACAGAAGAGGCGCTGGCGAGGCTCGGGTTCGACGCGAGGGCGGTGGAATACATGTTGGGAGAGATAGGCCGTGTGCTCGCTCTCTACCCTTCACCCGAAAAGGCAGCGGAACAGCTCGAGAAGACCTTGCCGCCGATCGCTCTGTCCCGATTCGGACAGAAACAGTTCGCTATGTTCCTCCGGGACATCCATCCTGACGCGCCCCGTTCGTCCGACATCAAGTACTTGAAGGACATGGACAGGCGCGAAATGGAGCCGGACGAGATTGTAGAGACTGATGAGGCGATCGAGAGGTTTGAGGAGCGGCGGCGCATAGAGCGCGAAACATGGCTGGAGTCTCCGTATCATTACGAAGCACTCCTCCACGCTCACTACCGTCCGTCAAAGAGCGACCAAGGCAAGGAACGGCCGCGCCCTCACATCATCTCGGTGCCCATGGGCGGCCAGCCAAAACGGCGCTAAACAGAGATTCACGAACGGCCTGCAGAAATGCGGGCTGTTTTTTATTCTGAGATTCCCTTCACCCCACCACCTTGTACAAGTTATCATCCTGCGTGTGGTGGCGGGCGAGGCGGCCGGATGCGACGAGGGCGGTCAGATAGCGCGTGGCCGAGGACGATGACACCCGCAGAAGGAGCCGCACGCCGGTACGATCGATGGTCCCCTTTTCTCGCGCGAACTCCATGATCCGGTCGAGCCGCTCATTGACTCGCGCACGCCGACGCTCGATGGCCTTTGGACCGAGAACGTTCTTGAGAAAGCTTATCTCGTCTGCGGAATAGGGATCAAAAGCGGGCGCTGCCGCTACGGCAGGATCGGCTGACTGCGGCACGGGAGCGCTCATACCGCTCGTTGGCGTTGCGGGAATTTGAGCGACGGTAACAGGCGCGGCTGGATTTTCTGTGACCTCAAGATTGGGAGGAGAGATAGGAGAGGGTGCATCTGACTCGGGCGATGACACAGGTTCTGGCGGCGGCGCTATGGCAGGGGCGTCTTCTTGCGGCACTGCGTCACCGTCAGGCGCGACGACCGATGCGGCGTCATCTGTTGTCGCTTCGGTAGGCATGACCGGCGCGTCTCCTTGGGGAGCATCTGGGTCCATGGAAAAAGTATAGCAAAGAAATCGCCGGATATGAGTGCATATCTGCCTTGCCAAACATCGGAAAAAGAGTAGTGTACTGGTCAGACTGACAAACCAACGCAAACCAGAAACTTCACATAAGAATATGAATGAAAACTTGACCGCGACGGAAACAACGGCCTTCTTGGAAGGCGACATCGTGACGATCCTGGGCGACAATAGATTCACCGGCAGACAAGGCATCGTCATCGACATGGCGAGCGATAAACAGCCAGAGGACGGCCCTGTCGCCGTATACTTCGACGCCGAAGTGCCTGATCACGAGTTCTATCAGCCGGGCGAGAGATCAGGATGGTCCGGTGGCGTGCCAAACAAGGAAAACCACCGCGCCTGCTGTCGCGTCATCTGTTTTCGGCCGGACGAGCTGCGCCGGGACGCCGAGTTTCCGATCGAGACGCTCGTGCAGAGGAAATTCGGCTCGAATTGGGCTCGCATCAGCTCATGGAAATTCCCCCTGCGTCCGGGGACCCACGACTGCCAATTCGAGTCGTGCAAGACTGGACAACCGGCGACCATGCTCACCCTCGTCAACGTCTGGGGCACGGTCTGCACGGTCTATTCATGTGAATCTTGCCACGAAAAATGGCACGGCGTGCGGACCGACGGATTTTCTTGTCAAGATGACATCTTGACTTGTACTACTTCATATCGAGCGTCTCGTCTATCCTAATCTGCGCGACGAATTCCGGCACGTGCGAGACGAGGATCATGGCACCCTCGTAAGCGTCGAGCGCGCGGGCGATGACCGGCAAGTGGCGGAAATTGATATGGTTCGTCGGCTCGTCGAGTATCAAAAGGCTAGGTTTAAGGAGGACAAGGCGTGCGAACGCTACGAGGCCTTTTTGTCCTTCTGATAACGAGCCGATGCGCGTGTTGATGGCGTCTGCACCGATGAGGAAGCTCGCGGCGACGGCACGCAGCTCTGTTTCAATGAGGCGGCCCTCCACTGAACGGATTATTTTTTCGAGCGATTCATAGACCGTGTCATTGAAATCCATCATAGAAAAATCCTGGCGATAGTAGCCAACACGGACATCTTGAGCGATCGTGATGTCTGGATCAGACAGCACAGGCAAAGGACTGGAAAAAACTTCTGTTTTATCCGACGCATAAGCCCTCATGATCGATTCCAACAGCGTCGACTTCCCCACCCCATTCGGCCCCGAAATGATCATATGCGTCTTTCGGCGCAGATGAATGTCGCACGTCCGCTTGACCGGCTTGTGCGTCTTCGGGCTGATCATTCCATACGACTTGATCGTGATGATGTCGCCGATCACATCCATCTGCGCAGGAATGTAAAATTGTTTGATCGTCTTGTCCTCGCGCCGCACGTCGACCATCTCTTCTTCCAGCTCTTCGGCCTTCTCTCGCATGCGTTTCGCCACGAGGCGCATCTGGCCGCCTTTCATTGCAAAAGCATTCGCCTGCTCTTTGTTCGCCAAGATCTCCTTTGCGCGGCGCGCATTGGCCATGTTCTCTTTTTCTATTCGCGCGCTGATCTGCTCAACCACGTCTTTATAGTCGCCGACGTACTGCTCGACTTTTCGGGTATGGACGTCGAGATAAAGGACGCCATGGGTAAAGGAATTCAGGAACTCGGCGTCATGGGAGATGACGAGGCACGTCTTCTTGTAATCGATCAAGAACTGCGTCAAGTGCTCGATGCCAGCCTTGTCCAAATTGTTCGTCGGCTCGTCGAGAAGAAGGATGTCCGGATCCTGGATGAGAGCCGATGCAAGGAGAAGCCGCGCCTGCTGGCCGCCTGAAAAGGTCTTGATGATGCGATCTTTGATGTCCTCGACCGTCTTGTGCGCGTGTAAGTTGACCACTTCCAATATCGCGTCGATCTTTGGATCGATGTCGTACTGCTTTTCCTTGAAACATTTTTCAAAGAATCCGCGGACGGTGAGTTTGAGGTCGTCGCGCGGGATGACCTGTCGCGCCGTTGCGATGGTCGTAGACCCTGACGAGCGAAGCGAGGAACGGGTGGCTCCGTTCCCGACGAATATCTCGCCTGATTCGGGTTTGTGGCCTTGACCGACATTTCCACCTTCTTGTGGACGGACAGCTCCTCCCGCATCTGCCAAGCACGATCCTGCTGAATCGCTTGCGCCAAGAATGAGCCCGAAGATCGTAGATTTGCCCGCGCCATTCTGGCCCATGAGGGTTATTTTTGTGCCACGGCGCACCGTGAAAGAGACCTCTTCGAGGATGTGCTTGTTATGGCCGAATTCAAATGAGACGTCATCGAATCTGATGATCGTCTCTCCCCCAAAGTCCGGTTTTGCGAATTTTGCGTTTTTTGACATTGAGGAACAACTGTAGCATTTTTTAGCGGATTTTGGAATTAAAATAAAGAATCGTCCGCAAATGCACTATAAATAAATCAGAAACTGCTCTATTGGTACGATTATTTTTGATAAATAGCTGAGAGGTAGTGGTCATCATTTTTTCTTCATGTTTACAATGTATATACATTGTCATACAGGGCTTTTAAAGACTATATCGCTCCCCTTCTCCCTCACTGCCGCTCGTGGCCGGTTGCTCGGCGACTATGCATGTGTCAAAACTTGAGGTCACAAATTGCGACCTCAAGTTTCAATGGAAAAAGTCACGCCACAAGCGCTTTTTAGAAAGCCTATATATAAAAGAAATGCTGCCCAGATTTTCGGTCAGCAGTGATGCGCGCCGTTTTTTATTTCTTTGCTCGACAAATAAACTACCTCGCAGAACGCTCAAGGTCTTGCGAAAGCTTCGCTTTCTCACCTCGCTAGCCGGAATAAAGCGCACAAGCCGCATTCCAGGGGAGCATTGATACATTCCCAAAGCGTGCTAGTATGAAAAAAGAAACGCCCGCTCATTGCGGACATGAATAAACAAAAGGAATCTCTCTATGAAATCTATATCTCTTTCGCCCACGCAAGGAGCGGAACTTGAACAAAAAATCGGTGATATTCCATCCCTCCAATGGCTGATCAATTGTAGCCTGGAGATGATCAGAACACAGTTTGTACCGCCACTATTATACACAAAAGCCGAGCGTTGGCTGACGGAAAGCTCAAGGCGGATATTGGAATGCCGGAATGATCCAAGCAAAGCCAGCTGTTCGGGAGTCAATCCTACAGCCAAAATCAAGGGCATGGTATTGGAACAAGGGATGGTCCTTGTGCTTTTCAAGGAATATGGACTGATCGACGATATCATCGGCATCGAAGAATTCGATCGAAGAGCAAGAGAGGCTATCAGCGCCCAGAAGACAGAAAACGCGAGGCATGTTCCATCCTGATCACCGCTCTCGCCACAGGCACTGCGTCAAGCAGTGCCTTTTTTATCTAAAAGAAAAGCCGCCTTGTCTATTCGATCGGGCGGCTCTTGTGGATTCGGAGATCAACCTTGCATGAGATTCGTGGCTTCTACATGCAGAGCAGAGATCCTGCCGTGCGGTTCCTTCCTATTTTTTCTTTTCGCGGAAACAACAGGCTCTTCAAACTTCCACTGACAGATGGGTCCGTAATCTCCCGCGCGGACATAGATATCATACGGCCATCTATTCGCGTCAGCCGTCCTCATGAAGCCGCGCATCTCTTCATGCGAATGCCATCGCCACAGATTCCGATGCTTGCCGTCCTCGCAAAGCTGATCCAGACATTCATCTTCTGATCCCAATACCAGACCGATGAGCCTAGTCGTACGTGGATCTCCCTTTGGGTCTGTAAACCAAGTGTATTTGACTCGAGACATAGTGTCCTCCTTTCATTGCATTTTATCGCTGAACAAATTCAGTGAAAATTTACCATACTAAATTTGTAAAGTCAAGCGATGTTGATCCTTGATCCGTTCTCCTTTTCCCTTTGCCTCACTTCTTCTTCATTCAAACCAAAATGGTGGGCGACCTCATGCCAGACGGTGTCTTTGATCATCTGTTCGACAGAGATGCCGTCTTGTACAGCCGCATTGAGTATCGGCAGGCGGAACAAAGTGATCGTATCAGGCAGTGCGTTAGAATACGCAACGCCTCTTTTTGAAAGAGGGATGCCTCGATACAGTCCGAGCAAAGTCTCATTGCCCGGGAGGCTCATGCTGTGGCGAAGCTCAAAAGAAACGTCGTCTTCGATGATGAGGGCGACGTTCGATATCAGGCCACGGAATTTTTCCGGCACGGATGAAAAGCCTATTTTCGACACGAGTACTTCAAATTCTTGTGAATTCATAGTATGTCAAGATGACATCTCGTACATCTCTACTATCACTTTTATTCTTTTGGTCCGGCTGCCTCATCCTCTTCGTCAGCAATCGCCTCCGCTTTTGTCTTGTGGATGCGGCCGTCGATATGATTGGCCGGAGCATAGATCGTGTATAGTTTGAGCGGCTGCTTGCCGGTATTCACGATGTTATGCTCCGATCCGGCGCAAACGAGAAGCGCCGTGCCGTCGGCGAGCTCGTACTCCTTGCCATCGACGATTGCTTTGCCTTGCCCTGCCTCAAAGCGGAAGAACTGGTCGACATGGTGCACCTCGGTGCCGATGTCTTCGCCCGGCAAAAGCGACATAAGCACTACCTGGCTGTGCGGCGCCGTAAAAATCACTTGGCGGAAATACTTGTTTTCGAGAGTCAATTTTTCGATGTTTGCAAAAAAAGGATTTTGTTTATTCATTGTTGTTGTGCGTAAGCCTGCGCTACGCATGTAGATTTATTGATAACGATCTTGATTATACCATACGAACGCGCGTCGAGATGCCATCTCGATTCATTTTTGTTTGCCTTCCCCTTGCACACTGCACATAACCTGCTATTATACTTGCCATAACTATCCGAACCATGCCCCACGTAACACCAGAAATAGAGACATTCGCCCGCATCAAAGTCCTCGGCATCGGCGGCTCCGGCGGCAACGCTGTGAACCACATGATCAATTCAAAGGTCCGCGGCGTCGATTTCATCGCCATCAACACCGACGCGCAGGATCTCCATCGCTCGCTGACGAAAAAGCGCGTCAACATCGGCAAGAACCTGACGAGAGGCCTCGGCACCGGTATGAATCCTGAAATGGGACGGCGCGCCATCGAAGACAGCAAAGAAGAAGTCCAGGAGATCAGTCAAAGGCTCCGACATGGTCTTTCTCTCGGGCGGCACAGGCGGCGGGACTTTCAGCGGCGCGGCCCCTGTCGCCGCGCGCATCGCAAAAGAGCTCGGCGCCCTGACCATCGCCGTCGTGACCAAGCCTTTTTTCTTTGAAGGCCATCAGCGCTCGCACATCGCCGAAGCGGCGCTGAACGAACTACGCAAAGAAGTCGACGCCATCATCGTCATCCCGAACGACCGTCTCCTCTCCATCGTCGACAAGAACACGACCATGAAGAACGCCTTCGCTATCTGCGACGAGATCCTGCGCCAAGCTGTCGAAGGCATCTCTGACCTCATCACCACGCCCGGCATCATCAACATCGACTTCGCCGACGTGCGCGCCGTGCTCGAGAACGCCGGCTCGGCCCTCATGGGCGTCGGCTCAGCTTCTGGCGAGAATCGCGCCGCCGAAGCCGCGCGCCAGGCAATCAACTCGCCCCTCCTCGACGTCTCCATCACCGGAGCAAAAGGCGTGCTCTTCTCTATCGCCGGAGGCGAAGACCTCACTATGTTCGAGATCCAGGACGCCGCAAAAGTCATCACTGAATCGATCGACAAGGACGCCAAAGTCATCTTCGGCACTATCCGCGACGACAAGCTCAAGAAGAACGAGATCCGCATCACCGTCATCGCCGCAGGCTTTCCCGAGACGTCAAAATCGAACATGCCAGCCCGCCCAGCCGCGCAAAGGA
Source organism: uncultured bacterium (assembly GCA_963848635.1). GTDB lineage: Bacteria > Patescibacteriota > Minisyncoccia > Phycocordibacterales > PALSA-1337 > JAGWNR01. The sequence goes on from CAWKEA010000008.1 coordinate 9,222, forward strand.
CGCTTGACGAAGTATTTCCAGTCAAAGAAGAGAAAAGAAATAGGATATTTAACAGCCTTTCTTCCCGGGAGAATCCGCCTCGCGACGCTTCCCCCATCGCTCCATTACCAAAAGAGTCGCCAGGCTCTGAAACGCCAGCAAAAGAAAAGATCGCCGCGCCAGACGGCAGACAGGAAGAAAAGAAGCCAGCCGCTCCCGTCAAAGACGAGGATGACGATTGGGGCGCCATTCCGGCATTTCTACGAAGGAGCAAGTTGAAGTAAAATATCTACTTCTCAAATAGTCGCAGTAATATTGATTATACTTTCTAGCTTCACTCTTTTATCCTCTGCTATTGCTTATATAATGTTTAAAATTTCGGCAGCAGGCTTTGCTGCAAAAGGAGATCCCCGCAGTCAAACTTATCGTCTAAAAGCAATGAAAGCACGTCTTTTAATGATTTATTCTCTAATTGCAACTTTTATATTTATTGAGATCGGTCTTCAAATCTTCAAGTAATAAAACTATTTATTAAAGGAAAACTGTGACCGCTAATTTGCATTTTTTTGACATTTTACTAGCCAGACCACCTGGTTCCCTTTCCTGAATTTTGAGGTCGCAATTTGCGACCTCAAGTTTTGACATACGGTACACCCAACCCCTCACCACTTACACCTTTTTCATAATCTCCAAATATTCCTTCACAGAAACTCCGAGCAACCTCAAATTATTCTTGATCGCAAATGGCGGCAGTGATGCCAACTTTTGAACGACGGCCGGACGCTTCATACCCTCGCGAATCCATATCCGATGGTCGCTACGCTCGCAAACGAGCCTGCAACCGACCGCTTGCAGGAATTTTTCAAAGTCCTTCCAATGGACATAGGCTATGCCGGGCATAGATTTTCATAGGAATTAGCCTTGTAAAACTAAGCTACAGCTGGAATATTGAACGAGAGAGATTCGTGTGCGATGATGACAGGCGGCAACCACTCTTTTTTGTGTTTTTTCCAACCAAGATTCTCGAGGACTTCTTCGAGCGTGCCCATGCGCTGACACTCTTCGACCAGGATAGTGACCGCTTCGGCAAAGTATTTTTGAGCTTGCTTGAAGGTGTTCCCTGCGACTGATAGATCCAACGCGGGGGTATATGCCACAAATTGCTTCCCTTCACGGAGAAACATGACCGGCAATGAGGCTTTGAAAGCAAGCTTTTTCATGGCTTAATGATAGCAAAAAATATGACGCTCGGCAAACTGGTTTTCTTGTCCACCTTTCTGCTATACTATTCTTCATGGAAAAAATATATGATCTCGCGATCCTCGGTGGCGGCCCGGCTGGCGTGGCGGCTGGCGTCTATGCCGCGCGCAAGCGTCTCAACACCGTTTTTATAACAAAAGACTGGCAAGGCCAAAGCACTGTCTCCGAAGGCATCGAGAATTGGATCGGCGAAGTCAAGATCCCCGGCCTGGAGCTCTCAAAAAAGCTCGAGATGCATCTAAGGGCGTACGCAGGCGATATCGTCGATATAAAGGAGGGTGAATGGGTGAAAGAAATTTCAAAATTCAAAATTCAAAATTCAAAACTTGAAAACGGGTTCATAATAACAACTGATAAAAGTACTTTTGAAGCAAAAACCATCCTCATCACCACCGGCTCGAGCCGCCGCAAGCTTGATATCCCCGGCGCCGATCGCCTCGAGCACAAAGGCCTCACCTATTGCGCCTCCTGCGACGGGCCGCTCTTTGCCGACCAGGACGTCGTCGTTGTCGGCGGCGGCAATGCCGGCTTCGAGGCGGCCGCCCAGCTCCTCGCATATTGCAAAACCGTCACGCTCCTTTCCCGTAGCGATTTCAAGGCCGATCCTGGAACCATCGACGCCGTCCTCTCGAATCCAAAAATGAAAGCGGTCAAAAACGCCATTCCAAAAGAGGTCCTCGGCGACAAATTCGTCAGCGGCCTCACATACACCGACGCCATCAGTAAAAAGGACGTCATTTTGAATGTCACCGGCATATTCGCCGAGATCGGCTCGATACCGAACGTCGATTTCGTAAAAGACGTCGTCAAGCTCGACAAGTTTGATCATATCCTCGTCGATCCAAAAAACCAGAGGGCTTCCCTTTCAGGCATCTGGGCCGCCGGAGACGTCACAGACGGCCTCTTCCATCAGAACAACATCGCCGTCGGCGACGCCGTGAAGGCACTTGAGGACATCTACCTTTTCGTCAAGATGACATCTTGACATTAAAAAATGCTGCGATCTTCTCGCTAATCTCCTTTCCACCAGCTAAAAAAACGATTATAGTCAGTCGCGTAGCCGACAAGCTCCATGAAACCGACCCCTTTTACGTCTTTGCCGCCGATCGTTCCCACGACTTCTATCGGCCCTTCCCAATAATTGATGCCCAGGGAAAGCAATTCGTTGTTGAGGACGAGCGATCTCACGCGCAATTCCGCGCCATAGTCCGGAACAGATATTTGCCAGGACATCGGGTATTCTGCTTTTGTCGTCGGGCTTTTCCATATGTCCGGCCCAGGCTTGAGCGAGAGCTTGTTATAGTGAAAGCTTTTGTTCAAGGGGGACAGCCCGTCGACGAGGCAGTCCTTTTTCGTGCCGTCGTCATATTCACAGCACATCATGTCAGTGCCGTCATCGAGCTTGAGCGAGAACCACGCCCACTTGTCATGACCATACGGGACATCCGCCCATTGGTGATCCATCCACGCCTTTCCTTTGACTTCAACTCTCTTGCCATCGACCATCACATGACCAGAAGCTTCAAAGTCAGTCAAAGAATAGTACCAGCTCTGCTTGCCGCACACGGAAATATGGCCATTGCCGCCTTCTAGGAGCGCCGGCTTTTTCGAGTCCAGGGTGAGATCGAAGCATTCAGCCTTTACATGAAAAGAATCCCGCGCGATCTCGGCGATCTCACTGCCGACGAAACCTTGCACGACGATCGGATCGATGTAATCGATGAAGAGCCGTTCCTTGCCGAAGCTGTCCTTCGACACCATCGATATGTTCTGCACGTCCTTGTATGTCTTTTGCGCGCCGATATCGGACAGGATAGAATGGGCAAAGTAGAAATATCTCGCATCCTTGAAGATCTTTTTCATGGGCAAGCGGCGCACATACGGCAGATCGACTTTTTCGATATCAGCCTTGAACAGGCAATTCATGAAGGCGTATGCATTGCCGTCGGCGTCTTTGAGATGGCCGTTAAAATACCACCATTCTATGACCGCCTCATGCGGCCGATGATCGAGCGGGATCGAGACTTTTTTATCTTCCTGCATGACTCTAGTATACCTGAATCCGCCAAAAATATGCTCGAACATTCGTGGTAGCCCTACAGAGAGTCGAACTCTGGTTAACGGATTGAAAACCCGCTGTCCTAACCACTAGACGATAGGGCCGTTATAGCGCGAAATAAAGTGACCTTTATTTTGTCAGCGCTCGGATACCATGGAAGAGCCTGTTCTTTCATGCGCTCCTCACTCGCCGAAATAATAGCAATTTTTTGAAAAAATGGCAAAAAAGTGCTAAGGTTATCCTCATCCCATTGGAAAGGTGACAGAGTGGTCGAATGTACCGGTTTCGAAAACCGGCAGGGGCGAAAGCTCCTCGGGGGTTCGAATCCCCCCCTTTCCGCATTGACAACCTGTTAGTAACATGACCCGAGTAGTCGGGATTTTGGTGTGACCCACATACTGTCACCACTCTATTGAACTAAAAACATTTTCGGCAGCGAGACCCTTAATGGGGTCGATCTTTTTTAGAAAGGTAATCTTTCCGATAATTGAGCTACGTTCTTTTTCTGGGTTGTCACTTCTCAACCTTGAGATTCCAAACTCTTTTAGTTCAGTGATATACAATACGAGTTCGCCACTGTTATCTAAAAATAGCTTCCCATTCGGCAATATTGAGATACCATTAATATTTTTTACCTCTCCCTTCGTAAACATATCTCTCTTCGATTTTTTAACTATATAACCCTCCTCTTTAATTATCTGAAAAATATCATTCTCAAGCACCATGACCCTTTTTCCACCGGAGAAGCAGAGGTCATCAAAATATCTACTATAAGAAATATGATTTTCTTTGGCGAGCTTATATAGACGATAGTCGAGATTTGTTAGGGCAATGCTTGCTAAGAATGGGCTGGTAGGAGCACCTTGAGGTAGTTTGTGGTTATATGTTGTGAGTTTACATAATATATCCGAAATGACATCATTAAAACCCATATCTTTATACATCTGAAGCACGCGTTTAAAGTGTACGCTTGGGAAAAAGTTTTTGATGTCTAAGTTTATAAGGTAGTCACTATGGGCGTGGTAGCGTGCATTTTCGATGATTGTTTTTCCTCTTGAAAAGCCATAGACACATGGGGGTAATTTTATGTCAATAAATATCTTGTCTAGCACCGCTCTTTGGATAGATTTCAGATCCTCTTTTGGCGCAGATATTTCACGATAGCCACCATCTTTTTTGGGTAAAAAGATTTGTCTATAGAATAGTGGTGCGATACGACAGCATTTATTGTATGTATCCCCGACTACACCAAGACAAGAAATAAGTTCTGCCTCAGTGGAAATAGTCTTTATTATTTTTGCCTTGATTAATATTTTTTTCATAAAACAAGACATCGCCCTGACTGTATAAGGCGATGTGTTCGGTGATAATGCTGAAGAATCTCCCTGACTAGTATGACCAATTGCTTGATCAATGGTAGAAAAGAAGAAACTCCAGAAACAATCGTGGAGATGCTCTTGAGGATTTCCCCAAAATGTTCCACCCTTGTGATCTGTTTCATTGGTATTTGGCTCGAAAAAGCCGCTGGCTTGCGCCGCGTACCTTCCCGAGAATTAACACTTTAATAATGATCGACCTTTCTAAGCCGAATTTCTTCAGCCTAAGTTAAATTTAGTTACTATCTTATCAGTTCTGCTTTACTGCTATACACTGACCGACTTATCGTGTGAGACGATATATCGTACCGTGTGAAGCATGCAAGCTTTATTTCTGCTCAGTCTGTTCTGATGGGCTGGAATAGTTCCTGAATTGGAAATCGCATAGCGATGAATCGGGAAGGTTTATCAAAGTGCCCACAAATTATAGCACATTTTCAACATCGTTTCCACATTATTTCTAGATATGGTGAGGAAGTTTAGCCTCTTTCTTTTAATAATGAGATCTTCTTATCAACCAGCACCAACCTACTCCTCAAATGTCCCATCAGCTCACGCTTCTCAAGTGGTGTGCCTTCACGCAGTACATACTTGGCATATTCTCGTGTGTTCACATCATCCTCGTTTATACTGTATTTGGGCGTGCCTTTGGTCGCGAGCCTCTGAAGTCTGTTGAATCGCTTGATCTCCTCCTCAAGCTTCATTCTCATGCCTAATTCGTTGATACTGACCTTGTCGATGATCTTGAATAGCTCCTCGATCAGCTCTTCTTCACGGATGTACTTGTTCTTGCAGTTCCGGTCTCTCGACTTTGAACATGAGTAGTAGACGTACTTGGCGTTCGTACCGTCCTTGAGCTCTTTATACTTCTCCTGTGCCGTTATACCTGATTGGCACATACCGCAGGTGAAGAGCTTGGTGAATGCAAACTCTCGATTCTCTCTCACGATCTTGTCTCGCTTTAGATGCTCTTGAGCTTTCTTGAATAATTCCTCGGTAATGATTGGCTCATGCTTTCCTTGGTACCAGTTATCGGAGTTTCTTGGGTAATTGAATGGTCCGTAATATATAGGGTTCTCGAATGTACGGTATACACCGGAGAGTGTCAGTGGCTTATTGCCTCGGGTATGGAAATTGAGATCAAATCGTAACCAGTTGTAGACCTTTCTACCACTCCACCCCTCATGAGCTACTTTCTCGAACATCTTTCTCACCACAGGTGCTCTATCCGGATCAATCGCTATCTGACACTTCTTGTCCATAAGCTTCTGGTTCAAGTACCCTAGAGGTGCCATTCCCGGCCACAGCCCCATCTCAACTCTCGCA
>CAWKEA010000009.1:0-44857 GCA_963848635.1 uncultured bacterium
CGCAAAAAAGTGAAATCGCATTCCGTGGGCGAAATCGCACCATCGCAAACCACAAGTGGAGGGCGGGGCGGAATTCCTCCCCAGACCCCTCCTTCCGCCCCGCCCGCTTCATTGCTGGATTTTTTTGGGATTTTCGGAATCAGGGCAAAGGGCGCACGAGGCGAAAAAACGAGGACGCGGTCGCGGACGAGTGGGTTCGAACCGACCTTTTGGAAAAAAGATCGTATTTTCGCAGTATCGGTACTCTCCGCCAAAATAGCGGCCTGTTTACAGTCGTTAAAAAAATTTATCACTGGTTCGAACCGAATCGTCGAGACACGCGACAAACTGCTTAATTTGTCCGTAAGCGTGTGCTTTTCAGTCACAAGTTTGTTTTTAGCATTTTGATATTCTGGAAGCGTCAGCACGTTCTCTAGGTATGCTGTCATAAGTTTGTCTAGCTTGACTTCAATCTCCGAAATTTCAGCATCAACTTTATCCGTCTGATTTTTCAAAAGTTTGTCATTTTCAGTCCGATCTTTTTCAGTCTCGGCAATGAGCCAATCAGCAACGGCATCCGACAAGGAATGTTCCTTCAAAGCCGTCTGAATCTGCGAAGTTATAATTTCCTCACGGACATATTTCTGTGAGCAGACGCCTTTCCGTTTTGTGCATCGTAAATAGTTATGACCTTTTTGCGTTTCGGTAGTAATGAAGCATCCGCACTCGGCACAGTGAAATAGTCCGCGATACGCATACGACTTCAATTCTTTTGTTTTCGGTTTGGATTTTCGCAACATAACCTCCTGAACATCATCAAAGAGCTTTTTTGAGATGATAGGCTCGTGCTTACCTTCGTAAAATTCTCCACCATAGCGGATCAATCCATGGTAAAAAGGATTTTTCAAAAGATACTGATAGTTAGAAATGGACAGCACCCCATCACCAGAGCCCTTGAGGCCTAGGTCGTTAATTTTTCGGCGTACCTGAGCGAATGTGAAGTTACCCGTGGCATATGCCTCGAATGTCTTTTTTACTAACACCGATTTCACCGGATCGACAACGATAGTTTTTATCTTTTTATCATTCAAATATCCAAGCGGAGCTTTCTGTGGCCAAATTCCGTTTTTGAGTTTTTGCCTGTGCCCGCGTTTGATGTTTTCTGACAGATTGTCGACATAGTATTTACTCTGGCCAAAGGAAATTGAAAGCATGAATTTACCCTGCGGAGTGGCGTCAAACCAGAATGTAGGAAATTTCAAGTCGGTGATTTTGCCGGTATCTACAAGATATATAATCCGTCCTCCATCAACTGAATTGCGAGCGAGTCTGTCTGGATGCCAAGCCAGTATTCCAGAAGCTTCTCCAGCTTCTATACGATCCAGCATATCTGCGAATATCGGCCTACCAGGCACTTTAGCAGTCTGTTTCTCTATGAAAGTGTCAACGACATCAATTTTCTCCTTTCTAGCAAGCTCGCGTAGCTCCGCTAGCTGATCAGGCAAGCTTCTTATCTGGTGATCTTTGTCATCAGTGGATTTTCGAGCATAAATAAAATATTTTTTATCACTCATGAATATATTTTACCATTTTTTCGTTAAGTCAAGAAGTATTTTTCCAAAAAAATCTGTGCGTAAGCGGTGCACAACGTGCTCCGCTACGCTTTCACAACGTGCTCTGTCGAGAAGCGGTCGACTTCCGCTTCTCTCATCAACCGTTCTTCGCGCCTCGCACACATCGGTATGTCGAGAGCGCACCCCTGTTGCGACTAGCAACTGGGGGAATGCGCGGAGACATACGGGTGTGTGCGTAGGCGCGCCACTAAACCATCGTGGAAGCGGAAGTGGGCCGCTTCGAACAACTGCGATGATTGCGATTTGTGTTTGCGATGAAAAAACAGCCGGTGAGAAACCTCTGGTCCGCGACCGCGCCCTCATTTTTTCGCCTCGTGCGCCCTTTGCCCTGATTCCGAAAATCCCAAAAAAATCCAGCAATGAAGCGGGCGGGGCGGAAGGAGGGGTCTGGGGAGGAATTCCGCCCCGCCCTCCACTTGTGGTTTGCGATGGTGCGATTTCGCCCACGGAATGCGATTTCACTTTTTTGCGGCAGTTTTTACTTGAAGTTCGAACATTTTTCGCTGAAAATCCGCAGGCGTGATTGTTTCGTGAATGAAATGCGGAGTCGCTTCGCTCCACTGTTTTTTGCCTCCGCCGGCTCGATCTTTTGATCGCATCGCAATCACAAAAAGGTGGAGAGGGCGGACGGAGGACTGGGGTGTGGGGGAAGGACTCCGTCCGCCCTCACTATTTGTTTTGGTCGCGCGCCGGATTGGTGATTGGGGGGGGTGGGTTAGGTTACTTTTTGAGGTGTGGATTTGGCGGTATTCCTTTAATTGGGGGGGGTGATATACTAGTAAGTAAGCAATTACAAAGTGCGAAATCACGCAATCACAAATATTACAAACTTTTAATAACATGACCCATAAACGCCATGCGATTCACGAGAGAGAGAGAGAGAGAGTAGAAGCTCCCTCTAAAATAGCTAAAAAGATTTTTCTGTGGAGCACGTTCCTCTTAGGAATTTTTTGTGTATTGGTTTTTCCTACTAAGAGTTTCGCGAGTAATGTTTGGATTCAGAGAACAGTTCCCGGAACTCCGATAATAAATAGTATTACCAATTCTTCGGACGGTAATACTATTTACTTGGCAACTGCTTCTTCAAGCACCTCTACCGGATACATTTATATCTCGACAAATAACGGAGTCAGTTTCGCTTCAAGTACCAATAATGCTGGTATTCATAGGTGGGCATCCATTACATCTTCGGGAGACGGGACTAAGGTATATGCGGCAACAGTGTGTTCAGTCTCTGCGAATTGCGGTGGCACGGCTGATTATGTATACACCTCTACGAATAGCGGTATAACATGGAACAACCTTACATCTCTAGGAACAGCTTTAGATTGGGTCAGCGTCTCAACTTCAAATGACGGCACGAAAGTGATTGCGCAAGATAACAGCACCCATACGTACGTCTCGGCCAACAGCGGTGCTTCATGGGCCACGACTACAGGTATCGGTAATGGCAATGTGAGCGTGTCTCCTGACGGCACAATGTTCGTGGCCACCGATAGCTCCGGTAATGTGTACGTTTCGACAAATAATGGCGCATCATGGGCGACCACGACAGCTGCAACTGTGGGAGGAGCAGTTAGATTTGTTGTTGCTACGAACGGGAATATCATATACAAGAGCGGGTATCCATACGTATATAAGTCAACGAACGGAGGCGCTTCGTGGTCAGCATTGACTGCTGTCGGATCTACTACCTGGGCAAACATATCGGCATCTTCCGATGGCAGTCATGTCGTTGTCGCCGGGGCAAACGGCATAGATAACTTTGCATACTTGTCAGCCGACGGAGGTGCCACATGGACTTTCTATAACAATGGGCTAGGCTGGGTCTTTGCATATGCCCAAGACGGAACAAAAATCGCGGCGGCGGCAGGCAGTGCAGTGTACGTCAATAGTCCTGTGCCGACGGTTACTACTGCGGCGGCATCGAGTATAACGGCAACAGGGGTTACTTTGAATGCCACACTCGTCTATGACGGCGGTGCCGCAGTCTCATCAACAACTGTTGAAGGTTTCAATTATGGTCTTACCACAACGTACGGTTCGGCTACTTCTACTACTGGTACGACAACGCCTGGTGCATGGTCGCAGACAGTAACAGGATTGACTTGTAATACCGTCTACTATTTCCAGTCATATGCCACCAATATTAACGGAACTGGTAATGGAACCGGGTCATATTTCAAGACATTGCCGTGTTCCAGCAATTTTTCAATCGATCGTAGCTCGATACCAACTTCTGCGACGACCGTGATCAATCTGACTGGAAATGCTACCGGCTGGACAGCCGGAACTCCGGGCACTCCAACATTTTCAGTTTCCGGAGTTACCGGCGCATCGATATCATCTCAAACAGTATCTGATGCGACGCACGCATCGCTATCGATAGTTACCGGTACTGCCACGGGTACATTGACAATCACTGATCCGAGTCACAGCACCACACAAACCACTCTCGTGAGCCAAGCCACGAATGTTATTGCGCCAGATGCAACGGGTATATTTCTCACTCCTGGTAGCTACGATTCAGGGACCTATGTCCAATGGGAACATACTGCCGCAGGGGCAAAGTTTAATTTCACGGGAGGCATTCTGAAAGCTGATTTGGATGAGAGCCTCTTGGTCAATGTCGGACGAGCCAAAGCCAGTTTCCCGTATATCAACTGGCGCGTTGACGGAGGATCATGGCAACGTACGCAAGCGTATCCAGATTCAACAACAACGCAAGTAATGACGTTGGCAACGGGGCTATCGACCACAACGACCCATTCGGCTGAAGTCCGTTTCGAGCAAGGGTCTGAAACTGATACTTGGACTCCACAGGATGCAGTCAACCTTACAGGCTGGGAAGTACAGAGCGGAAGCGCGATATCCGCGCCTTCGCCTGAAGCCAGCACTACTGTTTCAGCCGCGGGCGTTTCGTTGGGACTTCGACCGAAACGCATGATGATTTTTGGAGATTCGATAACGCGCGGATACAATGCAGAGTCCAGTTCGACCGCACCAGGACAAGATCTTACAGGGGCAGGACATACATTCGCGCTTGATAGCTGGGGACCATTATTTGCTCAAGCCCTAGACGCTGAAGTAGGCATCGTAGCATATAGCGGTCAAGGTTGGCGTCACTTTATGACCAATGGCGGACCGGCATTCCCCGTCTCATATCCGATGTATGATTCTACGCACTCAAGGACGATGCCCTCAAATCTTGACTATGTGGTTGTAGCGCTGTCGGTAAATGATAGTACCGCATATAACATGGCCAATACTGTCTCTACGTGGCTTACAAATGTCCGTGCCGCAGTAGGAGCAAGCACGTATATATTTGTAGCGCCAAACTTAGGCGATGTAAGTTCGACAATCGTCAACAATGTCGACTCGGGAGTAAATGCATATAAAGCGGCAAATCCCACAGATACGAAGGTATTCATAATTGATCCGGGAGGTAATTTCATGGGCACGCCACCAGGGACATATTGGTATCAGGGCACCGTGCATCCTAACAATCTCGGTCATGCCCTGCTCGCTTCTGACTTAGCAACTTTGGCCGTTGCCGATGTGCCGACGGTCATATCTAGCATCGCCTCAAGCACTACGAGCACGAGTGTTACGATCACCTGGACGACAGACAGGGCGGCTACGAGTCTTGTAAATTATGGCACGACCGCATCATATACAGCCTCGTCAACATTCAGCGGAAGTCTGACACTCTCTCACAGCGTGACCATATCTAGTCTCTCGCCTTTGACGACGTATCACTTCCAGATATCTTCGATCGATACCGCTTCATCAACAGCAACCTCCAGCGATCTTACATTCACGACACCCTCTAGTGTCACTGCTCCGACGCTTCTAGTGCCCACATTCTCCGGCGTGACCCAAACCGGAGCTACCGCTTCAAGCACGATCAGCGCGACAGGAGGAGCAAACGCGACTGTTGAAGGTTTTGCTTGGGGCACAAATACCTCGTATGCTCTCGGCACCACTTCATCGAGCGGTTCATTCGGAATATCGGATTTCTCGAATGCCACAACCACTCTTACTTGCGGCACTACTTACCATGTCCGCGCTTACGCCACCAACTCCGGAGGTACAGGATATAGCTCTGACGCAAGCACGACAACAAGCCCATGCAATGCCACGACATATACTTTCACTGGACCATCGAATGGTAACGCCGGGAGCGCATCTACCATCTTCACCGTGACGCCAAATGGGCCATATAACAGCACGATCACCCTGACACCGACGGGAGGTTTCGGCCTTTCTCCAACTATATTGACATTCTCAAACTCAAGCGCTCCGCAAACTTTCACCATCACCCCGACAGTCGCAGGCTCGATCACTCTCACACCTACCGACAATGGAGGACTGACTGATGCTTCACCGCTCACCTATACGGCTAACGCTGTTGTTCCCGGACAACCGACTTCTGTCACCGCCGCAACCTCAACTCCGAATCAGGCCACGGTCACCTTCTCCGCTCCAGGATTTAATGGCGGTTCTACCATCCTCTACTACCTCGCCTCCTCAACCCCAGGCAATTTCACGGGAACTTCAAGCGGTGCCCCCATCGTCGTCTCGAGCCTCACGAACGGCACTTCATATACCTTCGCCGTCTACGCCGTGAATGCGGCCGGCACGAGCACTCCTTCTTCGGCTTCCAATGCAGTGACACCTATCGGCGTGCCCGGCGCTCCGACGGGAGCGGTCGCCACAGCCGGCAATACCCAGGCGGTAGTTAACTTTAGCGCACCAGGGTCGACCGGCGGCAGTCAGATCACCGGCTATACAGTGACATCAAGTCCTGTCGGAGGCACTGATACTAATGCAGGTACGACTGCTCTCACCCATACCGTGACGGGCCTCGCTAATGGAACGCCGTATACTTTCACTGTGACTGCCACCAATGTCGTCGGTACAGGAAGTGCTTCCAGCGCATCATCTCCGGTTACTCCTTCTACTGTTGCGGCCGTGTCAACTAACGTGGTTACAAACATCGCTTCAACCAGCGCGACATTGAGCGGTTCGATCACTTCGACCGGAGGTGCCGATGCTAATCAACATGGTTTTGCTTACAGCACCGATCAGAATCTGATAAGTTCCGTTTCCACGACGACGTTAGGTTCGTTCACAGGTACGGGTACCTTCACGAGTTCCGTGACCGGACTTACGTCTAATACCACCTATTATGTGCGCACATATTCCGTCAATGCTTCAGGCACGACCACTGGCTCAATCATCTCCTTCCTGACCTTGCCTGCGGTTCCAACCATGACCACTCAAACTCCAACAGCTGGATCAGGCATCTTCTTCACGGCTAATGGAAACATCACCGCGACTGCTGTGAATGCCACTGCCCGTGGCTTCGTCTATGGCACTACTCTGGCATACGGAGCGACCACAACCTCAAGCGGCTCATTCGGCACGGGCGCCTACACCGCTACGATCACCGGCCTTACTTGTAACACGCTCTATCATATCGCTTCATACGCCGTGAATACCGGAGGCACAGGCTATGGTTCTGATCAAACTATCACGACCGGTGTATGTACGAAGCCGACATTGACCGTGCAAGTGGCTTCTGGCATTACGACGACTGCGGCTACTCTAAACGGCTCCATGACCGCTGACGGCAACGCCTCCTCTACAGTTGAAGGATTTAATTGGGGTACGGACACCAGCTACGGTCAGGTAGCCTCCGCCAGCGGAACCTTCGGCATTGGATCTTTCTCGCAATCGTTGTCTAGTCTGACTTGCGGCACGACATATCACTTCCAAGTCTATCGCTACCAACATCGCAGGACAGGGGACCTCGACTGACCAATCGGTCATAACTTCGGCGTGCCCTGTAACTGCCACGCCTACAGTTACCACAAGCGTCAGCTCCGGAGGAGGCGGCAGTGCCTCAAGCCAAGTTTCTAATCTTCTCTCCATGGGCTTCACCTCTCTGGCCCAACAAGTTGCCAAGCAATACGGCTTGACGATCCCGAACACACCAGAGACGGTCCCATCGACGCCATCCACTCCGATAGCTCCTGCATCAGGAGGCCAGTCGTTCACTCGAACGTTGAGAGTCGGCGTGACAAACACTGACGTCAAAAGACTGCAGATCTTCCTGAATCAGCAAGGCTTCACGGTCGCCAAGAAGGGCGCTGGCTCTCCTGGACACGAGACGACCTACTTTGGCCCGGCTACCAAAGTGGCTCTTATGAAATTCCAGCTTGCTTATAAATCACAGACTCTCGACCCGCAAGAACTGAAAGCACCAACAGGGTTTTTCGGAGTGGATACGATGAAGGCGGTGAACAAGTTGGTGAAGTGACAAATATATATGGATGACGATCAAACTCCAGATGTAGCAGTCACACCTACGGCAGAAGCCCAAACTCCTGAAACACCCATTTCTAGCCAGCCCACAGCATCCACGCCAGTCGATATGCCACCAGAGGCCCCAGAATCGCCTACAAACGCTTCTACAAACGTTCCTGTAGAAAGTCAAAATGAAGGGTTAAATCAGCCAGAAAGCGAGGTGCCGGAATCATCGAATGAGGCTCCAAATTTGCAGCCAGTTCCCGTTGAGTCAGCGCCAGCTCCTGCGTCCGCGCCGGCGTCACTGACTCCGTTAGCACCACAGCCGCAGTCGCCGGCGCAACAAGATCAAACCGGCTTCATTCGCGCGTTGCTCGCCAAAGCTCAAGCTAAAATCCAGTCCAACAAACAGAAGAAGTTCGACAAAATCATCCAATACGCACAGAAAATGAAAATTATTGCCAACGAAGATATGCAGAAGCTTTTGCACATCTCCAGCGCTACTGCGACCCGATATCTGGTCAAACTAGTCCAGCAAGGTCGTCTGGCTCGCGTGGGGAACCCCCGCGATGCCAAATATCAATTCATGCGCTAGAAAACTTGTGGCTCATGTCCACCAAATGAGCCACGTGCGTTTCTGATTTACCACCGAACTCGGTCGAGAAGCGGCCGACCTCCGCTTCTTCCATCAACCGTTCTTCGCGTCCGGCGGAATGTCGGTGCGGCGAAATGCAATGAAGCCGCACGGACTGACGCTGGACGCGTCACATTCCTCCGTTGAAGCGGAAGTGGGCCGCTTCAAGCTTCAAAACCTGTGCTAAAATGCTTGTGGCTCAATTCCACCAATTGAGCCACACCCTTCCCCCCAATCACCAATCCGGCGCACAGCCAAAACAAATAGTGAGGGCGGACGGAGTCCTTCCCCCACACCCCCAGGCCTCCGTCCGCCCTCTCCACCTTTTTGTGATTGCGATGCGATCAGAAGATTGAGCCGGCGGAGGCAAAAAACAGTGGAGCGAAGCGACTCCGCATTTCATTCACGAAACAATCACGCCTGCGGATTTTCAGCGAAAAAAGTTCGAACTTCAAGTAAAAACTGCCGCAAAATAATGAACCCGAGCTATGCGAGGGTGAATTTATTTTGCGTGAGAGAGCGATGCGACTGCTCGCATCGCGTGATGGGATTCGAAAAGGTTCTCCCAAATTTTCGAAAAGTGAGCGTAGCGAGCTTTGAGAAAATGGGAAACCTGTACTGAAGCCGTAGGCTTCGAATCCCATCCTCTCCGCACTTGGATTTTGGTATCGGATGACCCTGAGGGCTATGTAAAACAAGGGTCGTTTGGAATCGTTCGAATCCCGCAAAGGTACACCCCTCTGCGGGATTCGAACTTTTAGCTGAAGTATCCTCTTTTAGAGCAGACATCATCCTTTAAATATAGTCAAAAATATGCTAGGTTAAGTCCAATTATGCTTCTAAAAAGAATCAGAGAAATATCGAATATCGGAAGATTCTGCAGCTGCAAAGGCATCGCTGGTATTGAATTTTCTCCAGTGACGATAATCTTTGCCAATAATGGAAATGGCAAAAGTACCTTTACGAGCATCCTCAGATCATTTCAAACGGGAAACAACAATATCCTCATCGGCAAAAAGACCTTGGGTAGCAGCGGTTCTAAAAAAGTCGAGATTGACTTTGAGGACGCAGGAAAAACACTGACGGCAAAGTTTGAGAACAAGAAATGGAATAGCACCCCAGATGAGAAGATTCATATTTTCGATACCAAGTTCATAGCTGAGAATGTCTACGATGGAGAGAATATGGATGATGACCACAAGGCAAACATGCATCGTGTCGTTGTCGGCGCCGAAGGTAAAAAATATGCCGAAGCAGTAAATGATTTCATGGGGCAGGTGAAAAAATGCGAGCAAACCAAAAAAGATTCTTCTTTACAATACTCCGCATCTCCATTCTCCAGAATATATACGATTGAAAAATTCATCGCGTTGTCAAAGAATACACATGTTTGAAAGATATTGAGGGAAAAAGAAAGGAGCTACAGTTCGCCAATCAATTCAATAAACCCGCTGACCTGAGACTCAAGTCTCCTGACCTTTCAGCGATCACGACAACACTAGAGAAGAAGATTGATTCCTTGCATGACGACGTAGAAAAAAAGATAAAGAAACATGTGGAAAAGCATACATCTGTACCCGATGTCGGCCTACCTGTACTCAATACCATCAACAATATCAGAAAGGGTGATGCATGCCCTTTCTGCGGGCAAGACACGTCAGCGGTCTCCGATCTCATGGATGCCTACCGAGTGTACTTCGATAAATCGTACCAAGACCTCCAAAAGGAAATCGCTGAGACTCTAGCTGAATTCAAGAGTTGGGATATTGACGGCGAATTAAAGATTCTTCTCCAAGAGATCGAGGAATGGCATAAAATATTAAATAGCCAAGACTTATATGACAAGCTCGTAGCACGTATCAAGGCAAGTGCTCTCAAGAAAAATAAGGCTAATTTATTGCTACAGATAGAAAAGAAAAGTAAGGATTTCAATTATAAGGTGCCTCAAGGTTCGATTGATCTTGTCTCTGAAAGTATATCTCAAGTCCAAACCGAGATTGCTGCATACAATGCCACTATCGGCGCTTTCAAGGGAAAGATTAGCAGTAAAAAGCCTGATGAGCTCGAAAAAGAATTACAGATACTCGAAATCGCAAGGGATCGCCATTCTACGAAGTGGGACACTTTCTGTGGAAATTATATTAAAAATGAAGAGGCTACCAAGAAAATAAAAGCCGGCCGTAAAAAAGCTATGGACGATTTGTCGGCATATTCTCAAAAGACTTTTGCAGCATATCAATCTTCTATCAATACTGTACTGGAAAATATCGGGGCTGACTTCAAGATAAAGGATTTGTCGGAGCAGAAAGACCTCAGAAAAGCAGAGGCCATATTCTGCGGTTTTGCTC
This sequence comes from uncultured bacterium, assembly GCA_963848635.1. GTDB lineage: Bacteria > Patescibacteriota > Minisyncoccia > Phycocordibacterales > PALSA-1337 > JAGWNR01. Next base: position 10,908 of record CAWKEA010000009.1, read on the forward strand.
TGGAATTTTTTGGTCAACACAAGGTCGACATCTCTAATTCCGATGATAAGCCGCATTTCAAAAATACCCTCAGTGAGGGCGATAAAAGCTCCTTGGCTTTCGCGCTCTTTATTTCAATCCTTTCACACAATGACAAACTCAAAGGCTGCATGGTTGTCTTCGATGATCCTATCTCTAGCTTTGATGCTGACAGGAAAAAAGCTACGGCAAAGTTGCTATTTTCACTTACGAATAGCAAAGGAGATAAACCAGCTCAGATCATTGTGCTTACTCATGAATCTGGCTTCTTGGTCAGACTGAATAAAGAATTCGGCGGTGACGCTCTTTACCTGAAAATAGCACCCAATGGTCTGAGTGGAGTAATCAAGCAGAGCAATATCGAGCGACTCGATGTGTATGAGGCCTTCCTAAAGCCGGGAGCTTTTGAGGCGCTAGATAAAATCAAGAAATGCCTCGATGGTACCACCGTCATCGATAAGAAATCTCATAGCGAATGCCGTACGATCCTAGAGAATGCCCTAGAGGCGAAATATTATCTTGAACTTAAGGACAATATCTCGAAACATGCCGGATTGGGTGGCTATATCGATACTCTTACTACGGCAGGTCTAATGAGTCAGGCGCTTAGTACTGAATTCAAAAAACTGCTCCCCGATTTACACGAGCCACACCACAGTACTTCAGATGCTAGCACTCAAGCTAATTCGGATGGAGATATCAAAAATATTCTAAAAACCTCACTCAGTCTATTAAAGAAGTTGTAGCCACATGTTGTACTTATCTGATGAATTCTTTGAGCAGGGTCAGATATTTTTCTTGTAGCTCTTTACTCACCATTTTTTCAGATAGTCGCATTGGAGTAACGTTGTCTTTCATCAAGTCAGTACAAAAATCAAAATAAAATCCTGAGGGTGTTGCGATAAATATGTGGGCAAGTTTCCAACGCTCATAAATTTCTGTCGCATTCTTTTTGATGTCATCCATATCGACATGTGATCTATACTTCACCTCAACCAAAGAGACGGATTTCGGGTTATGCGATACGAGTGCAAAATCGGGGGCGTTCCTTACGTTTTCCAGAAGCTTCTTGTATTCAGGTGTCCCTGTGTACTGCATTAGTTCGGGGACGATTGTCTCATAGCCAAATGGGATAACAGTGTAGTTGCCTGTGTCACGGAACATTTGGTCAAAAATAAGTTCAGCTATTTTTCCCTTAATGAGTTGTTTGGAGAAGTCTTTTTGCATGATGTTTATTATACCTCATCATATAATAAAAGTATGAGGGAGCATCCTTGCCCGCCCTCTTTTTTATTGACCTTACCCTCGCCTCGGCATAGAATAGATTTCATGTCTAATCCTGATACAAATAATGATACAGAAAATCCCCCTGTTATTTTGGTAGACGGCAGCCTTTCAAAAGAGCGCTGTGAATTTTTGCTCTCATACCTAGGAAGCGAGAGCGATAAGCTTGAACGAAAGGAGTTCGGAGTTCCAGCTTCGTCATCAGAAAAGAGCCAGCTGGCCAAGGCCATAATTGCCATGGCTAATTCTGATGGCGGATATATTCTCCTTGGCATTAATGATGCCAAGGTTGTAAAAGGTATCAGGAACGTCGATCTGGATCCAGCTAAGATTAATGATCTCGCATCTTCTTTTGCCAAACCAGAAATAAAGAATCTGACCACAGTCGTCTATGAAAAGGACGCCCTCAAGGTAGGTATCATCTTTGTGCCTCCGAGCGACAATGTTCCACATATTACGATCAAGGAGAGTGATAAATTGAATAAGAATGTTATCTATGTAAGGCACTCTGGACAGTCTGAGCCTGCGAACCATGAGGACATGGAAAAGCTGATACTGAAGGCGGTTATAAAAAGACAGAAAGAATTGATGCGTCATCTTGAGGAGACAGAGTTGCAAAAGGATGTCCGCATGATCAAGGAGCATCTACTTGGGAAAAAGGAGGCCGAGAAGCCTGATTTTTTGGTGGTCGATGAAGAAGCTTTTGTGGCTAAGATTGATGCGCTGTTCACTGATGAAAATATCTCATCGATTAAAAAGGTCATAAAGCAGCTTTCCAAGGAGATAGTTTCGGTGTGGAAGTCCACCAAGGGCATGGATAAATCTATCGTGCTCGAGACGAAAGTCCTACGCTTCATTCCGTTGCTCAACAAGCTCACCTACGTGATGATATTGGCGGTTGAAAATAAGATGCACGAGAAAATATTTCCTGACTGGGCGGAGGCCGTTCGTATCATATATGAATTATCAAATAAGAAGGATCTCGGCATTTCACAGATCGATGAATGGGTAACACAAGGAAACCAATTCATCAAAGCGAAAGATCACCTGACGTATACGGTTCCCGAAAAAGAAGTCATTAGCAGACTGCATATTTTGTCGGCCTACGCTTTTAAACGCAAGGAGTATTCTTTGATTAAAAAGATAGCTGATATAGAGGTTGAGACGGTTCATGGGAACAAGTCCTATAATGAGGCTGTCATGATGCACCCCAATTATTCACATGGTAGTGGTGAAGGAAACCTCGTCACGCTTTTTGATGAGGCAAGGGAGTTGATGACACAGAATGTAATCTTTTTTAATTTTTTCGATAATGAGATTGAGGAGAGTTTGGACAGTCTACTTAGGGCAGATCTGCTTATTGGGTTTTCCTATTCCTTAGTTAGTCAAGTTAGACATAGCGGACATCGTCATTTTATTAATTTTGCTCGTTTTTATCCGTCGCGAGTCTGGTCGCTCATTGAAAGCATGCGTGACAATCAAAAGTATCTGACTGATGGATTCCCAACCTATACCTTGGAGCAATTAAAAAAATACATCAATGAAGTCATTGATTTCGCGAATAAAGCGTACCCAATGATAAGCGACTGGGGTGGCTATACTTACAAGGATCTTTTTCCAGATAAAGCTGCCACTCAGTAGGAAATAGGCCGTATTATCAACCGATGGTGATGATCTTGTTCGTCACCTTGATCTTCGACTTAAAGCACCCCATAAGCTCGCGTTTCTCCTCGTTGGTGCCATCGTGCAGGATATATTTGGCATAGGTCTTGAGGTCGATTTCTCTATGTTTTGAGGTCGGGTCATTGATACCTAGCACTCCTCGGTTGAATCTGTTGTGTCGTTTCAGCTCCTCATTGAATTTTATCTCCACACCCGTCTGATTGAGGTCGATTTGATCCATAAGCTTCACGAGCTGTTCCGTCAATTCTTCTTCTCGCAGATACTGGGCCTTGCATGTACGATCCTTCGATCTGCCACATCCGTAGTAGATGTATTTGGCGACAGTACCATCTTTCAGTTGCTTGTATTTCTCCTCGGCAGTGATACCTGAGTCACAGTGTCCGCATACCATGAGCTTGGTGAAGGCGAACTCATGACTTTGATTGTTCCGAAAGTAAAAATTTCTTTACTTTACTCTGTTTTTGGAGTAGCGTACCCGTCAGTAATCGGACATTGAAATAAACCAACAAAAGAAAGGATTTTCCTATGATTACCTTATCGAATGGCCATAAATTCGAATATATGGTCGCAAGCGGCGCCTTGGCCTTTGATGGCAAAGGTTGGCCCTGGGAAAGACCGTTAGTGAAGCTCGGGCTGGTAAAGCCCGAACTCTTTACGGTTGTTATCAAGACTCTGACGCGCAATCCGCGTCCGGGAAATCTCCGGTGGTGGAAGCCGTGGGTGTGCGTCCGTCTCATCCCCGGCGGTTCGGTCAACAAAGTCGGTCTGACCAATCCGGGCATCGACTGGTGGTGCAGTGATGTTGGACCCAAGCTCGACTTCGAAAGATTTCCGCTTGTCGGATCAATCTACGGAGAAGGCAGGGACCTTGAAGAATCGGCTGTCATGTTGAATCGTTTCAACCTCGTCGGTCTTGAAGTCAACAGTTCTTGCCCGAACACTGGCCATGCGATGCAACAGGCGGAAGCGATCATCGAGGATGTGAAGCTCGTCAAACGAGTCTCTGACCACCCTGTAATCGCCAAGGTCTCGGTCGACCAAGACTTTCTCTCCATAGCCCGCGGCCTTGAGGGTATTGCGGAAGCGATTTCTCTCAACAGCGTGCCGTGGAGGACGGCGTTCCCACGTGGCGAACGGACGCCGTTGTGGAAGCTTGAACAACAAGCCGGCGGCGGCGGAGGTGTCTCCGGCAGGCCTGCCCAAAAATACAACTGGGCGGCAGTTGAAGCCCTTGCCAAACAGGGTTCGCTCCCTGTTATCGGTCCAAGCATCATGGAGTTCGAGGATCTGGATCGAGTAAGAAAGCTCGGCGCCAGCGCCGTTAGTTTCGGCGCAATCCATCTGCGGACTCCGTGGAAACCAACATCAATCGTCAGAAAAGAAATGAAAATGAAAGGAAAAGTATGGCAAAAATAACTATTGAAGTCGACGCACTCGCGGACGTGCACACTCACTTGCGCGAGGGCGAAGTAGTCGCGCCTCTTATATTCCAAGCGATGGCTGGGGGCGCGGACGTGCTCGGGGCAATGCCCAACACGACCAAGGGCCTGGTTACAGCCAGTCATGTGGTTGAATATATCCAGCACGCAAAATTGCTCGTCCTTCGGCACGAAACCCCCGTTTCGTTCATTCCGTTCGTCATGATTACCGAAAAGACGACGGAGAAAGACATTGATGAGTGCGTAGCGGCGGGGATCAAGGATGGAAAAATCTATCCTTTCATGCGCACGACAAAGTCGGAAAATGGAGTCGTTCATTACGGACGGATTCTTCCGGTCATCAAACACTGTGGCAAAGTCGGCATGAAGTGTCACTTCCATCCCGAACATCCCTCGATGTTGTTCAGCAATCGTGATGCAGAGTTCGCCTTTCTGCCTCTTGCGAGGATGTTTCTCGAGGAAAGCGATGCTTACATCATCTGGGAGCACGGGACGGATGCGAGGTGCATACCTCATTGGAAAGACATGGCCGATTCAACCGGACGTTTCGCTCTGACTCTGACGGCTCACCACTTGGCGACGAATGAAGATCTGGCATTTGGTGACATTCGCGCCATCTGCAAACCACCGATCAAGCTGGAAAGCGACCGTTCCGCTCTGGTTGACTTGGTCGCAAAGGACTATTACTGGGTTATGGCCGGAGGAGATGTCGCCTTTCACGACAAGTGGGCCAAGCATGTCAAGAAAGAACGGTGCGCATGCGGTGCCTATACAGGTCCGTTTCTGTTGCCGCTCTATGCGCATGCTCTGACAAAGCTCCTCGAGGGTGGATCGGGGATAGAGACTTTTGTGAACTTCACGAGCCGCAATGCTCGGAAGTTTCATCAGTTGCCTCCCTCGTCCCGCAGGATCAAGCTTGTTTCGGAGTCTTGGCAGATTCCTTTGTCTTATGTCATTGGTTCGCAGACCGCTCTGCCATTTTGGGCAGGTCAAACGCTCAACTGGAAGATCGTTGAGTAGGTTCAAGTCGAATTATCACCCAGCTCTGGCATTTCATCGCGCCAGGGCTGATTTTTTTATTTCTCTTCCATACGTCAGCCTCAAAAAATAGAGAAACCGTTCTTTTGTCAGTTCTAGAAAAGCGATAAAAAATCCCCTCACGTAGTGATACGCGAGGGGAGGTGATCCTGAAAAGTTCAGGGTGTTTTTTATTGGATGCCGATCTGTGCCGGTTTGGCTTGGATCGTCTTCGGGAGGAATTCATCTCGGACAGCGGCATTGCATGCCGCGAGGAATCCTTCCGGACCGAAGTAAGCTTCGCCGTTCTGATCGAGCTCGACAGGCTGGCCCGGCAAACATTTGATCGAGAGCTCCGCCGCCAGATTGTGCTCCTCAATGGCGCCCTCAAAGGCAACGCCAATGACGGGGATTTCGGGATGACCGAGCATGCAGAGCTCGCTTTTGACGATACCCGGCAATGCCGCAGCCATTCCCGCGCCCGCAATGATTACGTCGGCCTCCCTGAGACTGTCTTTTGCGAGATTGCGGAGCTCGACCGGGTTCCGATGACAGCTTATGATGCTCTTATGGACATTGGCCAGGAGGGAGAGCTCGACAAGCCCGGTTTCGGTTTGTGGCAAATCGCTCTCGCTTCCCACCAGTACCTCGATCCGTAGCTTCTTGTTTTCGACATTGATGCCCATCACGGTGCGCTGATAGGTCTCAATCTTCATTCCCGTCAGCCGCCAAAAAATGTAGCGGTAGATGCGGGTCGTCATGTCGGTAACGGAGCTGGGAACTTTCAGATCGTCAACGAACGCGATGTCGGCAGGATTTTCAGGATCGCGCTTTCTGCCGTTTGCGTCTTTTTCCACGAGTGATTCCTTGCCCCACTCGCGAACAAACTGTTTGTCGAATGAGGGAGGAATCTTGCCTTTACCTTGAGCTTTCTTCCACGCGGTGGCATCCCAGAACCGGCTCGAATCAGGAGTCCCTTTCTCGTCGGCCAATACGAGTTTGCCATCATACAGGCCGAATTCAAACTTCGAGTCGGCGAGGATAATGCCGCGTTTTTCAGCGTGTGCCGAGATAGCTCCGGCCACCTGCAATGACATGCGTTCGCGTCCGACTCCGTAACGATTCGCTACGCTATCGGCAGTGATATGTTCGTCATGCCCTTCGGCGGCCTTGGTCGTCGGCGTATATAAGGGGTAGGGGAGCTTGTTGCCATCCACGAGGCCTGTCAGCAATTGATGCCCGCAGACTGCACCGGTTCCTTGGTAACTGGTCCAGCCGCTTCCGGTCAGATGAAGGCGGACGATGTCTTCGACATCAGGCGCCGCGACGATCCGCACGACAGTTGCCCGTTTCTGGAGTTCGGGATTGTTTTGCAACTCTCCCGGCAGGTAGCAATCAATATTGGCGCCAGCCGCGATGAAGTCAGTCTTGCAGATGCTTTGGAGGACAGAAGTCGTCCAGAAGTGGTTCAACGCCGTCAAGATAGCGCCCTTTTCGCCAATGATTGTCGGCAGGACGAAGTCAAAGATACTGCATCGATCAGAGGCGACGACGAGCATTTTGTCGGGATGTCCGGGTAGGTTATACGAATCGCGGACCTTGCCGCGATGACGGAGTTCAAGTCCTTGCAAGACAGGCTGTCTGTCAAGGACGGTTTGTGGAATATGTGCCATAAGGCTTCTCCTTTGGTTATTATTGTTGATGTGCTTTGCACGCCCTACTCGAGGCGTGCGCTGGGATTAATACTACATATAAAAGGGGATATGGCAAGAAAAATCCCCGGCCGCATTGTACGGCCGAGGAGGTGTTTGTTTTCTTCAGTTCAGACCTCAAAGGTCTTTTCGAATAGATGCGCCTCGTTGGCGAGGATGTGCGACGGAAGGAAGATGGTCCGCCATTCCGTCCGATTTTTGGCGGTATTCGGATTAAAGATCTGTCGGAGGATGGCGTTCCACTTTTCGACAGTGCCTTCGTCCGCATCTAATTCGGCACTCACGTGAAGCTCGGCGTTCGAGATGATGTCTCTGACATTTGGTATGTCCCGGAAGAGACGGCCTCCATTTTGCGACAATTCGTCGAGCCAATGGTCTGCCTGGTCGAGCGAATCAGGAGGCGAGCCGCGAAGCTCGCGCATGTTGTCGTCAGGCTCGAATGCGTTGAAGCAGGCAAGTTGGACGATCCGGTAGGCTTGTTCTCGTTCGAGACCGAACGGCGCGCCGAGCTCGAGGAGCGTCTCTTTTGCATCGTTCGAGGCGTAACAGCCGCGCGATTCGATGATCTCGACGAGCATGTTGTCAGGATAGACGACAAGGCCGCTTATGACCCTGGTCGTATTCTTGATTGCGCGGAGGGTCACATGGAACAAGTCGGGCCAAAATACGCGTTCGACGCTGGATTGTTCGATCGTGCGTTCTTCCCAGGTCTTTATGTTCTCCTTGATGCCGGCGCTGTAGTGGCGAGCCATCCGTGCCATCCCTTCGTTCTGTTCATCCACGATGGTGTTCTTCTTGTGCGGCATGGCCGACGAGCCCTTTTGCTTCTTGCCGAAAGGCTCTTGGTAAATCGGTCTGCCGCTCCGAGCGCCGAGACGGATGTCGCCGGCGATCTTGTCGATCACAGTGACCAGATCGGCCAATGCTCCTGCGATAGGGGAATAGAGGATGCGGGGCATGATCTGCGTCGCCCCGACAAACGGCTTGAAGCCGAGGATCTTGAGAGCCGCTTCTTCCAATTCCGGTTCGATGCCGCTATTCGTGCCAATGGCGCCGGACAGCTTGGAAAAGGACAGATTGCTTTGCAAGGCCAAAAGAGCGTCGCGAGCCGTTCGCAGCTCGACATACCAGGTCAAGCACCGCTTGCCGAACGATTGCATCTCCGCTTCCTGGCCGTGGGTCCGGGCATTCATCGGCGTATAACGGTATTTGATCGCTTGGTTCTCGATTTCTCCCAATAACGCCCCCGTCTCATCGAGGACGACATCACACGATTGCCGGAGACACATCGCGAACGGTGCTTCCTCGGTATCGTACGACGTCATCCTTTTGTGGAATTCTGCTTGAAGCGCAGGCGACAGGAACCGGCATCGTTCCTCGAGGAACGAGTTGAGATCGTGCAGCAGGACTTTTTCGCGATCGTCGATGTATGCGACGTCAACAGGGCTCCGCTCGAGGATGTTTTGAATCTCGAGGAGTGTGCCGAGGGGGATCTGTCCCAAAGACTCTCGCGCCTGTATGACCGCGAGCTCGACCTTCTGCCAATTGGTGAATTTTCGCTCGAGGCTCCATGTTTCAGTTATCCACGAGTCTGAGTACCTTTTTATCATAGTCCTTCTTTCGTTTTGTAGCCGCGCATAGCACGGCAGGTTTGTCTGAAGCCTATATTAGCCGCCAAGGTTGTTTTGTCAAATATAAAAAATTGTCCTATCTATTTCAAGTACAAATCAGGCAAAAATTTAGTTGCCAGCGGTAGGACAAGTCGAGGAAGAGTGTGCGATGGCTGATGGATTCGTATTTCCTGTCGAATCGATGCAGAAATATTTGGTGCTGCTCACCAGCTGGCCATATATAGCAAATGAAATTACGTTCGGACTCGCTACGCCTCCTGTGGTGCTGTTCGTACCGACGAATATTTGTATCGCTCCGCCCTGCGAGACGGCATCGTTCCATTGTGTTGCCAGATTTGCGCTAGCGGCTGTTGTTGTGGCGGCGGCAGGGCTACCAGCGGTGTACCCGGAGTTGCTTATTGTAAAGCTTCCACCAGCGGGACTGCCAGCGGTGGCTCCATAAAGATCAGTATAAACCGAGCTATTCTGCCCAGTCGAAAGAATATTACGGATCTGTTGAACGTCAGCGACGACACGGGTATCCGATCCTCTTTTTCGGGCTGATTGCAAGCTTGCCAAAATGATCGCTGACAGCAAACCTATGATGGCGATGACGACAAGCAGTTCTATCAAGGTAAAAGCGCTGTCTTTCTGCGCAGGACCTTTTTTCTTTTGAGAGGGAGACATTTTTATTAATGCTGATTTATTAATGTTTAAAACGACGTGCATAGATTATACAACACTTGCGCCTCAAATAATATATCTGGGGTATTGATATTCAGCCGGGTGGAGGAGTTTCACTTTTGCCATGTACAGTAATTGCGAATGTTTCGCAGTCAGCGTACATCGAGAAAATGGGCTATCACGAGGGGTCAATCGTTGATTTTTTAATGAAAATCTAAATGCGACCGAGTCTCATCTAGCTCACGGAAGTTGGCCGTATAATCGACGTCAAATGCGACAAAGTCTCAATTAAAAAACACGCATAAAAAGAAAACCGCTCGACGAGCCAAGCGGCTTTCGTGAGCGGTTGAAACTGTCATTGAATCATCTTACCCATGGATGACGGTCGTCCTCCTTGGGCTTCAACTGATTTGTGTGATTCCATGTGTGATCGCATTTCTCGCAATGCGAGAAACCTGCGACCCATTCGCTTCCTGGGTGATGGTCATCCAGGCTTTTTTTGTTTTCGCGCATCGTGTTCCAGCTCTTGCATTTGGGACAAGGACCGGCACATAGCCAAATCCTGCATAGACCCATGAATAATGCAATAAGTCCCAGGAAGATCAAAATAAGGCCCATAAAATAAGGCCCATATTTGACTTCCAAAACCCTATTTGCTAGACTGCAACAACGCTCCAATATACGGCGTACGTGACCGAAAACAGCCCGCAAGGGAGTTCACCGGTCCACTTTTTAACTCGTTCAAAATAAGCAGATGGCAAAAACATCAGTCATAGCAAGGTCGAAAAAAACGCCGAAATTCAAGTCGCGCGTCGTTCGCCGTTGCTTCCGTTGCGGAAGAAAGAACGGCTATATGCGCGACTTCGATCTCTGCCGCATCTGCTTCCGAGAATTCGCCAATGAAGGCGTCATTCCCGGCATCCGAAAATCATCATGGTAACAGACCCAGTCGCAGATCTCATAACACGCGCTTTTAATGCGTCGAAAGCCGGCAAAACGTCGGTGTCACTGCCGCATTCATCTCTCAAGGAGTCTATCGCTCATATCTTGAAAAAGGCCGGATATTTCTCAAGCGTCGAGAAAAAGGGAAGCGGAGTCTTGCAAATGCTCGAGATAGGCCTTGTGCATACGGATGGTGAACCTCGCATCCACGGCGTCTTGCGCGTATCGAAGCCTTCCCGTCGCCTCTATCAGAAATCCCGCGATATCAAGCCGTTCCGTCAGGGCTATGGCAACATCGTCTATTCGACGCCCCGCGGCATTCTGATGGACTTTGAGGCAAAAAAATTAAAGGTCGGCGGGGAAATCTTGTTTAAGATTTGGTAAATTACATAACATGTCGCGCATCGCAAAAAAAGCCATCGTCATACCAGCAAAGACAACCGTGTCGTATTCGGACGGGCTTTTTTCCGTGAAAGGACCGCTCGGCGAGATCAAGAAGACATTTAATACCGATATCGCTGTGACTATAGCCAATAACGAGATAACCATCGCTCCTGCGCGCGAAGATATCCCGAATCTGGCTCTCTGGGGATCATACGCTTCGCACATCAAAAATATGCTCGCTGGCGTCAACAAGGCCTACGAAAAAAAGCTCATCATAGAAGGCATCGGCTTCAAAGCAGATGTCAAAGGCAAGGACATCGTCCTCGCCGTCGGCTTCTCTCATACAGTCACCTTGCCGATCCCAGAGGGCATCAAGGTCGTCTCAGACAAGAGCGGCATAAGCGTCTCGGGCATCGATGCAGAAAAAGTAGGCCAGTTCACCGCCCAGATCCGCGCAGTCAAAAAGCCAGAGCCGTATAAAGGCAAAGGCATCCGCTATTCCGACGAAGTGATCCGCAGGAAACAAGGCAAAAAAGCCGTTTAAAGACATGAATATCTCACAGATAAAACAAAATAAGATCGCCCGAAGGCACAAGAGGATCCGCGCGAAAGTCTCCGGGACTTCAGCCCGTCCGCGCTTGTCAGTCTTCAAGTCGCACAAATTCATCTTTTTGCAATTGATCGATGATGTCAAAGGCGCGACGCTCGTTTCGGCCTGGTCGAAAGATTGCAAAGGCAAGACGCCGGCCGAGCGCGCAAAAGAAGTCGGCATCGAGCTTGCAAAAAAAGCCAAGGCGGCTAAGATTGAGAGCGTTGTCTTTGACCGCGGAGGCTATCTCTATACCGGCCATATTAAGGCTGTCGCCGATGGCGCACGAGAGGGAGGCTTGAAATTCTAAATTTTAATCATGAACGAAGAAAACAAACAAAATAATACAGATAAAGTAGCGACGGCGGCGCCTGTTGTGAATGTTCCGCCTGCATCAATCGCATCAGTTGGTTCGTCGTCTGCGAACATTCCGCCTGCGTCCAGTCCGCGCGCAGACTCAAACCCTATCACGAAGGTTGCACCGGGCGCATTCGATGCTCGTCCCCCTCGCATGAAAAACAGCCGAGATTCGCGTCCTCGCCGTGGCGGAAGCAGAGACGGCAAGGATCGCATCAAGCCTGAGTTCGACACAAAGATGATAGATATCCGCCGCGTGACTCGCGTCGCCGCTGGAGGCCGCAGGTTCACGTTCTCTGTTGCCGTAGTTTCCGGCGACCGTAAAGGCCGCGTCGGCGTCGGCCTCGGCAAGGCTATCGACACGACATTGGCCATCGATAAAGCCACTCGAGACGCAAAGAAGCACATGTTCAAGATCGCTCTTACGCCTTCTATGTCGATACCTCACTCTGTCTATGCGAAATATTCTTCGGCCCGCGTCGAGATGATGCCGGTCAAGGGCCGCGGCCTCGTCGCCGGTTCGGCCGTACGCAATGTGCTCGTGCTCGCCGGCGTCAAAGATGTCGTCGCAAAACTGCGATCGCCGTCAAAGAACAAGCTCAACATCGCTCGAGCGGCAGTCCTTGCCCTCCAGCAATTGTCGAAAAACAGCCGTCCAGGCGCCAAGGCTGTTGCGATCGATAAAACTGCGCCGCTTTCGGCTTCAAAATAATTTTTTTACTACTATGCAAATGCACAGCTTCAAACCAGTCCACCAGAACAAGAGATCCCAGCAAGTGGGTCGCGGCGGCAAGCGCGGCAAGACGAGCGGCAAGGGAACAAAAGGCCAGAATGCGCGCGCCGGGAGGAAGAAGCGTCCAGAGCTTCGCGATCTGATAAAGAAGATCCCAAAATTGCGCGGACGTGGAGTCAATATAAACACGCCGATGACCGAGACGCCGTTCGTCATCAATCTCGAGGTCATTGAAGTTGCTTTCGCGACAGGGGATACGGTTTCGCCTGAGACCTTGCTCCAAAAGGGCATGGTCGAGATGAAGAACGGCAAGCTTCCCGCGATCAAGATCCTTGGCGACGGCGAATTGACCAAAAAAATCAATTTCTCCAAGGTCACCGTTTCAGGGAGCGCCAAAGCCAAGATCGAGAAAGCCAGCGGAAAAATTGTATGAAGAAAATAGAATTAGAAAATAGAATAAATTCAATAATGCTCGCATCCATTCTATTTTCTGATTCTATTATCTATTTCCAATTCACATGGACACATTCTGGACAAAAATAGCCACAGTATTCAAAGATCCAGTCCTGAAAAGACGCATATTTTTTACGTTGGGCGCTCTCGTCATATTCAGATTATTGGCCGCCATCCCAGTTCCAGGCATCGATACGTCTACTCTCGACAAGCTCATAAACTCAAGCCAATTCTTCGGCATGCTTGACCTCTTTTCCGGCGGCGGCATATCGCGCTTGTCCATTGTCATGCTCGGGGTGGGGCCGTACATCACTGCTTCCATCATCATGCAGCTTTTGACTATGATGGTGCCTTCCTTGAAAAACATGCTCCACGAGGACGGCGAAGCCGGCCGCATGAAGCTATCGCAATACTCGCGCGTGCTGTCTGTGCCTCTCGCCATGATCCAATCGGTGGGCTTTCTGATACTCCTCGAAAATCAGGGCGTCATACCGCATCTTGCTCCTTTTACACTGCTCGTCAATGTCCTCGTCGTCACCGGCGGCTCGGTCCTCCTCATGTGGATCGGCGAGATCATCAGCGAATTCGGCATCGGCAACGGCGTCTCGCTCATCATATTCGCCGGCATCATCGCTCGCTTGCCAGGCGTCGTGGGGCAGTTTGTGGCCAGCTTTGAACCAGCCTCGATCCCTCTCTATATCGTCGGCGTAGCGGTTGCGGTCGTCGTTATCGGCGCAGTCGTCTACATCACCGAAGCAGAGCGATCGGTGCCGGTCACGTATGCAAAGCAGGTCCGCGGCAACAAGGTCTATGGCGGCGTTTCGACATATTTGCCGCTCCGTCTCAATCAGGCCGGCGTCATTCCGATAATATTCGCCCTTTCGATACTCCTTTTTCCTAACATCATCGCCACATTCTTTTCGCATTCTTCGAATGTCATCGTCGCCTCATATGCCACGCAGGTCATGGCCTGGGTCAGCAACCAGTGGATCTATGGTATCGGCTATTTTATCCTCGTCTTCCTCTTTACCTATTTCTATACCGCGGTAACGTTTGATCCACAGCAGATCTCTGAGAACCTGCAAAAGAGCGGCGCATTCATCCCTGGCGTCCGTCCTGGCGATTCGACCATGCAGTACCTCGCTCGCGTCGTCACCCGCATCACCCTCGTCGGCGCGTTGTTCCTCGGCATCATCGCAGTCTTGCCGCTCATCATGCAAGGCTTCACTGGAGGCACGACATTCGCCATCGGCGGCACAGCACTCCTCATCGTCGTCTCGGTCGTTCTCGACTTGGTCAAAAAAGTAGACGCGCAGATCGCCATGAGGGAATACTAGAGAAATTTGACAAAGAAATTAGATTTGTTAAACTTATAGCATCTTACAGTTACGTCCATCGAGATTCCCTCCTTAATCGGAGGGAATCGTTTTTATGGAAGAAAGTATCCCTTCGACTTTATTTCTTAGTACAATGAATTCTTCCTGTTTTAGCCTAAAGATGAGGCGCAACAGCCTCTTGTTGCTTATGATTTTAATTTGAGATGTCAGTACGGTCTGTAATTTACCCCGATACCTCATCGTGTAGAATTCATTTTCTGTTCTTATTGTGCTTGTTATCGGCAATGCCCACAAGAGATCATCGTTCACTTTCTTTAAAACAATGATCGGCCTTTCGAAAAGCTCATTTTTACCATCTATTTCATGACCAATATTAACTCCAAGGGCAGCCCACCAGACTTCTCCCTCCAGAAAGAAAAAGTCCTCAGGAGGGATGCGTTCCTCTATGAGTTTTTTGTGCCTATTCCATTCGTTATATTTTTTGACATGCTTTTTACCCATATTTTATGAATTATACTCGTCAAGGATTAAGAAAAGTTAAAATAATGATAAAAATTCCTTAATCACGTTGTTATGCCTAGATATTTTCAATAAAAAAGCCCGACGTGTCGGGGCTTGACACGGGGCTTGAAACTTTCAAAACGGCTGTATTCCATGCTAGTATTCATTTATACAAACTTTTCACGGTCAAAGGAAGTAAATTCCTTGATGCGACTGCGCTCGGACGTCGTGTGAATGACGACATTCACACACGCTCCTCGCTTGTTGCAATAAAAAGAAAAGAAAAACAAAAAATGACGCAACACATATGCATCTTCATCGGCAGATACGGTTCGGGCAAGGGAACACAGGCGAAATTATTGATTGAGGCTCTGAAAAAAGCTGACACGAGCAGGAACGTCCTCTATATCGAGACAGGCGCGGAATTCAGGAAATTTACGGCAAAAGAAGGCAACCACACGGCGGAAATGACGAAAAAAGTCATCGATGCGGGAGGTCTCTTGCCTGAATTCATGCCGATACACCTCTGGAGCAACTTGCTTGTCGATAATTTTACCGGAAATGAGAGTCTCGTCCTCGACGGAACGCCGAGAAAGATGCTCGAAGCGCAGATACTGGATCCTGTTTTTTCGTTTTACGGCACCGCGAAGCCAAAGGTTCTGTTTTTGAGCGTCAGCCATGAGGTCTCACTGCATCGCCTTGCCCTCCGCAGTGCCAAATCGGGCAGGGCAGATGACAGCAAGGAAGCGATAGAAAAACGCAAGAAAGCCTTTGAAGCCGACATCGACCCTGTCATCGAATGGTATCGCACGAATCCGAATGTCGATTTTTTTGAGATCAACGGCGATCAATCTGTCCAAGACATATATGCGGACGTTGTTAAAAAGATAGGATTGAAGGGGTAGAATCGAGAAAGTTCTAGTATCTACTTCTATTCAAAATAATGATCACAATTAAGACAAAGGAAGATATAAAGATATTGCGCGAAGGCGGCCGACGCCATGCATTGGTCATGAAAAAATTGGCAGAAGCAGTGAGGCCCGGGCTCGAAACACGCGAGCTTGATGCAATGGCAGTCAGGCTCATCAAGGAACATGACACGGACAATTCGGGCGACGAGTCGGCGCTTCTCGGCTTCCAACCGAAGGGAGCAAAAAGGCCTTACCCTGCGAGCATCTGCGTCTCTGTCAATGAAGAGGTCGTGCACGGCATTCCGACGGAAAATAGCCGCGTTTTGCGGGAAGGCGATATCGTCAGCATCGATTTTGGCCTCAAGCACGGGAATCTTTTTACCGATATGGCCGTGACGGTGCCTGTCGGCAACATCGATCTGAAGATTTCTGTCCTCGTCGAAATGACAAGAAAAGCCCTCATGGCGGGGATAAAAGCGGCAAAAGGCGGTAAAAAGATCCTTGATATCGCAGTGGCTGTGGAGCGCACGGGCCAAGGCGGCGGCTATGGCATCGTCGAGGATCTGGTCGGCCACGGAGTCGGCTATGGCGTTCATGAAGAGCCGTATGTTCCGAACTATGTCTCCGGCGTGCGGGACGAAAAGATCGTCCTTCAGCCTGGAATGGTTCTGGCCATTGAGCCGATGTTCAATCTCGGCGGCAAAGAAGTCTATCAAGCAGACGATGATTACACCGTCATCACTTCCGACGGCTTGCCCGCGGCGCATTTCGAGCATACGGTCCTCATTACAAAGGGGAGCGCGGAGATATTGACGGTTTGAGATAGGCTTAAGACTTAGGATTTAAGATTCAAGATAGATACGGAAGCTCGGTTTCTTGAATCCTGAATCCTGAATCTTAAATCTTGAATCAAGTATGCTAGTATAGAAAACATAATCAAATAATATATACATGAATAATCACCCAAAGCACGAACGCACCCTTGTCATCATCAAGCCTGACGGCATCCAGCGCGGCCTCGCTGGCGAAGTCGTGAGCCGTTTCGAGCGCGTCGGACTCAAGATCATAGCCATGAAAATGATGATGGCTACGCCAGAGCTCGTTGAAAAACACTATACGCTCGATCCAGAATGGCGCCGCGTCACCGGTGAAAAGACGATAAAAAACTACGTGAGCAAAGGCTTGACGCCCCCGTCGAATGATCCTCTTGAAATAACGGCCAAGATCCTCAAGAACCTCATCACCTATATGACCGCAGGCCCGATCGTCGCTTTTGTCCTCGAAGGCGCGCATGCGGTCCAGATCGTCCGCAAGATCGTCGGCTCGACAGAGCCCTTGACTTCGAGCGTCGGCACTATTCGCGGCGATTATGTCCTTGATTCGTATCAAATGTCAGATAGCGACAGCCGTGCCGTGCGCAATGTGGTGCATGCTTCTGGTTCTGTCAAAGAAGCTTCTGACGAGATCAATCACTGGTTCAAGCCGGAGGAATTGATGAAATACAAGACTGTGCACGAGGATATGCTTTACGCCGCGGATATTCGCTAGATTCTTGAAAGCTCGTTCGGATGGTCTCAATAAAGGCTTTTCATCGGCTTACCATTGAGGGTTATCCACATACGCCTTGACTTTACCCGGTGTGTGGCTGGTATAATAGCTGTCAAAGCTAAATCAAGCTTATTATGGTGAGCTCAGCGCTGGCGAGGATGATAGTTCTCACAGCATCTGTACCGCCATAAAAAGGTATAAACCTTTAATTATCAAGTAATTCATTAATTAATTTAAATGAAAAGAAAAAATGTAAAAGGCGGTTTCACCCTCATCGAATTGCTCGTCGTCATCGCCATCATCGGTATATTGTCCTCGATCGTCTTGGTCAGCTTGCAGTCAGCTAGAAAGAAGGGTACTGATACGCGTGTTATCGCAGACGTTCAGCAGACTCGCGACGCTCTTGAGACTGGCTATACTGGTACTTATTATCCTGATTTGGGCAACAATAACTCGAATGCTGTGGTTGCAAGTAATTCGTCGTGTACTATCGCCAATTGGAACAATGACACTGCCTCTCAAGGTTCAGCATTGAATACGCAACTCGGAGATGCTTGCGCACAGGGCGGCACAAATGATATTAGTATATTTGTAGCACCTGTTACTGCCTATAATACCGTAAATGCCTACGCTATCTATGGTAAGCTTGTCAGTAGCAGTAACTATTTCTGCATCGATTCAACAGGCAAGACTAATCCTGCTACGAGCACCAACGCAGGTATCACCTGTCAGTAGTCTTTCTCGAAAATTTAGTTTAAACAAAACCCCTTACGAGGGGTTTTGTTTTTATATCTTGCAAAGTCATGCTATATTGGTTTGACTTATATGATGCAGAAAATCACTGATTGGCTGAACGGCGCTGGACAATATGTCGCCAAAATATCAAAATCTGTTTATGTTTTCTTTATTCTTCCGACGGCTCGGTATGTGAACAAGAGGGAATACCTGAAAATTTTTTTGGTGTTCTCGCTCTTCTTTACGGTTTTTTGTGCTATGTATTTCTCTTTAAACACTCTTATATCAAGTGACGATCATTTCTTTCACTTCCGCTTTGCTTACGAGATGCGTACGAACGGGCTTCTCAGTTCATTCTACAACTTCAAATCGATCTACTTTACAAAAATTGCCCAAGGAAGCCAGTATTTTATTTACTACAACTTTCTTTTTTACCTCGTCATAATTCCGTTCACATATATTCAACCCCTTGTTCTTGGCATAAAGCTTTATGCAGTTATCGCCGCCGCTCTGTCATTCACTGTCTTTTATTGGTGTCTCGGACGATTTAAAGTGAAGTATCCATTTTTATGGGTTCTCGCCATTTTGGCGATAACAGGATTGGCTCCTATAGTCCGATTGTTCTTGTCTCGGCCGTACGCTCTGACGCCGGCTCTACTTCTTGTGTTTTTGTATTTCTTGAACAAGAAGAACCATTGGGGCGTTCTTATCATTAGCTTCGGCTACCTATTTTGGCATGGGGCGACTTTTTTTCTGCCTCTTGGTGTGGCATTGGCATATTATGTCTTTGAAAGATTCTATCAGGGCAAGGGAGATTGGAAAAATCTGGCTTACTGTGCCGGCGGCACAGTTGGAGCAGTCGGCTTGGTATATATGATGACTCCAGGATTTTTTCTCTACATCCAAGATAACATTTGGGGTGTTTTTTGGGACGTTATCATAGGCAAGAAAGTCAATATCGCCGAGGGGAGCGAATTATACCCGACCGATTTCTTTGACTTTATCAGGACAAACACATATATATTCGCTTCGTTGCTTGTTGTTGCGAGCGTCGAGACGGCAAGATACATAAGGTACAAAAGGGAAGGCCTCAATGAGCAAACCGGCTCTTATTCATATGAGTCGTATGTTGTGCGCACGACGCTCTGTTTTCTGTGTGTCGGCATATTGCTGAGCGTCTTTGTCGTCAGTGCGCGCTTTAATGATTATTTTGCCGCGTTTGTCGGCCTTTATATAGCTATTTCTTTCGATGACATAAAGAATTTTGTGTTGATCTCGGATAGATATGTATCAAGAGGGCTTGTTATCGGAGGGCTTATCGCCGTCTTTTACCTATGTTTCTCGAACGGCCTCAGCCTGTATCAATCGCTCGGCAATGGTGTTTTACCTGATGAATGGCGAAAGGTTGGAGCTTGGCTTGACGATAATACGAAGCCTGGGGATATTATTTTCAATACGAATTGGGGCTGGTTCACCGAGCTATATTATTATGCTCCGCATGACGATTACATTATAGGATTGGAACCGCGGCTGACCTATGTATATAGCCCCAAACTCTATTGGCTCTGGTGGCACATTGGTACGGATGGCTATGTCTGCGATACGGAAATATGTGACGCACAGCAAACAGCCAAGGTGAAAGCTCTAAAAGGTTCTCAAACCGAGAAAAAACAGTGGTACGTCGACCAAGGAAACGCCATAGCAGATGTGCTTCTCAGTGACTTCCATTCGCGATATCTTATTTCGACCAGCGATTATTCATCCCTTGAATATGCCTTGGACAATAGCCGTCGATTCGAGCGCGTGCTCACTGATAATGCGAAATATATATATGAAGTCGAGGCGACATCGACGCTTGCCGTAAAATAGGACATCTATGAAACTTTCCATTGTCATTCCAGTTTTCAATGAAAAAGGAACCCTGCCTTTGATCTTGAAGAGGATCGCCGATGCAGATCTCATCGATGGATTTGAAAAAGAGATAATCATCGTCGACGATTTTTCCACAGAAAGGGTGATTTTACCGCCGGATACTAAAGGCCATTCATCCATTACTTACAAAATCATTCGGCATGAGATGAATCGCGGCAAGGGAGCGGCAGTGCGGACAGGGTTTTTAGAAGTCACTGGAGGTTTTGTCGTTATACAAGATGCCGACCTTGAATATGATCCAGCTGACTATAATAGGCTTTTGCCGCCGCTCGTTCAAGGAGAAGCTGATGTCGTCTATGGTTCGAGATTTTCGAATGGTGCGAGGCCGACAGGCATGTCTAAAAAGAATTATCTGGCGAATCGCTTTCTGACGGTTTTTTCAAATATTTTGAGCGGGATGAAGATAACGGATATGGAGACATGTTACAAGATGATGACGCGAAAAGCAGTCGATTGCATCTCACGTAGGCTCACTTCGGATAGATTTGGCATCGAACCTGAGATCACCGCTCTTGTTAGAAAGATGCGGATTGTCGAGGTGCCAGTAAGCTATGTCGGGCGCACTGCCGAAGAGGGCAAGAAGATAGGCTGGTTCGATGGGATTGAGGCGATCGTAAAAATCATTAAATTCAATTTTCCGTTCTCTGACTCCCGCATCATCCGTTTCGTCATCTCCGGCACTATTGGCGCCGTCACGGATCTATTCCTGCTATGGTTCCTCACAGCCGCTTTCGGGATTTGGTATCTCGCATCGGCCATCATTGCTTTTATCCTGTCATTTGTCGTCAGCTTCTTCTTGCAGAAATTATGGACGTTTAAAAATAGGGAAGCGGATAGGACGCATGTTCAGGCAGGCATATATCTTGCTGTCACGCTCTGCAATCTCGGCGTCAATACGCTCCTTGTGTATGTCTTCGTGCGGTATTTTTCCCTCCATTACCTGTTGGCACAGATCATCGCGTCAGTCCTCATCGCTTTTGAGAGCTTTTTCGCTTACCGTGAGATCGTATTCAAGAAGAAATGAAGGGTTTTCTTATGACGACGATTTGATGGTTATTTTTTGTTTTTCGCGTTTCTGCGCCACTCCATAATACAAGCTCCTAGCAACAATCCAATTTCAATAATGCAAAGAAAAGCGGTAACTTCCCATAGGCTTTTTCCCCAGAAATATGAGAGCGCAAGGCAGACGTAGACGGCAATGCCGCTCATTGTTGTGCCCATAAAGAATCCAAAAAGGTGTCCTTTTCAGGTTTTGTGAGTTTAGATTCTCTTTATAATTATTTTAACCTTTCTTAATCTCGCATCGGTATAATGCTTGGATTATGCGTACAGATCGAGCTTCGTTTGAAGAATTTTATAAAAGCATCGGCAAAACATATAGTCCTTATTTCAAGGACTATATTTATTTCACAGATGTCGGCTTTAAACATATCCGATTCAAGAATGAGCAACTGATGCGGCCGTCAAAGGATATCGAAATGCGCATCAGATTATTGCCGATAGTCATAAAGATCATTGGCGCATCGCATACAGTGCAAAACAAGACTATCAGAAAAAGGCTTGAGCATAGATATGTGAACAGCCGCAAGGAACTTGCAATGATCGATGTTACTTACTACGAATTTATCGCAATTATTGATGATTGGAGAGTCAGGGTAGTCATAAAACAGGTGAACAATGCTGAAATGATATTCTTGAGCGTTATTCCAGCCTTTAAACAAAAAATGCCACTCGAAGAGAGTGACATCCTTTGATTGCATTTGGTTACAGCGAATAGCCGTCACGGGTAACCCCCCCAAATGCTGAGTTAATTATAGCAAGAAGAAACCATCAGTCAATACAGGTGAGCCTTTTTCATTCTGTGGCGCCGCTTCGATAATCCCTAGGACGAGCCCGTGGCGATTGTGCTCAATCGTCTGGTGAATCGCCTATGCGGCATCTCGAAGATCCTCTGTGAGAACTACAGGAATATATCATGTAGCAAAATGACCTACTGGGGTCGCTCACTTTGTTCGCTCCTTATTCCTGTGGACATCCCTTGACGCAAAGAACATTTATTCTTGCTATACTTGCACCATGAAAATATCACATCGTTCGGGCAATAAAGGCTTCACTCTCGTGGAAATGATGGTCGTCATAGCTATCATCGCCATCCTTACCGGTATCATAATAACAGGTCTTGTCGGTTCAAAGGCGAAGTCGCGCGATGCCAAGCGGGCGTCGGATCTTTCTCAGATACAATTGGCTGTTGAGCAATTCTTCGATAGGTGCGATCAATATCCGACTTCGCTGATTCCCACTGCAGGCGGTGCTGGCATTTGCCCTAATAATACAAGCGGTATTCCTATTACGTTCGGGAATTTTATTTCAGTGATTCCAAAGGATCCAACGACGAATAGCTCTTATGATTATGTAGTGAACAATGGGACCACTCCTACTGATTACGTTTTGCATACTAAATTCGAGGCTGTAAATTCAGTTTCACCGCAGAGCGCTCCTGTCCCTAATTGGTGGACGGTATCCCAATCTTTTGCAAGCAATCCCTCGGTGACAGGCTCATCATCATGCGATACGTTATTGAATTACTGCGTCCGGCCGAATTAATAATTTTATTTTTTTAATTTAAACCATGCCTCTCTATCTCATACTCGTCGTCTCATTCATCCTCGGCACGCTCATCGGCAGTTTCTTGAATGTTCTGGCTTTGCGATACAACACCGGCGTCGGCGTGCGCGGCCGCTCAAAATGCATGTCGTGCGCCAAGACCCTGACGTGGGTCGAGCTCATACCTATCCTCTCGTTCGCTTTTCAGCGGGGTGCCTGCAAGGGTTGCCGAGCAAAGATTTCATGGCAATATCCGCTCGTCGAGTTCTTTTCCGGCGCGCTTTTCGTCATCATATTCCTTCTCTATCCGCCGATCGGATTTGTCCCGAGCATCGTCACTGCGTTCCAGCTTTTCATCCTTTGTATTTTGATGGTCATAACTGTCTATGACATCAAGCACAAGATAATACCCGACCCTCTGGTCTATATTTTTATCGCGGCTACATTCATCCTCATGTTCATCGGCAATGATGTGCACCCATTCATCCTGCCGAGCGTCATGCGTCTCCTCGCTGGCCCTATCCTCGCCCTGCCGTTTGCCCTGCTCTGGTATGTTTCTCATGGAGAATGGATGGGTCTCGGAGATTCGAAGCTTATCGTCGGCATCGGCTGGATGCTTGGCCTCTCCTATGGGCTGACTGCTTTGACGCTGGCTTTTTGGATAGGGGCTCTGGCATCGATCGTCTATATGGCGACCGTGTACCGATCCTTCAAACATGGCCTGCAGATCCCATTCGGGCCGTACCTCATCCTCGGGCTGTACCTGGTCATGGTGACGGGACTTCAGCTCTTCGGCAGTTTCTAATTCTTTATGTTTTTTAAAAAAAGCCGCGATGTCAATACAGCGCATAAAGCCCATAAAGGAAAACAAGGGACAGGCTTTCGGTTGTACGGCCTTTCGACGTTGCGTACTGATCATGGATTCACTTTAGTCGAGCTCATGGTGGTTGTCGCTATCTTCGTCTTCATGACGGCCTTGGTCGTGGCTAATTATGGCAGTTTCAATGATGGGACTCTCTTGACCAGCATGTCATACGACATATCGTTGGCTCTGGCAGATGCTCAATCATACGGGATCAACACTGAAGGCGTTTCGACGTCGACGACAGCGCAAGGGTTCAATTATCCGTATGGCATGGATTTCAATATAGGAACACCGAGTCGAATGATACTGTTTGCCGATTCATATCCGACCAGTCCAGACGGCGTTTGTGATAACGGAAGCGCCGGGACATGCACATCGAACCAAACCACAGGCGACAATATAATCACTACATACACGCTTGCCCGCGGGGGATTGATCAAATGCCTGTTTGTTGCAAATACTCCTCCTCCGACGACTTCGAATCCTTGCCCAACAGGTTCGAATACCAATATCATCGATGTAACATTCAAGCGTCCTGACCCAAATGCTATTATTATGGCGGTGTCGCCGATCGTCGCCGGTACGTTGCAAAAATGGGCTTACGCAGTCATCCAGGTTGAAGACGCGAGCAAAACAGCGACTCGGTCGATCGTGGTCAATGAAACCGGGGAGATAGCGGTGCAGAATCAATAAATATGGAAAAACTTGAAAATAAAAATCAAAAAATCGAAAACGAATGCGGTCGGAGCCAACTTCCGACTCGAAACTTTCGACTCGGCGCTCATTCAGGCTTCACTCTTATCGAGATGCTCGTTTCGATAGCCATATTCATGGTCGTTGCCGTCATTGCCGTTGCGGCGCTCTTCAAGATCGTGGATTCTGATAGAAAATCGCAGACGCTTCAGACTGCGGTCAATAACATCAATTTTGCCCTGGATTCGATAACGAGGGAGCTCCGAGTGGGCGGCGACTACAATGGCCTGTCAGGATCATATTCCGGTTCAGGAGTGACTTCGCAAGGTTCGGCGTCATTCTCCGACACCAACGATTCGAGCGGGACTTCCATCACGTTCCTTTCTACAAAATCAGTATCTGATGGCGCTGGAGGAATGTGTAATCTCACGTATTCTTATTTTATCGCTCCGGTCGTCGGGTCATCGTCAACGACATGGACGATCGAGAAAGCGCAACAAAGCACCAGCGGCGTTTGCCAAGATTCTATCGGTGGCTCGACTGCTCTATATGTCCCGATCATCGACCCTTCGATCGTCATCACCAATTATACAGTGAAGGTCAATCTGGCTACGGGCGACCAGCCGAGCATCTTCTTGTATGTTTCCGGTTATACCGGCGCGACCGCGAATACGCAGACGTATTTTGACGTCCAGACGACGATCTCCGAGAGGACATAATACCATCATGAGAAAAAATCAAACACAAAGAACTATGAAAAATGCGGGATTCACCATCGTCGAGACGCTTGTTGCCATCACGATTCTCATGATAGCCATCGCGGGTCCATTGACGGTGGCTGAAAAAGGCCTTTCCGCGTCCATCTATGCCCGCGATCAGCTCATCGGCTCGTATCTTGCCCAGGACGGCATGGAATATATAAAAAACGTCCTCGATACCGATCAATTGAATCCAAACGTCAATAATCCGAACATAAGCACTTCGAGCGATTGGTGGCTCGTGTATCAGCAGGACACCGATTTGGCCTCGCGATGCTCCCCGAACACGCCATGCACCGTCGATACGATCGGCGGCGGCATATCGCCTTGCGGTTCGTCGTGCCCTTTGTATCTGACGACATGCGGCTATGTGCAGAGCTCGAATGTGAGCGGTTGCGCGGCGAACTCGAGCGGCGACACAAAGGATTTCACCCGGACATTTTATATACAACCGTTCAGCATCAACGGGGGGTCGAATAACGCGGCAAATGTGATCGTCAATGTCACGTGGCCTGGCGACGTGATAGGCGGAGGGGGAGTGTCGCTCGAAGATACGACGTTCAATTCTCCATTGTAGTGATCAAACATCATGAGAGATATATTCAAAAAAATTCCTAGTTCTGGCGGCTACACCCTCCTTTTTGCCATGATAGTGGCTTCTATCGTCCTTGCTCTCGGCGTATCTCTTTTGACTATCAGCCGGAAAGAATTCATCTTGTCATCATCGGCTACCCAATCGACGAATGCTTTTTACGCGGCTGACAGCGGTCTTGGCTGTGCGGAATATTGGAATGTTAGCGGCGCTTTTTCGACCTCGTCGTCTGCGAGCCCTGTGGTATGCGCATATGTAAAGCAGGGCAGTGGTAATGATTATGTCAGCGTCACACCGACGAAATCAGGTCCGTTGGCTTCTGCTTCGGTCTCTCTGCCGGTGACCGGCATAGTGGCGAATAGCATCTACGAATATGCTATCAATATACCGTTCTCGACGGATGGGACGAGCAATCTTAGTTGCGCGAATATAATCGTGGACAAGTATGTCGCGCCAAGCTCGTACCTTGGCGGGGCTCTCCATGCCTATACTACGATAACTTCTGCAGGATACAATATCGGATGGAATGGGACGGTACAAGATGCGGGTATGGGACAGAGCAGTGGCGCGTGTTCGAGCCCGAGCCCCAAAAAAGTCAATCGCACCGTTCAGTTGACGTTCTGATCTTTTCTGCGGCGGCATGTTTTTCTCTGTCACCACGAGAGGCTTTCGAAACCTATATTTCGATACTCCGCGGTTTGCCGCGTCTGGAAGGGGAGTTTCAATTCAATACCTCGTCAGTTCTGTTGCGAGGTAGTTTATTAGAATACCTCACCGCTTGCGGTGGGGCAGTTTATTTCCTTAAAAAATATAATTGCGAACGATTCGCATTTAATACATAGTATATGGCTCATATGTGTAATGTAGTTGCGAATGATTCGCAATTAGGATATCATGCAGATATGACATATCCCATCTCCAAGGAGGATCTTTCTGTAAAAAGCGAGGCGCACAGCTTGCTTTGGAGGTGTGAGCTGAAAGCGACCAAACCGCGTCTTGAACTGGTCGAATCTCTTTTCAAAGAGAAGAAGCCTCTGTCTTCAGCCGATATCCATAAAAAGATAAAAGGCAAAAGTGATCGTGCCACCACCTATCGGACGCTTGAACAGCTTTATAAAGCCGGCGGCGTTACGAAAATGCTGGATGCGCGTGATGGCCGTACTCTGTACGAAATCAGATATGGCCGACCGCACCATCATCATGCCGTCTGTGTTTCTTGCGGACTTATTGAGGACGTGCTGAATTGCGACGCAAAAGATTTCGATGTATCCGCCTGTGAACATCTGAAAAATTTCAAGTCGATACAGAGCCATTCTCTCGAATTCTTCGGTCTTTGCGGAAAATGCGACAGCGCATCTGCGAAATAAAACAATGCATACGATCGTCATACTCATCGCTCTCGCCACATTCTGCTCGACTCTCATCGGGGGTCTCGTCGCTTTGAAGCTCAAGGATAAACTGCATCTCATACTCGGCTTTTCGGCCGGTGCGGTCATAGCAGTAGCGTTTTTCGATCTTATGCCTGAAGCAATCGGCATAGGGAGCAGATATTATTCTGTCGCGACGATGCTCTCTATCGTAGCGCTCGGATTCCTCGCCTACCTTGTTCTTGACCGACTGATATTTCTTCATTCTCACGTAGACGATCACGACAATATTCATGGGCAAGGATATGATCACAAGTATGATCACAAGTATGATCACAAGGAGGATGGATCGGTTATGGTGCCCGAATCCAAGCAGATACGCCGCGGCATACTGGGTGCCGGCAGTTTGAGCGTCCATAGCTTTCTCGATGGCGTAGCCATAGGCCTCGCATTCCAGGTTTCGGCGGCTATCGGCGCGATAGTCGCTGTTGCCGTGCTCGTGCATGATTTTTCTGACGGCATAAATACGGTCAACCTTATCTTGAAAAACAAAGGAGCCGGCCCGCGCGCGTTCCATTGGCTCATCGTGGATGCGGCGGCGCCTGTCGTCGGCGTCGTCTCGACTCTCTTTTTTACCTTGCCTGAAAGCGTCTTGGCTAATATCCTAGCTGTATTTTCTGGATTTTTCCTGTATATCGGAGCTTCCGACCTTATCCCCGAGAGTCACCACAGCCATCCAAAATTCATGACCACGGCGATGACTGTCCTCGGCGCAGGGGTTCTTTATTTAGCTATTCATGCGGCGAATATATGAATATATGCGGAACGCATGAGAATGTTGACGAGCCCAACGCACCGATATCTATAGAAATAGAGTAAGATAAAGGTAAGAAATGGGATAAGCGCGTATACGCATGTGCATTCATATGCACTGCGATGGCACAGTCTCGTTCCTGCCGCCACAACCAATTTTTAATAACATGGACAAAAAACCACATATCGTCATCGTAGGCGGCGGATTCGGCGGCGTCTATGCGGCCAAGCGCCTCGTCCGAGAGCTTGGCGAGACTGCCGACATAACGCTCATCAGCCGCGACAATTATTTTTTATTCACGCCTCTTTTGCATGAAGTCGCAACGGGCAGTCTATCGCATCAATCTGTCGTCGAGCCGATAGCTGAAATATTCCGCGGCACGCACGTGCATTTTTGCCAGGGCGAGGTCCATCAGATAGACTTCGGGGCAAAGACAGTTGCCTCCGATAATTGCTCTTTTGTCTATGACTATATCGTCATTGCATCCGGCGCGAAAACAAACACATATGGCATACCAGGCGTAGCAGAGAACGCCCTCATGCTGAAAAGCCTGTCGGACGCAGTTGCTCTGCGCAGGCGGGTCATAGAATCAATCAAAAAAGCCTCACACACTGATGATCAATCAGAGCGAAGGCGCCTGCTTTCCTTTATTGTCGTCGGCGGAGGCCCAACCGGCGTCGAGCTTGCCGCTGAGCTCGCAGAATTCGTATTTCAAGTCGCCAAATCGTACTATGCTTCCGCTCTTTCAACGCACGAGATATCCATAACGCTCATCGCTTCCGGTCCTGGCCTCGTTCCGCAGTTCTCGACCAAAGTCAGTTCGAAAGCCTTGTCAGTTTTGAATGGAAAAGGGATCGAAGTCCTTCTCGGAACGACTGTTCTGAAAGTCTCGCCAGACGGCGTCGACATAAAAGACGCCATAAAGGCCGCTACTGCTCCGACGCGATGTATCCCTGCAGGCACTATTATTTGGGTCGCCGGCGTCACAGCGAGCTTTCCGGAGATAAAAGGGCAGGCGCACATGCATAAAAGCGGTCGGCTCATGGTCAATCAGTTTCTTCAAGTGGAAGGCTATCCTGAAGCTTTTGCGCTCGGTGACGGCGCTATCATGCCGATAAAAGAAGGCGAGCCTCCCGTGCCTCAACTTGCACAGACAGCCGTGCAAGAAGCAGGGATCGTAGCGGAGAATATATCTGCCTTGATAGGATCCGAAAAAAGCCAAACGTCGCCCCTTGTTCCTTTTATATATCATTCCAAAGGGATGCTCATCTCTCTCGGCTCATGGCAAGCGGCAGGAGATATCTTTGGCATCCATCCATCAGGCCCTTTCATGTGGTTTCTTTGGCGCACGATTTATCTCTTCAAGTTCAATTCATGGAGAAAACGCTTGTCCATCGTCGTCGAATGGACAATAGGCCTATTTTCGCCGAGAGACATAAGCGAAATCTGATTTCTGCTATACTGAAACCATGATCGTGTCGCATATAAAGCGGGTTGCCGGGCACTACAAAGCATGCTTTTCCGATGGACGATTCGTGCTCTCTCTTGCCGAAGGGATCATCATGCTCATAGCTGGATTGGTCATCAGTTCTTACGCGGTAGGATTCGCCACCGCAAGCGCAAGCAATCCTGTGACCGACCTTATCCTGGATAATGTCCCTGTGTACGATGTCGACGGTTTTTTTGTGAATGGTGCCATTCTCATGACCTTGTTCATGATCGCTGTCTGTTTGTGGTGGCCGCGCCGGCTGCCTTTTGTCGCAAAGACGATCGCTCTTTTTATTGTCATAAGGTCGCTCTTCATCATCCTCACCCACATAGGATCGTTTCCAACTCAGGCGGTCATCGACCCTTCGACTAAGAATTTCATCGAAGATGTTATCGGCTCAAAGCTTTACTCGTCGTTTTTCCTCGGCAAAGACTCTTTCTTTTCCGGGCATACAGGCTTGCCCTTTCTCATGGCGTATCTGTATTGGGACAAGAAATGGCTGAGATACATATTCATCGCTCTCTCGATAATGTTCGGCGTCGTCGTCCTACTCGGCCATTTGCACTATACTATCGACGTGCTTTCGGCGTTCTTTATATCTTACGGCATATATCGGATGGCTCGGATCCTTTTTTGGGGCGATCTTGATCGCTTTTGAGGCGTTTTTACGTACGGTGACTTTTTCAGGAGAATTGATATAATTGGTCTCTAAAAGGAAAAAAGGGAAGGGCTTTATTACATTAAAAATTAAAATAAAATTCACAAGAATATGTCAAAAACTGGAAAAACAATCGTAACAGTGATAGTTATTGTCTTGGTCATCGGCTTCATTTGGTGGATCACAACAATGTCTTCGTCCGTTCCTGCAAATTCTCCTGCGGTATCGAATTCCTCGAATACGTCGAATACATCTGTCGCCACAGGCGCTCCTACCGACTCGGGTTCTGCCGCCGCCGTCACAGCCTCGTCATCCGTCGATTCTGACTTGAATTCTATAGACAGTCAGATGAACGGGCTCAATCAGGATGACGCGAACGTCGACACGAGCGTTTCTCCTTCGACGAATCAGTAAGCCTTTATCATATAAAACCAACTACATCATCATGAAGAAAATCAGCATCATTCCAGCAAGTTTCATAGGAGCGGTCTCTCTCGTTGCGACTTTGTCAGTTTCCGCTGTCGCTTGTGCCCAGGTTAGCGCGCGTGCTCTCGACAGAGCCGATCTTAGCGCCACCGCTTCGACTACGATCCGCGCGCGCATCGAAGCCCGTTATGGAAGCACGACGCCGGGCATGCGTGTGGCTAGCACGACTCGTGAGACGTCAGAACAGAGGGTCACTGCCATTCAAGGGCGTTCGGATACGGAAATCACCCAGAGGATAGCGAGCCTGGATCAGATTCTGTCTCGCATCGATTCGATGAAAAATATCTCATCGAGCGATCAAGCTAGCTTGGTTTCTTCTATACAAGCTGAAATCACAGATTTGACCTCGCTCAAGGCCGCTATCGATGCCGATACATCGACTTCGACGCTCAAGGCCGATTATCAGTCGATAACAAAATCATATCGCGTTTACGCCCTCGTTCTGCCGCAAGCTTCTATCATCGCCGCCGCGGATCGGATCCTCGATCTAGTGACGAGCTTCAATGTCTTGACGAGCAAGCTTCGGTCTTCTATTACGACTGCTCAATCGAACGGTATGAATGCCTCGTCTTCGGTATCCGCGATCGCTGATATCGCTGTAAAGGCGGCCGATGCGGGAGTGCAGGCCAACGCGGCGATCTCTCTCGTCTCCGGGTTACAGCCTGATCAAGGGGTGACGACGGCACTGCAGGCGAACACCGCCGCCCTCAAAAGCGCCCGGACGGATATAAAGACCGCCACAGCGGATCTCGCCGCCGCTCGCAAGGATGTGAATGTCATCGTCAATGCCGTCAAGAGTTCGATAAAAGCGACGACTGGCGCTTCAACTCCAACTTCTGCTTCCGCATCGACTACGGCCACTACGACCACTCCATAAAGTAAGGAAGAGGTTTTTGTTGTCAAGATGTCATCTTGA
Organism: uncultured bacterium; assembly: GCA_963848635.1. GTDB lineage: Bacteria > Patescibacteriota > Minisyncoccia > Phycocordibacterales > PALSA-1337 > JAGWNR01. The sequence continues at coordinate 42,019 of CAWKEA010000009.1, forward strand.
CAAGCACTATGCCTCCGCCATCGCCATTTCTTCGCGCGATAGAGAGACCTGTTTTCCCGGCTTTTTCATGAGGAATACAGTGAAGGCTCCGATCAATACCACAACAGAAGCGATGACGTATATCTGTGAATAGGCGAGCACCTGGGCTTTGAGCTCGATCAATGCGACGATGGTCTGGAATTGGGCAGGCGTCGTGGCATTTTCGATGCTGTTCTTTGAAAGGGCGAGAACGTTGCTTTTTGTGAGGTTGTTGAGCAGTGTGCCGAATATTGCGATGCCGAATGCGCCGCCGATGTTGCGGACGAGGGCGAGGATGGACGAGGCAACGCCGATCTCAGAGCGCGGCACTGACGAGGCGATGATGCTCGTCCTCTGGGCCATGGCCGATCCCATGAAAAGCGCCATGACGACGAGCGGTAGTATGATGTCGAGCGACGTCGAGCGAGGATCTATATAGGACAAGTAGAAAAAGGATGCCGCACAGCCGACCGTGCTCACGAATATAGCAGTGCGCACCGACCATTTGGCAGTGAGACGGCCGAGGAGCGCAGCGGCGATGACGATGGAAAGGCCCATCGGTATGAAGAGCATGCCGGACTGCGTCGCATTCATGCCGAGGAAGGTCTGGGCAAAGATGGGGATAGCGAAGACACTGCCCATCATGCCGAGGAAGATGATGAAATTATTGAGAAGGGCGCCGTTGAACGTCCAATTCTTGAAGAACGAGAAGTCGACGACAGGCTCGGGATGGTTATGCTCGATCCAGTAAAAGAGGGCAGACGATACGATTATGACCGCGTATGATCCGAGCGCAGCGGCCGATGTCCATCCCCACGTTGTGCCCTGGTCGAGGATCATGACGAGGAAGGCCAAGGCGACGCCGAGGGAAGTCGCACCCCACCAATCGAATTTGACGGTACCGCGATCGGACACCGATTCATGGATGTAGGCGAGGGCCATGAATATGCCGAGGAGGCCGATGGGCAAGTTGATGAAGAAGACCGATCGCCATCCAAAGCTGTCGATGAGCGGGCCGCCGATGAGCGGACCAAATACCGAGGCTGCGGCAAAAGCCGATGACCATATGCCGAGGGCCTGGGCGCGTTCCTTGCCTTCCTTGAAGGTGACCGTCAAGATAGCCATGGCTGTCGGATAGTCGGCAGAGACGGCTATTGCTTGGATCACGCGGAAAACGATCATCGAGCTCAAGTTCCATGCGAGGCTGGCCAACACAGATCCCACGATAAAGATGCTAAAGCCGATGAGGTAGACTTTTTTCCTACCGATGGTGTCGCCGAGCTTGCCCCAGATCGGCACGAACACCGCGTTTGCGATGATATACGCCGTCGCGATCCAACTGGCCGCGTTGACGGTGATGCCGTAATCGCTGATTATCTTTGGAATTGCCAGATTGACGATCGTTTGGTCGAGCCTTCCGAGGAACGTGCCGACGATGACGGTCAAAAGGACCATCCACTTGAGGCTGCTCTTTTCTGTTGTTGAAGTTGAAGTTGCCATGCTTTATTTGAACAGTCAGATCCAGTGCTCCAGCAGATACGTTCTTTTTCGGAGCACGGATATTTTCTTGCTAGAAAATTCCTCGTGCTCGCGCCAGCCGCGCTCGCAAGGCTCCTCAAAAGAAGTATCTGCCTGCGCACTTAATTTTGGCTTCTCTTATTTTACCCAGTAGGTGAAATCGCTATTTCGTGTACACCCACGTCTTTGCGGACATGCCGTTCTTGAGCTCGGGGTACTGCGCCGTATCAAAACGGACTTTGACGTCGAACACTTGTTCTTCGCGCGCATCCGATATCTGGAATACGACGTCTGACGATTGCGCCTCCGGGCTGACTTCGTCCACGACGCCGGTGAATTTTTTCGAGCCGAAAGCGTCTACGGTGAATGCGGCGTATTGCCCGACAGATATGCGGTCGAGGCCTTTGTTCTCATCGATCTGTCCGACGACGCGCAAGGCCGTAGGGTCTATCATGGCGACGACCGTCTGCCCAGGTGCGCGCTCTGCGCCGATAGTCGCGTCTGCTTTTGTCACTATGCCGGCTATCTTTGCCTGTATGAGCTCGTCGCCGACGCGTGCCACCACCTCGTTCGCCGTGACGGAATCTCCGGCGTTGACATACATATTTTCGAGGATCCCCGCTGTCTTTGGAGCGAGGTCTATCTCAGGAGCCTCGATGGTGGAATTTTCGATATAGACGCTTTTACCGGTGACCAAAAGATATGCTCCGATTGCGCCGCCGATGACGATAGCGACGAGGCCGAGGGCGACGGCTCCGCGCATGGACAGACGGCGGGATATCTTTTGTATCTTGACCTCGTCTTTTTTCAAGTCCGTCTCTACTTTTTTCAATTCCTGCTCTATTTTTTGTTCTTCTTTATTCATGTATTTATGATTGAGAGATCTAACTTTTATTATTGCCCGAACGTCGCTACTAATGTTCCGGGCGTCAAACCGGATTTTATCTCCGTGTATGCGCCGTCCGATATGCCCGTTTCGACAGCCTGCTTCTCGAACAGGTTTTTTTGATTTCTGACCAGGACAAACGTCCCGTCATTCTCAGTGATGACCGCTGAAGAGGGAACAGCCACTACATTTTTAGTGGTCTCTCCCTGGATGGTTGCGTTTGCAGTCATGCCGATGCGCATATCCGGGTTCGAGCCGTTGAGATGGAGCGTTGTCTTATAGGCGCTGACCCCGTTTGTGACGGTCGGAGCCAGGTCGATGGAAGCGACTGTCGCCGTGGCCGAGAGGTCGGCGCTTGAAGTAAAAGTGAGCGTGGCGGGATCGCCGATGTGTATGTTCGCCACTTGGTTTTCCGGT